>JBHJHD010000109.1:0-10011 GCA_050331115.1 Elainellaceae cyanobacterium
CCGCCCATGCTGATATCTTTGCCGGCCCGACACCAGCCCCGCGCTGCTAGTCGAGGCAAGACCGCTAAATCTTCCCGCAAGCGCTGAGGGGTAACGGTTGTAGCCGCATTCCAAAAGGGATAGTTTTTGAAGCGCTGACCGCGCAAATCCACCGCCATCAGCAAGCGATCGCCAGGCTGAGCCTCAAAGCTACTTAGCAAATGCTGACTTTCCCCCAAAATAGCGACGGAAAGGGCGGTGTAGTCGCTGCGACAGTTGGTATGCCCCCCGACGATAGGAACGCCGTAGGCAAGGGACGCGGCTTTCATCCCTGCCCAAAGGGCTTGACCTTCTTGAATCGATTCAGCCCAGAGCGTATCGACAATCGCGAGCGGGGTACCGCCCATAGCATAGATATCGCTAACATTCACCATCACGGCGCACCAGCCCGCAAACCACGGCTCGGATTCGACCAGCTGCGGCCAGAGGCCCTCGGCGGCCAGCAGCAGATGGCCGTCGGCTTGGGGAATGGCGGCGCAGTCGTCTCCCAGGTCGATGGGCGCTTGGGTGTGGGGGTGCAGCGCCTGGTGACCCAGCTGCCGGGCCGCCATCTGAATGTCCCGCTTACCCTGGAGGCTGACCGCCTGCCTCAGCTCAGCGGCGATTGCGCTCAAGCTGCTTTTTGGCGTTTGGGCCGTTGCGTCAGCGTCTAGCGCTATAGTCTCTGGAGCAGAGTCACTCATTACGAGGCCTGCAGCTCCTCACAACTCGGCGGCATAAAGCGGGGCTCGACGCCGGGCGGGTAGGCCGCCAAATCAGCCTCCATTAGGTGGTGAGGACGACCCTGAATGCTCACAGATTCTAGCGACTGCCAGTGCAGACGGCGAAAGAAGCGCACGTTTTGAAGCTGCACAGTGGCCAAAAAGCGATCGCAGCCCCAGGCATTGGCGGTGGAGACAGCTTTGATAATCAGCCCTTTGCCAATGCGCCCCACCCGCCGGTAGTCGATATGCACCCCAAGCCGCCCGCCGTACCACTGGCGCGGCTCAGTTTCGTAGATGCGCACCACGCCCACCACCGAGGGCATGGCGAGGAAAGGGGAGTCGGTCTGCAGCGCCACAATTGGGTAGGCCGTCTGGTCTATCGCGTCAGCATCGCTGCCCTCAAACAGGCCTTGCTCGTAGCAAAAGATGGTCTGCCGCAGCGCATAGTAGTCGCAGATTGCTTTAGGCGATCGCGCTAGCTCGAAGCGGTAGCGATTGGCCATGGGTTGCTCCTTAGCGTCTTAATTCAAAAAAAGCTTATTCAAACAGAGACTTATTCAAACAGGGGCTTATTCAAACAGAGAAAGTGCCGAGCAGGCCCCGCACTTGCCGCAGCCCGCATTCATCTGGGCCGACGACATCCCCGCTCGCCGCAGCCTGCTGCCCACCGCCCGGTACACCGCCGTCATAAAGTCCTGGGTCGGCGCGGGATGGTGCGCTAGGGACGTCCCCGTGATGGGGACAAACGGCACCACAAAAGGGTAAACCCCCATATCGATGAGGCGATCGCAGGCGGCAGTCAGCCCCTCGACGCTGTCCCCCAGGCCCGCCAGCAGGTAGGTGCTCACCTGGCCCCAGCCAAACACCGCCACCGCCGCCGCAAAGGCCTCAAAGTAGCGAGACACCGGAATTTCGGCCTTGCCGGGCATGATTTTGGCGCGCACCTCGGGGTCCACCGCCTCTAAGTGCATGCCCAGGCTATCTACCCCCGCCGCCTTCAGGCGGGCAAACCAGCCAAAGTCGTCGGGGGGCTCGCACTGGGCCTGGATGGGCAGGCTGACTCGGGCCTTTACAGCCTGGGCGCAGGCGGCTAGGTGGGCCGCTCCCCGGTCTGGGGTACTGGGGGTGCCGGTGGTCATTACCATGTGGGTAACCCCGTCCAAGGCGACGGCGGCGGCGGCCACTTCTGCCAGCTGCTCCGGGTGCTTGCGGGCGACGGTGCGCCCTTCGGTCAACGAATTCTCAATGGCGCAAAACTGACAGGCGGTAGCCGGGTCGCGGTAGCGCATGCACGTCTGCAGCACCGTGGTGGCCAGCACGTCGCGGCTGTGGAGCAGGGCAATCTTCCAGTAGGGGGTGCCGTCGGCGGTAGCGAGGTCGTAAAACCTGGGGCGCGGGGGGAAGGCGATCGCTGCCCCCAAGTCGACGGCCTCGCGCTGGAGACGGACAGCGTGAGAATTGTCGCTCGGCTGCTCGGAAGCCGCTGGCAAGCGGGTCGTCTCGCTTGGCGCAGAGTAAGACTGCACAGAGTAAGACTGCACAGAGTAAGGCGACTGATCTGCCGCGCCGGTATAGATAGGCACCATCACCGTCGTGCCGTCAATGGTGACCGCCTTGTGGTCAGAAGGGCCGGCCCCGCCGCGCCGGCCCGCTGCGCCCGCCGCGCCGTCTTCTACCCGCAGTCCCTGGGACTGCAAATCGGTGATCAGTTGCTGCTTATTCATGGGCGTCAGTAATGGGTTGGGGCAAATCATCGGGTTCGTTGGCAGCGGCTGCGGCTGCCGCTGCGGGGCTAGAGGCACTGGCGACGCCCTGCGGCTGCAGCGGTCTCCAGGCCTCGCGGTTGAGCTGCATTTTGAGTAAATCGGGACGGGCATAGTGGCCCACCGAGTCCATCATTCGCTTGCGCTTCGTGATTAGGGAAAAGTCTAGGTCGGCGATCGCCACCCCTTCCCCTTCTAAAATCGGATCGCACAGCGGCACCCCTTCAGGGCTGATAATGGCGGTGTAGCAGCCGCCGCTCAGCACCTTTTGCAGCTGCTCATCGGGGGTAATCTGCTGGCGCTGCTCGGGGGTGAGCCAACCGGTGGCGTTGACCACAAAGCACCCCGACTCTAGGGCGTGGTGGCGCATGGTGACCGCCATCTGGTCCGCAAAAATCTGGCCGACCATGGAGCCCGGAAACTGGCCGCAGTGGATCTGCTCGTGCTGCGCCATCAGCGCGTAGCGGGCCAGCGGGTTGTAGTGCTCCCAGCAGGCCAGCGCCCCGACGCGCCCTACCGCCGTGGGCACCACGGTCAGCCCGGCCCCGTCTCCCTGACCCCACACCATGCGCTCGTGGAAGGTGGGGGTAATCTTGCGGCGCTTCAGCAGCAGGGTGCCGTCAGCGTCAAACAGGAGCTGGGCATTGTACAGGGAGCCTTCCTCACGCTCATTCACCCCAAGCACCACCACCATCTCGTAGGAGCGCGCCGCTCGAGCCACCGCATCCACCACGGGGCCCGGCACCGTGACCGCCTCTTCGTACAGGCGCATGTGCGACTTGCCCATCAGTACCGGGGGCTGAACAAAGGAGAAGTAGGGGTAGTAGGGGATGAGCGTCTCCGGGAAGACAATCAGCTGCGCCCCCCCACGGGCGGCCTGGGCGATCGCCTCCAGCACCTTTTCGGTGGTGCCGGCTCGGTCGAACAGCACGGGGCTGATTTGGGCGGCGGCAGCGCGGACAGTTGGATTGGGCATGGCGGTATGGGGAGGTAGGGGCATGGCAGTGCCATATCCTCAACAGCACCGATATAAAGGGGATTACATCGTCCAGGTGTCGAGAATAAACGCACCCTCCTTGCGGTGCAGCAGCACCAAATCCAGCACGTCCAGCGGGTTAATGGGGCGAATGCCAGGCATCAGAGACGGCTCACCGTGGCCATAGAGAGCCTGCAGGGCGAAGCGGCAGGCGTAGACCTTGCCGCCCTCATCCATCACTTTCTTGAGCTGGTTGTTGAGCGCCTGGTGCCCTGGAAACGCCTCATCCCCAATCTTGGGGAAGCCCCGCTGCACGCCTAGGGTTACCCCAGGGCCATAGAGCAGTACCGAGGTCTCAAACCCTTTACGGATCAGCCGCGTCGCCTGCAGCAGGTTGACCAGTCCGATTGACCCTTCAAAGGCCACGGTGTGAAAGGTGACGAGCGCTTTCTCGCCCGGATCGGCTTGAACGTCGGGAAAAACCTTCTCTTCGTAATCGACGAAAAAGTCGCCCGCCTTGTGGGCTGGAGTAGTGACTTCAGGCATAAGTAAATCCCTTGAGGTTGAACTTGAAGTTAGAAAATACCGCGTTAATCCAGTCGCTTAGGACAACTCTGTTGGCGCAAAGCCTTAAGTTTCGTCGGCAGCTGAGCGCGAACGTTCTAATGCGTCAGGACATTCGCTATGTCGCTTCAGATCGGCATTCAGATCAAAGATGTTTCAATATGCAGCACATTACGGGGAATGAAACCCAGTCTGGGTAGCGGGTGCTACAAAACCAGTAGATCTGTATTAACCGCTAGGTCGCACCGGTTTAGAGGCGATCGCCCGTACCCTGGCCTACTAGTTTTGATAGGTGCTGGGGTTAAATCCAGCCGTGAATGGCGGCTTCATAGACGGCCTGATAGCGGTTCTTGGCCTTAAGCTTGGCAATGCTGTTGTTGATGTGAAACTTGACGGTGCTCTGGCTGATGTGCAGCGTCTCGGCAATGTCGCGATCGCGGTAGCCTTGGCCCAGCAGCGCCAGAATCTCCTGCTCGCGGTCTGAAAGCACAGGGGAGGCTGAGGGGCTAGCGCCGTTGACGGCGTTGGCCTCAGCGCAGGGAATCGATAGCTTGACCTGAAGCAGCATCCCTTGAACATCGGGGGTGAGCTGCAGCGTACCTCGGCAGGCCATCACAAAGCGCTGTAGGGGACTGAGGTACCTCAGCACTGACGTCAGCGTGCTGGCTCCTGTGGTCTCGACGACGGCCTCTAGGGTCAGGACATCTGCGCTATAGATCAGCCGGCAGTACTGGCTTTGCACCTGGGTGAGGCGTTCGGCGGCGCGCAGCACAACGTAGGCTATGGATGGGGCCACCGGTCGCTCGGTGCCCACGAGCGTGAGCTGGGTGGGAGACAAGACGGCAGCGAGCCATTCCGACAGGGCCCAGCTGATGCCGCGCGGGGCGAGGGGGGAGGGCTGCGGCTGAGACTGCATGGCGGCGTCGAGGCCCACGGCGGTGGCCATACACAACACCTGTAGCACCTCCAGAAACTCGGCCGCCATGGCATCATGACTGAAGGAAACCAGCACCCCAATCACCCGGTCCCGTGAAATCAGGGGGTAGCCCGCAAACCCTTTTAGCTTGTGGGCGATCGCCCAGTCTCGGTCTTTGACCCAAGACTCCTGGGTGAGCTGGTTGCTGAGAAACGGTACGCGGTTTTGAGCAATTTTTCCGACCTTATAGGCCCCCATAGGCACCTGGGCAAAGTCGCCATCGATGCGCGTATGCAGCCCAGAAGAGGCCAGCAGCTTCAGGGAGGTGCGGTCGGGCGCGACAACCCACAGCCGAGCAAAGGCGCAGTCAAACTGCTGTATCAGGGCCTCCGTAATCTGGCGCGCGATGTCGCTAGCGTTTAAATTGCCTGAAATCTCCTGTGCGACTTGGTTGACCCGGCGCAGGTCGAACAGCAGTCGAGTGATATTGAGCTCGGGCAGAGGTGTGGCGCCGGCCTCAATGGAAGAATTCATAGGAGGCAAGAGGAAGGTCGTGCTACTAGTTGAGCGGAAATAAGCGAATATCGCTGTATTGTTGGGTACGGTTAACGCCGTCGCACCTTAGAAAACCTGGTTTTATGGAGAGGTCGCATCAGGCGGCTATCGACTGCGGCGCGCACGGGGTGCGCCAACCCTAGTGATACTGCTAAACTCGGCTTTGTTGTAGCCCAGATTACCAGATAACTCACTGTCACCGTCTATGGTTCAGATGTTGCTGCACAGACTGATAGATGAGCGCACATTACTCGGTTGCTGTGGTTGGGGGCGGGCAGTCTGGCTTATCGGTGAGCTACTGCCTGCAGCGGCGCGGCATTGACCACGTAATCTTTGAGAAGCACAAGGTAGCCCACTCGTGGCGCAAAAAGCGATGGGATACGTTTTGTCTGGTAACGCCCAACTGGCAATGTGCCCTGCCGGGGTATAGCTACCGCGACTACTCCGAAACCGAGCCCGACGGGTTTATGCAGCGGGACAAGATCGTGGACTACATCGAGAGCTATGCAAGGCATTTTGATCCACCGCTGCGTGAGGGGGTCGCGGTGCAGCGGCTGCGGCTAAACTCAGCGTTTGAGCTGACGACCTCGGCGGGAGAGATTACGGCAGATCAGGTGGTGGTCGCCACCGGCAGCTACCATCGTTCTCGCATTCCCACCACAGCAGAGCGATTGCCCAAAGGCATCCTGCAGATCCACTCATCGGACTATCGCAATCCTGAGAGCCTGCCCGAGGGCACGGTGTTGGTTGTGGGCAGCGGGCAGTCGGGCTGCCAAATTGCAGAAGATCTGCACCTGGCTGGCCGACAGGTGCATTTGTCGACCGGCAGCGCCCCGCGATCGCCCCGCACGTATCGCGGCAAGGACGTGGTGGACTGGCTCGACCAGATGGGCTACTACGATATGCCCATCGATGAGCACCCTGAGAAAGAAAAGGTGCGCAACAAAACTAACCACTACCTCACGGGCCGCGACGGCGGGCACGAGATCGATCTGCGGCAGTTTGCGTTAGAAGGGATGCAGCTCTACGGCAGGCTGCAGGACATTGAGGCCGACACTGGCCAGCTGCGGTTTCAGCCCAATCTGACAGAAAACCTTGACCAGGCGGACGCCGTAGCGGCGAGCATTAAGCAAACGATTGACAAGTTTATTGCCGCCCGGGGCATCGCTGCGCCTGAGGAGCCGCCCTACAAGCCCGTTTGGCAGCCGGACGCTGAGCCCGAGGTCCTAGACTATCGCGCCGCCAAGATTACGTCGGTCATCTGGTGTATTGGCTACGGCATGGACTTTAGCTGGATCGAGATTCCCGCGTTCGACGGCAGGGGCTATCCGGGGCACCGGCGCGGCGTGAGCACCTGCCACGGGCTCTACTTCTTGGGGCTGCCGTGGCTCTATACCTGGGGATCGGGGCGATTTTCGGGGGTGGCCCGAGATGCTCAATACGTTGCAGATACGATCGCGGCCCGGAAAGTCGGGGTGTCGCCCCTGCTTCAAATGGTGAATGAGGCGGCGCTGGGGTCGTAGCGGCCTCGTTCCATAACCCAATGTCTCATCACCTATATCTCGTACTGATCAAGCTGCGCTTTGAGATACGCCTTGGGTTCACTGGGATCAAATTCGCCAAATTTTAAATCTTCCACCCGCGTCAACTCCTGGGGCGGCTCACCGCCCAGCTCCTCAGAGAGCTCCCGCGCCAGGTCGGTTAAAAAGATTTGCTCACCGATCGCCTCGTAGTCTGCTTTGTCGGTCGGCATGTAGTCCCACCGCACCAGCTGAGTTGAAATCCAGCCGGCAAAGCTCTTCCAGGGATAGGGATCGAAGTTGATCCGGTCCGGTACCTCTAAGGCGTTGCCCTGGCCGTCTTCAAAGCTGCCGGTCATCACCGCTTCCAGCACCTCCACCGGCTGGTTCAGGTATTTTCGGGGGGCGATCGCCGCCGCAATTTCCCTGCGGTTGGACGGCACGTTGGCGTAGTTCGCCCCGTCAATAATGGCCTTATTGAGCGCCCGAAAGGTGTTTGGATATTCGTCGATCCACTCCTGGGCGGCCACAAATGCGCAGCAGGGGTGCCCCGGCCACAGGTCTTTTGTGAGCAGGTGGATGAAGCCAATATCGTCGAAGACGACCCGCTGGGTAAAGTTGTCCGGCAGAATAAAGGCGTCAATCTGCCCGGTGGACATCTTAGCGATCGCGTCGGGGGGCGGCAGCACAATCAGCTTTACGTCGTTGTCGGGGTCTACGCCGCCCGAGGCCAGGTAGTAGCGCAGCAGCAGGTTGTGGTTGGAGTAGTCGTAGGGGATGCCGATGGTCATGCCCTTAAAGTCTTCTGGGCCGTTGACGTTGCCCAGGTGCTTGTTGGCCACCGCAATGCCCTGGCCGTTGTTGTTCTCAATGCTGGCCAGCTTCACCTGAAACGGCGTGGACCCCAGCCCCAGGGACATGGCGATGGGCATCGGCGCCAGCATATGGTAGGCGTCTAGCTCTCCGGCAATCGCTGCATCCCGCACCACGGACCAGCTTGCGTACTTCATCAGGGTCACGTTGAGCCCTTGCTTGTCGTAGAAGCCCAGGGGGTCAGACATGATGATGGGCGTCGCGCAGGTGATGGGCAAGAACGCGACTTTCAGGTCCGTTTTCTCGAGGTCTCCCGTCGTGGGCGGCGGGGCGGCCTCCTCGGCCTCGGGGGCCTCGGACTGCTGGGTGCAGCTGGCCAGCGACACCAGCGCCGCCCCAATCACCGCATTTTGCAAAAACTTCCGCCGCGTCACCTGGCTCAACCGCCGGGCATCGTTAAAGAACAGCCCCGCTTTGGGGCCAAAGGCGGCGGCAAAGGCCTGGTCTAGGCCGCCCGCCAGCTGAATTAGGTCTCGCACAAGGCGATCGCGCTTCGGGCTCCCCTGGGCGGCCATCTGAACAAACAGCGCCGTGCGGAGCTCCGCCTGGCTGATGGCGTCGGCCACTTCTAGCGCTTGGGGCTGATAGAGGCGCATTTTGATCAGGTCATCGACGAGATCTGCGGGCTCTTGCGGCATGTCCGCCATATATTTCCAGTGGTCGCCGGTAGCGTGGAAGCTGCCGCAGATGACGCAGCGCACCGCGATGGTCTCAGCGGTTCCTTGCTGACAGGACAGGTTATTCCACCGCCGATCTGGGGCTGATGCTGATGCCAATACCATAGCGACAGGCTCTCCAATGAACTACTTTCAATTTGTCTGGGCTTAGAGCACAGGCGAAAGAGCCGTTTCCTGCAGGCTAAACAGCATCTTCTTCAGGTGCTTCAGCGCCGGAGTCACAATCGCCACAAAGTAGGCCTCCCGCAGCTTTCGCTCCGCCGCACTGCCCTTCACATAGGCCCGCGCCCCGGCGTGAAGCATCGCGCCCTGGGCCGCCCGCAGCGACAGCTCCGCCGCCGAAATTCGGGCCTGGATAATCTCCCGCAGCAGCTGCGCGTCGGCGGTGCCCCGCGCGTCGAGGTGGTCGGCTAGGGCGTAGGTGCGATCGCGGGCGATCGCCACGTCGGCCGCGATATCTTCAGCTTGGTCATCTAAGAAGCAGTTGACGTGTCCCAGCCGCTTGTTGGAGCGCCTCATCAGCTCCACGCAGCTCTCCGCTAGGCCCAGCCCCATACCCACCTGAGTTAGGATAAAGCCGGGGCGAATGCAGGCGACGTAGGCCTCACAAGGCGCAGCAAGCACCAGGTCACTGGGGATAAACACGTCCCGAAAGACGCAGCTGTAAGTGCCGGTGCCCTCTAGGGCGATGAAGTGGGCATTGCACCGCAGGGTCATGCCCTCTAGGTCATCGGACGCCATCGCCATCAGGTAGTCCCCGCTGCTCGCAATCTTGGCTACCACGCCAAAGGCGTGCCCCGGCCCCAGGTTAGAGACCCAGGGCAGCATACCGTTGAGCCGATATCCCCCGTCCACCGGGACCGCCGTCAGGGCGATCTTCTCGATGTCGGCAAAGTGCTTCATGGGGTTAGACAGGCCCGTACCAGCCAGCCGCCGCCCGGTGGCAATGTCGGGCAGCAGCCTAGCCTGCAGCGCCGCGTTATCGGTATTTTGCAGATACCAGGTGCAGGCCACCTGACACCAGGCCATAAATCCGGTGGACAGGCACACCTTCGAGATTTCTTCAAGGCTCTGGATGGTGGCCTTCAGGCCCAGTCCCGTTCCCTCGTACTTAGGAGCGATCGCGTGGGCAAAGGCCCCAGCGTCACCTAGTTCGTGCATGACCTGGGCCGGATATTCGCCATCTAAGTCGATGGCCTGAACCTGTGGCGCTAGGGACTGCTCGGCCACGCTGCGCACGGCCTCAGCAGCTGATTGGAGGGGCGATCGCCTATGGGTTGATGACTCTGTTTGAAGTATCTGCATCCTAGATTTGTTCGAGTGTGCTCATGATGCTAGACAGGGCTTATTCACAAAACCTCTATCCCAGCTAAATTTGGCGTAGGGGATCCCCCCATCCCCCTTATTAAGGGCAGGGCTGATCT
>JBHJHD010000110.1:0-5766 GCA_050331115.1 Elainellaceae cyanobacterium
GGCTCCCCCCCCCCCCCCCGACCCCCCCTGCCCCGCGCGAGGCCCCGGCCCCACCGCCTCCGCCGCCCCCCCGCGCCCCGGCCGCGCCCCCGGCCGCGCCAGGTCAGGAAAATCCAGCGGCTGCTGACCCAGTACCATCTGCTGCGCTCCCGCCGCTAGACGATGACAGCGCTGTACAGGCCGCCAAGAGCTTCGCCAGTATGTTCAATGGTCAGGTGATTGAGTGGAATGAGGATTTAGACTTTTTACCGGCACAGGACAGCGGTAAAAGTAGCCCAGCGTCAGGCCCAAGACCGTCCCGCGACGTTGAGCGGGGTGAGCCCGATATCGATGTGCCGTTCTGACGCTCAGCCAGTCGATTTGCTATATCAGCTGCTTCACCTGCGCCTCCAGACCCAATAGCGATCGGCATCCTGCTCTTGAATGTCGCAGTTAACCAGGTCCTACCGCACCTGCTGCACCTCAGCCCTTAGGCCGCGACTCGCTAGCTGCCGCTGCATTTGCGTCGCATTTTCCGATCGCTGATAGGCCCCAACCTGCATCACCGCTCTGCCGTTGACGCGGGTGATAAACGCCCCGGGAGCGATCGCCTGCACAATCGCCTGATCCTGGGTGCTGTTGGCTTCTACAACCACTCGGTAGCGCAGGGTTGCCCGCCGGGCGGATGCCCCGCCGGGGCCTGCTGAAACGGTCGACATTCCCCCAACGTGCCCCACCGGAACGCTGACAGCCGGCACCGGTAGGAGGTCGGCATTTCGTTCGAATCCAGTGCTTCGCTGCTGGGGGGCTTGGCTCGCTAGCGCGGGGCGAATCGCCGCCGTAGAGCTCGCCTGCCGCGTCGGAAGCGGTGCCGATAAGCTGCTGGAGCCCTGATTAATTGGAGCTTGGGCTGTTGGAGCTTGGGCGACTGGGGCCTGGGCTAGCGGCGTTTGAGCAGGCGACGCTAGGGCCGCCTGCTCCCCAGCCACGATACCGCTGAAATCTACGCGGCCGGATGTGCGGCTCGCTGGGGAGCCGGTTAAAAACCGGTTTCCTGCTGCCGCAATAATCTGATCTGAGGCCGCAGCATTTACAGCGTACTGACCGTTGCTGCTGAATTCGTTGTAGCCCGGCTGGCCCTGGGTACCTAGGTCGGGCTGCGCTTGGGCCAGCGTAACTACGCCATCCTCACGGTTGTCCACAATTTGGTTGCTTCGCAGGGTTGGGTAGGCCTGCCCCTGGATGACAACGCCCGAGCGGTTGCCGCTGATGTAGTTTTGCAGCAGTCGCGGGGCTGCTTGGCCCTGGATAGTCAGCCCGTAGCCGGTGTCCTCAATTCGGTTAGCTTGAACGAGGGGCGTCGCCGTTCCTGAAATCAGCAGGCCGCTGCCTTGGTTTTGGTAGAAACGGCTGTGGCGCACGGTGGGGCTGCCGCCGCCGATTGTCATACCGCTCTGACCACTACCCCAGAAAAGGCAGTTGGTGACCACGGGCGCACCCTGTTCAACCCACAGTCCGTGCCCCTCCGCGTTGGATAGGGTTAGCCCGCTCAGAATCGCCCGTCCTGAGGCAATTACGGCTGCGCTTTGCTGTCCCGCTGCCCCGCTGACAAAAGAACCGCCGCCGTAGATGAGCACGCCGTCACCATAGTCGCCCTCGTTACCCCGCAGCGTGACGCCATCGGGAATCTGCAGCGGAAACTGCTCGCCGCTGTCGCGGTCGTAGCGGCCTGGGGCCAGCACAATCGTCGTTCCCGGCGCGGCGATCGCCAGCGCTTGGGTGATCGTCTGCAGCGGAGCATCCTCGGCCCCGGTCGCGCGATCGCGCCCCTGGGCAGGATGGATATACAGTTCGCCGCCCTCAAACTCATCGAGAGCCTGAGCGATTGAAGGCCGCTGGTTGGCCTGCGCCGCTAGGGCAGGCGTCAACGCGACCCCTAGCCCCCCATAAAGCGCGATCGCCGCTAGACCAAAGCCCGGCCCTGAACAAAATGCTCGCCCCATAGCCATCCAAATGTGAGGTGATTTTCGGGGATTGTCCCACAATCGCCAGGCTGGGGAAACGAACTATTTTGAAGATTAGTTACAGCGGGTTAACTAAAACCCGAGACCGCTAAAGAAATCGATCGCCTCCTTCAGCGCCGCGATGAAGATATCGACTTCCTCGCGGGTGTTGTAGAAGTAAAGGCTGGCGCGGGCGGTGGACTGGGCCTTGAGCAGGCGGTGCAGGGGCTGGGTGCAGTGGTGCCCGGCGCGAATGGCAACGCCCCACTGGTCCAAGATGGTGGAGAGGTCGTGGGGGTGGGCTGCTCCGGCGGTAAAGGAGGCTAGCGCCGCCCGCTCCTGGGTTTTGGGGCCATAAACCCGCACCTCAGGAATGTCGGTCACCTGCGCCATCAGGTAGGCGGCCAGCTCCTGCTCGTAGGCGTGGACAGTCTCCATGCCGATGTTGCTCAGGTAGTCCACCGCCGCGCCCAAGGCGATCGCCTCGGCAATGGCAGGGGTCCCGGCCTCAAAGCGGTGGGGAATGTCGGCGTAGGTGGCGTGGTCTAGGAACACGTCGGCAATCATCTCGCCGCCGCCCAGGAAGGGGGGCATGGCCCGCAGCACGTCCTGCTTGCCGTAGAGAAATCCAATGCCGCTGGGGGCGCACATCTTGTGGCCCGAGGCCACCAGCCAGTCGCAGCCCATGGCCTGTACGTCCACCGGCATGTGGGGCACGCTCTGGCAGGCATCAATCAGCACCTTCGCGCCGCGATCGTGGGCTAGGTCGATGATTTCCCGCACGGGGTTGACGCAGCCCAGGGTGTTGGAGACGTGGGAGATGGCCACGACCTTGGTCTTGTCCGACAGCAGGGAGCGGTAGTGGTCCAGGTCAAAGGCTTCGTCTTCCGTCAATTCCACAAACTTCAGCGCCACGCCTTGACGCTGGGCCAGCAGCTGCCAAGGAATTAGGTTACTGTGGTGCTCCATCACCGACAGAATGATTTCGTCCCCCGGCTGCAGGAGTGAACCCCAGGCGTAGGCCACCAGGTTGATGGCTTCGCTGGCGTTGCGGGTGTAGATAATCTCTTCTCGGTGGGCGGCGTTGACGAATTGAGCCACCTTGTCCCGCGCCCCTTCGTAGGCGTCGGTCGCCCGGGCGCTGAGGGTGTGGACGCCGCGATGGACGTTGGCGTTATCCCGGTGGTAGTAGCCCTCTATGGCTTCCAGCACGGCCACGGGCTTTTGGGAGGTGGCGGCGTTGTCGAGGTAGACCAGCGGCTTACCGTTGATCTGCTGATTGAGGATAGGGAAGTCGGGGCGAAACTTAGCGGCGAGGGTTCTTTCTTGAGTGGCGGTCATGGTAGGAGGAGATAGGTGTGAGGAGTTGAGGGTGAGTTGTCGTAAAGCCGTAGGTTAGGTTGGAGCGACAGCGTAACCCAGCGAAACCTTTGTCGGTGCTGGGTTTCCTTCCGTCAACCCAACCTACGCAAAGGTATCTTGTCAGTCAATTAGGGTGCCAGGGCTGCAACACAGACAATAATTTGCTTTCGCACTGCTTCAACGGGCAGGGCGTCGATGATTTCCCCGGCAAAGGCGCGAATCAGCAGGGTCTGGGCTTTTGCTGCGTCGATGCCCCGGCTTTGAAAGTAAAACACCTCGCTGGGGTCGAGCTGGCTGACGGTGGCCCCGTGGGTGCATTTGACGTTATCGGCCACGATTTCCAGCTGGGGCTTGGTGTCTATGCGCGCCTTAGGCGACAGCAGCAGGTTACGGTTCAGCTGCCCGGCGTCGGTCATCTGCGCCGCCTGGGGCACCAGCACCTTGCCGTTAAAGACCACGTGGGCGCGATCGCTGGCAATGCATTTATGCAGCTGGCGGCTGGTGCCGTGGGGGTGGGCGTACTGAATTAGGCTATGGGTATCAGAGAGCTGCTCGCCCGTGGCTAGGGTAAGGCCGCTGAGCGTCGTTTCGGTCTGCGCTCCCTGCTGGAATACCTCTAGGTTATGGCGCGAGAGCTTGGCCCCCAAGCTGACAAAGTGGCAGGCGTAGCGGGAGTCGCGCTGCTGGGACACCGCCGTTTTGCCCAAGTTGTAGGCACCAGAGGCGTCGCGCTGCAGCCGTAGATGGGTCACCTGGGCGCTGTCGGCGACGTAAACCTCGGTGACGCTATTGGTGACGTAGGTGCCCTCCCCCAGTCCGAGGAAGTCTTCGACCAGGGTGAGGCGGCTGTGGGGATTTGCCACCACCAGGCAGCGAGGATGGGTGAGGTAGGCCTTGCGGGAGGTAGAGACGAACAGCAGGTGAATGGGCCGATCGATGACGGCTTCAGCGTCCAGCCAAATCACGGCTGCGTCGTTGAAGCTAGCGGTGTTGAGCCGGGTAAAGGTTTGCTCTAGGGCCTGCTGCTGGGCGAGATAGGGCTGTAGATCAGGGCCAGTCCAGCTCTGCAGAGAGCCGACGGTGACGCCGCCCGCTGAAACCAAGTCCGACGAGAGCGCCGGAGCGTAGCGTCCATCGACGAAGACGAGTCGCAGGGCGTCGGGGATGCGGTACGCCTCTAGGCCAGAAGCAGAGACCTGCTCAGCCGTCTGCTCCGGCGATCGCAGCGGTAGGTCTACCAGGGGCATGACGTCCGTAAACCGCCACTCTTCGTCTCGGGTGGTGGGCAGCGATCGCTTCGATAGCGCTTTGACGGCCTCGTCGCGCCGCTCGCTCAGCCAGCGATACAGCTCTGGGCTGCTGTCTGGTAGAGGGGCTCTCACCGCCAGTAGGTCGGCCAGATCGGTGCGTTTAACTGGCGTCACCCCGGTATTAGCGGCTAGGGTCATGCGGTCACCCCCGCTTCCTCAATCACCCAGTCGTAGCCGCGGCCCTCTAGCTCATGGGCCAGCTCTTTGCCGCCCGTGCGGATGATGCGCCCCGCCGCCATCACGTGGACGTAGTCGGGGACGATGTAGTTGAGCAGACGCTGGTAGTGGGTAATCAAAACCGTGGCGTTCTCGGGGCCAGCCAGCTGGTTAACGCCCTCCGACACAATCTTGAGCGCGTCGATGTCCAGCCCTGAGTCAGTCTCATCCAGAATCGCTAGCGTCGGCTCTAGGATGGCCATCTGCAAAATCTCGTTGCGCTTCTTCTCACCGCCGGAGAAGCCCTCGTTGACGCTGCGGCTAAGGAACTCGGGCTTCATTTTGACGACGTCGAGCTTGTCTTGAACCAGCTCGTCGAAGTCGAAGGCGTCCAGCTCTTCTTCTCCTCGGTGCTTGCGCTTGGCGTTGTAGGCCACCCGCAAAAAGTCGAGGTTCGACACCCCGGGAATCTCCAGGGGATATTGAAACGCCAGGAAGACCCCGGCCCGCGCCCGCTCTTCCGGCTCCAGCGCCAGCAGGTCTTGCCCCTGGAAGGCGGCCGTGCCGCCGGTGACTTCGTAGTCGGGGTGGCCGCTCAGCACTTTAGAGAAGGTGCTTTTACCAGAGCCGTTGGGTCCCATGATGGCGTGAATTTCTCCGGCGTTGACGGTTAAATTGAGCCCCTTGAGAATTTGGGTGCCGTCTACGTTAGCCGTTAGGTTGTCTACGTTTAGAATCGGTGCCACTTTACCTTTGTCTCTCCTAAATGCCGTCAAAGTTTAGGAACAGTGCTTTCCTATAAATGTATGCGTTTAACATTTCGGAGAACCCCCTCTAACGCCCCCTTGCTAAGGGGGAGAACCGGGCGTCCCCCCCTTAGAAAGCGGTTGTTTGGGGGGTAACACCAAAACATAATATGATTTTTGTTAAATACAACACACACAAACTTTGCTTGA
>JBHJHD010000111.1:0-32341 GCA_050331115.1 Elainellaceae cyanobacterium
CGTTAAAAAATTCTTTTGTAAAACACCTAACAAAAACGCGCTAGCGCCCCAACTTGGGTGGCTTTCGCGCTTTTGGTCTTGCCTTGGGGGCCGCCTTTGAAGTCGGGCGCTAGTGAGGCGAGCTGCCCCACACCTCCTCTAGTCGGCGATCGCGCCCGCAGGCAAAGCGATAGGCGCGGTAGCGGATAGGGTGGGTGCGGTAGTAGTTTTGGTGGTAGTCCTCGGCGCTGTAAAAGGTAGAGGCTGGAATGATCTCAGTCACGATGGACTTCCCAATCTCTTCTTCTGCAGCGGCTTTAGACGCTTGAGCGAGCTGGCGCTGCTCTTCACTATGGTAAAAGATTTTCGTTTCGTACTGACCGCCGCGATCGCAAAACTGACCGCCGTCGTCTAGGGGGTCGACGTTGGGCCAGTACACCTCTAGCAGCTCGTCATAGCTGACTTGCTGCGGGTCATAGGTAATCTGCACCGACTCTATGTGGCCCGTCGTGCCAGAAGACACCTGCTCGTAGGTCGGATTCTCAACCTCACCGCCCGTATAGCCAGAGATCACCTCGCTTACCCCAGCCAGCTCCTCAAAAGGCTTTTCCATACACCAGAAGCAGCCCCCCGCAAAAGTAGCTTGATTGAGATCGCTGGTCTGGGCCTGGGTTGCCAGCGACCAGCTGAAGCTTGCCGCAAGAATTAGGACAAACGCGAAAAGGCGGCTGAGTCGTTTTTGCATCTTTAAGTTTTGCTGATATATCAATACACCTCAATTATGGTCGATCCCTGAGCGCAATCGCTCCCTGACCCAGCCCGCAACAAGGCCACAAGCGGGACAGGCTTTAACGGATTTGGGATGCTCATGGCGGGCTAAGCATACTTTAAAGCTTCTCTCAGACTTTCGTCAGGAAACCCTCACATTTGAGCGTCATAGTGAAGTTAGCAAGAGTAACGCAGTCTCTTCACACCAAGCGCAATGCTTGGCTATGCTTTGCTCTCAGTTCCGTAGAGCTCGACACAATCGCTCTACCTATCAGGAGACAAGACCATGAAACGCTTAATTACGATCGCGCTCTCTACAATAGCGGTAGTCTCTCTAGTCGCACCGGCGCTAGCCCTTGAAGGCCGCTTCGAAGATGAGTTTTACGACGGCCTAGGCAATAAATAGTCTGGGTCGCTGAACCGATAGAGCAGCCGGTAAAGCCTCAACAGAAACGGACTCAAGCCGTCAGAATCTCCTCAGTGGGAATCGCTGATAAATTTCCCTGAATCAGCCCAGCTTCCGGGTGGAGTAGCCCCTCATCTTGTGCAAGGTGAGGGGCTTTTATTACCGCAGCGACTGCGATTAGAAGCGATCGCCAATGGTAAAGATCACTTCGCTCTCCCCATCATCATTAATTCCGAGCTCCAGACGAGCAGGCCCAACAGGCGTCAGGGCGCGCAGCCCCACACCAAAGCCAAGGCCCTCTCCCGGCTTGTCCCGGACTTCAGCGGGCTCTCCCCGCACCGTATCGCCGGAGCCCAGGTCGGTGGCGTAATCTACAAATAGAGCGCCGCCCACATCGATTTCCTCTTGAAAGGCCACAAAGTCGAATATGGGGAAGCGGTACTCAGCGGTAGCCTGGGCGAAGCTTCGCCCCGAGCCGATTTCTCCCGCATCGTAGCCACGCACCGATGTACCACCGCCTAGGGCAAAAGCCTCATAGGGTGGCAGATCGCCAATAAATGTGCCGCCCTGAACGTTGAGGATCAGGGTGCGGGGGCCATCGTCAAACCCAAACAGCGGTACAGGCAGGTACTGGGTATAGTTGGCTGCCAGTCGATTGCCCGCAATGCTGGATTCGCCTACAGGCACGTACTGATCTGAGCGGAACAGGAGCTGGTAGCCCTCCGTCGGCAGTTCACGGTCATCGCGGCGATCGAGCGCCCCTGCAAAACTTAGGGTCAGCAGGCTGTCGCGCCCTTCGTCGCCGAACGTCAGCTCGTTGCCGAGCTCGTCCTCAGTAAAGATGTCGTCGGTGGTGATGCTGTCGCGCACGGACACGCGCTGAAATGAGAGGCCGGCGGCAAAGGCAAGGCTGGGAGAAACGGGCCGAAAGACGTCAAACCCGCCGCCGATGCGGTGCACCCAAGGATCGCGGTCGTTTGACAGCTCAACCTCGTCCCCACCGTCAAATATAGTAGACACCTCACGGCTGTTGAAGAAGTTGACGGTATAGCCCGTACGGTTAGAATCTCCGATCCAGGGGTCTGTGAAAGAAAAGGCATAGTTGAAGGTGTTCTCGCCGCCCTCAATACCCAGCGCCGCGGTTTGGTTATTGCCGCCCACGTTGCGCCGCTCAAGCGAAAGGCTTAGCAGGGTTCCCCCTTCGCGATCTGTTCCGGGAAGCACGGTCTCAGGGACGACGGGGCCTTGAAGCGCTGTCGGCTGGGGCAAGGTCAAGCTAAAGGCAAGCGGAAACGGACTCCTTTCATCCACCGTAATCACCATGACCGCCTGGTTGGGATCATCAGTGGGCTCTAGGGTCAGCGTGGCGCTGCTCACAATCTCTAAATTGTTGACCCGCTGTAGGCCCTGTTCAGCGAGTTCAGCATCGTAGCGATCGCCCGCCGCCAGATCGAACTCCCGCGTAATGATGTGGTCGCGCGTTTTGCCATCGACGGACTCCTCACCGTCTACAAACCGTACCTCAATATCTGCGATCGTCTGGCTACTTTGGGGAACAGTAACATCAATGATGGAGCTGCCAAAATCCGACATACGTTCGGCGAGCAGTAGATCTGAGGCTGGGGGCGTCTGAGCATGGGCCGCGGAGCCTAGGGCACTAATATTTGGGGCAGTTACATCCGGCGCACCCATGACAACCGCCAGTGACGCAGCAGACAGCGCAGTATATCGAGATAGCGATTTCACAGTCTAGAACCTCCTCTCACCAGTTATAGAAGCGACATATCACGGGTCACTGAGCCACGAAGCTAGCCCTGACGCACTGACCGAGGAATTTCCCTGACCCTAGATTGCCTAAATTAACTCAATAATGCAATAGCTGAATTGAGGCGGAGGTGCAGGGCCAAAATTTGGGCACCTGCGCAGAACTACGGACGTCAAGCCGGCATACCTTCTACCAAATTGCGGCCTTACGGCGCTCGGAAATTGGTTTCATCTGAAAAAGCTTGAATAAAAGGGCGAGCAGGTCAACCTCTCTCCGTAGGACACCTGATGTAATATTCAGCGAGATTTCTTAAGGTTGTGATGGAGCACAACACCGTCTCAGTGGTATGGCCCGATATACTAGAAGGAATAGTAATATACTATTGCACGCATTGCACGCAATGCTGACTGTGACATCCCTCAGTGTGCTGGTTATCCTGTTTGGGCAATTGACGCAGCAGTTCCCAAATATCATTCCGATCTCTTCCCCCAACGCTGTGTCAGGTAATACATGGCTCGCTCCCCTTCCAGGCTGTAACCTGTCTGACCATCGGCCGGGCTGTGGCTAGCTAGACCTATCAACCTGAGTACGGCACCACTCTGGTCGGTTTGCTCGTTTTGAGAGTACCCCAACAGGGCTCAGCCCAAACGTCACACGCCGTCACTCCGTCACTTACATATCTGTCCTATTTGGACAAGTCTTGTGGTGTATTGGGTAGCTTACAGTCTGCATAGTTTGCCCAAACCTCAAACACATAGGCGCCAAACCTTTGGCTGTGTATACTATCGATGAGCCCGATACGTTTAGAATCTCTGTGCGGTAGCCTCCTGGTCGTTGGGGCCTCGCCCCGTATGCGCCAGCTCCTGCTTGGGCTAGAGGCCTGTGGCTATCAAGTCGCTGCGGCAGCAGACGAACAGGAAACCCTGGCGCGCCTGGACGTAGGGCCGGTTGATCTCATTTTGCTGGAAGTGGAAACATCCGGAACCGATAGCTACCGGATCTGCGAGCGACTTAAGCAAAGCCCGTCAACCTGCGTTATTCCGATCGTTTTTATCGGCATCCCAGACGACCCATCAGGGGAAATAACCGCCTTTACGGTCGGTGGGGCAGACTATATCGCAGCTCCATTTACGGTCGAGGAGATGAGGATCAGAGTCGACCACCATCTTGCGCTGATTGCCGCCCGCAAGCGGACTCGTCCCTTAGGTCAGGCTGTTCAACAGCTCGCGACAGCAGGTGTCGAAGCATCCCAGCAAGCGCGGCAGCACGCGTTAGGAGACGAGCTCGGCGTCGCATTTCAAAGGTCTACAGCGCATGATGCCGTGGCTTATACCGGTGCAGGTGATCTTCCCACCGCGCAAAATCAGTCCAGCGCGCAAAACCATCTCACCGCCCAGGCAAAGCACCGGCAGCCGTTTGAAGCGGCTCCGCTGCAGCTGAAGGTACGGACTACCCGCCGGCAGCAGGAGCTTGAGCTTAGTGATTTGCTAAAGCAGATCACCGATGACGCTCGAGACGGGGTTGAAGTGACTACAATCCTGCAGGCCGCTCTTGAGGCGCTGGGTGAATGGCTTGGGCTGCGCTACGGCAAGGCGACCCTTTGCAGTATAGACGCCCTAGACAGCTCCCCTAGAATAATCTATGACCGCGTCGCCCAGCAGGCTGCGACCGGAGGTCAACCGTCGCTTAAAGATCAGCTTGACGGGCAGCTTGACTTTAGCGTAGAAGCGGACCTCCAGGCAGCCTCTCCCGTCCTTTTAGAGCACCATCCCGTTCAATTCTGCTATCGGCATCCTGACTGGGGCTGGCAGCTCGTCGTGGCCAGCCCCATCTTCGATTGGCACGGCTTTTTAGGGGATTTGTGGCTATTTTGGCCCTCTGGGCCCGATTCACCGATCCCCGACCGAGACGCTGCGCAACCGGGTACTCCGCCTCAGATCGAGGCTGTGGCCGATAAAGCTGCGCTAGCGCAGCACGTCGCCGATCACTTTGCGATCGCCATCCGCCAGGAGCGTTTCCGTCAAACCGCCCAAAATCAAGCTGAGATTTTGAAGAGTTTGCACCAGCAGAAGGACGATTTTTTAAGCACGGTGTCCCACGAACTGTGCTCCCCGGTCACCAACATGAAGATGGCGATTCAAATGCTGTCGGTGTCTTTGACTCAGGTACAGCCCCAAATACAGGGCCAAATGCAGGGCCAGATACAGGGCCAGATACAGCCCCAAATACAGGGCCAGATACAGGGCCAGAACACCAATTCGGTGGGTGACATACCTGAACCGGTGGACCCAACAGCCCGTAAAATTCAGCAGTATCTACAAATTCTGACCCAAGAATGCGATCGCGAAATTGGCTTAATCAATGACCTACTCGAGCTGCAGCGTCTCGACTCAGAGGTTCAAGCGCCTAATATCGGGCTTATCTCCCTCAAGTCTTGGCTGAGCGGCATCGTTCAGTCTTTCGAGGAGCGTCTGCAGGCCCGGCAGCAGACGCTCCAGTTCCGCTGTCTCAGCCCGCTGACCTCGTTTAGAACCGACGTGACTGCTGTCCACCGGATTTTGACGGAGCTCTTAGACAACGCCTGCAAATACACGCCGCAGGGCGAGAACGTTTTAGTCACGGCGCGGATGATAGACCGAGCGCTGCAGCTACAGGTGACCAACTTTGGTGTCGAAATCCCTGCAGGCCATCTGCCCTACGTGTTTGACAAATTCTACCAAGTTCAGAACAGCAACGTTTGGCAAAAGGGGGGAACTGGGCTAGGCCTAGCGCTGGTCAAGCAGCTGATTGGCTATCTAGGCGGAACGGTCCAGGTTTCAAGTCAGCAGGGAAAAACCAGCTTTCGCCTGATGATTCCCGAGATGATTTCCGAAGTGAAGCCCACAGTCTGAAGCCCACAGTCTGAAGCCCACAGCCTGAGGCCCACAGTCCAAGTTTAGTTTTTTACGGGGTCCAGTTTTTTACGGGGTCCAGACGTTGACAACCCGGCCCGAAATGGACGAGCCCATCCAGGGCGTATTGCGCGCGGACGAAGCCAGGGTCTGTGGCGTCGCCTTCCAAGACTCCGCCGGATCAAAGAGGACTGCCTCAGCCGCCTGCCCCACTACTAGGACTGGGGGAGACTGCCCAAGGCACTGAGCCGGGCGCGTACTGAGGGCACTCCACAGGTCTAGAGGGCTCAGCCTGCCGGTCTCAACTAAGCCTGACCATAGAAGCGAAAGCGCCGTCTGCAGACCTACTACGCCAGGAAGGGCCTGGGCAAAGGCCACGGTCTTTTCTTCGTAAGTGTAGGCGCGGTGGTCCACGGCGATCGCATCAAGGGTACCGGCGGCAATGCCGTCGATCAGAGCGTCTCGATCCTCAGGGTTGCCCAGCGGGGGGTGGACCCTTAGATTGGGGTCGTAGGCGATGAGATCAGAAGTATCTCGCAGCAGGTGAAGCCAGGTGACGCTGGCGGTGACCGGCAGGCCATGGGCTTTGGCTTGGGCCACCAGCGCAACGCCCCGAGCGGTGGACAGGTGCATGATGTGCACGGGCGAGCGGATAATTTCGAGCTGCTCTAGCAGTGCGGCTAGCGGAGCAGCTTCGTCAGCGGCAGGCGCACCGGGCAGCCCCAGCCGCAGCGCGATCGCCCCGTCGCGGGCGGGACAGGTTGACCGACAGAGCGAGACGCCAATCGGCTTACCGAGGGACTGGGTATAATCTAGCGCCGGATAGAGGATCTCATTGGACTGCGCCCTAACGTCAGTGAAGCCGACGGCCCCCGCCGCACCTAGCTCTGCTAAGTCGCTCAGACGCTCTCCCGCTAGCCCTAGGGTAAGGGCTCCCCAGACGCTGACCTGGAGGCCAGAGCTGGCGTAGCGCCCCTGAAGCTGCCGCAGCATGACGGCCTGGTCGATCGCAGGCTGGGTATCCGGCAGCAGCGTCAGCCGCGTAAATCCCCCCATGAGGGCTGAGCGGGTCAGGGCGGCGGCGGTTTCCCGAGATTCAAATCCGGGGTCGCTGGCGTGGCTATACAGATCGACCAGGCCCGGACCCAAAACAGCCCCAGGCCGATGAATCTCTTCCACGGCAGCAGCATCGATATCGTCTGGCAGAGTAGCCAAAGCTGGCGCTATGGCGCGAATACCGCAGTCGGCAATCAGCACGTCGGCCAAGCGATCGCCCTGGGTAAGCGGGTCAAGCAAGCGCACCTGTCGCAGTAAATAGATAGAGGCGTCCTCCATGGACGGATTCAGAGCGCTCCCGCCGCCGTTTTGTCGAGCACCCCTGAACCCAGGAACGTCGTAATGTTGATGGACTGCAGCAGGGGCGGCCCCTTAGGCCCGCTGGGGTAGTCGATGACGCTCACCGCGCCGTTGCCCTGCTTAAAGGTCCAAAAATGCTCTGGACCTAGCCCCGACAGGTGGCAGAGCAGCGCTTTATTTACCGCATCGTGGGCCGTCACTAAAATCACCTCGCCCGGCCTAACCGAAGCGACAATCTCAGCCCAGGCGGCGATCGCCCGGTCCCACACCTGCTGAAGATTCTCCCCTTCCGGCATCTGCACCGTCTCGGGTGCGTCCTTCCACTGCTGCAGCAGTCCGGGATAGGCCTTGTGGATATCGGGCTCTAGCTGCCCCTCCCACAGGCCGTGACCGATCTCCTGCAGCGCATCCATGGTGCTGAGGGGAACGCCAACGTGGGACTGGAGGATAATTTCAGCGGTTTCCTTGGGCCGGGACATAGAGCTGCTAACGGCCCGATCAATTTGAGCCGTTTTGAGAAAATCGGCGCACTGAGCGGCCTGCCGCCGCCCGTTATCGTTCAGGGGGATATCGATCTGTCCCTGAAAGCGCTTGTCGCGGTTCCAGTCAGTCTCACCATGGCGCACAAGCAGCAGCCTCGGACCAACGTGGCCCGAGCGCACTGGCGGATAGGACTCTCCCAGATGGGAGACCACGTTGAGTGACTCAAGCTGTACGTCCCCCGATGGGCCATCAGCGGTAGACAGATCGTCGGCGATATTGAGAATGCTGATGCCGCAGTTGGAGATATAAAAGCGGCTGTAGCTCTGGGGCCCCAACCCCATGGCCGTCTGAAGCAGCGCCCGGTTGACGCCGCTGTGCCCAACCACGACGATAGTTCCGCTACCGTGACGGGGTAAAATCGACTGCCAAAACCGCTTTGCCTGGTCGTACAGCGCTCTAACCGGGTAATGCTCGATATCGCCCTCAGGAGACGGAATATCCATGCGTAGCTCATGGGGACACGCCTTCCAGAGGCGATAGTCGTCGGGGAAGCTCGCCTCAACTTCTTCGAAGGTCATTTTTTCCCAGTTGGGGAGGTTGACCTCCAGCAGCAGCGGGCTGGTTTCGATAGATGGGGCTGGAGAAAACGACTCTAGGATTAAATCGGCGGTGGTCCTAGCGCGGCGCAGCGGGCTGCTATAGACCATCTGTACGGGAAGATCGCAGATTGCCGCACCAACCTGTCGAGCGGCATTACGGCCCGTCTCGGTGAGCGTAGAATCGTCGCAGTGGCCTTGAACGCGGCGCTGCGTATTAAACGTGCTCTCCCCATGGCGCACTAAGATTATTCGAGTAGCCAAAGGCTTTCCCCCTGTTGATTGAGCCTCAGCGTAGACTGCGCCTTAGCGCAGATTGGACCTCAGCGTCAGCTGTAGTGATATTTCCAAAGGCATATTACCCTGTCTTGTGATTCCTTCCATAGCCCTAACGGCAGCGCCATAAACCTGAGAACGATGCAATAATGCCTTCAGAGTTCGCCTAGGGTCAGCATCAGGCAGTAGGCGTCTTCAGTCTTGACGAAAGGACCCCGCATACAGCATGTCACTTAGGCGAATTGTCTTAGCCGTTCTTACCCTGATCGTCGTTGCGTTATCTGTCGGGCCAGCGCTAATCAGCTCCCTCGAAGAACAGCAGATCGCCGGCCGCTTAGAGCTCTATCAAACTGACTTGCTGCTGCAGGCCCAGGAGTTTTCTTTCGACGACGAGACCCTGGACCCGGTTCGCCAGTCCATCGTAGGCAAAGCGCCCCTCGAGCGGGCCATCGAACAGTATCAATCGATTCGAGAGGACGCGGCGAGCCAGGCAACAGGCTTAATTGGCAACGCTCAGGCCGATCCCTCCCCCGAGCCGCCGCAGCCGCAGCCCGTGGACGCTTTCCCGGAGGGGTCAGTCCCGCAAGATGCGTTAAAGGGGCGGCTTTTTATCAATCGCTTAGATCTGCGGCTGGGCATTCTTCAGGCTAAAGCGGGCCGCTTAGAGGACGCCCGCGATCGCTGGCAAGCGATCGACCAAAAGGCAATAGCGCAGAGCCAGACCGCGACAGACCAGGCCAAAACGGCGCGCGTTTTAGCAGCTATCTGGAGCGATCCGCCGCAAATTCTCCCCGACGCCGAAGCGCAGATTCAGCGATCGCTCCAGGGCTGGTTTCAGACCCAGGCGCTAGCCCAGCTTTACCGCGCGCAGCAGCGCAGCGATACCCTTGCCCAGCTCGAAGCGGCAGCGCAGGAGACCGCGAAGCAGTCGCTTATCAAGCTCACGCTCTTGGGTATTGGCCCCGCCCTCGGCGGCGTCATCGGCGTCGGGCTACTGATTTCCCTGGCCATTCAGCGCCTTGTTCAAGGGGAGCGAGCCCTGCTCTCGGAGGGAAAACACCTGCGTTGGATCACGCCCTGGAACTGGGAAATCACCTGGCAGGTGCTTATTGTCGGCTTTTTCTTTGTTGGGCAGATTATTTTGCCGATTGTGCTGATATTCGTGCGGGCCTTGGTTCTCAATCCGCTGCTGGCACAGGCCTCAGCCGTAGGGGCTGCTCCTAGCGGCCGCGTCTCGGCAGGGTTCACCCTGTTTGCCTATCTGCTGCTCGCCCTATCGTCGCTGGTGGTGCTTTACTTCTCTGTTGGTCAGCACCGCCCCCTGCCCGAGGGCTGGTTTCGGTTCAAACTTTTCGATAGGTGGCCACTGTGGGGGTTGGGCGGCTATTTTGCTGCAGTTCCTCTCGTGATTGGGGTCTCTCTGATAAACCAGCAGATTTGGCAGGGCCGCGGCGGCAGCAACCCCCTGCTGGAGATTGTGCTAGATGAAACCGATCCGGTGGCGCTGGGGCTGTTTTTCTTTACCGCTGCCGTCGCCGCCCCTATTTTTGAGGAGTTTCTCTTTCGGGGGTTTTTGCTGCCCTCGCTCACCCGCTACATGGCGGCTTGGCCAGCGATCGCCCTCAGCGCGTTCATCTTTGCGGCAGCCCACCTGAGCGTATCGGAAATCCTGCCGCTGATGGTGCTGGGCATTGTTTTGGGCTTCGTCTATACGCGATCGCGCAACCTGCTTGCGCCCATGCTGCTGCACAGCCTATGGAACAGCGCCACTATGCTGGGGCTCTTCGTGCTGGGCAGCGTGGAGTAGCCGTAGAGGGCTAGCGGTACGGGCCCTCGCCAGGGGACAGGTCATCGCCAGCGGTACGGGCCATAATAAGATAGAGCATTATCCCTATGGCATTGATCGGTAGTCAGCCCTATGCGCGATTTCTTTAAGTACGTCTTCGCCAGTTTTGTCAGCTTAGTTCTGTTTGGCGCGCTGGGCGTTGGCACCCTTGCCCTAGGTCTGGTGGGCCTGGTGGCGATCGGCTCCCGTGGCGGTGAGCCCGACGTCGAGGCAGACTCTGTTTTAGTGCTCGACCTCTCCACCCAAATCACTGATGCCCCCCCGGGCCTCTCCCTGGGCCGCTGGGTCGATGAGGGCCTCTTTGGGGAAGCGCCCCGGACCCTCTCTCTACGGGCTGCCATTACCGCGATTGAAAAGGCCAGCACTGACTCCCGGATCACGGGACTCTATATTATGAACAGCCGCACGGGAGAGGCACCCGGCATTACGGTGATGCGAGAGCTGCGTCAGGCGCTGCTGGCGTTTCAAGAAACAGATAAGCCGGTCATTGCCTACGGCGCGAGCTGGGATGAGCGCAGCTACTACCTGGCTTCCATCGCCGACAATCTGGTTCTCAACCCCAATGGCCTCGTGGAGTTCAACGGCCTGAGCGTAGAAACCCTATTTTTCGCGGGAGCGCTGCAGAAATTTGGCGTGGGCGTCTCCGCGATTCGGGCGGGAGACTATAAATCGGCGGTCGAGCCCTTCACGAGCACGGAACGCAGCCCGGAGGCCCAAGAGCAGACCGCGGCACTGCTGAACGACCTCTGGCAGGAGCTGCTCGACATCGCTGCAGAAAGCCGGGAGGTGTCGACCGCTGAGCTACAGACGATTGCCAATACTGATGCCCTGCTGCTGCCAGAGCCGGCCAAGGCAGCGGGACTGGTTGACGAAGTGGCCTACTTTGACCAGGTTCTGCCGCAGCTCCGCGAGCTGACCCAGGAGGACAGCAACAGCGAATCGTTTCGGCAAATTCCTCTGCCGGCCTACGCCGATGTCGTAACCGAAGCTGAGGACGGTTTTATTGACGACGCTAAGCCCCACATTGCCGTAGTCTATGCCGAAGGCTCCATTGTCGAAGGGCAGGGCGGCCCCGACCAAATCGGCGGCGACAGCTTTGCGGCCCTGCTGCGGGAGCTGCGCTTGGACGACAGCGTCAAAGCCGTGGTGCTGAGAGTCAATAGCCCCGGTGGTTCAGCGGCAGCTTCAGACATCATCGCCCGGGAGGTCTCGCTGATCAATGAAGAGAAGCCCATTGTGGTCTCCATGGGGTCAATCGCGGCTTCTGGAGGCTACCTAATGGCCACCCACGCCAAGCAGATCTTCGCCTCTCCCACAACGCTGACGGGCTCCATTGGGGTATATGGGCTTTTCCCTAATTTTCAGGAGCTGGCCAATGAAAACGGCATTACCTGGGATATCGTTAAAACCTCGCCCTTCGCCGATATCGGCACGGTAGCCAGACCCCCCACTGACCAGGAAATCGCGATCGCCCAGCGCTTTGTGAACCGGGTCTACGACGACTTTTTGAGCAGCGTGGCCGAATCGCGGCCCATTAGCCGCGCCGAGGTGGAGCAGGTGGCCCAAGGACGCGTCTGGTCGGGGCAGTCGGCGTTGAATATCGGCCTGGTCGATGAGCTAGGGGGCCTAGAGGACGCGATCGCCGCGGCCGCCGAGCTGGCGGACCTGGACCCATCAGCGCTTCGGGAATATCCCGAGACGATACGCTTCGAGGACGAATTTCTGCAGTTTTTGAGCGTCTTCTCCCCTCGCCCTACCGCCCAGCTTCCCCCCGAGCTAAGCGCCCTTCAAGATGAAGTTGAGCTGCTGAAATCCCTCAACGATCCCACCGGCGTCTATATGCGGCTGCCCCACACCTACAGCATTCGCTAGCGTCTAGATTTGCTAGCGCCAGATTCGCTAGGTCTAGGCCCGCTACGGCAGCTGCGGCAAAGCTTTACGCATCCCCCGGCCAGTCTTGATGCTTTGAGCCGCGTCCTGGGTTAATCTGGACTCTGAACGACCATCATCACTATAAACTGGGAGGATTCTTAACCCTTGGAACGGACGTTTATTGCGATCAAACCAGATGGTGTCCAGCGGGGCATCATCGGCAGCATCATCAGCCGCTTTGAAACCAAAGGCTTTACCCTAGTGGGCATGAAGATGATGACCGTGAGCCGCGAGCTAGCGGAAAAGCACTACGGCGAGCACGAAGGCAAGCCGTTCTTCAGCGGACTCGTGGATTTCATTACCTCCGGGCCTGTTGTGGCTATGGTGTGGGAAGGAGAAGGCGTAATCGCCGCTGCGCGCAAGCTCATCGGCGCGACGAAACCTTCAGAGTCAGCGCCCGGAACTATTCGCGGCGATTTTGGCGTTACCATTGGCCGCAATATTATTCACGGGTCCGATGCCCCCGAGACCGCCGAGAAAGAGATCCAGCTTTGGTTTGGCGACGGCGAGCTTTCAGATTGGCAGCCTACGATGACCCCCTGGATCTACGAGTAGCTCTACGGATCGCTAATCAGCTGAAGCTTCGGGCGGCGAGCCCGCGTCCGGGGCTTCAGCTGTGCGCTTCGAAAAGCCCCAGGCGAACAGGGCACCAATCAGGGTCAACATCAGCCACTCGGGCGGCACCAGCTCCGGGTTGATGACGCGCACCAAAAGCCTCACCCCGACCAAGCCCACCGTCACAAAGCCGGCATCTTCTAAGTAGACAAACTCGTCTAGCCAACGGATAAACAGTCCCGCCATGAAGCGCAGGGTGATGACGCCGATGGTGCCACCCACAATGACGACCCAGATATCTTTGGATAGGGCGATCGCCGTAGTCACGCTGTCTAGGGAAAAGGCCAGATCCGTTACCGCAATCATGGGAATGGCCTGCCACAGCCCCGCAAACCTTGGCCCGTGGTGGTGCTCGTCCCCCTCATCGTCGGTGAAGTATTGAAACACCAGCCAGAGTAGATAGGCCGCCCCCAGCACCTCAAACTGCCAAAAGCGAATCACCCAGGTGGCCGTTAAGATCAGCAGCACTCTGAGGATGAAGGCCGCGACCAGCCCAACGTTGAGCGCCTGCCGCTGAAGCTCCTGGCTAGAGAGGCCCTGGGCGATCGCCGCCAGTGCGATTGCATTGTCCGCCGACAGCACAATCTCTAGCGCAATCAGCACCGGCAGCAGCAGCAGCGCATCGACGCCAACGTTGGATGAGTAGTTGAGAAGTTGATCTAGCATGAGGATAGAGGGGGTAATAAACGTTCGCTTCAGCGCCTTCCCCAAGAGCGGCCTATAGTCTCAGCTTAGCGCTATTCCACAACAACGCGAGCTACCGCCATAGGGTGAGATGCGACCCTAGGGCGGGGGATATGATGCCCTATGCAGGCCATTTCAACCTCAACCCCAGACTTAATGCCGGACTCAATGCCAGACGCAATGCCAACCGACCTCGCCCGACAGATTGCCCAATTTCGCTCCCGCTGCCCGTTTGTGAGCCTGACGACAGCGCTGCTCATGGTCCACAATGACGCCTACGTGGTCCGTGCGATCGCCCAAGCAGGCCCAACCGTCGTCGCCACCGCCATGGCGGCTCACCCAGACCTCGAAAAAGCGGAGGATCGCGCTATGGTGAGGCTGCTTGAGCGGCTCGATCTCCCCCCTGCTGCGATCGCTAGCCCTAATTCAGCCCGAGACGATTCAACGCTCGAACATAGCCCAAAGGCCGCGAGCGCGGCTTCAATTCAAACGAGCCCCTTCTTACCAGATCCAGCCCCGCCTGTAGTCGCCACCGCTCCGCTGGCTGCACCCTTCAACTCGAACGAAGTCCCTGGTAATGTCTTGGCTGATGATGTCTTAGCTGATACCGCCCTGGCTGCGCCACTGTCAGACGCTGAACCAGAGCCGCCCAACCCACCCGCAGCAGAATCAAGCAGCGATCGCCTACCGCCGCCTGAGGCACTCCCTCCGCTAGACGCTACGATCCCTGGGCTCGATCAGCCTTCACCGCCCAAAGCTCGCGCGCCGAAAGGCCAGCCCAAATCAGCAGCTGGCAAATCAGCTAAACCAGCGGAAGACGCCCCGAAGCAAAAGCCTACCCCAGCTAGGCTAGATCGCCAGCAGAGTGGGCCAGACCAAGCTACCCTGACCCCGAAGGATCTCTCCGACATTATCGCCAGAACTAGCGTTGAGCTGCGGCGGCTGAGCTGGACCGATGAGCAAGGGCGCAACCACCTGCAGAACACCTATGGGAAGCGATCGCGACAGCAGCTCACCGATCCAGAACTCGTCGACTTTCTGCGCTACCTAGAGCAGCAGCCCGCGCCTGAAGGCCGTTAACTGATGGGCTCGGGGCGGCTGCCCGCGGCATGCTTGTCGATTACGGTGTCGATTAGGCCATAATTGACCGCCTCTTCCGCAGACATAAAGAAGTCGCGCTCGGTGTCCTCCTCGATCTTCTCAAGGGGTTGGCCGGTATGCTTGGCGAGCCAGTCGTTGAGCCGCTGCTTATGGTAGAGAATTTCCTTAGCCTGAATCTCAATATCTGCCGCCTGCCCTTGAGCCCCACCCAGCGGCTGATGGATCATGATGCGAGAGTTAGGCAGGCTCATGCGCTTGCCCTTAGCGCCGGCGCTGAGCAGAAATGCCCCCATGCTGGCGGCCAGCCCCACGCAGATAGTGCAAACTTCGGGGCGGATGTGGTTCATCGTGTCGAAGATGCCGAGTCCTGCCATCACCGACCCGCCGGGGGAGTTGATGTAGAGATAAATATCTTTTTCAGGGTCCTCCGCCTCAAGGAATAGCATCTGGGCCACAATTAGGTTCGCCAGATCGGAGTCGACCTGCTGCCCCAAAAAGACGATTCGCTCCCGAAGCAGACGGGAGTATATATCAAAGGCGCGTTCGCCACGCCCCGATTGTTCAATAACGGTTGGAATCATTCGACGCTTCCGTACAGGTTAATTACAGTTTATCGAAATCTACCCGGAGCCGCAGGTTGTGGGCTAACCAAGCTATGGCGAGATTTCCTCAGTCGGCAGTGACTTCAAGTATTGCAGAACTTGGTGCAGCTTCATTCGAGGAATGTAGGGCCAGCCGCCATTGGACTCGATATCGCGCAGTAGAGAGTAGAGCCGCTGGCGGTTAGTCGGAAAGGCCTCCTGAAATAAGCCGTCGCGGATCTCCTTATGGCAGGCTTCCAGCGTTCTAAGCAGGGCAAGCAGAGCCAAAACGTCTCCTTCTCTTTCCTGAGCCATGGCTTGCGTGATCGCCACAATCGAGCTGAGCTGCGACTTGGCAGCCTCTAGCTGCTCAGCATCAAGGGATAATTCGCCAGTTGGGTTCGGCATGGTCAAACTCAAAGAATCAAAATGTACGGACTGGGCGGGTACAGCGCTAGGGCGATCGTGAACCAGTTCTGTGCGAATTAAATGTGTGTAACTTAGGAGAGCACCGTCCTGATAAGATAATTAGGGTATCCAATCAGGCTCTCGATAGCGCAGTTGGTTGGAGTCGCCTTTGAACTTAGGCTAACCCAGCCTAGAGTATCCCACTCCATCAAAGCACAGTTCCCATTCGCTCAATCCTATGTTTGCGCTAGGTGAGCGTATTCAGAACAAGCTTATAAACGATACATCAGTTGATGTTGGATTCAAGTGGGCGCGCTCTATAGAGGTCAGCCAAAGGAACAGACATTAACGAGGTATTGAGGTTGAGTATGAGGTATCGTGCCGTAGTTTCTGTGCTTTTAGCACTGTGCTTGGGCCTGCTGACAGCCTGTAGCGACGGAAAGTCAGTGGACAATGCACTAACGTATGACGACATCAGAAATACGGGTTTAGCCAACAGCTGTCCAAAGCTCTCAGAGACAAGCCGTGGCTCTATCGCCCTAGATTCTGGCAAGAGCTACTCTATTCAGGAACTGTGCCTGGAGCCGACTGCTTTTTATATCAAAGAAGAGCCCATCAGCCGGCGACAGGAGGCTGAGTTTATAGCGGGCCGATCCCTAACCCGCTACACATCTACCTTAGACCAGGTCAATGGAGATCTGATTCTAGACGATGATGGAAAGCTAACTTTCCTAGAGAAGGATGGCTTCGACTTCCAGGCAATCACGGTTTTGCTTCCTGGCGGCGAGCAGATTCCCTTCTTGTTTACTATTAAAGGCCTAATGGCCCAGGCCCGGGTCGGTTCTGAGGGAATCAACACTTCGACGGACTTTGAAGGGGAGTACAAGGTGCCGTCATACCGCACCTCGAACTTCCTGGACCCTAAGGGTCGAGGGTTGGCGACGGGCTACGACAACGCTATTGCGCTGCCTGCAAAGGGCGATAGTGAAGAGCTGCTCAAAGAGAACGTGAAGCGATTTGACCTAGGCAACGGAAAGATTTCGCTTCAGGTGTCTAAGGTAAACAGCAGCACGGGTGAAATTGCAGGCGTATTTGAGAGCGACCAGCCCTCTGACACCGACATGGGAGCCGACGAGCCCTCTGAAGTTAAAATTCAGGGCGTTTTCTACGGACGGGTTGAGGCGTCCTGAGGGCGGTTTAGGCTGGAAAATTTTACTACCGTGAAAAGTGGGGCAGCTGCCCCACTTTTTTTGGAATTAGCTAACCGCTAGTTCCCTTCCAAGTATTCTGTTAGTTCTTCAATCGCCATGGCTGCACGGGCGCGCACGGCCATGGCGTCGTCGTTTGCGATCGCGGCCTGGAGCTTAGCCAAAACCTGCGATCGCCAGTCGCATGAAATCGCCGTTGTAAGGGACTGGAGACCGACAATGGCAGCGTAGCGGACGATCCACTCTCCATCATTGAGCGCCCCCAATAGCGCCTCAGCAGACTGCTGCTGAGCGGCTTCTCTTTGGTCTGGCGGCAGAAGCTGCCAGCGTAGCTTGCCAAGGCCGTAGGCGGCGGCTCGCCGAACGCTTAGGGCAAAATCAGCCTGCACTGCATCCAGCAGCGTCGCCAATCCGTCGGGATGGGCAATGCCGGAGACTGCCCGAATAGCCCAGGCCCTCGCGCCGTAGTTATAGCCGTCAAGCTGCTCGAGCAGCGCCGGGACGGCGGGGTCGCCAATGGCGGTCAGTCCTTCAACGGCAGCGACCGCAGCCCCCGGATTGTTGTACCCCAAAACCTGAATCAGCACCGGAACGATCGTCGGATCTCGAATTGCAGAGAGCCGCCTGACCGCCACCACCAGCGCCGTTTTCGAGTCGGCCTGCTCAACGGCCTGAATAAGAGCTTTAGCGTCTGCCATAGCGTTACAGCAGCCTGTCCATGAGCGTCATCACCTTTTTAGCGGCGGCAGAGGTCTGCCCAGCGCCGCCAAAAGCATCTGCGTTGAGCTGATGCTCTAGAAGACCCTTGAGCGCAATCAGCTTGAGGCTATTCTCCGCTGGGGTAGCCGCGATCGCATCCGCCGCCGCCAGGTAGCCAATCGCCCCTAAATCCAGTAAGGCCGAGCGCCGCAGCTGCAGCTCTGGGGACTGTAGCGCAGCAACTAGGCGATCGCCGTATTGGGGCTCTTGGGTAAGCTGATACAGGGCCCGCGCCGCCGCATATTGAATGCGGGGGGTAGGGTGGGTCAGAAAACGCTTAATGGCTTCGGCCTGCTCCACCGCTTTGAGCTGGCCCAGAGCCTCAAGCACGGCGTTGTAGGGCTGCTTGAGGTGAGGCGTATTAGGAACAAGGGTAATATCACTGTCGCCGCCCTGCAGTAGCTCAGCAAGGGGCGCAACAGCGCGGACGTCCCCCAGCTCTTCTAGGGACTGAGCCGCTGATTCTCTGACGTAGTAATCTTCGCAGCGCAGGCTCTCAATTAAGGGCATTACAGCGGCGCGATCGCCCAGCTTGCCCAGCGCTCGCGCCGCGTTGCGCCGCAGCGGGTAGCCCCCGTTGGGGGTGCGATCGCTGCTGTCCTCTAGCGCCGCGAGCAGCGCTTCTACGGCCGACCGCTGGCCAACTCGAAAATGGCCTAGCCACCAAGCAGCGTAGTAGCGGCTGCTCGTATCCTCGGTTTGCGTCAGGTTAGCGATCGCTTGAGGAACCGTTAATCCCTGTACTGAGGGTGAGTCTTGACGATCCACCGCAGCGCTATTCGCAGTTCTCGTCTGCACCAACAGACTTAGGCTTACCGTCGGCCTGCAGGTTTTGATGCGCCGCCGTAGCCTGCATCTTGACATCGCTACTGGCGTCTGAGCCCAGCGGCTCGATGCTGATGATTTTCCCCCCCATGCGGTTGATGCGCTGCATCTGCTCGCTGAGGCGGCTGTAGGGGATGGATAGGAAAACCGTGCCCGTGCTGCGGATAGGGTAGCTGATGCGGTCAGTATCGCTGACGTTCTGGCCCATGCCCTCTACTTCGACGCGGAACATGCGGCTGCCGCTCTCGCTCGAGCTGGTGCTGCTAACGGCGCAACTTTGTCCAAACATGGTGCTCCTCGATGCTTTGGTGAATAGGTAAATAGCTGTTTCAATAGCGGAAATGCTGTGAGAATAAAAGCTCCCTACGACACACGAGAGCATCGCTGACGCAAGGAGCTTTCGCCAAACTCAAGCCGAATTCTACTGCGCTGGTATTGCGCTGGCCCAGTTGCTTAGGACAATGCGGTTGACTAAAGCCTTTGCGTTTCGTAGGCAACTGGGCGCGTAAATGTCCCAATGCATGAGGACATTTACGCTGTGTAGCCCTAAGCAGGGCGAACGCTAGTGATTTTAGCGCCGCTGCGCAGAATTCGCTGCATTCGGCTTGATAGCTGATCGTAAGGCACGAGATAGGCTTGATTGGCCTGGCGAACCCGCGGATCGTTCAGGGATGAACCGATGCGTCCGGTGACTTCGATTCGGTACATCCGCGCCTGCTGATTGCCTAAGCCGCCAAACGCCTTCTTCGGCGTATCCAGCTTAGAATCGCGCTTGGCCGACGGACTATCGATGCTGGAGGCTTGGTTACGCGCCACCTCAGAGAAGAGGTGCCCGTTACGCCCATGGACCTGTCCTCGGTCGTTGTTCGCGTAGCCGCGATAGAGCTGGAACATGCGGCTAAAGCCGACGGTGCGAGACCCAGCCCGGACGCCAAAGCCAGTGAAGTAGGGGACGATGTTGTCGCCAAACATGCTGGAGTACTCCTGACTCTCGAAGTAGGAGTTAATCTCAGCGTCGTATCCCTCATCTTCAATCATGCGGGTGTGCTGAGCAATTTCAGCCTCATCGTAGGGCGGTCGCCCTAAGAGGTGCTTGAAGTTAAGCTCAACAAGCCGCTGATTGTTGTTGGGGTAGAAAAATTTCGACTTATATAGGTCGGAAAGCGCGATCGCCCGCACAAAATCGCGTACGGTAATGTTTCCCTGACGCAGCAGAGATTCAATGGACGTCAGCCGCTCAGACTTCATGATGTAATCATTGCCAAGCACCTGACGGTACGCGGCTTTGATGACGGCCTTTAGATCGGACTCGGTCCAATCTGGCCGGAGCTCTACCTTGGTGCCATCAAAGGCGTCAAGACCTAGGCGGCCAGCGGCTTGTAAATTGGATGCTACTAATGTGGTTGCCATAATTCCCCCATATGGCGGTGGTCAAAAAAGTTGTAATTAAAAACGTGGCTAAAGCACTGCCCGGAAAAATTGACAACCGCTAGCCGCAGCCAGCAATCAGCAATTTTTCCGGGCAGATTCCCAAATAAGACTAGCTCAGCGCGTTGATGGCGTAGTCAATGTAGGAATTAGCCTCGGTAGCCGCATCGCCAGACAGACCGTGGTTTGACTTGATGTGCTTCAGGGCTTCAACGTACCAGCTGGGAGCAAGATCAAACGTACGGTTAATCTCATCGACGCCAGCGACTAGATACTCATCCATGGGGCCAGTACCACCGGCAACGCAGCAGTAGGTCACCATGCGCAGGTAGTAGCCGATGTCGCGAGCGCACTTTTGCTTACCGCGCTCGTCAGCAGCGTACTGAGGACCCTGCATTTGAGTGGTGTAAGGGAACTTGCTGTACACCGCTTTAGCAGCGCCGTCGATCAGCTGATCCTTCTTAGCAGTGAGCTGCTTAGCAGCTTCGAGGCTAGCTTGAGCCTGGCTGAAGCGACCGAAAGCGGTCTGAACTTCGGTGCTAGACAGGAAACGACCCTGAGAATCAGCAGCCGCAACTGCTTCAGTTAGTGGAGTCTTCATTGTTTTGGTATCTCCTTAATTAAGATATTGCAACAGTAGTTTTAAAGGTGGCTAAAACGGCGAACTAGGATACTGCAGATGCAGCCTGATCGAAGTAGCCAGAGATTTCAGACATAATGGAGCTGCAGTCGCCGGAAGTGATGCCGTTGGGGTCGCCAACGAGCTTCAGGGCTGCGTCCTTCATCTTCTGAACGCCCGTTGCAACCGATGCACCCGGAGTACCAAGAGCCACGTAGGTCTCGCGGAGGCCATTGAGGCAGCGATCGTTGAGGACGCTAGCGTCACCGCTGAAGATAGCGTAGGTGACGTAGCGCAAAATGATTTCCATGTCGCGCAGGCAAGCAGCCATGCGGCGGTTGGTATAAGCATTACCGCCGGGAGCGATTAGCTGAGGCTGCTCAGCAAATAGCTCACGAGCAGCGTCGGTCACGATTGCAGAAGCGTTGCTGGTGATGCGGTTTACGGAATCCAAACGCTTGTTGCTCTCGGAAACCATTTGGTTTAGAGCATCGAGCTGAGATTCAGAGAGATACTCACCGCGGGTATCGGCCTGGGAAACGACTTTAGTGAATGCGTCAAACATTGACTGAACACTCCTAGATTTGGTCAAGTTGGTTTATAAAAAGGAAAAGACAGGGGCGCAAAAAAATCTTGATTCATCGATATTTTGCAGACTGAATCCCGTCTTGCCGAAAACTTCATCAGTTCTCCTGATGGAGCTTGGAGGACTAGCGGCGACAATGTCCGCAAGGTAGTGTTGAAACGATCTCAGGTCATTACTCTGCAACCCAGCCCCAGAATCGCTGGAAATCTGAGAATCACCTTGAGCAAGATGAGAAGCCAGTCAAAACCTGGTGCTTAGAGCATGGAGTACCCTTAGACGCCTCAACAACCCCTCCAGCATTCTTTATACAACGTTGCCGAGTGCTTGTTTTTTACAAGTTGTTAAGAGTTAACTCGCTTGTAAATAAATGTGAAATAGTCGCCGAAATTTACGTTTAGAGGGCTCATGGATGCTACCCGGCGCTGCGCCTGATCACCTTCGACATCAATTCTGGTATCGACCCTGACGCTGCAGCTAAAGCAGGCTTTTTCTTAGAACTATGTTTAGAATCATTTAATTTTTTAAAGGTCCAAAACTGAGATCGCTAAGCTACAAGCTGCGAGTAATCTCCACTGATTCCACCTTAATTTCCTCCTGATAATATTTCGAAACATTTCTAAGGGCACTTTAAGGCCGAAAGTATTACGAAATATCTACAGATTGTCGTACCACCTATTTCTTCACGTGAAGAAATAGGTGGTCGCCCTGTCGCAAAGCGCTAGCCACCCAGATAGCGATCTGTCCCCTGAGCATTGTCGATCCATCTTTTACCGGCTAATATTAAGAAAGTTAAAGGATGTTGCCTGTCAGCACTGGCTTATGCATTTGACCCTGTGCGTCTGAAGCATATCCCGAGCGAGGTCCGATCTACCGAGTCTAGCGGAGCCCTACTCCTAATGAATCTATCGCTTAAGTCAACTTTGTCTCAAAGTGAGCAGCTCATTGCCGCCTTCTTCGAGCGCACTCAGGGACGCTGGCGATCGGAGCGGCGCTACTATACGCTCCCTGACGGTGAGATTAAAGAAATCGTCAGCATGATTGCGATTCGGTTTCTCCCCTCGGGGTCTGAAGAACTTGCGGATCTCGCACAGCGCCACAAGCTCACGCCCCCGCAGGCCTTAGTTTGCGGCGCTCAGGTCGCATGGGACAGCACCGACTCAGTTTCAGGTAAAAAGCAGTCTCGGGGCAAGACTGTCTTTGGCGCGCTAGGAGATGTGCTCTACCGCGATCGCGGCTTTGCGACCCCGAAGCCGGTTACCGCAGACTTTTACTTTAATGGCCCGGAGACCCTCTGCCTGCGCACCGAGTACAATAGCTCTGTTTTTGAAGAAGAGCTGAAGCTGATCGGCGATCGCTACCGGACGCGCCAGACCATCATCTCCCATGCCGGTGAGCAGCAGATGATCGGTCAATACTTGGAGACGCGCCTCGACGACTAGTCAAAACCCATGTGAGACAATGGGCGGGATAGCTTTAGGAAGTCTTACGTGGTCACAGCAGTCCAGCTCGGTCAAGGCTATGGAGCCAGCACGTCGTGGTGCGAAGTTGATCGATCGGCCATCGATGCCAACATCGCCGCCCTACGGCGGCGCATTGGGTCTGACGTCAAGCTTGGCGTAGTTGTGAAAGCCGACGCCTTTGGCCACGGCTTAGCCGTTTGTGCTGGAGCGTTTGCCAACGCTGGGGTAGACTGGCTGATCGTCAACTTTGCCTATGAGGCGGCAGCCATTCGGCAGGTAGGCGTTGACCTCCCAATCTATATCTGCGGCCATGTGCTGCCATCGCAGGCGCACATCGTCGCACAGACGGGCGCGCGGGCGGTGCTCTACGACCTCGACGTCGCTGAGGCGTTTGCAGCCGCCGGGCAAACCGCTGGCGTCAGCATTCCCGTACACCTCAAGATTGAAACCGGAACGCACCGTCAGGGGCTAGCGCTACAGGACGCCATCGACCTCGCCCGCCGCATCGAGCTCCTAGCAGGTATCCACCTAGAGGGCATCACGACTCACTATGCCGACATCGAAGACACCACCGATCGTCGCTTTGCCCGCCACCAGCTGACGCAGATTGTAGCGGCACAGTCGGCGTTTTTAGAAGCTGGTTTAGCGCTTCCTATGGTGCATTCCGCTAATTCAGCAGCGACCCTCCTCTGGCCAGAAACCCACGGTTCGCTGGTGCGCGTTGGAATTGCGGCCTACGGGCTGTGGCCCTCCACCGAGACCCGCGTTACTGCGATTCAGATGGCCGACACACCCCACAATTTTCTACCTCAGCTGCATCCGGTTCTGTCCTGGAGAACCCATATTGCCCAGGTCAAAGCGGTTCCGGCGGGCGGCTACGTGGGCTATGGCCGCACGTTTCGCGCCCCCTACCCCATGAAGATTGCGGTACTGCCCCTGGGCTACCACGAAGGCTATGATCGCCGCCTCTCCAACTTAGGCTATGTTCTCATCCAGGGACAGAGAGCGCCCATCTGCGGGCGCATCTGTATGAATATGATGATGGTTGATGTAACTCACTTAACCCGCATTTCTGCCGGGACGACAGCAACATTGCTAGGCCAAGATGGTGATGAGGTGCTCGCTGCCGAACAGCTTGCAGCTTGGATGGGGACGATCAATTACGAAGTCGTGTCTCGCATTCACCCCTCGCAGCCGCGTCACCTCGTTAAATAGTTACCAAATAGTTACCCGGTTGAATAGCGTAAGCGATCGCAGCGTACGCAGCTTTAATGTAAGGTGCGGCTTTGGGGTGCGGCTTCGGAAAGATGTAGCTTCACAACGGCTCTACTGAAGGGGTATCACGCAGGCGGTAGAGCTGTGGCTGAGAGACATCCGGGGTGCCAACTCGGGGGCTAGACACTGCGGGGTGAGGAGATGGTAGGTCACGGAGAGCGTTGTCACGCTGGTCACAACAGCAATGAGGGTGGCGGTGATGTGATGCCGGGCGGCTGAGCGAACCATAGGGCAGGACTCCTGATGGACATGAATGCTTTGAGCGTTAGACTTAAGATGCCCTTGAGCGCGCTAGAGCTCTCAGGTCTGCGCGGCTCTCCCGCCTGCGGGTGATCTTTCTTTACATAAGGCGGCGATTCTCCACGGAACTTCTCCACGGAGCGCTTTGACCCAAGCTTTTCATGCGCATAGCTTCGCTGTTGTGCGTATAGATTCGCTCGCCTATACATTGGCCGCCTACGCATTTACTATGCATCAGTCGTCTATGCACCAGTCGCCTATGCACCAGTCGCCATATATCAGCCCCAGAGAGGCGCTGTAGCAGGTGCAAACGTTAGGCGACAGCCTACAATGGTTAGACCCAGTATCAAACGGCTCTCCTAGTGCTTATCCATGTCTACTAAGCAGGCTCTCAGCCAGCAATTGCCAGCGCCCAAGACAAACCTATGGCTCGCCGCTATTAAGCCGCCAATGTATAGCGTGGCGGTTATTCCCATTTGGGTCGGCTCGGCGATCGCTTGGGCGCAGACCGGCCGGCTCGACTGGGGTATTTTTTACACGTTTTTGCTGTCGGCGATCGCGATTATTGCCTGGCTGAACCTCAGTAACGATGTCTTTGACGCCGACACGGGCATTGACCGCAACAAGGCCCATTCCGTCGTCAACCTAACCCACAACAGATCGCTGGTCTTCTGGATTGCCAACTATTTGCTTGGGGCCGGCCTGCTCGGCATTGGCGCGATCGCATGGTGGCAGCGCGACGCGACGATACTCGTGATTGTGGCGATTTGCTGTGGGTTGGGCTACACCTACCAGGGTCCCCCCTTCCGACTGGGCTACCGGGGCTTAGGGGAGCCCATTTGCTTTGTAACCTTCGGTCCTCTGGCGATTTCTGCCGCCTACTATAGCCAAACCCAGACCTGGGGATGGACGCCGCTAGCCGCCTCCGTTACCGTCGGCATAAGCACTAGCTTAATTTTGTTTTGCTCCCACTTCCATCAGGTGGAAGACGATGCCGCCGCCGGAAAGCGATCGCCCATCGTCCGTCTGGGGACGCAGCTTAGCGCCAGATTGGTTCCCTGGCTGAGCGGCAGCATCTTTGCAGCGACGATAGCGGGCGTTGGGGTTGGCCTGTTTCCCCCACAAACGTTGATTATGTTCGTCAGCGCCTTCTTTGCCTATCGCCTCTCTGCCCACGTGTGTCGCTATCACAGCAGCCCCGTTCAGGTCAGCAGCGCTAAATTTATCGCGGTTGCCCTCCATTTTTGGAGTGGGCTGCTGCTGGGTCTTGGATTTGTTTTGCCCTCGCTCCGGTAGATCCCGGTATCGCTCTATGGTTCCGTTTTAGAAGATTTCGATGCAGAGGTGCAGCAATTCCTGGTAAATTCAGAAGTGCCGTCAGCGCGCTATGCATTTGCCTAACCTTATGAGCTTGGACTAGCACTCTACGCTTATCTGTATCTTCCTTGCTCATACACCACGCTCCAGGGAACAGTTCTGCATCAGTTTTCTGCTGGCGCTCTAGCAGCAGCCTTAAAACACTAGCCAACCGCCGAGCAGGGTCGCAGAGCAGGGCCAGAGAAGGCTAAATTTTGCCCCAGCTGACCTACGCGATCCCCTCAATTCATGATTCTTATAAATTCTTGTCGTGAAACTTGCTTTAGAGTCGTGGGACAGGGGCAGAGTATCTGCGGTGAGGCTCACGAAATTATGTTACTAAAAAATCGTTTTTCTGGCTTACATGACTATGTCTGACCTACCCTTCACGCTAGACCAGCTCCGTATACTCAGAGCCATTGCGGCTGAAGGGAGTTTTAAGCGCGCAGCGGATAGTCTGTATGTGTCCCAGCCTGCCGTCAGTCTCCAAGTTCAAAACCTGGAGCGGCAGCTCGATGTACCGCTATTCGATAGAGGGGGACGCCGGGCTCAGCTTACAGAGGCAGGACACTTGCTGCTCAAGTATGGCGATCGGATTCTGTCACTGTGCCAAGAGACCTGCCGCGCCATTGAGGACCTGCAAAATCTGCAGGGCGGCACGCTGATTATTGGCGCAAGCCAAACCACCGGCACATACTTACTGCCCCGCATGATCGGTCGGTTCAGGCAGACCTACTCCGATGTCGCCGTACAGCTTCACGTCCACTCCACGCGTCGCACCGCCTGGAGCGTAGCCAACGGACAGATTGACCTTGCGATTATCGGCGGAGAGGTCCCGCCAGAGCTCCAGGACCCGCTGGACATCTCTCCCTACGCTGAAGACGAGCTAGCGCTGATTTTACCGGCCTTCCATCCCCTATCGCGCAGCGCCACAATTCAGAAGGACGACCTCTATAAGCTCAAATTTATTGCCTTAGACTCCCAATCGACGATTCGGAAGGTGATCGACAAGGTCTTGAGCCGCAGCGGCATCGAGACGAGGCGCTTAAAAATTGAGATGGAGCTCAATTCGATTGAAGCGATTAAAAATGCGGTGCAGTCTGGCTTGGGAGCGTCCTTTGTTTCAATTTCGGCCATTGAAAAAGAGCTGCAGATGGGCGTTCTCCACAGAGCCAAGATCGATGGCCTAGTGGTCACGCGCATTCTTTCGGTCATCATCAACCCCAACCGCTACCTTTCTAAAGCCGCTGAGGCTTTTGTCAAAGAGATCCTGCCGCAGTTTTCTAAGCCAGATTCTGGACCTAAACCGCCGGTTGCTGAGACCGTCGCCGAAACGACCATACTGTCATAAGCCCTTAAGCTTGACCCCTTAGGCCTGTAAATTAATGCGCGAAGGCAGGCACAGCAGGTTATCGCCGTAGGTACTAATTAAGCCACGCTGACGCAGCTTTCCCATCAGGCGGGTCACCGTGACGCGCGTCGAGCCAATAGCGCTACCAATTTGCGCATGGGTGAGGGTCCAGGGTAGGCAATAGCCCACTTCACAGGGTTCACCGAACTCCTCAATCAGCAGCGTCAAGAAGCCTAAAAGGCGATCGATAGTGCGGCGCTGACCAAGGGTGCTCAGCCACAGCAGCTTGCGCTGATGCTGATAGCGAAAGGCGTCTAGCACTTCACGGCGAAAGTGGGGCCAGTTGTCTAGGTCATGCCAATACATCCAGATGACGGACGTTTGATCGACGTGGGCGAAGCTCTGTAGGGTGAATGGCGACTGGGCCACAATTTCGAAAGGCTGACCTGCGCCCACAAAGCCCAGAAAAGCCTCTTCTGCGTTCATCTGGGCAAGCTGTGAGGCATCCTCTTCGCTGTCAGAGGAATAGGCATCGCCGACCAATCGAATTGCACCGCACTGAACAAGGTACAGCAGCCCGGGCCGCGAGGGCACGCGCTCGTCTTTGCTGAACGTGCGGCAGCGATAGTGCTCTTGAGCCCAATCGATGATGCGCTGCCAAGTTAGAAACGGTCTAGGCGAGTCAGACGCTGAGGATGCTGAGTACATAAAAGGCAGGTTCCGATATCGAAGAGGTTGTAGTAGGTTCAAACAGCAAATCTACAGACGGTCACGCGTGAGATTGCTAAATCTCACGAGACGGATCTTTGAAGGCATTAAATCAGTATTATCCAACATGACCTTATGTACAGGGCGAACCCACCGAAATCAGGACAACAATATACACTTTTGTGAAAATACTGACGGTGGCGATCGCACCGTTGTTCGATAGCGTCAAGCTCATCTCAAGAATAATCCTTAGATGCCGTATACCGCATCGTCAATTTGTTACTACGACTACATTACGACCACTACATTAGGACAGGATTTTCCTGCCGTAATCAACAGCACCGACGACCTGACGCCAACGATAGGCGCATTCTATGCAAAGCCGCTGCGATCCTTGATTTATCGCTAGGGCCAGATTAGCGACCCGCGGCCTTGATAGTTCTTTACACTTTACAGCCCCGGCAGCTCCCATCACTGAAGCTTTGGGGTATAGAGGATAGCTTAGCTTACAGCAAACATAAGAAATGTAGGGTAGGCTCAGACACACTGATATACTTTGATGACATGCTCTGAAAGCTGATGCAGCGCTCTGAAAGCTGATGCAGCGCTTTTATACCCAAGGTGTCAGTCGAGAAAAGTGTCGACCGAGAAAGGCGTTAATCGAGAGAGTAGCAATCGAAGCGCCACCAGTACATCTTGGGCGTGGTCTTCGTTACGGGCTTTATCCTTGGGCCTTGCGGTAGAGCAACTGCTCCTGCAGGCGGCGGGAGCGCGGTACGGCAATATCTTACGGGATACCCAATTGAAGCGGGGCTGGGCCTCGACTCTAGATCGACTCGATGTTGATCAAGCCTCTCCGCTGACCTATCGCTCGGCGATCGCGCTGCGGCTGGCGCGCGGTCTACATCAGCGCCCCCAGAAGATTGCTTCAGCGATCGCCGATGCGGCGGTAGAACGCGCTCGTGGGACAGGCGTCTGTAGGACCGCCGCCTGTTCAGAAAATCTGCTAAAAACGTTTCGCAACAAAGGCAGCTTGGGCTCTAGCGATGCGTGGCTCAGTTCCCATATCTCTGTTGCCCAACAGGGCGAGTGGATTGAAGTCGCGCTCGATGCAGCCGGCGTCGCTCAATGGCTACAGTCAATCATTGACGCCGCTGAACAGTCTAAGGCTAAGGCTAAGGCACCGCAGGAGGCAGTACAGGAGAGGGCAGTGCAGGAGAGTGAAGCGGCTAGCCCTGCGCCGTCAGCACCAATGCCGACCTGCGATGGGCCACCCGAGATCGATTTTCGGGCGCTGCATGCCCACGCCCGCTGCTGCTCTCTTCTGAGGATGGCCACGGCGCACTACCGCGTCGAGGGAGATGATGCCTCCCAGCCCCTATTTGATGTCCCTTGGCTCGCGGAGCATAGGCTCTGGGCCGCCCGGAGCAGTCAGCAGGAGGCGCAGCGTGATGAGGCGCGACAGGAAACGCAACGTGAAATACAGCACGAGGTGCAGCAGGCGCTGCTCCAAGGGTTGCTCCGGGTCGTAGACCAAGTTGCTCGCGCTGACCCAATGGCCCCTGACCCCGGCACACTGCCGCTAGCCTGTGCAAAGGGGGCAAATCTGATTGGCGATCGCTTCGAGCGGTTTCATGCGGTCTACCGCCCAATACCGTCCCCTCTGATACCATCTTCTCAGACGCAGTCTCCTCTAATACCGCCTCTGTGTCTAATACCACCTCTATGCGCTGCGGCTAGTGCAGCCCAGCCCAGCCCAGCCCAGCAGGCCGCGCTAGGCTTTATCCAGGTGACCCGGCAAGTCCTGTTCCTGCTTTTAGTAGGTGCAGGAATAACGCCCCCGGCAGCGCTCTGAGCTGCCGAGCCACCTAGGTCAAATTCACGCCTAGAGCCGGCTCAAAATAGGGCAATCCGCTTTAGATCACCCTCAAGACCTCATCCAAATCACTACAGACCACCCAAAATAGAAGTAATGTTCCCAGTCTTGGATAACTTTCTTGTCCCAAGGGGCTGACATCCCGTGAGTAGCGTGATACTCTTATATTTGTGTGAGGAGCGAACCAGCAAGGGTACCGAGACGAAACACGGACAGTCGTCGGTACCCTTTCTGCTTATTCTCTTTGCTATCAGCTTTTTTTGCTGCCAGTTTTTTACTATCAGGCATTTCGCTTTACGGACTAGTCGTCCTGCGCCACTACTCTGCGTTACGGTTTCGCACTACCGCCCCACGTTGCTATCCTGCGCTACCGTGATGAGAGGACTACCGGCCGCCGAGATATACGACTATGGACACCGCACCCACTGACCCTGCGCCACTGCTCATCCTTGTGGACGGTCACTCGCTAGCCTTTCGATCTTATTACGCCCACAGCCGCGGCGCCGACGGGGGGCTTCGCACCTCAACCGGCATTCCCACCAGCGTCTCCTACGGATTCCTGCGCGCGCTATTCGACATGCTGCAGGCCGAAGCGCCGACCCACGCAGCGGTAGCCTTCGACATGGGGGCACCCACGTTTCGTCACGACGCTGACGATACCTACAAAGCCGGACGCCCCGACGCCCCAGAAGATTTTTTGCCGGATCTAGAAAACCTGCAGTCGGTGCTAGCGGCCCTCAAGGTTCCGATGCTAGCGATGGAAGGCTACGAAGCGGACGACATCATCGGCACGCTGGTGCGGCTCGGAAGCCAGGCGGGCTACCGCATCAAAGTTCTCAGCGGCGATCGCGACCTGTTTCAGCTGGTCGATGACCACAAAGGCGTCAGCATCCTCTACCTCAGCAGCACCTTCGGTCCCCGCGCCTCGGCAGGGGCAATGGAAATTGGGGAGACCCAGGTGAGCGAAAAGCTAGGGGTGAGCGCGGCCCAGGTGGTAGATTACAAGGCCCTGTGCGGCGACCCTTCCGACAATATTCCCGGCGTCAAGGGGGTAGGCGCTAAAACCGCCGTCAAGCTGCTCAGCGAGTTCGACAGCCTGGAAAACATCTACGCCTCTTTGGATCAGATCAAAGGCGCGGCCCGCAAGAAGCTGGAGGCGGGTCGAGAGGCGGCGCTGCACTCCCAATACCTGGCCCAAATCCATCTCGACGTCCCGATTGAGGTTGGAGTAGACCAGTGCAAGCTAGAGTCGTTTGATGTTGATCAGCTCGCGCCGCTGCTAGAAAAGCTAGAGCTGCGGCAGTTTCTCAAGACGCTGCCGCGCCTGCAGCAGGTTTTTATGGGGCAGACGGTCGAAGCGGCTGAGCCCGATGCGGTGGGCTCGGCCCTGCTTGCCGCGCCTGCGGACGACGACACCTGGTTCTTCAGCGCGGCCGACACCGAAGCCAGCGAGGCGGTCACTGAGGCGGCGATCGCCCCCCAAGTTGTCGACACATCCGAAAAGCTCGCCGACCTGGTCACCCTGCTCAAGACCCACAAGGACCCCAGCCATCCCGTGGCTTGGGACACAGAAACGACTGCCCTAGAGCCCCGAGACGCTAAGCTTGTGGGCCTAGGCTGCTGCTGGGGGCCAGAGCCCAGCGACCTTGCCTATATTCCCCTAAAGCACCAACAGGGGCGCTGCCTGCCAGTAACTGACGTCCTGGAGGCGCTGCGCCCGGTTTTAGAGCAAGATACGTATCCTAAGGCGCTACAGAACGCGAAATTTGACCGGCTGGTGCTGAGGGCGCAGGGCATTACCCTGGCGGGGGTAGTCTTCGACAGCATGCTGGCGAGCTACGTGCTCAACCCCGAGGGCAGCCATAATCTGACGGACTTGGCCCTGCGCTATCTCAACGTAGGCATTCAGAGCTATAGCGATATCGTCCCAAAAGGAAAAACTATCGATCAGCTGAGCATCGAAGATGTGGCTCAGTACTGCGGAGAAGATGTCCATACGACCTTCTTACTGGTGGCGCCGCTGCGGCAGGAGCTGGCGGCGCTCCCCAGCCTAGAGCGCCTCTTTGACGAAGTTGAGCTGCCCTTAGAGCCGGTGCTTTCGGAGATGGAATACTGCGGCATTCGCATTGATACCGACTACCTCAACGGCCTCTCGGTGATGCTGGAGGAGGATTTGGCGTCGCTGGAGCAGCGGGCTTACCAAGATGCGGGCACTGAGTTCAACTTGGGCTCGCCTAAGCAGCTGAGCGAGCTGCTGTTTGATACCCTGAGTCTTGACCGTCGCAAATCCCGTAAAACCAAGACGGGATACTCCACCGACGCCGCCACCCTAGAAAAACTGCGGGGCGACCATCCCGTCATCGATGCCGTGGTAGAGTATCGGACCCTCTCGAAGCTAAAGTCCACCTACGTTGATGCCCTGCCGGACCTCGTGCGCACCGACACCGGGCGCATCCACACCGATTTCAACCAGGCCATCACGGCCACTGGGCGACTCTCCTCATCAAACCCCAATCTGCAGAATATTCCCATCCGCACTGAGTTTAGCCGCAAGATTCGAGCCGCCTTCGTGCCACAGCCGGGGTGGCAGCTGGTCGCCGCTGACTATTCCCAAATCGAGCTGCGTATTCTGGCGCATCTGAGCCAGGAGCCGGTGCTGGTCAACGCCTATCAAAATAACGAAGACGTGCACAGCCTGACGGCGCGGCTGCTGTTTGACCGCGACGAGGTGACCTCCGATGAGCGGCGGCTCGGCAAAATTATCAACTTTGGCGTCATCTACGGCATGGGGGCGGTGCGTTTTGCCCGAGAAGCTGGGGTTGGTCGGGATGAGGCCCGCCTCTTTATTCAGCGGTTCAACGATCGCTACCCCAAGGTGATTGACTATTTGCAACGCATGCAGCGAGAATCGATCTCCCAGGGATATGTCACCACCAACGAGGCCCGACGCCGCTACTTCAATA
>JBHJHD010000112.1:0-59283 GCA_050331115.1 Elainellaceae cyanobacterium
CCACAGGTAAGTTTCCCGCTGTCCGCCGGCCCTCAGTTCTTGGGTCGTCGTTGCCGGCAAGAAAGTTGGCCCCCAGCCGGCGCTGCGTCCCCCCAGCTTGCGCAGCGCCGGCTGCACGAAGCGCCAGAAGCTCACCAGCGACGACACCGGGTTGCCGGGCAAGCCAAAGTAGAGGGTGCGGGAATCGTTGTCCACCGTCGCCACCGTCAGGGGCTTTCCTGGCTTGACCGCCACCGCCCGAATGTGGATTTGCGCCCCCAGCTCCACCAAAATTCGGTCCACGTAGTCGTATTCCCCCACGGAAACGCCGCCGGAAGACAGCACCACATCCGCCTGATCAATGGCCTGGGCGATCGCCCGCTTCAGCAGCGCCGGCTCGTCGGGCACAATCCCCAGGGGAACCGGCTCGGCCCCAGCGTGCCTGACTAGCGCCGCCAGGGCGTACTGATTCGAGTCCACAATTTGCCCCGGCTGCAGCGGCTGGTCCGGCGTCACCAGCTCATTTCCCGTAGACAGGATGGCAACCCGAGGGCGACGGTAGACCTGAACCTGGGGGCGCTGGGCGGTTGCTAAAACGGCAATATCTGGCGCGCCTAGCACGACGCCAGGCGTCAGCAGCGGCTCCCCAGCGCGGTGGAACGCCCCGCGGTGGCGAACAAAGGCCTCTGGCGCTGGCGCTGATACAACCGAAACCTGGTTCTCCTGGCGCTGGGCGTTTTCCTGAATGACAATAGTGTCTGCCCCCTCGGGCAGCATTCCCCCAGTGAAGATGCGGGCCGCCTGACCGGCTGCGATCGCCTTTTGGGGCTGGTGTCCCGCTGGGATCTCTTCTACAACCTTCAGCGTCTTCGGCGACGCCTCGCCGGCCCCCTGTACGTCGGCGTAGCGCACTGCGTAGCCATCCATTGCCGAATTGTCCCAGTGAGGAATATCGACCTGGCTGGTGACCGTCTCCGCCAGCACGCGCCCCTGAACGTCCCAAAGTGCTAGGGTTTCTCGGCAAGATTCATCCGGCGGCGGCACTAAGTCAGCAATAATGGCGTCGGCTTGATTAGCGGGGAGCATACGCATTTAGAATTTGGGTCGCGTCACTGGGGCCATGTTACTGGGGCCATATTACTGGGGCGGCTGCGGTATGACCGCTATCAAAGTTTACCGCTGTTTACGCTAGCGCTGCGGATCAAGGGCTAGACTAGGTAAGCATTGCTGAGCCTGCCGCCCAAATTTGAATAAGCCCCGCCGGCTGTGCAATAATAGTAATTTGTGTTCAGATAAGCACTGTTCGGAACAACTATGGCAAAAGGCGTTCGCATTATCATCACGCTAGAGTGCACCGAATGTCGGTCTAACTCCAACAAGCGTTCTCCCGGGGTGTCTCGCTACACCACCACAAAGAATCGTCGCAACACGACGGGGCGGATTGAGCTGAAGAAGTTCTGTCGCCACTGCAATACGCATACGGTCCACAAAGAAATCAAGTAGCCGCGAGTCGCTAAGGTTGAGCTGCGCAAGTTTTGCTTGACTACGTACCTGCGTTTGGCGTGTCCTCTGCCGTCTGCTAGAGGCAGCGCTAATCGGTACTAAGCGTCAGCAAGCAGGCCTATTGCTCTGCGCTATATGGTTTCAACGGTTCACAATTTCAAGACTACTCATAATCTAAATTCTTCATCCCATGAGCTACTATCGTCGCCGCGTCTCTCCCATTAGTCCCAAGGACCCCATCGACTACAAAGATGTCGAGCTGCTGCGGAAATTCATGACCGATCGAGGCAAGATTCTGCCTCGCCGCATTACGGGCCTAACTGCACAACAGCAGCGCGATCTGACTGTTGGGGTCAAGCGAGCCCGAATCATTGCGCTACTGCCCTTCGTCAATCGAGAGGGCTAGGCTACTTGCCTGTACAGGCGCACGTCTGAGGTTTAAGCTGGCGGGGTACATGCTCCATCCCCGGCGTAATCGGTCCTGGGTCGCCGTGTCTGGGTTGCCATGTTAGTGATTGTTACGCCTTGGTTGCTGTTACGCTTCAACTGCTATGGAGAAGGGCACGCTAGTCGAGTTTCGGTATCAAGGCGATCGCCGCCTAGGCGTTGCTGAGCGCCCTGAAGGCAAGAAAAACTGGGTGGTCGTCGATCAGCGGGGGCAGTCCTACACGGTTCAGCCTCGCCAAGTCACATACTCAATCTCAGGGCAGTACCTCCCGTCGGAGCTGCCCGATTTTTTACGGCAGGTTGAGACGCACAGCGACCCCTCCGGGCTTGAGGTGATTTGGGAGCTGCTGAGCGCTGACGGCGAGTCGGTGAACCCAGCCGAGCTATCAGATTTGCTCTTTTCCAGCGATCGCCCCGCGCTTTGCTACGCAGCGCACGTTTTGCTGTCAGGGGATAAGGTTTACTTTAAGCAGAAGGGCGACCGCTACGAGCCGCGCTCTGCCGCCCAGGTGGCCGATATTCGCCATCAGATGGAGATGGAGGCTAAGCGGGCCGCGGAGTGGGAGGCCTTCTTGGGGCGGATTAACCATAGACTTGGCCAGGGAGCTAATCTTCAGGAACTTGGTGAAGCGCGCGCCGAAGACTGGCAGGCCAGCGATCGCCCCCGCATCGAGGCGCTTGAGCGACTGGCCGTGGTGGGGGATGGCGCATCGCATATTGCTCCGGCATTGGATATCCTAGAAGCACTGGGCCGCCCAAAAACTGGGCAGTCGGCATTTGAGCTACTGGTAGATTTAGGGGTTTGGAGTCGCCACGAAAACCTATTTCTGCGTCAGCGCCAGATTCCCGCCCAATTTCCCCAAGAGGTACTCGCTATGGCCAGCAGCTGCTTAGAGAATCCCATCGCTGATGCGGATGCTGACCACCGCCTTGACCTGACGCACCTCAAGGTCAGCACCGTTGACGACGAGAGCACCCGCGAGATTGACGACGGCCTCAGCATTGAGTCGCTAGACGACGGTAGAGCGCGCCTTTGGATCCACATTGCCGACCCGACTCGGTGGATTTCTCCTGGAGATGAGCTTGATTTGGAGGCCCGTCGCCGCTCCACGAGCGTGTACCTGCCCACGGGCACCATTCCTATGTTTCCGACGGAGCTCGCAACCGGGCCCATGAGCCTGGTTCAGGGAAAGGTCTGCTACGCGCTCAGCTTTGGCATCGTCTTAGACAACAGCGGCGCTATCGAAGACTACCGCATCTCACCCAGCCTGATTCGCCCCACCTACCGGCTCACCTACGACGACGTCGATGAGATTTTACAGCTTCAGGTTGAGGCGGAGCAAGAGATTCGGGCGATCGCCGATTGGGCCGACATTCGACACCAGTGGCGGCTTTCCCAGGGCGCAATCAACATCCGCATGCCTGAGGCAACTATCAAGGTCAAGGGCGACGAAGTGACCATTAGCCTGCTCGAAGATTCGAAGGCGCGCCAGATGGTGGCGGAAATGATGATTTTGACGGGAGAGGTCGCGGGTCGATATGCCCAAACGTCGGGGTTGACGGTGCCCTTCCGCGGGCAGACCCAGCCCGAGCTGCCCGACGACGACGAGCTGCTGCTGCTGCCGGCGGGTCCCGTGCGGGACTGTGCCATTCGCCGCTGTATGCCCCGGAGCGAGGTGAACACCAGTCCGCTGCGTCACGCGAGCCTGGGGCTAGAGACCTACACCCAGAGTACTTCCCCCATCCGCCGCTACACCGATCTGCTGACCCACTTTCAAATCAAGGCGCACCTGCGGGGAGATTCTCTGCCGTTTGCCTCTGAGACTCTAATGGAGCTGGTTCAGTCGGTTACCTCTACGGCCTATGAGGCGACCCTGGTGGAGCGCCAGACGAACCGCTACTGGAGTCTAGAGTACTTGAGACGGCACGAAGGAGAGGTCTGGCAGGTGCTGATGCTGCGATGGCTCAGGGAGCATGAGAGCTTAGCCCTGGTGTTGCTAGAGGAGCTTGGCCTAGAGGTGGCGGTTCGGCTACAGCGGTCGGTCGAGCTTGGAGAGCGGTTTGACCTACGCGTCACCTACGCCGATCCGCGTCAGGACGTGATCCAGGTTGCAGAGCTATCGGAATCGGTTGTCTAGGGCGGGAGCTGTCTGAGGGATGGTCCGCTCGAACTGAAAGGCGCGCTTGAATGGAAAGCGCTTGAGCTAAAGCTCAAAGCTCTGTGGGTTGCCTGCCGCCGTGATGTGCTCATCAGCCGGGACCGCCTGATCCAAATCAGTCTGGCAGGCGGTAAAAAATTCTAGCTTCAGATCTCCCATCTGAATCAGCGTGCCGTCTTTTAATCCCTGGCGCGTTCCGGCTGCAAGCGGCAGCTGATCGATGCGCGTGCCGTTACTGCTGCCTAGATCGGTGATAAAGAAGCCCTCCGGTACATGATGACCAATCACCGCGTGGCGGCGCGAAACAGACGGTTCTGGCACACTGATGGCGCAGGTAGCGCCCCGTCCAATCAGCCAGCTTGAGGCGGCGTGCGTGGCGTAGATCTTCGCGCCGCCGCTGAGATTCGTCGTTAGAAAAATTTCCCGGTCGATGGAAACGGCCTGGATGTAATATTTCGTTACCTGACAGCGGCTATGGGCAGAGAGAACGGGCGCCATGATCTGAGTAACGTTTTTGGCCGTCCGAGTTCCGTCCGCGAGCAGTGAGTTAGACAGTGCAGGGTTTTGCTTGAGAATGTGTAAAAGGGCATCGTCAAGCTGATTGAAGTTTAGGTTGAACAACATAACGCGCTGATTATCTAACGTTTAGGGAATTGACCATGCAGCAAAATGCACATTGAGCTACGCTAAGGGCAGCCTCTACCGATGAACAGCGTCGAGAGCCCCGAGTAGATGGCGCTGAATTGATGCATTTGCAGAGTAGATGTGTAGCAAATATCCTGACTGGTTGGGATACTTGCAGTTGCCTATGAAACGCTAGGCTTGGCACCAATGGGGCTTGAGCTGTCATCGACCGGAGCAATCGATAAGCGACCGATTGGGCAACGTACCTGACGATGTCAAAATAGTCTAGATCGCGCGCCGCTCGTCAGCTTTAACGGCGACTTACTGGTAGATGCGCGATATGTCTTGTGCGGTGAGTCTAGACGAGTATTCCGCTTAGTAAACGGGTATAAACTAAAATTTAGTCCGTAACCCTAAGCTTTGACAATTGTACAGGCCCGTATATTTACAGGAGCTTCACACCGCTGAGGCACATGCAAAATATGCATGATGAGTTGGTCTATCTTTGGCGTCAATGCCTTTAGCCCTAAGGCCAATGACCTCGACACCTCAAATAGAGCGGCTATTCCTCGAGCGCGTCGTAGCTTAGACGGACGCTGCCTAGCGCTGCCCAGATCTCTGCGGGCTCTGCCGCTGCCGTTTGGCTAGGCTGTCCCGCTGAATCTGGCATCACCTGCCGCGCGGCCTGGTCAATACAGACGCGCAGCTGTCCTGTAGGTGCCACTCCCACAACGCGTCCCCGCGATCGCCCACCCTGGTTGACGATAGTAACAGTTTGCCCAAGGTGGGTCATCTGAGCCTCATAGTCCGGCAAGATCTCAGCCGCATCCTGCGCAAGACGGCGTCCGTTGCCGACGGCAATGCCTGTAAGCACGGCCGCAGCCAAAGGCTCGATAGAAGACTGAATTGAGCCACACCCCAGCGAGCTGTCGAGCTCGGCGATGGCAATGCCGCTAGCGGGAACGGGGTTGCGCCAGTTAATGCCCACGCCGATGACGGCTCTGGTGATGCAAGATCCCAAGACCTGCGTTTCGATCAGCATTCCGCCCAGCTTCTGGGGACCAATAACGAAATCATTGGGCCACTTAAGGGCAACTGGAACATTGAACTGCTGCAGGGCCGTGGCGATGCCCCAGGCGCAGCTCAGCATGAGCTGGCCGCTTTGAGTCACGGGCAGCGCCGGTAGCGCCACCGATAGATAGAGCCCCCCGACAGGCGATCGCCACGACCTACCGCGCTGCCCTCGTCCTGCAGACTGGCGCTGGGCCAGCAGCGCGGTTCCGCACCTAAGGCTCGGCTCCGGCAGCGTCACGCCCATCTGCGTCCAAAGATAGGCATTAGTTGACGGAACGCAGTCGACTCTGTGCAGCTCAAAGGTTGCTGGGACGGGCGGTATGCCCTGGAATTTCCAGGACTGGACCCAGGGCCACAGCGGCGATGGGCTAGATAGTGCCATCAGCAGTACAACATAAATGTGGGTGAGTCTTTCAGATAGTCAAGTGAGTGAAAAGCCTGGTCATCGAGCCCGGTTGTTAAGGGGAAGCATACAATACAAGCAGATATCGGCAAACGATCTCCAGCGCCTGTTTCAGCTCTGGAGGCTAATGCAGAGTGGGACGTAAGCGATATATGAGCAATTGGCAATGGCAAACCTGGCAGGGGCGGCCCTATCTTACCTGCGGCTTGCTTTCAGCTTGGAAGCACGGCTTTTTCACGCGTCACTGGAGCCCGGAGCTTCCTGAAGCCATCAATGCGTCGCTGGCCCCCGAGGCCGAGGTCTACCGGCTCAAGCAAGTGCACGGCGATCGCGTTTTGGCGGCTGACCAGATCAAGCCCTGTGACCTATCCGCTACCGAGCCTATCATCTCCCCCGCAGATGGCATTGTGGCCCGAGAGCCGCAGCAGTCGATCTGGGTGGCCACGGCAGATTGCGTGCCGGCGCTGATTGGCGATCGCCGCACCGGGCGGGTTGCGGCGGTGCACGCGGGCTGGCGCGGCACGGCGCAGCGCATCGTGCCCCAGGCGGTGTCTAAGCTGCTGCATCAGGGCGCTCAGCGTCAGGATTTACGGGTGGCCCTAGGACCGGCGATCGCAGGGGACGTGTACCAGGTCTCTACTGCGGTTGCCGCTCGTGTGGGCGCGACCCTGGTGGCTGCCGCCCCCGACATTGACGCGATTTCGGTGGCTCCGCCGAGGGCAGACTCGGCAGATGAAGCGGCTTCTAGCGAATCCATTGACGCCGTTCTCCATCGGCTGACGGCGCTGCCGCGATCGCCGATTTCTTCCGACCCTGCCCCCGACCGGGTGCGGCTGGACGTGCGTCAGGTGAACCACCTGCAGCTTGAGCAGATGGGGCTGACGGCGGCGCAAATTGCGATCGCCCCTTGCTGCACCTACCGAGATGACGACGCTTTCTTTTCGTACCGCCGGGAGTCGTTGAAGAAAATTCAGTGGTCGGGTATCGTGAGCCTGTAAATCTAGATTGCAAAGCGTGAATTTGGGCGAAGCTATGGCGCGTAAGTTTCAGTTTATGAACGTTCGATATCAGCTACAGGGCCGCGGTGTTACTGGCGAGATATCTAACCTCTACATCAATGGCCAACAGGTGTCAGAATTTGGCACCATAGACCAGTTTTATAACGCGATGGGTCAGCAGGGCTGGGAATTGCGGCCGCTGGGCATGGAGCAAGAGGGCGTTTATACTTATTTTGTAGTCATGCAAAGAGAAATTGAGGCGTAGCGCTATGGCTAAATCTTCCTCTAAAGAGACCCCTGATAACCAAGCCCGCCAGAGTCAAGCCCATCAGAGTCAGGGCGGCGAGCCCGAGCAGGACTTCTTCGAAAAGCTACAGGAAAAAGAAGCGAAGCAGGGCAAAGCGGCCCGAGGGAAAGGGCACGGCTGGACAACAGCCATCGAAACGCTGCTCGGAGACTGGTAGTTTTGCATCAGTAAAAATTATGGCCAATAACACCTCTGCTCAATCGTCAGATGCCTCAGACACGCTAGCCCCACAGGCAGATGTAAAAGCGAGCTCGCCTCACAGCCCCTCGCCCCACAGCCCTTCACCCCACAGCCCCAGCGAAAATCACCAGCGCGAATCTAGACCCTGGGGCTCCTTCACCGTTTTGGAGGAGGGTCAGGGCTACAAAATTAAGCGGGTCGAGGTCAACCCAGGGCAGCGCCTCAGCAAGCAGATGCACTATCATCGCAGCGAGCATTGGATCGTGGTCTCAGGCACGGCTCGCGTCATCTGCGGCGACAGCACCACCTTAATCAGCAGTAATCAGTCCTCCTATGTCCCTGCCTGCACGCCACACCGGCTGGAGAACCCTGGCGTTATTCCCCTCGTGCTGATTGAGGTGCAAAATGGGGAGTACCTAAATGAATCCGACGTGACTCGCTTCGAAGATCGCGATGACGAAGCCGCGTCCTAGCTCAATATGTACGGGCTAGCGTGACCTGTAGGCGCACCAGTCCGGGATAGCGCGCGATAGCCTATAGGGCGACTTTTCCTGCACTTTGCAGGCGACGCTCTGCTGTAGTGCCGCCACGTGAACCTCGCGGCGGCGGGTCGACAGACGTCTCGCTTCGGGGGACGTGAAGGCTGCGATCGCCGCTACCGCTATAGCTGCAGTCAATAGGCGTTTCATACCCTACTCCTCAACGGTAGAACCGCGATACTCGATCACCAATAGGTTATACAGACTCAGCAAGGACGCTAAAACCAATGTGGCGCTTTTGCAGACCGTCCATTGGGGGAGGAGGGATATACTGAAGGGCAAACGGCTCTCGTCTTAGCATCTACCGGCCTCGCTGCTCTGATGGAAGCTAACCTACCCACTTTCGCCATGGTTTCCATCGCCCGTAAAAACCTGTTCGAAGATATTCCTCGATTTCTAGTTGCCCAGGCGGGCATTATGTTTGCCGTCAGCCTAGTGACCATTCAGCTTGGCATCCTCAAAGGCTTTACCCGCTCCACTACCCGCCTGATCGAAAGCGCCACCGCAGACGTTTGGCTGACGGGGGAAGAGATGGTGCACTTTGAGCTGACCCAGAGCGTGCCGCTAGAGACCCAAGTGAAAGCAAAAGACATTGACGGTGTGGCGCGGGCCGAAGCCATGGCGCTCGCCAACGGCCGGTGGCGTGGCCCAAACGGCAACATTAGCACCGTGCGCGTGGTGGGCTTCTCGCCCAACGGCAGGCTCTTTCGGCCCGGCGAGATTTTGGAGGGTGATCTGGCCGACATCGGCGAGCCGTTCAGCATCATGACCGACGCGACTAACGTGAAGTCGCTGGACCTCAGCGGCATTGACGGTGAGGGCCAAATTAACTCGGCCCCGGCAGCGCTGGTTGGCCTCACCCGAGATACCCAGTCCATCGCTTCTAGCACAATTGTGTTTACCTCCTTAGAAAACGCTAAGGCCTACGCGACAGCCGGGCTCACCTCAAGCGTCTCCTGCGACGTGAGGCCCGGCGGCGATAACCTGCAGTGCACCACCACCTATACTCGGACCGATGACGATGTGGTTGTAGAGCGGGAGCCGCTGTCGATTTCCGACCCCGTCTCCTACGTGCTGATTCAGGCCGACCCCGGTCAAGATATTGACCAGCTTAAGCAGCGCTTAGAAGAGGCTTTTCCAGACGTGCAGGCCTTCACCCAGGCGGAGATCTTGAGTATTACTCAGGGCTACTGGCAGCTGCGAACTGGGATTGGCTTCATTTTGGGGCTAGGGGCCGCGGTAGGGATGATTGTTGGCATTGTCATTGTTGGGCAGATCCTCTACTCGTCCGTATCGGACCATATACGGGAGTATGGCACCCTCAAAGCCATGGGCGCTTCCGATCGAATGATCTACGGCGTGATTGTGGAGCAGGCGCTGTGGATGGCCGTTCTAGGCTATATCCCAAGCATCTTACTTTGCCTCGGCCTCGGCGCTTGGACCTTCTCAACCCAGGGCATCATGATCTTAATCACGCCTTCAGTTTCTGCGGGTATCCTAGGAATTACGGTCGTCATGTGCGTTGGGTCAGCGCTGTTTGCGATTCAGAAGGTCACCAAAGTCGATCCTGCAATTGTTTTTAAGGCCTGAAGCTTTCAAAGGCCTCGGCGATCGCGGCTGCGGCAAGGTTTACCGAGGCGACATTAGTCTGTGTATCTGCCGTAGTTCTCGATACAGTTTCTGGCATTAGCAGATCGATAGTCTGGTAAAGACTTCGTAGAGTTTTGTAATAGACCAAGGGCAGTTGTTTACAATTACACTGGATATAGGCCCTACAAGTTTGCGCTAGACCAATTCGCTCTAACCTTTGCCCCTTGCCCAAATTGTCCTATCTAGGTTTCAGATGACGGCTCAATTACGCGATAATCAGACGCTAGCTCAGCAAGGGGATTTGCTCAAGCCAATGGGTGGTAGTCAGACCGCGATCGCCGCCTCAGCGGTGTCGATGAATTTTCAGATCGGCGAGCAGATGCGCTCGGTGCTCAACAAAGTTTCCTTAACGGTCCGCGCCGGTGAAATTCAGCTCTTGATGGGGCCATCGGGCTCAGGCAAGACAACCCTGCTCTCTATCTTGGGCGGAATCCTGACGCCGTCTTCCGGCAGCGTCAGGCTTTTGGGCGAAGAGATTACTAACATGTCTCGGAGCCAGCTCTCAGATTTTCGGCTGCACAATATTGGCTTTATCTTTCAAGGCTTCAATCTATTTCCAGCGCTGACGGCCGTGGAAAATGTAGAAGTTATTTTGAAGCTGCAGGGCAAGTCGGGACGCGCCCGCCGTAGGGCATACGATTTGCTAGACCAGGTTGGCCTCGGAGATCGGGCAGACGCCTACCCCCGCAACCTATCGGGAGGGCAGAAGCAGCGAGTGGCGATCGCCCGCGCCCTAGCCGGCCACCCGCCAATTATCATGGCGGATGAGCCCACAGCCTCGCTCGACTCTAAGAGCGGATACGCCGTCATCTCTCTGCTCCGGCGGCTCGCCAAAGAGGAGGGCAGCACCGTGCTCATCGTGACCCACGATGCCCGCATCAAGGACGTGGCGGACGATATCGCCTTCTTAGAGGACGGACGCCTGCGGGATCTGCCTGAGCTCTCGCCAACCCTATAGGTAGACCTGCCTTCATTTGGCGAAGCTCAGGGTGCGTATTTCGCTCCCTGAGCGGTCTATTGCTCTAGGGCTGTCACCTAGGGCTAGTGCGTTTTGTGGTCCTCTGCGGACTCTGGGTCTAGCTCCCAGCGCTCGTCATCCCGCTTCTCCATCTTCTCAACCCCAGCAACGGGCTGGCGATCGGGATAGGTAAGGCCCACGGCCTCGCCAATTTTGCCGACTACGTTTTGGCCTGGGGTGGGCGTCGTTCCGCCTACGGCTTCCTCGCCAGCTACCTTGGCCTGCCCCTGATCGGCAAAGGTGTCGCCGCCCGTCGTCGGCTGACCGGCAGCGATGTAGGCCTCAGACTGGGAGCCCGGCGGCGTGATATCGGAAATTGGGGTCTGATCGGCGCTAGCGCCTTTGGGATCGGCGTTAGCGGTGTGCTCGCCGACGCCGATGTTTGTTTGGGCCTGAGATGACTGACCTAGGGATGTCTCTACATCCTGACCAGGTTCTGAAGAACGCTTGTTCATACTTGAGTCCTAAGCTATCTATATACTGCTCACTATATCTGCTATAGCAAATCGACCCCAGCCCTTGCCCCCCCAGAACGGTAGAACCGTAGAGAGCAAATTGCCCCGCTGGTCAACGTCGGCTCCAATATCGGATATGCAGGCCTAAATGCGCCGCGCTCCCCTCCCTTGTTACACTGAGGACACAGCCGAGATGCGTTTGACTCTGTTTCGCTTCACCTAATATATGCAGCCAACTGACCCGAGCAAATTTACCGATAGCGCCTGGGACGCCATTGTCAATTCGCAAGATATTGTGCGCCGCTTCCAGCAGCAGCAGCTAGAGGTTGAGCACCTAGCGATCGCCCTGCTAGAGCTCAAGGACAGCTTTGCCGGGCAGCTTTTGGGCGTGCTTGAAGTCAACACTGCGCGCCTCGAGCAGCAGCTAGAGGCCTACGCCCAGCGACAGCCCAAGGTCGCCGACGCCGATCAGCTCTACCTCGGCCGTTCCCTAGACCAGCTTTTAGACCGCGCGGACAATATTCGCCACAACCTCAGCGCGGAGGCGATCGACGATGAGCATTTGCTGCTGGCGCTGGTGCGGGATGAGCGCATTGGCCGTCGTCTGTTTCGCAACGCTGGCCTCGATGCGGGGCGTCTGGAGGCCGCCGCCGCCGGGCTGCGGAGCAAAAAGCAGGCGCAGGCCGCCGTTGAGGAGGCTAAGCAGGGCTCTGGCAAGGCCAAAGAGGAGCAGGACAATCCCTTAGAGAAGTATGGCCGCGACCTTGCCGAGCAGGCCACCGCGGGCAAGCTCGACCCTGTGATTGGCCGCGACGAGGAGATCCGCCGCGTCATTCAGGTGCTCTCCCGACGCACCAAGAACAACCCGGTGCTGATTGGTGAACCGGGCGTGGGCAAAACGGCGATCGCCGAAGGCTTGGCCCAGCGTATCGTCAACGGGGACGTGCCGGAATCCCTCAAAAACCGCAGCCTGATTTCCCTGGACATGGGCTCGCTGGTGGCGGGGGCTAAGTACCGAGGCGACTTCGAAGACCGGCTGCGATCGGTGCTCAGGGCCGTGACCGACTCTGACGGTCAGGTGGTGCTGTTTATCGACGAGCTGCATACGGTTGTCGGCGCTGGGGCCGGCCAGACTAACGTGGACGCGGGCAACCTGCTGAAGCCCATGCTGGCTCGGGGGGAGCTGCGCTGCATCGGGGCGACGACCCTAGACGAATACCGCAAGAACATCGAGAAAGACGCGGCCCTAGAGCGCCGCTTCCAGCAGGTCTACATCGGCCAGCCCAGCGTCGAGGACACGATTTCTATTTTGCGGGGCCTCAAGGACCGCTACCAGACCCACCACAACGTCACCATCTCCGACGCGGCCCTGGTGGCCTCCGCGAAGCTCTCCGATCGCTACATCACCGATCGCTTTTTGCCCGACAAGGCCATTGACCTGGTGGATGAGGCGGCGGCCAAACTCAAAATGGAGAACACCTCCAAGCCAGAGGAGCTAGAGACCGTTGAGCGGCGGCTGATGCAGCTGGAAATGGAGAAGCGATCGCTGGAGGGCGAGGACGGCGAGGGGGCCGGGGAATATCGGCTGGCGACCCAGCTAGAGCCGATTACTGAAGAAATTGGCGGGCTGACCCAGGAGCGCGATCGCCTCTCTTCCCAGTGGGAGTCAGAAAAGCAGACGCGGGACACCATCAAGGCACTGCGGGAAGAAGAAGAGCAGCTCCAGCATCAAATTGAAAAAGCCGAGCGGGACTACGACCTGAATACGGCGGCGCAGCTGAAATATGGCCGGCTAGAGGCGGTTCACCAAGAGCTTGAGGCCAAAGAGGCGGCGCTGATCAATATTCAGTCTAGCGGCGCGTCGCTGCTGCGCCAGCAGGTCACCGAGGCCGACATCGCTGAGATTGTGGCCAAGTGGACCGGCATCCCCGTGAATCGGCTGCTGGAGTCAGAGCGCCAGAAGCTGCTGCAGCTTGAATCTCACCTACACGAGCGGGTCATTGGTCAAGATGAGGCCGTTGCGGCGGTGTCGGCTGCCATTCGCCGGGCGCGGGCGGGTATGAAAGACCCCGGTAGACCCATCGGCTCGTTTCTGTTCATGGGGCCAACCGGCGTGGGCAAGACAGAGCTCGCCCGCACCCTAGCAGAATTTCTGTTTGACTCCAGCGACGCCCTGGTGCGCATCGATATGTCGGAGTACATGGAGAAACACGCGGTATCGCGGCTGGTGGGCGCACCGCCGGGATACGTGGGCTTTGAGGAGGGGGGGCAGCTCTCTGAGGCAATTCGGCGGCGGCCCTATTCGGTGCTGCTCCTGGATGAGGTGGAAAAGGCCCACCCCGACGTGTTCAATATTTTGCTGCAGGTGCTCGACGATGGTCAGGTCACCGATTCCCAGGGCCGCCAAATTGACTTTCGCAACACCGTGATCGTCATGACCAGCAATATCGGCGGCGACCACATCCTCGACGTCTCTGGGGATGACTCTAAGTATGAGGAGATGCGATCGCGGGTGCTGGTGGCGCTGCGGAAGCATTTTCGACCCGAGTTCCTCAATCGCATTGACGATCTAATTCTCTTTCATCCGCTGCGACGAGACGAGCTCCGGCAAATTGTGGGCATTCAGCTGGAGCGCGTCCATCAGCTTCTGCTGGAGCAAAAGCTCGGCCTTCAGGTCGCGGCAGCGGCCCAAGACTATATCGCAGATGTCGGCTATGACCCCGCCTACGGCGCTCGACCCCTGAAGCGCGCAATTCAGCGGGAGGTGGAAAATCCTCTGGCAACAAAGATCCTGGAGAACGCCTTTGAGGAAGGGGACACGATTTTAGTCGAGCTAGATGACAAGAGCCTGCGCTTTACCCGAAAGCCTGCGGCGGCGGCGAAGGTTGCCTCCAGCAATGGCACCGGTGAACTGGTGGCCCATCCCAGCGAGCTACCGCTGGTTCAAGACGTCGAGCCTGAGGTGTTCTCGAACCCGTTTGAGGACGGCAGCAGTCAGGACGGTGACGCTGCGATCGCGCTTGAAAGCTCTTGATTGCTGCTGATTCTGAACTATGGACCTAATAGTGAATCCGAGAAAAAAGCCCCTCTGTGCTTGAGTACAGAGGGGCTTTATGGCTATTACTGCTGGACCCTAAGGGTGAAACAGCAGATCAGGGAAAAAGCGATTGAACTCAATCAGCACCCCTGCGGCAATAAACGTCGCTACCGTTGCCAGAACGGGAGCCGTAGACAGATAGGTTAGAAAATTTTTGTTCATGGGATACTCCTAGTGCGAATTTCTATCGTAGTCAGAAGCTGGATTGCTAGCGCGGGGAAACAGGAATGTTTTCCTCTGCTTCGACGAGCTCGCCGCTGAGGAATTCCTTAACCGCCGTCACCGGCCAGGCCAGCGCAGCCAGAATGATGCTCAGAGCCAAAGGCACATCGATGATGATCTCCTTCTCTTCTGGCTTCTTTTCCTCGCGAACCTTGATCAGGTAAGCGCGACCCGCCCAGCCAATCCAGCCCGCTATATATAGAAATAAGATACTCGGAATTAGAAATTCGCCCGCGTGGCTGAGGCGGCCGTCGACCACTAAATGGGGGAGGCCTTCAGGTCCACACAGCACGTTAGAGTCCGCATACAGCTCAAATCGGCGCTCAGCCTGAGGCGTGCTAGCGTTAGCCGCTCGTGCCTGAAAGGCTGAAGACTCATTGCAGGGGGTTAGGCCAGCTACATCGGCAGACGCCGGCGCAGAAACGCCAAGCCAGAGGCAAAGCGCTAGGATGACAGCAAAACATTGACGCATAGATTCTTTTTCCTCAATAACGCGCAACAGGTATAAAACAACTCACAAAGCTGATGGAGCTCGTCTGAGTCGCGCAGCGCCTTTCGCCGAAAGTAGCTTCTGGCACAGGGTTTCTGATTGGCGTGAATCCCCTCGAAGCCCGTTTGCGAAGTAATCTTGCTGATTGTAACCTTGGCTATAATCCAGCACTGAAAAGCGTCCTGCTGGTTTCTTACCCTACCTGATAGGGGTGATCAAATGGCAAAAATTTTAGCAATCGAAACAAGTTGTGACGAAACGGCCGTCGCGATCGTTGAGAATCGTAACGTTTTGGCCAGCGTGGTGTCGAGCCAGGTTGAGACCCATGCCCGCTTCGGCGGCGTAGTGCCAGAGGTGGCTTCGCGGCAGCATGTGGAGATCTTGAATCAGGCGATCGCCCAGGCCATGGAGCAATCCTCTGCCTCTTGGGGCGAGGTTGACGGCGTCGCTGCCACCTGTGCCCCGGGGCTGGTGGGGGCGCTGCTGGTGGGGCTAACGGCGGCGAAGACTTTGGCGATGGTTCACAACAAGCCCTTTATTGGGGTGCACCACCTGGAAGGGCACATCTACGCCTCATACCTCACGGATGCGTCCCTCGCGCCGCCGTTTCTATGTCTGCTGGTGTCCGGCGGCCACACCAGCCTGATTCACGTTAGGGGCTGCGGCGATTACGTTACTCTAGGGCGCACCCGAGACGATGCCGCAGGCGAGGCCTTCGACAAGGTGGCGCGGCTTTTGGAGCTGGGCTACCCCGGTGGCCCAGCAATCGACAAGCTAGCGCAGCAGGGCGACAGCCGGCGATTTGCGCTTCCGGAGGGCAATATCTCGCTCCCCCAGGGGGGCTTTCACCCCTACGACTCTAGCTTCAGCGGCCTAAAGACGGCCGTGCTGCGGCTTACCCAGCGACTGCAGGCCGATGGATCGCCCTTGCCCACCGCCGACGTAGCGGCTAGCTTTCAAAATGCTGTCGTGCGCGCCCTCACCAAGCGGGCGATCGCGGCGGCGCGTGACTACGGCCTGCAGGCCATTGCTGTGGGCGGTGGGGTAGCCGCCAACAGCGAGCTGCGGCAGGCGCTGCAGGCGGCGGTAGAACCCCACGGCACTCGGGTTCTATTTCCCCCGCTGCGCTACTGCACCGACAATGCCGCCATGATCGGCTGCGCGGCGGCAGAACATTTCAGCCAGGGCCATTTCTCGCCGCTGACCCTAAAAGCGGAGTCACGGCTGGGGGTCGAGCAGGTAATGCAGCTGTACGATCCTGTCGCTTAAGACCCTCTGGCTTAAAATCCTTGGGCAGCGCCGCTTCAGGAAGTGTCGTAGAATTGAAGTAATGTAACGATACTTTAACCGAGACCCGTGGCCCAATCCCTCAGCGTGCAGCCCCAAGACCGTGATAAGCAAGGCCTTGACCAGCAAGATCTTGGCCGGCAAGACCGCGGCTGGCAAGAGCACGACTGGACCTGGCGAGGACACCGCATCCGCTACGCGATCGCCGGCCAGGGCCAGCCCCTAGTCTTAATCCACGGGTTTGGCGCGTCCATCGGTCACTGGCGTAAGAATATTCCCGCGCTAGCGGAGCAGTACCAGGTGTTTGCCCTAGACATGCTGGGCTTTGGCGCTTCAGACAAGCCCAGCCAGAGCTACAGCCTGGAGCTGTGGGAGGCCATGCTGGCCGACTTTTGGCAGGCGCACATTCAGCAGCCCGCCGTGTTTGTGGGCAACTCCATCGGCGGGCTGCTGACCCTGATGCTGATGGCGAACCACGCCGCGATCGCCTCAGGCGGGGTGCTGCTCAACTGCGCAGGCGGGCTCAACCACCGCCCCGAAGAGCTGCCGCTGCCGCTGCGGTTCGTCATGGGCACCTTCACCAAAATCGTCACTTCCCCGGCCTTTGGCCCTTTCATGTTCAACCAGGTGCGGCGTAAGGGGCGGCTGCGCAGCACCCTGAAGCAGGTCTACTGCGATCCGAGCGCCGTCACCGACGAGCTGATTGATATTCTGTATCAGCCCTCCTGCGACCCTGGCGCTCAGGCGGTATTTGCGTCTATCCTGGCGGCCCCACCGGGTCCTCGCCCGGAAGATCTGCTGCCGGAAATTCAGCAGCCCATGCTGGTGCTTTGGGGAGAAGCCGATCCCTGGACGCCAATTTCTGGCGCGGCGATATACCGAGAGTTGGCGCAGCGAAATCCTGAGCAGGCGAGCTTCGAGAGCATTCCAAATACGGGCCACTGCCCCCACGACGAGCGCCCTGAGCGCGTAAACGAGCTGATCTTGGGCTGGCTACGGCGAAAGGGGTATTAGCAGCCTCCAGAACGGATTTGATAAAATAGAGGTTAATCAGTTTTACGGTCAGGCTTCCCTATCTCAACACAGCGGTTTTACCTACGGCGTTATGGCACTATCTTTCGTAACTACGCTTGCGGCCTTCCCCATCGATGGGCTGCTCTCAACCCAGGGCATCATGGTCATGCTGCTCGTGGCCTATGCTGGCGCGATGTGGATGTTTTTGACCAGCGCCCCCAAGGTCCATACCCTCATGGTGTCTGACTTAGAGGTCGCGCGCCGCTTTTATGAGGACATGCTGGCGCTGCAGGCCGCTGATGTGCCGCTGCACTACTACTACAACTACGAGCAAACCCTAGGCGCGACGGTTGACCCACTTTATATGGGCGCTGGTGCGAGCAGTGCCGCCTACAATGCGCCTGATGGCCTGTGGTACCAGCTGAAAAAAAATACGCAGCTCCATGTTGTCTCGGGGGCAAACCTCGGCAACAAAGACAGGCAGCGGCACGTGTGCTTCGACCGCGATTGTTTAGAGCAGGTGCTGATGCGGGTGCAGACCCATGGCGTAAAGCATAAGATTCGTCGGGAAGAGCCGCTCAATTTCTTAGTGAAGGACTGGAACGGCCAGGTGATTGAGATGGCCGAGGTCTCCACCTAACTTATCTTTTGCCAAAGTCCCTGTGTATCAAAGACGCTGCGTGGGCGGCTACGGGCCTACTGCTTAACTTTCACCGTGGAAGTTGGCGCGCTTCCCCGCACGACATAGCTCCCTGCAATGATGCGGGCATCTTTGTTGTAGTCCTTGTAGGGGAGATCGATGCCGTAGGCCGTTAGCGTATAGACAACGCCGCCGTGCTGCTCAATGAAGCTCAAGGCGTCGAGCTCCTGGCCGTCGCTGTTGAGGCCTTGCCAGCTCAGCCTAAGGCTGCCGTCTGACTGCTTCTCGGCGCTGCCGTCCTCCCAAGAAACCTCCACAAAGCTTTCCTGGAGCGATCGCTTGAGCCGCTCCTCAAGCTGCGGCGGTTCGAGGGGCTCCTCGATGGTGGCGTAGCCGATCTCGCCGCCAAAGCCGCCGTCTGGTGCGGTAAAGGTCATACCGCGATCGCCGCCCTCGTATTCGTAATCTTTGGGTAGCGCGAGGGCGAACATTTCGTTCTCGTCCCGATAGATTTGTACATCCTCCGGCAGGGCTGCGCTCGCGCCGTCGCCGGGGGCTTCGGGAAAGGTCTCTGCCGCTGGGGCAGGCACCGCCTGGGGTGGATTGAGGGAGACCAGAGCGTTTTTAGACCCGCAAGCCGAGGCCAAAAGCAGGGGTAGCCCGTAGAGGTACAGCCGCGTCCTAGCCATGGGTATCGCTGCCCGCATTGTCTGTGGGTTCTGCCGCCTCAGAGCGCAGCAGCGGAAAGGCGATCGCATCCCGAATGCTGGGGCTGTCGCACAGCAGCATCACCAGGCGATCGATGCCGATGCCCAGGCCGCCTGTGGGAGGCATACCGTATTCCAGGGCCGTGAGGAAGTCTTCATCTACGCCCTGGGCCTCTAGATCCCCTGCGGCTTTGCGGGCCGCCTGCTGCTCCAATCGCTGGCGCTGATCCCCCGGGTCCGTCAGCTCAGAGAAGCTGTTGGCGGTCTCGCGGCCGACGATAAACAGCTCAAAGCGCTCTACCAGACCGGGCTGGTCGCGGTGGGGCTTGGCCAGCGGTGAAATTTCCACCGGGTAGTCGATGACGAAGGTCGGCTGAATCAGGGTTTCTTCCACCGCCTGCTCAAAGGCCTCATTGAGCACGTGGCCGACGCTGGCGCAGTCCGAACAGTGAATGCCGGCGGCCTCAGCGGCGGCCTTGGCCGCCTCCAGGGTTTCAAATTGGCTAAAATCGACGCCCGTCTTTTCCTGAACCGCCGCGTGCATGGTGACCCGCCGCCAGGGCGCGGTAAGGTCGATGGCCTCTCCCTGATAGGTAATCTCTGTCGTCCCCAAGACATCCTGGGCCGCCTGGGCAATCAGCGCCTCGGTGAGGGCCATCATGTCGCGGTAGTCGGCGTAGGCCTGGTACAGCTCCAGGGTCGTAAATTCTGGGTTGTGGCGCGTCGAGATGCCCTCGTTGCGGAAGACGCGGCCTAGCTCAAACACCTTCTCAAACCCGCCCACCACCAGCCGCTTCAGGTGCAGCTCTGTGGCGATGCGCAGGTACAGCGCCATATCGAGCGTGTTGTGGTAAGTGATGAACGGGCGGGCGTCGGCCCCGCCGGCCTCCGCCTGCAGCACCGGCGTTTCAATCTCAATGAAGCCCTGCTGGTCAAGGGAGCGGCGGATGGAGGCGGTAATCAAGGCGCGGCGGCGGAAAGTCTGACGGACCTCCGGATTGACAATCAGGTCTACATAGCGCTGGCGGTAGCGCTTTTCTACATCCGTCAGGCCGTGCCACTTATCGGGCAGGGGCAGCAGCGCCTTGGTCAAGACGCGGTACGCGCTCACCTTGACCGACAGCTCCCCTTTATCCGTGCGCTTCAGCGTACCTTTGACCCCCAAAATATCCCCCGTGTCGGTGAGCTGCTTTAGGGTGTTAAAGGCCTCGCTGTCTACGTCCGCCATCCCGGCCTGAACGGTCTTTTTATCGAGGTAGAGCTGAATGCTGCCCGTCTCGTCCTGCAGCGTGAAGAAGGCGAGCTTGCCAAACACCCGCCGCAGCATGATCCGCCCGGCGAGCGCCACTGCATCTTCGACTTCTTCTCCCGCCTCTAAATGGGCGTATTTATCCTGGAGCGTCGCCGCACTGTGGGTCGATTCCCAGCGATAGGCGTAGGGATTGAGCCCCCTCTCCTGGAGCTGTTCGGCTTTTTTGAGGCGCGTGGCGCGGATGTCGTCGGAGGCCATGGGCGTGATGCCAGCAGATATGCGGCAGAGGTAAACACAGCAGTAAACAAGCAGGCTCATCTAGGCTATCAAAAATAGCCCAGACTTAACGCTAGATCAAGATGGGGTATTGGGATTGGTCTACAGCTCAATCCTGCTGATGGGCAAATTGGTAAGCGCCAATTGCCCCTAGCAGAATCGCGATCGCCAGCAAAACCGGAATGCTGTACCAGGGGAACTCCGCCAGCGGCAGGTAAGCCGCCGCTCGCAGGCCAACGCTCGTGTAGGTCAGCGGCAGGCAATACACCAATGCCTTCAATATCCAGGGCAGGGTTTCAGGAGAAAAGAATGTCGCCCCCAAGAAAGACATGGGCACAATCAAAAAGTTGTTCAGTAAGCCCACTCCTTCTAGGGATTTGACGTTGAGCCCGACAATCACCCCCAGCCCCGAAAAGACCGCGCAGTTGAGCCCCAAAATCAGCAAAAACAGCGGGCTGATGAAGCGCCACTGCCCGGTGGCAATCAGGGCAATCACAATCACCGAGCCTGAGGTCATTAGACCCCGCACCACCCCCGCCAGCATCTTGCCCAAAAAAAGCGACAGGGGGTGAACCGGCAGCAGCAGCACTTCCTCAAAGGTTTTGCTGTAGAGCCGCTCGCCGCAGATCGAAAACGTTGTGCCACCAAAGCTAATGGTCATCGAGGAGAGCGCCACCATTCCCGGCAGAATAAACTGGAGATAGGTCTCCCCGGCAGGTGGGGTAATTGCCCTATCGATAGCGCTTCCAAGGCCAAGGCCAAACGCTAAAATGTAGATTAACGGCGACACCAACCCCGATGCGGCAATCTGCGGAATGCGCACCCGCAGATCTAGCCAGTCTCCCCAAAACACCGTGAAGCTGTCGGCTAGAATTGCCTTAAGCGGAATCGAGGCGGGTCTTTGAGGCTTGCGATCGCCTTGGCGTCGCGTCCGGGAAGATTGAGAAATCACGGTAGTGTAAACATACGTTACGTTACTCTTCATTCTGTCACTTTTTGACGTCTCCAGCGAAGAAGCCATGGCCCGTAGACCAAAACCCCCTCTCCGTCCCTCTCGATACAGCGATCGCTACGATGCACCGGATGACAATTACGATATGCCCAAAGAGCGCCTGTCGGGCAAATCGGCGGGCGGAATACTGAGTTCGACCACCTTGGCAATCTTAGGGGCGGCGCTAGTGATCGGCATCGGTTTGGGGGCGCTGTTTGGCTCATCCGTAAACTTCTCGGATGAGACGGTGGCGACCCGCGTCGCCATTGACGAGAGCGTCGCCAATCCTGAAATTTGCGCCCAGTACGGGGCCGGGGCGATCGCGGTTGACCTGCGGGCATTCGTGACCCTAAACCCGTTCAAAGTCTTTATCTCTCAGCCTCTGATGCAGCCCGGCTGCGTGCTGCGCAGCAACAACTGGTCCATTCTGGAGCAGCGAGACCTGGTCAGCAGCCAGGACGTGCGCCAGTGCAAGCAGCGCATGAACACCTTTGGCTTTATCGGCGACCTGGATCAGGGCGCTGAGAATACGACCGTGGAGTGCGTCTACGAAAACGACGGTGCCCGCAATCTGTTCTTGAAGTCCGGCGCTCGTCGGGGCGAAAACAGCTTCTAGCGGGCTTTCCTAGAGCGACGCGGGCCCGAGGTAGCGGCTGAGATAGGGTGAGAACACCTCATAGATCAGCGTCAGCGGCTGCCCGTGGTGCCAAAACAGGTAGTGCCGGCCCCAAAACGGGCCGGGTTCGCCCAAGGCTGCCTCTAGCGCCGCCGATTCGCCGTAGCAGATGCCGCGCACGTCGCGGTAAAGCTCGGTTCGCAGCTTGGCTAAGCTGGCCCAGATGGGCAAAGAGCGGTTTTGAAGGTAATCATCGACATGGCTGGCTTCCCACCAGGATGTGGCGTAGGCGAGCCGCTGCCCCGAGGCTGTCTTTAGCCAAACCTGGCGGCGTACGCGAGGCCCAGGAACGGTCTGAATCAGTTCGGGAGCGCCGTCCCGACTGTGGCCGATGGGCGACATATCAATCACATCTACTTCGGTGGGCTCGCCGGTAAGCAGCTGCAGATGCCGGGTCGGAGAGCCATCGCCCAGAAGGAGAATCTGCCAAGGGGGGGCGAGCTGCTGATGGGGAAGCCCCGTTCTAACAACGGACTGATCTCCCTGCCAGTGAGGCTTCAGGGCTTGCCACGCCGTCGGTAGTCCCGTCGTGGGGTAAGGGTCTTGTGTGAGAGTCAAGGGCTTTACAAAAGTTTATGGCCTATCTGCATCATAGTACGGTCTTTAGGGCTGTGCGGGGCTGGCGACCCCTAGGCAAGGGCAAAGGCTCGCGCCCGAGCCGTTGCGATCTAGCCAGAGGTGGTCTTACCAGAGTCTGAGCTATCCCCCGAGCTGGGATAGGCCGACCGGTAGACCTGCGATCGCTTCCCAAAAATTTGGTAGCGGTTGTCGCGCACCTGTTCATAGAGGCGATCGCCCGCCTGCTTCAGTCCTGGAACTGCGAGATAGGCCGCCACGATCGGCTGGCTCAGCGGTAAAACCTGAGCGATTTTTTCGGCCGCGTCGCTGCCTTGCCAGCGCTGCTGGGGCTGGTCAGCATCGACGACAATCATGCCCAGCTGACAGGACTGCGGCGTCACGTCGAGCCGATCAATCAATACCTCATCCTGCATCGGGATGTAGCGAAAGCGCTGCCCCTGGTCTAATGTCTCTAAGGCCTTGACAAGGTTGACACAGAGGTTGCAGCTGCCGTCGTAAATCACGTGGTACATAGCGGTCAAGACCTAAAAGTTGTCATAATTACTATCGCAACTTTCATTATCGCAATTTTTATATCACAACCTTGGCGATCTGCTAATTTCGCCGGCAGGTCGGCAACGCCGTTCCGCAGCAGGGCAGAGCCCGATCTATATCAACCCAAGCTTTTGCTACCTTACCCCCCCGCCCGCTATGACTTCTGATGACGCTTTTCTCCCCAACCCGTCTGCTCAGGGTAACGACTCAGCCGGCAGCAGCCCCGAGCAGCATGGCCGCCCGAGGATCGAGCCATTGGAAGGCGCCCATGGCGAGGGCGGCGATTCCAACGGCGCTAGCGCAGCTCAAACCGTCGAAGTAAGAAGCGCTGTGGATAGCGCCGGCATGAGCCGTGATCAAACCAACGGCAGCGAGGCTGGGGCAGCGGTTCCTCTAGCCGCCTCTAGCGACGTTTCCAGTAGCCTAGAGCTGTCCTCCCCCGCTGCGGCCAGCGCCGGCTCCCCTCCGGCTTCATCGTCATCATCGCCACCGCAGCGCGCCATGCAGTCCGCCAGTCCACCGGGCGCTCTTGTGGTGCTGCTGTCCATTGGCCTCATTGCGGTAGGCGCTATCTTCAACGTGGCGTGGCTGATTGTCACCGGAGCGCTGGTTGCCCTACTGGTCTCAATTCGCATGTCCTGGACTGTGCTGCAGCCGATGCTGTCAGAGCTAATCTCGCCGCAGCAGCGATCGCTCACCGTCGCCATCATCGGCATCGGCGCGGCCCTGGCGGGCCTGCTGCAGGTGATCGGGGTAGGGCGGTGGCTCCAGCCCCGGCTGAGCCTTGTAAACTGGGACGCGGTGGGGGCTATTGGTGATCTGTTCGGGGCGCTGGGCCAGATTCTCATTGCTATTCTGGCGGTGTATGTCGCCTGGCGGCAGTACGTCATTTCCAAAGATCTGACGATTCAGCAAAATCTGATTACCCAGCAGCAGACCATCGACTCTTACTTTCAGGGCATCTCCGATTTGGTGCTGGATGCGGAAGGGCTGCTGGAGGACTGGCCTCAGGAGCGGGCGATCGCCGAGGGCCGCACGGGGGCAATTTTGAGCAGCGTCGATGCTCCGGGTAAGGCTAAAATCGTTCGGTTTCTCTCCCGCTCCCGGCTGCTGACGCCCCTGCGGCGGGATCGTCACCTGGGGCGCGCCATGCTGGACGGCATGGGGGGCTACCAGGAAGACCGGGACTACGGCATCCGGGTCATCGATCTGGGAGTCATGCTGGCGGCGGCCAATTTGGCGGGAACCGATTTGCGCTGGACCGACATCAGCGACGCCAACCTGGTCCGCGCCAACCTTGTGCGCTGCGATCTAGTCAAGGCGAACCTGGCGCGGACGATTTTGTATGAAGCTAATTTACAAGACGCTGATCTTATGGGAGCCCGGCTGTTCTACGGCAATATTGAGACAGCGACGCCGCGATCGCGCACGCAGCCGCCGGACTATAAAACTGGCGAATGTACCGGCGCTGTAGTCGAGAACGCTAACTTTAGCCGCGTGAAGCGCCTGTCGGATCTGCAGCGCCGCTACATCTGCTCCTGGAGCGGTTCTAGCAGTCGCGCTACCATCCCTGGGGGCTGTCAGGAAATTCCCAATTTGCTGGGGCGTTAGCCCGTAGTTCTGAATCTAGCTTCATCGGCTTGAGAGGGTGTTTGAAAGGTAGAAAAAGTCCTGAACCCTTTCTAACTCCCCCTTGCTTTTCGCGTAGCGTGCCTGTAAGACGTAAGGGGGGTGAAGTAGAAGCCTAACGGTTCAACCAATACTTTTCAGATACCCTCTGAGCCGGCAGAAGTGCTGAGAATCTGCTACAGGGAGAACAGCGTATCCCAATCCTTGAGGTAAAACAGCACAAAACAGGCCGCCAGCATAGGCCAAGCGGCGAAAAAGAGCAGGTTAGGGTCCTGGAAAGGACTGAGGTACTGCCTAAAGGCGGAGAAGGTTGATACGGCATGCATGAACAGCACAAGGCCGTAGGTCCACCGCTTCCAGAGACCTAGCAAAAACAGGACGATAATGGCAAGCTGAATAACGCCGATGATGTAAAAAACCGCGTTGCCCAGCCCGCCGATGAGATAAAAATTTTGGTAGACCGCTGCAGCATGCTCAGGGCGGACAAACTTGTCAATCGCCCACATGAGCAACACTAAAAATACGCTGATTCGCAGCAGGAAAAGCCCTAAGGGAAGGCGAGACTCAATAGAGCTAGAGCGAAATGCTGATTCCTTCATGGTAAGACCTCGTGATGCTACAGGCGCTTACGCCATAAACCAGTCAAACCATAGCCAGCAAAACTGAATCTATGGTAACCACCTGCAAATATGACTCACAGCCCATAATACGGAGCGCGGTGGCGGAGCAGATGAGGAGAAGATAAATTTCTAAATCAGCACTTTTACAGGGGCTAGTCGTCGCTAAGCTACAGAAGGCGATCGCTACTTCGGCGGCTGGGCTTACGGCTGGGCCTTTGAACTGCGAGCGCCGTTACGACACTGCCGTTGACAATGAGCTTGATCTCTTGGGCAAGCCGCAGCTGAGAAATGGGCTCGCAAAGAAGGGGACTCAGTTCTGCGACGGCGTTGGCGACGTCGCGACTGGGGCAGCTGATGCGGAGCGTACCCCACCACCGGGAAAGCCGACAAGACTGAAGCACTTGAAGCTGCCGAAGTTCGGCCGGCTCTTCTCGGTAGAAGTCGAAGATGAGTCGTGTGAGTTGAGAGTACCAGTTCATCATTATCACGTGATCTGAGTAGTCGCTTAATTTAACTTGATGTGATGCCGTTGACGCGATGCCTAGCGAAGAAAGTCTTTCTACTTTTGCTGCGCTGCTTTGACATTTTTGGAGGGCGTCCTTGGGGTGTCCTTGGGGCGTCCTTGGCAGGCTATTAAAACTGCATATTTCTATTGAAGCGCAGGTTTTTTATCTCAGAAGCCGCGCGCAAGAAGACTTAATACTGGTGGGTTACATCTGCTTTTAGCTCAGCCTTAAAGCCTCTCCAGACAAGGCTTAGAGCGAAATATTGAGAACTTTAACGCTGCTGTTTCCTTAAGCTAAATAATTAAAAAAATAGAAAACGTGGACGCCTGATCGAATGCACATATCACGACAAATATTGTTGGATTTTGACATCACGATTTGTAACGATTAAGTCTCACATCTTTTCAGTGAGTAATGATTTGGCGCAGCGCCTACGGCATCCAATTCTTCGGCCACAGCAGATGCCCTGATATGTTAGGGTATCTGCGCGCCCAGTCGCCTACTAAATATCAAGGTTGTGAGCCGTTCGTATTGTTCTAAGTAACTGGGCCAACGTAATCCAGATTGGCGAGCTGCGGTCGCTCAAGTCAAAGCTCTAGATGAGAAATCTGGGCACCATCGCCATCCAGCTTTGGGCAAAGCACGCTTGCGCTGACGCCATGGGCGCGCCAGGCGTCAGCAATCGCCTCTGCGACGCGGCTTGCCTTGGCCTGCTCAGCGATCGCTAGGAGGGTCGGCCCGGCACCGCTAATCACTAGACCGCAGGCTCCCGCCTCAAGGGCAGCGCCATACACCGCGTCGTACCCGGCGATTAGCGTCTTGCGGTAGGGCTGATGGAGCTCGTCTTCGAGGGCTGCCCCGAGCCACTGCTGCTGCCCCGTTTCTAGCCCACGCACCAGCAGCCCTACGCGAGAGGCGCTGAAGACAGCATTGGCCAAGCCATACTCCTTGGGTAAAACACCCCGCGCCGTCGCCGTTGAGAGCTCAAAGTCAGGCACGCCCAGGACGGGCGCCAAGGACCGATGCCACTCGATAGGGCAAACCAGGGGCCCCTGAGGTGTAGATACCGTCAGCTGGCACCCGCCCACTAAGGCCGGCACCACGTTGTCGGGATGGCCCTCGATGGCGATCGCAAGCTTCAAGATTTCATCACGGCTGAGGGGCGAGCCGCTCAAAGCGTTAGCGCCCAAGAGACCGCCTACGATTGCGGTTGCCGAACTGCCGAGCCCCCGGGCCAGCGGCACGCTCAGATCGATAGCAAGATGTATGGGCGGAGGCCCTTGGTCTACGCTCTGATAGAGCTGATGGAATGCTCGATAAGCCAGATTGCTGCGGTTTGTGGCCACGCGTTCCGCTTCGGGGCCGGTGACTTCGATCTCTAATACGTTTCCTAGCGCGTTCTTTGGCGCGCCCTCTAACGCCCTCCCTGGCGCATCGCTGCGCGTAAACGTAAACCGGTTATAGAGAGTCAAGGCTGCCCCCAAGCAGTCGAAGCCGGGGCCAAGGTTAGCGGTTGTAGCAGGAACGGTGACGGTGACAGATCGATATTGCGTCATCTAGACAGTTTGTGGGCGGTGAGCAGCAATACATAATTTACCAGGCCGTCTTCCTAAGAAAACGCGATCGCCCTAAGCCGAGGCAGGTCGGCTTAGGGCGATCGCGCTCGATAGCGCGAGGTAGAGTCAATTGCGAATGGCCGCTGGCCCTGATGATCGCTAGCCCACGGAAGCTTCCGTCTTAAGAAGCGCGATCGCCTCCCCCTGTAAATATTCGGGAATTGGAGCGCCTACAAGGGCCAAAATCGTAGGTGAAATATCGAGGGCATGCCTTCCAGATACCGTTGTGGAGGGCTCAATGCCGGGGCCGCTGGCGACGAAAAAGCCTTCTGGGCGATGGCTTCCCGAGCGGTAGTGGGGAACCGGGCCGATTCGTCCGACGTCTGGACTCTCAATTGAATCACTTGCGTACTCCTCCTGCCAAACGACAACGATATCTGCATCCGGCAGTCTAGAGTCGTCCTCCGTCGGCGACTGGCGCGTGCGGATGATCTCCTGCGCCATCGGAACGCCCGTCCTAGCGTCCTTCATCTGGCGAATCTTCTCGACCAGCTGATCACAGAAGGCATCATAGTCCTCTGGCGCTACCAGCCCGTTTGGTTCGCGGCCCTTCAAGTTGACCCGCACGTAGCCTTCGGCAAAGCTAGGTAGGGCAAACGCTTTCATACTTGGCCACAGCGGCGCGTACCACGCTGCGGGCTGGAATGGAACGATCCTCGTCTTTCGCCCTAGGCGAAATGGAGAGATGAGCTCTCCCTCACGCTCGGGGTCAATTAGGCCCTCAACCAACTTGTAGAGTTTGTTAGGCACCCGGCGACGTAGGAAGGTGCGCAACCAGCTGGTGTCGTGTTTGGTGCCCCAGATGTGGCGCTCCCAGAAATTGTTTTCCATTTTAGCCAGCGGCGGCTCTAGCTCGGCGCCAGAGTTCTCCCGGCTAAAGAGCTGGGTCTGACCTGGGAAATTTAGCCGATATAAAAATTCCGGCAGGATGGTTGTGCTGGGCAGATCCATCGTGTTGGGTCCCATGCCGTGGGCCGAGAATACTAGAACGCGGGCATTGTCTGGTGCCTTGCTGAGAATCTCTCCGATGGCTTTGTCTATTGCCTCAAAGCATTCCAGCATTGGGTCTACCGTGACTTGAGACTTAAAGGTTTCGTAGAGGGGATGATCGGGCTGGCTGAGCTGCCAGAAATTGTGGCCTGCTGAATGGGCCTCACCGAAGACGGTAACAAATAGGTCCCAAGGCTCCTGCTGCAGAATTTCCTGACAGATGGCGGAACGGCGGGCTATTCCTTCTTTTAGCGTGTTTCTGAGACGATTCGTTGTTTTTAGATCGAGGCATACAGAATAGTCTTTGTGCAGCCCCGGGTGTGCCCCATGGGTTTTGACCAGTTCCCCAAACAGCTCTGGGGGTAGAGAGCCGCTGGGGATCTGAGGCGAGTGGGCTCCCCATGCGGCCACCTGTACGCCGCTGATATTCTCGTTCAATCGAACCTGGGGTACGTCAAATGCGGCCACCCGGTAGTCCTGTCCTAGCGCATAAAATGGCGGAAATTCTTCATACTCGTAAGCGGCTCGGGTTTCGAGCTTATATGAGCCTTTCCTAAACCTCAAGGGAGACCAGTATCCGGTCTTGTGGGGCCGGCAGCCCGTTGCAAAGGTAGTCCAAGGCGTTTCAGCGCTGAACGCGGAGAAATTCTCGAGTAGACCATAGGCTCCCTGCTTGCGCAGACGAGCTAGGTTCTTGAGATAGCCCTGGTCCATCCAAGCGTCGAGGACATCTGGCTGTGCGGCGTCTAATCCGATTGCAATAACTGGAGCTTTCATAAATTTTTGTCCTAAAATAGCACTCAAGCTGTGGCGTCCTAATGCTTTTTGATGCGGTCTGGTGACTGATATAACAGCCAGCCATCTGCGGCTTAAAAATGCGTTTAGCCCTGCGCATGTAGCTTCAACAAGCTGGTGCATGTAGCTTCAACAAGCTGGTGTATGCAGCTTCAACTAGCTGACCACCCTTGGGCCCAGCACACCCTCTGCTAGTACGTCTACTACGGAGCTTCTGCAGCTATTACTGCGGAGCTTCTGCAGCTATACAGGTAGGTTACCCAAGGTATAATTTGAATATAAAGCCGCATTTAGATCATTTGTGCGAACTCTCTGTAAGGAACTTACAAAGATTGATGCACGGTTACGAATAGGCTGACGATGGAAGCAGCTACGGAGATGACGGAACCTACGGATTAAAAGTTCCCTGTAGCATATCACTTCCTCAAGCTCTACCAAAAAACCAGCGAGCCCTGGCGCAGTGAATTTCTGTGCTACGCTAAACTGTATTGCGCAAGGCGCTAAAGTTCGGCAAGTTTGCATTCTGCGAGCGATCGCTCAGCAATTACCTGTAGTCAATAATTTCGGTAGCGAGAGCGTTGGCAACCCTCGAGCGTGATGTCTTGCTCGCCCAAATCGTTTCCTACAGGCGTGAGATAGGCTGATAGCCCGGGTAAAACCCTGCGGCTGGCTTGATTGGCTCGGTAAAGCGCTGCTATCTACCGATAAACCCAGAAATCAGACAATTTCAGCGTGCTTCAGCCAGGGCAAGATGCATGTGTAATTAGTGAACTGTCTTGATACAGGCTTTATCAAGCTTCTCAAAAAAGCTAGTTTTTATTAAGAGTCCTCGCGGCAGCCGGTAGCCGTGAATTTTTGCATCAATATAGATAGGCAGGCTATAAATTATATGGCTACGTCTCTTGTTCCCGCACCTGGCTTGAAAATATTGAGCTAGGGCAGTGGCGAGAGGCGATCGAACAGGGTGGGTGCATCTCAAAATTGCAGCTTCGGTTCTATTGGGAAATTTCGTCCAGCATCTAGGACGTTGACTCAAGCAGGTGATTTACTCGCAGGTTGCGGGTATCTTCTTCATAAAGAGAGACCGAATAATTGTCTTGTCAGATTTTAGTTAGCAGCATGATTACCAGATTTACCCGCGGTATTCTACAGACGCTCACCTTTGGCCTACTTACGGCGGGACTCGTCTCTGGCGCTTCCGCAGCAGAACCCGGCAACGAGTCTCTCTCTCTGCCGCTGTCCTCTCCAGAAGAGCCTCAAGCTGAGGTCCTTACAGGGCCTATCGCTGAGACGCCCTATGTTCTAGGGGTCGGAGACGAGATTCAAATTGATATTTTCAACGTTCCCGAGTTCAGCGGTCCGAACGGGCTGTACGTAATTCCGGTAGACGGTACGCTTCGTCTCCCCTGGGTCGGTCGGGTCGTGGTGCAGGGGCTTAGCATCGACGAGGCGGAGACTGCTATCGAGCAGGCCTACGCCCCCCTCTTGACCGAGCCTGATGTGACGCTCAAACTTCTGTTCCCTCGCCCGCTGACCGTTGCGGTATTGGGAGAGGTCGGCCGCCCCGGCACCTACTCGCTTCGCTTTGACGAGGGCACCCAATCTGAGCTGAGCGTCGACCGCACTGCCCAGTGGCCCAATGTTACTCAAGCTATTCAGCTGGCAGGCGGCATCACCCAGAAAGCGGATATTCGCGACATTCGGGTTCGCCGCCAGCGCCTAGGCACTGACCAAGTGATCACCGTCAACCTCTGGGCGCTGCTTAAAGATGGCGAAATTTATCAAGACATTAACCTCAGAGACGGCGACACGATTGTTGTACCTGAGGCAACAGCGCTTGGGCCGGCCGAGCTGACTCAGCTTGCAGACGCAAATTTCTCTCCCGATGTCATCGGCGTCAACGTGGTTGGTGAAGTGGTCACGCCAGGTCTAGTTGAAGTCGAGCCTAACACTACGCTGAATCAGGCTATCCTAGCGGCGGGCGGATTCACCGACGCGCGGGCGCGGCGGCGGCGGGTTGAGCTAGTGCGCCTCAAAGCTGACGGAACCGTGGCCAAGCGGCGCATCGAAGTCGATTTGACGGCAGGCGTCGATGAGGAGGAAAATCCACCCCTACAGCCTGGAGATGTGGTGATTGTCGAGCGCAACAATACCGCCCGCACGTCAGATGCCCTTGAGCTATTCCTCAATCCAGTCGGCGGCGTCCTAGGGATTATCAGTGATGTTTTTGATCTGTTTGATTGACTGATGCTAATTCAGCGATCGCCCAGAGATTTTGCGTTCACCAAAGACGTCAAGTTTAGATACCATTTTCTAGCTACCCAGCTCTGCTGAAAGGCACCGTAGACGTAAATTCTATTCTAAACACGCAAGAAAAAGGCATTTGGCGGTGTTCCCATAGGCCTACGAGCACAGCTAAGTCCTTGCTATCAGTTCACTCTACTCCGTAGGCAAACAGCTTAGAGGTAATAATGCAGACGAACCAAGAGCCTTCAATATCCGCACTTGCTCGGGCTGGCAGTGTCCCAAGACCAGCCCCGATTGTCGAGGCTGAAGTCGAAGAGCAGGAGCAAAAAGGCCTAGACTTTGGCCCCCTAATGCGCACCATTCAGCGTAAAGCCTGGCTCATTATTGGCGTTACGGTAGTCTGTGCGGCTGGAGCCTATCTCAAAGCTTCGGATGCTGCCGACACCTACCAGAGTCAGTTTCGCCTGCTAGTTGAACCCCTCTCTCCTGAGGCAACCCTTTCAGAACCGGCAGCGGTGACCCGGGGGACGCGAACCGTACCTCAGCGGGGCGCTGAGTTTGACTATGACACCCAGCTCGTTATCCTCAAAAGTAGCGCTGTGCTGTCCGACGTGGTCGAGCGAGTCCAAGCCCAACCCCAGTATGCAGACTTTACGGCGGGCGACTTGACCAGCGGCCTGAGCATCAAGCGATGCTGTACGGTCTCTAATGGTCCGACAACGAGCCTTCAAGAGACGAAGATGATTGAGTCTCTTTATGAGGGCGAGGACCCAGAGCTGGTTCTGTTTGTCTCCGAAACGCTGTCCAATCGGTTTTTGGAGTATTCACTCGAGGAGCGTAAAACCCGCATCGGAGAGGGCGTCAGGTTTATTGACGAGCAGCTCCCTGAGCTAGAGCAGCGGGTCGCGACCCTGCAAAATCAGCTGCAGTCGCTCCAGCAGAGGTATTTTGTCAATGACCCTACCGCTGAAGGCAATCAAATCTCCGATCAGATTCGCCAGATTACGGCAGAGAAGCTTGCCGTCCAGCAGCAGCTTCAGGAGCAGCGGCAGCTCAATAACAGCCTGCAGAGTCAGCTCGGACTGTCTATCGATGAAGCTGTTGCAGCCTCGGCCCTAAGTGAGGACCCAATCTATGCGGACTTGAGGGCTCAGCTGCAAGAGGTTGAAAATCAAATTGCCATAGAGTCTGTCCGCTTCAGCGACGCGAGCCCGGTTATTCGTTCCCTGCGTCAGCAGCAGAGCAATCTCTCAAGTCTGCTCTCAAACAGAGCCCAAGAAGTTATCGGTCAAAATATCGCTGGCGGCGCTGCCAATGCGGAAACTCTGCCGCTACAGAACTCAATTCGACTCGGCATTACCCAGCAGCTGATCGATTCAGTTAATCAGCTCGAGGTGCTTGAGGCCCGCAACCAAGCGCTCAACCAAAGCCAAGGGTTTTGGGCCCAGCAAGCCGAGCGCTTTCCGGCGGTTGCCCGTCAGTACAACGAGCTGCAGCGGCAGCTTACGCTGGCGGTCCAGACCCTTGACCAGCTTCTCACCCAGCGAGAGACGCTCAAGGTTGAGGCGGCTCAAACCGAAATTCCCTGGGAGCTCGTTTCAGAGCCCAGCCTATCCTACGACGACAGTGGCGCTCCAGTTCCTGTAGAAAATGACCTCACCCAAACCATCGGCTTAGGCGTCATTGCTGGTCTCTTCCTCGGCACGCTGGCCGCCGTTTTGTTAGAGCGTCAGCGAGATGTGTTTTACACGTCTGCAGATGTAGAATCTGCTACGTCGCTACCGATTGTTGGCCTCCTCCCCTACAGCGAGCAGGACCTCAACTTCCCGGACACAGCGGCTCTAGATGCCCAAGGGATGCGATCGCCCTTCCAGCAGGCCGTCCAGTCGCTTTACACGCGGGTCAACTTTCTCTCTCCAAATCAAGACGTCAGGTCTTTAGCCGTCTGCGCCGTTGAGGAGGGCGATGGTGGGTCAATGCTGGCCATGAATTTGGCTAGAACAGCGTCAGCTAGCGGCAAGCGGGTCTTGCTGGTCGACGCCAATATAGAAGCGCCTAGGCTACACCGAGCCCTCGGCGTCGCTAACACAGAGGGGCTCGGCGACCTGCTGAGCAGCAAGGCCCACTCGGCTATTGATCGGGTGATTCAGAAAACTTCAATCGATAACCTCTACGTTCTAACCGCCGGAAACGTACTGCAAAAGGAGCCCGAGAAGTTGGCGTCTCCAGTTATGTCACAGCTCGTCGACGTGCTGCAGCAGCAGTTTGACCTAGTTATCTACGATACTCCTAACCTGTCAGAATTTACGGAGGCGACGTTCGTAAGTAGCTATACCGATGGCGTTCTCTTGGTTGTTGGTCTAGAAGAAACCAAGCGTACCCAGTTCTCAAAAGTGATTGAAGATCTCAAGAGCTTTCGTCTACGGTGCTTGGGTGTAGTGGCCAACGATATCCATGGTGTGGTGTCGGCGTAAATGGAACAGCCCATAGTGATCTACCAACTGCTGCTTCAGGCCGGTGAACTCAGCGCGCTTGCTGCAGCCCTCTTGCTCGTTACTCCCATTGGCGTTGTGTTTGTAGAGTGCATGGCGGCTCTGTTGCCCAGTCGCCGTCATAGCAGTGATGCCTCCACGCCAAGTACCGCAATCTTGATTCCAGCCCACAACGAGGCCGCAATCATCGCCGAGACCCTTACCGCGGTGATGTCAAACGGCCAAGATGCAGCAGCGGTCCACGTGGTCGCCGATAACTGTACAGACGATACGGCATCTATATGCCGTGACTTTGGCGCGACCGTCCTTGAGCGCCACGACTCGGTAAACCGAGGTAAGGGCTATGCACTTGACTATGGACTCCGTCACCTGGACAGCGATCCGCCCCAGACCGTTGTCATGGTCGACGCGGACTGCACCGCTGCCCCCGATGCGCTAGCGCAAATTGCCAGCTGGTCTTCAAAGACCGATAGGCCGGTTCAAGCGGTCTATCTGATGGACGTGCCGCCCAATCCGAGCCCGTCGGACTCCCTCTCCGCCCTGGCCTTTCTGGTCAAAAACTGGGTGCGTCCTTCGGGGCTAGCCCGCATGGGTTTGCCTTGCTTGCTGACGGGAACCGGTATGGCGTTTCCCTGGTCCGTGATTCGCTCCGCGCCGCTGGCTAGCGGCAACATCGTCGAAGATATGCAGCTTGGCCTAGATCTGGCGATCGCGGGCTATCCGCCGCAGTTTTGCCCCACTGCTCGGGTGACCGGCAGACTGCCCCAAAACGAAGATGCGGCCAAAGGCCAGCGCAAGCGTTGGGAGCATGGACATCTGAGCACGATGATGACTCAGGTGCCGCAATTGCTCCAGCAGGCGCTCGTTCAGCGCCGCTTCGATCTCTTCGCTCTAGCGCTGGAGCTTTTGGTGCCGCCGCTGTCGCTTATCGTGATGCTGTGGGCTACAGCCTTAGTTCTATCTGGCTTGGTTGCGCTGCTGGGGGGCGCTGCTGCGCCGTTCTATCTGCTTGCGGCAGAAGGTGCTCTGATTTTGGTGGCCATCGTCGGGGCCTGGGCAAAGTTCGGGCAGGGTCACGTGTCTGGGGTAGCGCTACTGATGGCACCCCTATACGTGGCTTGGAAAATTCCGCTATACGTCGCGTTTCTCGTTAACCGCCAGACAGATTGGGTCCGCACTGAGCGGGATGTCACCTAGAACTAGACCCGCAAAAGCAGGCCCTAGGGCTTTTGTCGGCAAATGGTGACGGACACTTGGCCATCAAACTCGGGTATGGGCGCAGCCGGCTTGGTGACGCGCACCTGCACTTGCTGCAGCCTTCCCTTTGCCAATAGACGGGTGGCGATCGCCTCTGCCAGCGTTTCTATAAGGCGAAAACGCGCGGTGTGGATTGTGTGCTGTACGGCGCTGATAGCCCAGCGATAGTCATAAGCGTCGTCGAGGCGATCGCTGATTCCCGCATCGTTGACGTAGAAAAGCGCTAGGTCAACGCTAAACCACTGCCCCAATACCTGCTCCTCCGGCAGCGCACCGGTGTAGCCATAGGCTCGGATTGCTGTGACCTCGATCTTGTCGGCGGTCCTAGCGTGGGGTGATGAGGTGGCGTCGGTGATAGGGTCTGCGGACATAATCTCTCTAGAGATGGCATAACGTGCTCTTCAGGGGTAGGACCCTAGGCCCTACCCCTAAAGAAACATGACCTAGCTAAACATGAAGTTGTCCTCGCTTAGCGTAAAGGCCTGAACGTCTTCTAGCAGGGCAATGCGCTGAGTGCTGCCGTCGACCTGGGCTCGAACCACGGTGTTGGCATTACGCTGAACTAAAGCCACATCGTCAAGGCTGCTGACGCCTACGGCCCTGAGATCCATCCTGTCTGCCAGGATAGAAAAGTCGGTAATCACATCGCCGAAGTCGTTCGCATTACGGTAGCCGAAGGTGTCCCGCCCCTGACCGCCGGTCAGGATGTCTCGGGCACCACCACCCAAGATTCGGTCAGCGCCCCGATTTCCGTGAACTTCGTCGCGTCCGCCGTTGCCCAGCAGGCGATCGCGCCCGCCGCCCCCGTTGATCTGGTCGCGCCCGCCGTTGCCTCGGATTCGATCCGCGCCGCGTCCGCCGTTGAGGACGTCATCACCGCGTCCGCCGAGTATGGTGTCGCTATTGCTGCCGCCGTTGATGAAGTCGTTCCCCCCCTTGCCGAGGAGGCGATCGCGCCCGCTGCCGCCGTTGAGCAGGTCGTCGCCGGCTCCGCCGTCCAGCAGATCGTCATCACTACCGCCGTTGAGCAGGTCGTCGCCGCCTAGACCGGAGAGCTGGTCGGGATCGCTAAAGCCATTCAAAATATTGTCACCGGCATCGCCGACGATGACATCATTTTCGCCAGTACCCTGCCCGCCGGCGGGCGGTTCAATATATTCCGGAACGCCGTTACCGTTCGGGTCAGCGGGGTCGGGAATGGGGAAGGGACCAGTGCCGAAGGTGCCTTCAGCGCCGTCGACAACGGCAACAATTCCGTCCCCATCGGGGTCAGGGCCGTCTACGCGGCCGTCACCGTCGGCGTCAGGCAGGTCGCCACCGCGCTCAACCAGGTCATTAATCCCGTCATTGTCGCTGTCCAGGTCCCGGAAGTTCCGGGCGCCGTCGCCATCGGTATCCGGGACAGGCAGAGCATTGCCGCTGTCGGGGTCAGCCGCATCGAGAATGCCGTCCCCGTCGCTATCGACCAGTGGGCCATTGCCCACGATGCCGTTGCCGTCAGGGTCGGTTCCGCCCCCTTCAGTGACGTCAGTAATGCCGTCGTTATCGGTGTCCAAATCCCGAAAATCTCGAATGCCATCCCCGTCAGTATCGATAACGGTGTAGTTGATGATGTCGCTTCCCGGCGCTGTCTCGACAGCGTTTGCGAGGCCATTGGGGCCAAACGGTCCATTAAGACGACCATCGCCGTTTGCATCTCTGCCATCGTGCCCCGCTTCGATGACGTCAAGAATGCCGTCGTTGTCGGCGTCTAGATCCTGAAAGTCTCGAACGCCATCCCCATCCGTATCGGCAACGGTGTAGTTGATGACGCCGCTCTCTGGCGCGGTTTCAACTACATCGGCTAGCCCGTTGGGGCCAAATGGACCGGCGAGCCGACCCCTGCCGTCCGTATCTTCTTGATCGTGGCCTGATTCAATCACATCAGGGATGCCGTCGTTGTCAGCGTCTAGATCAAGGCTATCGATGATGCCATCGCCGTCCGTGTCTAGATTTGGATTTCCGCCAAGCTCGTCAACGTCGGTAATGCCGTCGTTGTCGTCGTCTAGGTCCTCGGCGTTGGGGATACCGTCACCGTCCGCATCATTTGGGTCAAAGGGCGGCTCAAGATACTCTGGAACGCCGTTGCCGTTCGGGTCAGCCGGTTCAGGAATGGGGAAGGGGCCAGTGCCGAAGCTGCCTTCAGCGCCATCGACAACGGCAACGATTCCGTCTCCATCGGGGTCAGGGCCGTCTACGCGGCCGTCCCCATCGGCGTCAGGCAGGTCGCCACCGCGCTCAACCAGGTCAATAAGCCCGTCGCTATCGCTGTCTAGGTCCCGGAAGTTCCGGGCGCCATCGCCATCGGTATCTGGGACCGGTAGGGCGTTGCCGCTGTCGGGGTCAGCCGCATCAAGAATGCCGTCCCCGTCGCTGTCGATCAGTGGACCATCGCCTACAATACCGTTGCCGTCAGGGTCGAATTCGCCCCCGTCGATTCCTCCGCCTTCGGTGACGTCAGTAATGCCGTCGTTGTCGGCGTCTAGATCCTGAAAGTCGCGGACGCCGTCCCCATCGGTATCGAAAACGGTGTAGTTGATGACGCCGCTTTCCGGCGCGGTTTCAACCACGTCGGCGAGCCCATTGGGTCCAAACGGTCCGTCGAGCCGGCCGTCGCCGTTCGTATCCGCTTGATCGTGTCCCGCTTCGATGACATCAAGAATACCGTCGTTATCAGCGTCTAGATCAAGGCTGTCGATGATGCCATCGCCGTCCGTATCTAGATTTGGATTCCCGCCAAGCTCGTCAACGTCGGTAATGCCGTCGTTATCGTCGTCTAGGTCGTTGATGTTGAGGATACCGTCGCCGTCTGAGTCATTTGGATCTGCGGGGGGGGTGACCGTGATGCTCACGTTGCCAATCTGGGCCGCACCACCGCTGTCTACGGTGGTGTAGGAAAACGGCTCTACGCCCGTGAAGCCCACCGGTGGTGTATAGCTGATGCCGCCGGTAGGCAGCAGCGTCACCACACCGCCAGAAGGTAGGGTAATCGGCTGACCGGGCTCGACTGGCGTCCCGTTGATCTGCGTAATGCCGCCCGCCGGACGGCCACCATCTTCAGTGTCGGTATCGTTGGCCAGCACGTCGACCGTAATCGGCGTGTCGATTGGCGTACTCGCGAAGTCGTCAATGACCGTTGGCGGCGTGTTCGTAGCATCGTCTACTACGGTTACGGTTACGCCGGCATTTTGAGTCAAGCCGCTGCTGTCGGCAACGGTATAGGTGAAGGGGTCCGCCCCGGTGAAGCCGGCGGGCGGCACATAGCTGATTTGGCCATTTTGCAGTAGGGTGGCCGTACCGCCTGACGGTAGGGCGATCGGCTGATTGACGGCAACCCCAATGCCTTCGATCTGGGTCACACCGCCGCTGGGTCTGCCCCCGTCCTCAGGGTCCGTGTCATTGGCGACCACATCGATGATGATGGGGGTGTCAATAACCGTGTTGGCTGTGTCGGGGACGGCTGTGGGGGGAAGATTGTCGCTGGGAACAACTTCGGGAGGGTTAAACTGGTCCGCTAAAGATTCGTCGAAGTTGACGGAAAACTGCCGCGAGATGTCCCCGGTGGCACCATTGGGGTTTGTAATCCCTAGCCTGAAATTGAATACGTTGCTGTTGATGTACTCTGCGGACGCGGCGATTCGAGTGTTGATTTGGGTTCGAGCATCGTCTTCAAACTCGTCGAAGCTGGCCGCCGGGCCAAAAAACCGAGTTGCGTTTGCCACCGTTGCTGAGGGCACTGCGGTGATTAAAGTGCCCGTATTTGGGTCATCGCTTCCCAAAACGGTAAAAGCCTGAAACCCAGACAAAGCGTAAAACTCGCGTCGTGGCTGCCCGCCACCTGAGGTGCCATCGACGTCAGAGAGCGTCGCAACAAACTCTGCAACCTGGGCTGGCGTTGTTGTGCCCGCATCCACAAACTGCACGCTAAAGTCGATGCTCGCCTCGGGCTGGCTCTCGGTACCGCCGGCTGAAATGAACGGTCGGAACGCCGTAGGGTTGTCGGTGTCGTCGTCAAGCCTGACGATGCCAGCGCCGTTATTTTGAGAAACAACGGTCAACAGGGCGTCAATCGGCTGAGGCGCACCGCCAACGACAACGTTGCTGAAGCGGAAGGTGTCTCCATCCTCGATGTCAAAGCGGCTTGCGCCGTCAACGCCCACGGGACCTTGAAAGTTTAGGCTTACCATCACGCCGGCGTAGTTCGCCATGGCGTTTTTGGTGAACGCCAGCTTGGGCAGCGGCCGCCGGCCATTGTGCCCCACCACGGCGTCTAGAGTCCAGTCTCCACCGAGGTCACGATGTCCGGTACGGGTGGTGGAAGCAGCGATCGCCGCTCCAGTGAGGCGGTGTAACTTAGAAATAAATTCGCTGCCTGCATCGCCAGCCGCCACGTTGCAGCCATAGATGAACATTGTCGGAGCGCTAGCCCATCGCGCGGGCTTGAACCACTGAGAAATCTGAGCTGCCTGCAGCGGTAAGGTGTCGAGGCTAAGTTCCGTATTTCCCAGGTGTAGGCATCCCGGTGATCCGTGGGATACTAGGTGCAGTTCCTCGAGAGCGCCCATGCTCTCGATGGTCCGGCTAACTTTTTGAAGGCTATCGCCAGCATCGATTTTAAGGACGGTCGCACCTGGCCTGATGCCCTGAAGGAGCGTTTCCGCATTCGTAAGGCGCGAATCGATGACGACAAGCGCCGATGCTGCAGCGTTGAACTGCGGCTTTGATGCAGAGCTCGGGGCAAAGGCGGCCCCAGCAGAAGAGTTGACGTGCACGATTTAGATAACTCCTTGGGTGAAAAGTGACACGAGCTTCAGGATTCAGGTGAGGGGGCGTCGCCGTTGATTCCAGATGAGGCTGGAGCCAACCTAATTGTCCCTATCCTGAATGATATTGATTCAGGCGCGGTTTGGGTGTGAAGATTCATCGATTCCGGATAAAGCGCAGCAAATCAACGGCAAGATAGCGAATTATATCTGGTAGCTCATTTGGCCGCGTCAGGGCAACAAGGACTACCATAGAGAATTATACGGAGTCATGCGCCTAACGCGTTGAGGTTAATGCTGCTTAACCTTTAGACCGCTAAGGTTCTAAAGGCGCGCCTTTTTTTGTCAAATTGAGAACTTTTTGCCCCCAGCTGACGTCAAGCAACTGGATGTTTTCAGCAGGCATAAGTACTGAATATGGCAGTTGACCGAGCTGGCCACAACCGAAAAACCGCAAAGCGTCTGGGTCGTCTCGCAGGCGGACGGCAGATTCAGGCGCGCCTCGGCGGGGGCGATCGCGTCGACCTATATGCTTTTCGTCTAGGGCATTCAAGTCGCGTCAATCTCAGGCTATCCCGCTTCCGCGCCAATGCCGATCTGTCTCTCCTAGATGGACAGGGACAGACTATCAAGCGATCGCAGCGCCCTGGCCGGCGCTCGGAAAAAATCCAGGCGGTGTTGGAGGCTGGTCGCTATTTTGTGCGGGCGTGGACTCGCGGTTCCACTGTCCGCGATCGCCCTGTCCGCAATCGCCCAATGCCCTACCGGCTGCAGCTGCGCGCGCGAGGCTTGCCTGCAGTGCCCGAAGTCAGCGCCCCCGGTCTCGCTTTACCCGTTCCGCCCACCTCATCTGTACCCGGTACTGCTACGCCTAGCGCGCCTGCGCCCAGTACTACTACGCCCAGCACTACTACGCCCATACCTGCTAGCGCACCGGTGATTCCACCATCTAGGCCGCTACCGCCGGGACTCACGCCGGACCCCACGCCACCGGCCCCACCTAAACTGGTTACCGACCCCGTTCGCCCCGACTTAGTTCGCTACGACTTTGAGTATCACTACGGCCGCAGCGCCACAGGGCGGGCAGCGGGGCAGACTATCGGCGATCGCTACCGAGGATATGTGGTTGCTCAGGCCGGGACCCACGCCCTTGGTTGGTATGACGTCAACCCTGCAGTTAACGAACTTGGGTTCAACGGTCAATACTTGATTACGGCGGTTAGCGACGACGACGACGCCCGTCCGCAGGACGCCGGGCTTGTTTTTGTCACGGGCTACACTGACGTCAACGCGGGCAGCCAGAAGGGTTACGAACCGTACTTTTACGGACAGGGATTGCCTTCGGGGCGGGGCGGTCTTGGGAGCGAGCTCGACTTTATCGATCTGTTTGGTTCAAGCCAGTCTGGTCCAGGCCAGTCTGGTCCAGGCCAGTCTCACCTAGATCAGGCCTACCTGAATCAGCCTAAGGCCCTACAGCGCCGCTTTGGTGAAGATCGCTATGCATCTGACCCGGCCCTGGTTCGGATTAGCGACCTGTCATTTAGCGGCCTTGAGGGGGACATGGGGCGCTTTCGCCTCCGGCTTACCCGCCAGCCTCGCTCTGCAGTGACGGTGACGTTTGGCGGTGGAAAGCTCACGGTAGACGCCGATGGGCAAATTCATAACGGCACCCAGGATACGCTGACTTTCACGCGCAGTAACTGGAACCAGCCCCAGACCGCGGCGTTCGTCGCTGAGCTTGACGGGACGAGTGAGGATCGTCCCAGCGGCGAGATTTCCTACAGTCTGAGCGGCGGATTGACTGGGGGTAGTACACACGACGTTGGACCGATACATAATACTTACGCGTCAGATCCAAGGGCCTACAATATTGACTTCGATTTTCGGGCCGACCACCTAAATTTTTGGACGCCGGCTCGCCGCCGCGTGCTTCAGCGGGCGGCGGATGACTGGGCAAGCCGCATCGCAACCGACTTTTCAAGTTTTCAGTTCAACGATGTGGTCTCCCTCCGACACCCGACCCAGGACGCGCCCTCAGGCGAAATTACCCTCGCGTCAAATCGCTACGTCGACGACCTGGTAATTTTTGCCGCTGCCTACGACGCTGATGATGGGGCTGGTGCCTGGGCCGGGGTACAAACTGAGGGGCCTGGGCCAGCTAACGACCTGCCCAGGGTGAGCATGCTCACCGTCAATCAGAGGTACGCCGCCGACTATTCCGAAGCCGATCTCTACTGGCTGACGTCCCATGAAATTGGCCACGGGCTTGGGCTCATTCGCCAGAGTCGGGCGGGTCGTGCTCTCTTGGACAGCTCATCGCCTGAAACCGCTGTCTTTCGCGGCAAGCATGCCCGAGAAGCCCACGGTGGCAACGTGCCGCTCCAGTCCCAGGACGGCCCCAACCCCATCACCGGGCGCTACGACTATGGCCACCCCGCAGATTCTGTAGACTCTATCTTGGGCTACACTCAGCGGGCTAGCCGACCTACCGCGGTGGACTACGCCATGCTGGCAGATATTGGCTATTCGGTCTACGGCGTCAATGCCGCAAGAAATGGGCCGCAAGAAGTGGCTAAGCGACTCGGGTAAATTGAGGGGTCATTTCCGCGAGCGATCGCTTCAGCCGGTAGGTCAGCATAGGGTGCTGCAGCAGACGACCCGAGAGGGCGACGTGGCTAATCGGATGGGTTTCGGCCAGCAGGCGAACCATCTCAGAGATGCCCTCGATGAGGCCGAGGTAGAATCGGCCGGCGATCGCCGCGGCGGGTAAGTCAGCCTGGAGATCTTCTAGGAGCTGCTCCCACATTGGACGGGGCTCTAAGTATGGAATGGGCTGCTCTTTCTGGTAGAGCAATCGAATCTTGAGCGGGTAGGGCTCAGCGCTGCTAATTGCTTTGGCGGTGAGCAGCTTGCGCAGCGCTAAGCCCCCTTGACCGCTGTAGGCAGCCTGCTGACGATAGAGGCCAATGGCGGCCGCTACGGCATCGCACAAATAGCTGCAAGAGGATGACCAAGGCGCTTTGACGGTCTCCGTGAGCAGCCGATTCATCTGCTGCGTGCGAGAGCCCAAAAATTGAAGCAAATCTGTGCTGCCGTAAGCAGTCTGTAGGTCGTCCCAGTCAAAAGTGGAGGTTAAGTACGCGTAGGTGATCTGCCAGGGATGATAGCTGCGCTTTCCCTGACTCAGGATGGGAATGGGCCTGAAGGTGGCAAGCCGCTGAACCTGATGGCGCGTCACGAGCAAAAACTCGCCTGGCCCGATTCCACTGCCTTCTCCGCTGATATTGTCTAGCCCGATGTGTAGATAGGGTAGGGCAGGCGACGGAGAGGGGACTAAGCTGCTCAAATTAGGCGTAGGCCAGCGCAGAGATCGCAGCGGGCCTCGCCGCCCCAGCGTAGAGCCGGCGATCGTCCCTCTAGAACGGTTGACTAAAACTGTAGCTGCGCCGTTGCCCCAAATCGATGTAGCAGAATCCATACTTTCCATAACACCCTTCCTTGGAACTATTCCGCAAGTACTCAAGTTACCCGCAGATAGCAAATTATCGCCAGCGATGACGGTCATGGCTGTGCTGCAGCGCACAACTTTTGGCGATCGCCGAATGCGTTCAGCCTAGCTCTAGCGTGCCTAGCTCCAGTATTTGGGCACCGAAGCGCGCCTACTTGCGAGTGACTCCATACTTCAGCTGACCATACATACAAGCCAAGCAGCCTTATGGGTTGAGGCGAAAACGATAAAAGTTGAAACGCTGCAAAAAAAGCCAGGCACAAGGGCAAGTCTGCAGAAAGTTGAGGCCTCTGATTCGTAAATCTGGCCCAATAGCCTTTATAAATCTTGATAGTTTGCAGCGGTAACTATAGGGAACCTTTTAAGCGCCGGCAGATTCTCTTATATGAAGACGTCATAAATTCTAGGCATCCGTATGTGCACTAGGCTATTTCCTAAATTGAGGTATCAAGCGTCACGCCGTTTTGATGGTGTAATGGTGCACATTTCGCGATGTGGTGGCTATAATTGAGGCCTGAGACCCAAAACACAGCTTGAGGTCAGGCGAAATCAGTCGGCGTTTGAGCGCGGCTGCGTATGTTCTTAACGTGGTGTTTGATGAGCTCCTCTAGTCTTTCCCGGGACACTTCAATATCATCTTGAAGATTATTGGAGGTTTGCAAGAAAACAACGCTGTGGATCACTTTCATCGCTAGCATTTGAAACAGAATGTGGGTCACGGGAACGGGGAGGGCCGTGATTTGAGGGTCTCGGGTCGATTTCGATCCAGACCGAGCATCTTCCAGGGTCGGGTAGGCGTAGATAACGTTCTTTTCCACAGCGGCTTGGGTACGATGACTCAGTGTCGTCATTAGCCAACCGTTTTCCAGCGTCTGCAGCAGATAATATTGCGGATAAACGAGCTGAGCGGCAACCGTTTTAATGACGGGAGCAATTGTCGCTATCATGGCGGGGGTCGCTCCGTCTTGGGGTGCGCTATCAATCAAAGCTTGGATTTGCTGATCTAGATCCATGAATTATTCAGTGTCAAATTAGCGCTACTGGATAGTGCGGCACTGCCCGTAGTTCAGTCTAGACCGAATCCTCCGACATTGCAGTTTTTAGAGAGCGTATAGCATTGTGATAGCCATTCAGCATCAGGGAGACAGCACCCAGGGCGTGGATTCCACTATTGAATTTCTCATCAGCGAGCTTCGGCAGGCGACAAAAGCCTCCGAAAAGAACTGTCATCAAGTCGCCCATCGAATTGCAGATGAAGTATCTCGAATCTGCTCTGAAAGCCAGCGGATTCAAGCGTCTGGTGAGATAGACGTTTGGATGATGAATTTATCGAAGCATCGTCTCAATCAGTGCCTCAAATACAATCGGCTGGGGTCGCGGCAGGGCAGAATTGATCTGCACGGCACGCTAAGTGCGGTAATTTATCGATATATCACGCCACCTCAGGTACAGTCGAGCTATCAAGCCAGGCTGACGCTGATCGAGGACTTTCTACAGAACTTTTACGTTGAGGCCCTCAATGCCTTTAGGCGGGAGAGCGATCTGGACGCCACCTACCGCCCCCGGACGCTGCTAGAGCTCTCCGAATACATGGCTTTCACGGAGCGATACGGCAAGCGCCGCATTCCCTTGCCGAGGCACCGCAGCCAGCAGCTGATTATTCTGCGGGCCCAGACCTTCTCAAGGCAGCAGCCTCCCGAAATGATGGTTGATATTGAGCAGGCTGCTGAAGGGGGAAGCTCTGATTCGGACCAAACTTGGGGTATGGCTCCGCTACAGCAGGTCCGCGAGCAGATGGTCGCCCTAGAGCCTAAGTCTGCCGAGGATTCTCTGCGGGACGTGGTCGTAGAGCGCCTGCTGAGCTATCTAGAGGAAAAGAACCAAGAGGACTGTGCAGACTACTTTATCCTGCGTCTCCAGGACCTGCCTGCCCACGAGATCGAAGCCATCCTTGGCCTGACGCCCCGCAAGCGAGACTACCTGCAGCAGCGGTTTAAATACCACCTAATTCGGTTCTCGATGTCTCACCACTGGGAGCTGGTTCACCAGTGGCTAGAGGCCGATCTAGAGCGCAACTTTGGCCTCACGCCTTATCAATGGCACGCGTTTCAGCAGAGCCTGAGTTCGCTACAGCAGCAGACTCTGCAGTTTAAGCAAGAAGGCTGGAGCGACAAGGCCATCACTCGAGAGGTGGGCTGTACCCATACGCAGCTGCAAAAGCAGTGGTCTAAAATCTTAGAGAAAGCGTGGAACATTCGAAACGATTTACTGTCCGGAGCACCGTCGCAGGAAGATGAATAGAGATGCAGATGTTTCTAAACCGTGGTTAGTTTCGCGTCATCACGTTTCCGCCTCGACCTTCACATCATCAGGGGTACCATCAGGGGAGGTCAGCTCAGATGCTGGCGCAGCGGTCGAGACAAGCGGAAGCGCTGACCAGCGAACGATCCATTCACTGTTTAGATACTAGCCGTGTTAGCACGCCAGCTGGGTTTGAAAGTCTCTAGCACGGTACCGCTAGAGCGATCTTTATTTGTCAATGTTTGGAGAGATATCTGCTGTGCAAGATCGATTTCACGCTTTGCTAAAGCGCCGACTACAGGTCGAAATTGAGCAAAATCCTCCCCTATTCCCCTGGGAGTCTGAGGTTTGCGAATACGACGCTGAAGAACCAGACCGTCTGCGCATGAACGTCGTTTCCAGCCAGTTTTGGATGAGACAGATTCAGCGTCAGATGCCCGTACCCATGTCGGAGCAGCTCTTAGATACGCTGATGCAGCGCTGTCAGCGGCTGACCCAGGGCTCAGCTCAAATCGGGCGGCAGCTCGTAGCGGTGGTGGAGCCCCTGTTTCCTGGGCAGTCCGACACCCTGAATCATCTGGCTGGGTTTGTGCTGGCTTCTGCGCCTAGGGCAACAGCGCTGCTTCCAGAGACCGATCAAGCGCAAGGGTTCCCCGGCCACTACGACGACGCAACTTCGACCCAGAAGATGGCGCTGTCTCTGCTGGCCGCGCGGGAGATGCTTGCCCTATTAACCCTCACCGTTTCGGTAGACCAGCCTCGAGTAGAGCGCCAGTGGGTCACGGGCAGCGGTCCTTTGGTCCTCATGGCCCATTACCAGTTCAGCCCAGAAGTGCAGCTTTGCGCTGATGTCAAGCTGCCCTGCGGCGGCCGCGTTGAGCTACGGTGTGGCGATCGCCCCGCCCGAGCCCAGCGCAGTGCCGCAGGTCCGCTAAGCGTCGATCTATTTGATCTGTCCACTGGGGATATCTGCGCACTAGATATCCATCTAGATGGTGACGAGCTACCTCTGACCTTCTCAATTCAAATTGTCTAGTGATTCCACACGGAACTATTCAGTGCCTGTGGCTTTGAGCTGGTTGCCTAAGCAATTTGCTTTGGGTTAGCCGGTGAATGCGGGTTTGGCGTTCGTCAAGCCAGGTATTCAAGCCATTCATTGCCCGCCCGCGTAAACTGGGAGCTAGATATCTAGCCTCCAGTTTTGCTTGCTATGGTTTCTTGGTCAGAGCGGCTGCAGTCGGACTTTAAACATAGGCTTCAGCGCCGATCGCCTCTGCAGCCTGAGCATTCGCTGCGCCTGCGCATCTACGTCCAGGCCCTCGTGACCGTTGGCATTATCGCCACGGACCTGACGTCGGCAGATGCGGCGGACGCGCTGGGCGTCAGCTTTTGGGCTGTCCCTCTAGGGGCGCTAGGGGCGCTGTGGAGCTGGCGCACCCGCCACCGCCCTCGGCGCTACGCACAGGCGGCGATCGCCGCCGGAATGCTGATCGTCTTAGGTCTGTTCCTCAATAAGCTGGCGGTGGGTGAGGCTGATACCCGCCTGGCGCTGGCCGAGCTGCTTATCCATCTACAGGTCCTCCACAGCTTTGATTTACCGCGCCGTAAGGACCTGGGCTACTCTATCGTCATCGGCCTGATTTTGATGGGGGTAGCAGCCACCCTCAGTCAAACGCTTGCCTTTGGGCCGCTGCTGCTGCTGTTCGTCGCCCTAGGACTGCCCACGCTGACCCTCGACTATCGCTCGCGGCTCGGGCTGTCGGCAGGCCTGTCGACTCAGGGGCAGCCCCGATCGGTAGTGTCTCTCCCCCTGCGCCAGTGGGGCCTGCTGATGGCCGCCGTTCTGGCGATTGGCCTAGCGATCTTTGCCGGCTTGCCGCGGTTGGGGAGCTATCAGATTCGCGCCCTGCCCGTAAGCGAGGCCATCGACTTTGACGGCACCTTCAACGGCCAAACTATCAATAACCCGGCCTACAGCCGCGGCGGGGCCGGAGGTGACCAGGGCGATTTTTCAGACGCCGAGGGGGCGAGCGAGCCAGGGACGGTGGATGAGTTTTCCTACTACGGCTTCAACAGCCGCATGAATCAGAACTTGCGCGGGGAAATGACGCCGCGGGTGGTGATGCGTGTCAGGGCCCAGGCCCCTGGGTTTTGGCGAGTGCTGGCCTTCGATCGCTACACCGGGCAGGGCTGGCAGGCGCGCTACAACGAAGAGAGGATTGCGGTTTTGTCGCGGCCTCGCTGGGCGCTGCAGTTCTACTTGCCCAAAATTCCGACGCTGCCAGGGCGAGAAGTGGTGCAGACCTACACCATTACCGCCGATTTCCCAAACTTGCTGCCGGCCCTTTACCAAGCGACCCAGCTCTACTTCCCGCTGGACCAAGTGGCCATAGACCCAGAAGGCAGCCTGCGATCGCCCATCGCCCTGTCGGACGGCATCACTTACACCGTGGTGTCTCAGGTGCCCGTCCGCGATCGCACCCGGCTCAATCAGATAACCCCCGACTACCGCGACGCCGTCCGCGATCGCTATCTGCAGGTGCCTGAGGATATCTTGCCCGCAGTGCGCGACGCGACGCGGGACATCTTGGAAAACGCGCCCCAGCCGCCGACCTCACCCTACGAGCAGGCGCTCTATTTAGCGCAGTATCTGAAGCAGAACTACGCTCTCGTAGAGGATTTGCCGTTCTTCGAAGCGGATGATGACTTAGTGAGCGCCTTCCTGTTCGACTACGGCGGTGGCGCGCCGGATCATTTCTCTACCGTGCTCACCGTCATGCTGCGTTCCGTAGGCGTACCGACCCGGCTGGTTACGGGCTTTGCCCCCGGTGAGTTTAACCCGTTTACGGGGCTGTACGTGGTGCGCAACACCGATGCCTACGCCATCACGGAGGTCTATTTTGGCGAGGCGGGCTGGTATGCCTTCGATCCAATTCCGGGCCATGAAATCCTACCGCCTTCGCCTCAGGAGCCCGAGCGGTTTGGCGTAGTGCGGCAGCTTTGGCAGTGGGTCGCGGGCTGGCTGCCGCCCCCCATAGTGGGATGGATTCGCGACGCCGTCAGCCTGGCGCTAGCGCTGCTGGGCAAAGTGCTGGTCTGGCTCAAGCGTCTGCTTTCGGGGGGGCTAGGCCCGATGCGCAGCGTAATCGCGCTGCTGGGCTTTGGCATAGCGGCCTGGCTGCTGTGGCTCACGGGTGACCATCTGCGGCGCTGGTGGCAACGGCGGCGGCTGCCGCCAGAAGAGGCGATCTATCAGCGAATGGTGGATTGGGTCAGCGATCGCGGTATCCGTAAGCGGACGTCCCAGACGCCGCTAGAGTACGCGGCCCTAGCGGCCAATCGCTTGCCCGACCCAGCGGCCACAGCGCTGCAGGCCCTTTCGCTGAGCTACGTTAACTGGCGCTACGGCGGCGTCCCCTCTGACGTGGCTCAGATGCGGCGACAGCTGCGCCAAGTGACCCGCCGCCGCCCTTAGTGCGCGGTAAGGGAAGCTCGAACTAAGCGTGGATTGTCGCCACCGAGCCCCCATCCACGCGGTAATTTGCCCCCACTACAAAGCTCGACTGCTGAGAGCAAAGGAACGTAATCACAGAGGCCACTTCCTGGGCCTTACCGCGCCGCTGCAGCTCTAGATGGGGGCGCTTCTCCTTTAAGAAGGAGTCGATCGCCTCGTCAAAACTGCTGCCCTTCTTCTCCGCGCGCTGCTTCATCATGGCGTCGGTCATCGGCGTGGCGATGAAGGCGGGCGAGACGGAGTTTACCAAGACGCCGTCCTTAGCGTAGGCTTTGGAGAGATTTTTGGCGAAGTTGAGCACCCCCGCTTTAGCGGCGCAGTAGGGCATTTCATCGGTATAGGGCTGCACCGCGTCCTCTGAGGAAATCAGCACAATGCGTCCCCAGCCCGACTTACGCATCACCGGAACGAAGACGCGGCACAGGCGGACGGCGGCCATTAGGTCCACTTCAATCGCCTCGTACCAGTCCTCATCGCTGATCTCCAAGAAATTGCCGGTAGCTCCCGTAATCCCGGCGCAGTTCACCAAAATATCCACGCCGCCATATTGCTCCACCATTTGGTCCCTAGCCGCTTCCACCTGCGCCAGCTCTCGCAAATCTGCCTGGATGGCGATCGCTTCACCCACAGTTTTCACTTCTTCCAAGGTGTCCTGCAGCTTGTCTGTGGTCTTGTCGAGCAGCCCTACCTTGACGCCTTCATCCGCCAGCAGCTTCGCCGTCGCCCGGCCGATGCCGGAATCTCCGCCGGTTACGAGCGCGACTTTCCCTTTAATGCCAAGTTCCACGAGCGCCTTCTCCTATGTACAGTCCGTTAGTAGAACCTTAGTCAAGTAGACGGCCCTGCTGAATCTACCTGTGAGCAGAACCGGGGCCGGGGGGACTGCCACACAGCAGGCCTGACGGTGGACTTGGTAATCTAGCCTTACCGCAAGCGTATCCAAACCCATGCCCCCATCCCCCGACCTGCCGCCCGTCTCCTACGCCGATATTCTCGCCGCCGCCCAGCGCCTCGATGGCCAGGCCCACATTACCCCGGTGATGCAGAGCCGCAGCTTCAACGCGCGGGTGGGCAGCGACGTTTACTTCAAGTGCGAAAATCTGCAGCGCACGGGCTCCTTCAAGTTTCGGGGAGCCTATAACGCCCTGAGCCAGCTTGGGGCCGAGGACCGACGCCGAGGGGTGATCACCTTCTCTTCGGGCAATCACGCCCAGGCGATCGCGCTCTCCGGTCGGCTCTTGGGCATCCCCACCACTATTGTCATGCCCGCCGATGCCCCAGCGGTGAAGCGCCGAGCCACGGAAGGTTACGGGGCTGAGGTGCTGCTGTACAACCGCAGCCAAATCCGCCGCGAGGCTTTAGGACAGCAGCTCGTAGAGGAGCGCGGCGCGGTGCTGATTCCGCCGTTCGACCATCCCCACATCGTCGCGGGTCAGGGCACCGCGGCCAAAGAGCTGTTTGAGACGGCAGGGCCGCTAGACGTCCTGCTGGTGTGCTGCGGCGGGGGCGGGCTGCTGTCGGGCTGCGCGATCGCCGCCCACGCGCTTTGCCCCAGCTGCCGGGTAATCGGGGTGGAGCCTGAGGCCGCCGACGATGCGGTGCGATCGTTTCGCAGCAAAACCCTGCAGACGGTGGAGGCTCCGGATACGATTGCCGACGGGGCGCGAACGCCGTCTTTGGGGCAAGTTACGTTTCCTTTAGTGCTGCGCTACGTCTACGACATGGTCAGCGTCAGCGATCGCGCCATCGTAGAGACGGCGCAGTTTTTGTGGGAGCGCCTCAAGCTGGTGGTCGAGCCTACCGGAGCGCTAGCGGCCTCGGCCCTCTATAGCCGCGTTGTCACGCTGCCCGAAGCGAAGGTCGGCGTGCTGATCAGCGGCGGCAACGTCGATATCCAGGCCTTTGCCCAAATGCTTTAATCTAGATGCCCTAAACCGCCAGGGGCCCTAAACTGCCAGATGTCTTCAATAGCCCGCAGAGCTGCCGCTTGGATAGCCGCTGAGCTATTGATTAACCGTATCGTATGAATTAGCAATTTCAATACCGATACAGGCCTCCCTGGGGATTTATTCTAAGCACTAGGATTATTTAATCTCGTAAAGGCCGTTTATAGTTAAGTAAATTGAGCACAGTTTGTCTGCATGATTGACATCGCACAAGGTTTTACGGCGCGAATTTTTACCGATTTGGGCGGCCTACCGCCTGTGATACAGCCCATTCTTGCCGCGGCAGAGGAAGCCGCCAATGACGCTGATGAGGCGGGTCTGGTTTTGGCGGGGGTGCTGCTGAGTTTAGTTGTGATCTACTTAGCGGCCAAGATCTTTGGAGAGCTCTGCTCGCGAATCAACCTACCTCCGGTGCTGGGTGAGCTCATTGGTGGTGTAGTGGTTGGTGTGTCGGTTCTGGGACTGATCGTTTTTCCAGAAGGCGGCAGCGCAGAAACCGGTTCGTTAATCACCGATTTTCTACAAACTACCGCAGGGCTGTCGCCGGAGGCGGTGGGCAGCGTTTTCGCCTCCCAGAGCGAGGTAATCTCGGTGCTCTCGGAGCTCGGGGTCATCTTGCTGCTCTTCGAGATTGGTCTTGAGTCTGACCTCGAAGAGCTCATCCGCGTCGGCCCCCAGGCGGCCATTGTGGCGGTAATCGGTGTGGTGCTTCCCTTTGCCTTAGGTACGGTGAGCTTAATCACCCTGTTTAACGTCCCCACGATTCCAGCTGTATTCGCCGGAGCGGCCCTTACGGCCACCAGTATCGGCATTACCGCCAAGGTGCTAGCCGAGCTGAAGCAGCTGGGATCGAAGGAGGGACAGATTATCATCGGCGCGGCTGTGCTCGACGACATTCTGGGCATTATCGTGCTGGCTGTGGTAGCAAGCCTCGCTAAGACCGGGGAAATCGACGTTCTCAACATCGTCTATTTAATTGGCGGTGCGGCCACGTTTTTGGTCGGCGCGATTTTGGTTGGCCGCTTGCTCAGCTCCTACTTTGTCGCGCTGGTCGACAACATGAACACCCGCGGCGAGCTGATTTTGTCGTCGCTGATTTTTGCCTTTGTGCTGGCCTACATTGCCGCTGCTATCAACCTTGAGGCAATTCTGGGTGCGTTTGCGGCGGGCCTGATTTTGGCGGAAACCGAAAAGCGCAAAGAGCTAGAGGAGCAGGTCATTCCCATTTCTGACTTCTTTGTGCCGATCTTTTTTGTGACTGTCGGTGCTCAGACTGACCTGAGCGTGCTCAACCCAGCGGTGCCCGCCAACCGAGAGGCGCTGGTGATGTCTGTCTTTTTGGTCGTGATCGCGATCGTTGGTAAGGTGGTGACCGGCTTCGCAATCTTTGGCCAGGGTGACATCAACAAGCTCGCGATTGGCGTAGGCATGATACCTCGGGGTGAGGTTGGCTTGGTGTTTGCCGGCGTGGGCGCGGCCAGCGGCGTACTGTCTGAATCCCTAGAGGCTGCCATCATCGTCATGGTCATTATGACTACCTTTGTCGCGCCGCCGTTCCTGCGGCTCGTGTTTCAAGAGCCCTCTGAGTCTGCGGAAGGCGCTTCGATGGTGGTCGAGGGCAACGCTGACCTCGAGGCTGAGAAATAGTTATGGGTGCCCCATCGACTGGCCGAATTGGCATTTTTGACAGCGGCGTAGGCGGGTTGACGGTGCTGAAAGCGATTCACAGGCGCTTACCCCACGAGCCGGTACTCTATTTTGGCGATACGGCTCGCCTGCCCTACGGCACCCGCTGCGAGGGTGAAATTCTTCAGTTTGTGCGCGAGATTGTAGATTGGATGCAGCAGGAGCAGGTCAAGCTGGTGATAATGGCCTGCAATACCAGCTCAGCGCTGGCGCTGCACCGGGTGCGTAGGGAATACGCGGTGCCGCTGCTGGGCATGATTGAGCCTGCCGCGGCACAAGCGGCAGGCGGCCGTCGCATCGGCGTGATCGCGACGCCGGCGACGGTGGCGAGCCATGCTTACCGATCTGCCCTTGCCCGCCTCAACCCAGCGGCTCAGGTTTGGGAGGTGGGCTGCCCCAAATTTGTGCCGCTAATCGAGCAAAACCGCATTCACGATGCCGAAACCCGGTCGGTTGTCCGCGCCTATCTAGCGCCGCTGCTCAAGCAGCGTATCGATACGCTGATATACGGCTGCACCCACTACCCCCTGCTCGACCCAGTGATCGAGGCGCTGCTGCCTCCAACAGTGCGGCGGATTGACCCGGCGGCCCAGGTGGCGATCGCGGCGGCCCAGATGCTCCCCGCCTCAGCTTGCCAGTCTCCGAGCACTCGATTTTGCGTCAGCGGCGACCCCGACGCCTTCAGCCGTTTGGCGGGCCAGTGGCTGGGATACAGGCCGAAGACCGAACGCGTGGTGCCCAGCCTTCATCCCTCTGGACAGCCTGCTTAGCCAAATAAATACGGGCCCCTGACAAGTGGTCAAGGGCCCGCAGCAAACTAGATAGGATTTAGCCGCAGTGGGCTAAAGGCTGCACTCTCGGTGGTGCTGAGGAGGAACGCGTTAGGCGCGTCGCGATCGCTCGACCAAATTAAGCAACAGATAGATGGACAAGAGATAGCAACCTGCGAGAAGTGGGATGATAAAGGACGTGTTGCAGTGAATCATATTAGGCTAGTGTGGAAGCGAGTTTGGCAAAGCAAACGGGTGCGGAGAATGCGAACGAGCCGAAAGAGCTTGCCCTTTGAGCCCGTCTCGGAGCGCTGTACCAAGCGAGTTGCTAAGCGCTTCAGAATTAAGAGCCTTTTCGAGGAAACGTCTGTCAGCGTTCAGCGCTAGCGCCCTGTATTCGTCAGGGTTCCCGAGAACCTAAGGGTAGTGGCCGTTCTGTTGCCTTGTTTAAGCAGCTTTGAAAGCCTCTGCAACATTGGCTAAGGTCGACCCCAACCGATACTGGCGAGCACAATGTCGACGAACGAATTATCTAGCGGACTATCTAGCGGACACAGTATCTAGCGAGTACAGTATCTGGCGAACACATTATCTGGCTAGCACAGTATCCTAGTAACAGCTCTGCAATCGCTTTCACAAGCTTTCGCAGTCGATGTGCGGCTTTTAATTCCTTGATTACAAGGATATCATAATTTTCCTAAGATTCGCGCCGAATTTGCGCCATTTTCTCAAGTTCATTGCCGCATATTTCCCTACTTCCAGGCGGTCACTCCTCGACGATCGCCGTTAAATTGAGTCTTTCTCGGTAGGGAGCATTATTTTCCTTACTCTATTTTGGGTTCTTCATCCGTTTCCAAGGTTTTCTCCCTGACCCATCTGCTTTTGATAGCGCAATCGCATTCTGACCACTGTAGGCCCCTTCTGTAATTCAGTTCTGCAGATGGGGGACAGGTGGCTTAGAATAAAATCAAGATATGTAAAAAAACGTTACTCAGCGTCTGAGTCCGCTCAACCATGACCTCAGCGACATCCATTTTTTCTCCCGTTGAAGCCGATCTGCATCTACTTACCAGTACGCTCAAGCAGCTTGTAGGGGCTCGTCATCCTATTCTCTATGCCGCTGCCGAGCACCTTTTCGATGCTGGGGGAAAGCGGTTAAGGCCCGCCATCGTCCTGCTCATATCCCGGGCCACGATGACGGCGGAGGATATCACGCCGAAGCATCGCCGCCTGGCCGAGATCACCGAGATGATTCATACGGCGAGTCTGGTGCACGATGATGTTGTCGATGAGGCTGCGACTCGGCGGGGTGTGCCGACGGTACATAGCGACTTTGGAAACCGAATCGCGGTGCTGGCTGGCGACTTCCTGTTTGCTCAGTCTTCCTGGTATCTGGCGAACCTTGACAATCTGACTGTGGTCAAGCTCCTCTCCCAGGTGATTATGGATCTAGCAGAGGGCGAAATTCAGCAGGGGCTCAACCGCTTCGACACGACGCTCTCCATTGACGCCTACCTGCAGAAGAGCTATTACAAGACGGCGTCGCTAATTGCCAACAGTGCTAGAGCGGCCGGGGTGCTCAGCGCCGTTTCGACTCCGATGGAAGAGAACCTATATCACTACGGCAGGCACCTGGGCCTTGCCTTTCAGATCGTGGATGACATCCTGGACTTTACGGCCTCCGCAGATGCCCTGGGTAAGCCTTCCTGCTCAGATCTAAAGAGCGGCAACCTGACGGCCCCGGTGCTCTATGCCATAGAGGAAAAGCCCTATCTGGCAACTTTGGTAGACCGCGAGCTGTCAGAGGAGGGAGATCTGGAAAAGGCGATCGCCATCGTTGACGACAGCCAAGGCATCGAGCGTGCCAAGGAACTGGCGCGGGGCCACGCCAGCCAGGCGGTCGATCACCTCGCAGACCTGCCCAACTCCGACTGCCGCCAAACCCTAGTGAAGCTGGCAGACTACGTCCTCAGCCGCGCCTACTGAGTTTAGTTTCGAGGCGCTCTGCTAACGGCGTCGGTCCTGCAGCTTACGATAGACGTCCCGCAGATCGACGCGGTGGTGGGCGATCGCCACTAGGCTGTGGTAGAGCAAATCCGCCACTTCCCCGGCAATGTCGTCGGGGCGGTCGTCTTTGCAGGCCATCACCACTTCGGCTGCCTCTTCCCCAATCTTTTTGAGGATGGCGTTGTCGCCCCCCGCCATCAGCTTGCAGGTGTAGGACTCGGGGTTGGGGCGATCGCGGCGATCGCAGATCACCTCGAAGACCTGGGAGAGGGTGTCTGCAGGGGGCGGGGCGATCGCCTGGTCGACCTGGTGAAAGCAGCTTTGCTGGCCCGTGTGACAGGCGATATCGCCCACCTGCTCAATTGAAAGTAAAATAGCGTCGCTATCGCAGTCGTAGCGCATCGTTTTGATGTGCTGAAAGTGGCCTGAAGTCGCGCCCTTGTGCCACAGCTCTTGGCGAGAGCGGCTCCAGTACCAGGCGTCTCCTGTCTCTAGGCTGCGCTGCAGCGCCTCGCGGTTCATCCAGGCCAGCATCAGGACGGTGCCGTCGAGGTAGTCTTGGGCGATCGCAGGAACGAGGCCGCGATCGTCGAAGCGAATTTGATCTAGCGGAATATTGATATTGAGGTCTGGGGTTACGTCGGTCATGGCGCTTGCGTTGCTCTAGATGTTGTTTGATTTTACGATTTTGTCATACCTCTTGAGTAGGATACTTTTCAATAACAGGCAGAGTTTTTAATTTGAAATGAGCAATTGAGTCAATTCTATATCTCGATATAAATAGATTGCTCAATCTAAAATTTTTCACATAAATTAACCTCTTTTTGTTTGCAATCCTGATACGAAAGCAAAGTAAAGTCTGAGCTGGAAGTGAGAAGATCTTGGACTTTTTTAACGCAAAAATAAAGAGAATATAAATTTAACTTTTTGTTTGGGATCGCTAAAAGCTTTGCTTGGCAAGGCTTAAGAGCCAACAGAAACGAGTTAGTAGGCACCACGTTTTGCGATAAAACGATTACATCATCGAATTGAGTTCCGCCACATGAAGAACGTACCGACATCCATCTCCAACTGCCGCAACTGCCGAAGCTATAGCCTAACGGGTCGACGTGGTGGTGAGTGTCAGCGGTTAGATATTCCCGTGCAGGGTGGTTGGAAGGCGTGTTCTTTGGCAATTCCTGCCCTATCAAAATGGGAGGATTGGGATCTGGTGATGGACATTAGTCCCATTGCGGTCAGCGAATGGGCGCTGTCGCCGAGCCCAGAAGCAACTTCTCTCGATAATACTGCTCATGATGCTGTGGCGAATGCCGTGAGTGGCGCTGTGGCTAGTGGCGCTGTGGCTAGTAGCGCTGTCGATGGAGCCACGATTGTTGAGTCCCCGAAGCCCTGCGTGAAAAGCTTCATTTAACGCTCTTTACTTAACGCTCTTGTCAATGGGTCTAAGCTAGCGGCGAAACCAGGCCGCCAGCGCGATCGCTAGCCCGTCCGCCGCATCATCTGGGCGCGGGATTTGCGCCAGGCTCAGCTCACGGGCCACCGCCGCCTGCACCGAGGCCTTATCGGCGTTTCCGTAGCCGGTCAGCGCCTGCTTTACCTGGGCGGGCGTAAACTCGACGTAGGGCAGCTTATGCTGAGCCAGCACCAGCATGACCACGCCCCGCGCCTGGGCCACCTGGATGGTATTGCCCATGCGGTAGAAAAACAGCTTTTCGATGGCCACCAAATCGGGCTGGCACATGCCGATCAGATCGTGTAGGTCGTCATGCACCGTACAGAGGCGATCGCCTATGGGCGTATGGGCGGGCGTCTGAATAATGCCGAAGTCGAGGGGCTTCACCTGCTCCGCCCCGAACTCCCCTTCAATGATGCCAAAGCCCAAAATCGCCAGTCCTGGATCGAGACCCAAGATACGCTTCATTCACCTGTCTCCGGTGCCGGACTGCCGTCAGCGCGCCTGTGAGGACGCTAGACTCAAGCAGAGCCCTGTATTCAAGCGGCCTCACCGGGGTTTGGTAAGCCAAAGACGCTGCCAAATACCTGCCCTACCTTATAACCCGAATCCATTGACTCTAGGGGATCCTTACGGAGGCGATGGCGCAGGCACAGCACAATCACCCGCTGCACGTCGTTGGGGGTCACTTCCGTGCGGCCCTCCAAAGCGGCGATCGCCTTGGAGGCTCGGTTTGTGACAATGTCGCCCCGCAGCCCGTCCACGTCGAGCTCAGCGCAGACCTGAGAAATCTGGACCCTCATCTCGTGGTCGATGGTGACGCTTTTGAGGCGGTCCTGAGCGCCGACAATTTTCTCTTGAATAGCGGCCTGCTTATCCCGATGGGCGTCCAGGTAGTTTTGGGGGTCGCGGTCAAAGGCCGTGCGCTCCTCCACAATTTTGACCCGCAGCGCGGGGTCCTTTACCGTGCGAATCTCGGCGTGCATACCGAAGCGGTCTAAAAGCTGGGGCCGCAGCTCCCCTTCCTCGGGGTTGCCGGAGCCCACCAGCACAAACCGGGCCGGATGGCGGATGGAGATACCCTCACGCTCTACCGTGTTCCAGCCCGAAGCGGCTGAGTCTAGCAGCACGTCGACGAGGTGGTCGTCTAGCAGGTTGACCTCATCTACGTAGAGAATGCCCCGGTTGGCCTGGGCCAGCAGACCGGGCTCAAAGGCGCGCACGCCTTCCGTCAGCGCTTTTTCGATGTCGATGGTGCCGCAGACCCGATCTTCCGTTGCCCCCAAGGGCAGGTCGACCATGGGCACTTTTTTAGACGTCGTGGAGATGGCCTTACCCTGCGCAACGATTTCCTGTACCCGATCGCTCATCAAATCGGGGTTGCTGGGGTGACTGTTGAACGGGTCTTCGGCCGCTACTTCAATCTCAGGCAAAATATCTGCTAAGGCCCGAATCGTGGTGGATTTGCCGGTGCCGCGATCGCCCATGATCATCACGCCGCCAATCTTGGGGTCGATGACGTTGAGCATCAGCGCCAGCTTCATCTCCTCCTGCCCCACAATTGCGGTAAAAGGATAGACTGCGCGGCGCGCTACGGATTTCAAAGCAGTGTTCACAGGAGGTTCAACCGAAATAGATACAGCGGGGTTAGATGCCCTTCATTGTGACATATCGCCATGGCCATGGGGCCGTGGGTTGGCGAGTCACGGCGAACTAGCCGCAGCCGTCTGCTCCCGGACGCTCTCGGCCTTTACGCAGCGCCCCCAGCAGCGTCGACACCACCACGCAGCGGCGCATGCGGGGCTGCGGTCCCTTGAGCGTCAGGCGACCCAGGCGATCGCTCACGTGGCCCTGGTGGTCGAACTGGAGCTGATAGATGCCGTTGGCCTGGCGGAAAGTAGACGCGCTGTCTATATGGAGGCGCGACTGAGAGGGCTGCAGCAGTTGCCACGCGGCCTGGTGGGGCGAAATTTCAGCGGCGTGGCTAGCCCATTCGATTGCGCCGTTTTCTGCCCGCAGGCTCACCTGCCAGGGCGATCGCTG
>JBHJHD010000113.1:0-18391 GCA_050331115.1 Elainellaceae cyanobacterium
TGATTGGCGCAGCGGAGCGCGTGGAAGCGGTCGTTCTAGCCCGAATTGCGCTCGACACTGTGGGCTATTCTGTACTCGGCTCAGGCGTCTCTGAAGATGAGGAGGAGGAAGGAGAAGAGTTCTATCGCCTGGTGGACGGCTCCAGCACCATTGTGCAAAGCCTACCGCTCAAAGCAGAAAACCCAGAAATCGGACGAAGCATTGCGGAAAAGATTCCTGGGTTTGATGCGGTTCAGGAGCAGAGAGAGCCTGCGTCCTGGGTTGGTCCTACGGCTGATGGCAAGGCGCTAATCGCCTATGCGCCAGTCTCTAATCTAGAGAATTTAGGCTGGAGCGTAGTGGCCTCTGAAGGGACAGCGGACGCTTTTGCGCCTCAGCAGCAGCTCCTAGCAACGATTCTTCTTGGAATAACGGCTACTGCGCTCGTAGCGGTGCTGCTGGGCGTCACACTGGCAAAGCGCGCCACCCGACCTATTGAACAAGCAGCCAGAACGGTAGAGCTGCTAGGCCAGGGAAACCTGCATGCTCGGATGCCCGTGCGGGGCGGTGACGAGATGGCGGTCTTGGGAAGAAACATCAATCAGATGGCGGGGCAAATTGAGGGTCTGCTGCAGACCCTGCGTCAGAACGCCGTGCAGCTCGGCAGGCAAAACAAAGTGTTGTCCGATCTGGCGCGCGACGACGTCCTGATTAAAGGGGATGTCCAAGGGGCGGCCCAAACGTTTGGTGAGGTGGCGGCGGCGACGCTCGATGTTGAGCGGGTCAGCTTTTGGCTCTACAAGCCTGAGCAGGGACAAATGCATTGCCTCAGCTACTACGACCGGACTAGGCCCAACGTCGCCCCGCCGCCGATGGCGATAGACCCCGCCTATATTCAAGCGCTCATCGACCACCAAAGCTTGGCTATCTCTGACGTCCGTACCCACAGCGATGCACAGCTCCTAATCGACGGGGGCCACCTTGATGACAGCACGGTTTCGCTGCTAGAGGTCCCCATTCAGATTACCGGCAAAATCATTGGCACCGTGCGCTGCGAGCAAACGGGCGATCGCCGGCGGTGGGAGCCCCAGGAGCAAACGTTTGTCAGCTCGGTTGCCAACCTGGCAGCCCTCGCCTTAGAGAGCGAGGTTCTGCAGAAAGAGGTCAGCCATCTGCTAGACGTGGTGTCTGAGGTGGAAGACGGCAATCTAACAATTGAGGCCCAGGTCAGCGATCGCAGTACAGGGCTGGTGGCAGACACATTTAACCGCCTGATCGAACGCCTAGCGGAGGTCATGCAGCAAGCTGTCGAAACGGCACAGCAGGTCTCCCAAAATGCCCAACAGCAGACGCACCAGGCAGACCTAATTGCCAACAACGCGACCCAGCAAGCAGAAGGGGTCAACCAAATCCTTCAGATTACAAACGGGGTGAAGACTCTGGCCCTAGAAGCGGCTCAGCAAGTCGAAACCAGCCGCACCTCACTCGATACCCTAAGAAAAGCCGTAGAGCGGGGTCGAGGCGAAATCACTGGTATGACTACGGGCATCGAGATTCTTCAAGAGGGCAGCGATCGCATCATTCAGCAGATGAAGACCCTCGGAGAGTTTGTCGGTCTAGCGGACCAGTTTGTTCAAGACCAAACCCAAATCGCCTCCCTGACCCAGACCCTAGCGCTAAACGCCTCTCTAGTTGCCGCGCGCTCCGCCGAACAGCGCGACCCTCGTCAGTTTGCAGTGGCTGCCCGAGAGTTTGGGGCGATCGCCAGTCAGGTCAGCCAGCTCGCTCAGCAGACCAACACCAGCTTGACGACCCTAGAGCAGCGCAGCACCCAGATTCAAAGCGTCGTGTACACCGTCGACGCCAACGTACAGCGGGTCGGCAGTCTGGTGGAAAGCTTTACCCAGGGAGTGGAGGAGTCCAGCCAGGTGTTTGAAGAGGTGCAAACGGTGATGACGGCAGCGATAGACGCTGAAACGCTGGTGAGCCAGGCCAGCCAGGAGATTGTCGATGCCGCGGAGTCGGCGACCGACGTAGTGCGCAAAATTACCGACACCGCCGATCGGACTGCTGAGCTGACCCGAAACAATCGAATGCAGTCTGAGCAGATGGAGTCTCTATCTCAGCAGCTTCTGCAGACGATGGTCTTTTTCCAGCTGCCCGCTCTTGCGCCAGAGGAGAAACCTCAACCAGAGTTTTCTCAACTAGAAACTTCTTCATTGTCGACTTAACCAAGCTCCCATAGCGCGCTGCGCTTTTCCACGGCTACGGTCAACGCATTGCTACAGCTTCCCTTCCCGACGCTAAGTCCCTTACGCTGTTCAGATAGATTTGCTATGCTCCAATCCAATTCCAGCTCAGTCTCTCGAATCTCAGCTCCGCAGCCAGACCTCGCCAATGCGCTTCCCCCTTTGAAGAAACAGCCCCAAGCCCGGAGGAATCTTCGGCAAAAAATGGGCATTCGTGGGGTAATGATCACCTCGTTTGTCGTGCCTGTTGTTCTGTCCGTCGGGGTAACAGGTTGGCTAGCGGTTCGCAACAGTCAGCAGGCCGTCTTAAATCTGACTAGTCAACTTCGTACGGAAGTTACCGCTCGGGTCGAGCAGCAGCTCGACAACTACTTAGATACACCTCAGCTGATCAATCGAATTAATATAGCCGACATACGCACAGGGGAAATCAATCTGCAGAATATTCCAGAGCTAGAGCGGCATTTCTGGCAGCAAATTCAGCTGTTCCCGTCGACGAGCTATATCTACATGGGCTCAGAAGAAGCCATTTTTAGCGGTGCAGGCCCCACTGAGGATGGGTTGCCCAATGTAGCGTACTGGACAGGCGATTCTCCTGAGGGTAACGTCGAAACCTATGAGACCGACGAGAGTGGCAATCGCACTGGATTGGCCTCTGTCGACCCCGGGTACAACATGTTTGAGCGCCCGTGGTACATTGCAGCCCAAGAAGCAGGAAAAGCGCTGTGGGGCGATATCTACATTTGGGCATTTCCGTACCCTGAGGTCGCTCTACCGGCTGTTCAGCCGATTTATGGCGAGGATGGCATATTTCAGGGCGTGTTTGCCGTCGACCTATCACTGTTGGCCATCGGGGACTTCCTGAAGACCCTAGAGGTTAGTACGACAGGAACCGTGTTTATCATGGAGCGGGATAGTTTGCTTGTGGCTAGCTCTACAGAAGATCCCCCGTTTCTTGAAGAGGATGGAGAGCAGAGCCGGCTGTCGGCAGCCCAGAGTGAAAGTCCGCTCATTCAAGGCGCGGTCTCCTATCTCACTGAGCGCTTTGGCGGTTTAGACCAGATCAGCCAACCTCAGCAGCTTGACTTCGAACTCGACAGCGAGAAACAGCTTCTTCAGGTCACCCCGTATCAAGACGAGCTCGGTCTAGATTGGCTGATTGTGGTGGTGATTCCTGAATCTGACTTCATGGCTCAAATCAACGCCAACACTCGAAACACTATTTTCCTATGTGGCGTAGCGCTGGTCGCTGCCGTCCTAATCAGCGTGTTGATCTCTCGCTGGATTGCCGAGCCCGTCATCCGTCTTAGCCAAGCGTCCCAGGCGATCGCCCGCGGAGAGCTCAACCAGCAAGTCGAGGTTAGGGGGGTCGGGGAGCTGAAAACTCTGGCTCGGTCGTTTAACCAAATGTCTCATCAGCTGCGGCAGTCGTTTGCCGATTTAGAGACCGTCAATACCAATCTAGAGGCTCGCGTCGATGAGCGTACGCTAGCCCTAAACGAGCAAACCCAGATGCTACAGAGTGAGATTGAGCAGCTCCTCGATGTTGTAGATGCGGTAGATGAGGGCGACTTAACCGTCTCGGCCGAGGTCAGCCCAACGGCAGCGGGACTGATTGCGGATACTTTTAATCAGCTAATTGAGCGCTTCGGTCGCATTATGGGGACGGTCTCTGGTGCCGCAGAACAGGTCAACGAGAGAGCAGTACAGGTCGAAGGCATCGCAGAGAGCACGGCAGAGAATGCGCGGCAGCAGGTGGAGTCGGTGGACCAGATGCAGTCGCTGATGGAAAACATCAATAGCCTGTCCCAGGGTAATACTCAGCGTGTGGTGGCCTCCGAAGCGGCAATGGCGGATGCCCAAGGTGCGGTTGAAGAGGGTCAGCATGAGATCACGGCGGTAAACAGCGACATCGATGTCCTTCACCAGGAAATGCATCAAATCGTTGGCCGCACCCAAACCCTGACCAGCTACACCGACCTAGCCGCTCAGTTCGTCAAGGACCAAAAGCGGATTGCGTCTTTGACCCGCGTCCTGGCCATGAACGCCTCCATGCTGTCGACCCGCGCCTCGCAGCAGCAGGACCCGACGCAGTTTGCGGCCATTACCCGAGAGTTTGAGGCGATCGCCTCCCAGGTGAACGATCTGGCCACCCAGACCAACCAGAACCTGATCGTACTGCAGCAGCGCACTGAGCAAATTCAAACCGTGGTGTCAGGCCTCAACAGTGACGTCGACATCATCAGCCAGCGGACCGACAGCTTGACCTCAGGGGTCAACCAGTCCAACCAGGCCTTCGACCAGATTAAGCAAGCTATCGGTAAAGTGGCCAGCCTAGGCGAGCAGGTCACCCAGTCCAGCCAAGCGATCGCAGCTGCGGCGCAGGCCTCCCTACAGCCCATTCAAGACATTTCTGAAATTGCGGTCGAGACCTTCGAGAGCGCCAACTCAACCACAGATCAGCTTCAGACGATGGAGACGGTCGCCCGGAGCTTGCGGCAAAGTGTAGCGCTCTTTCAGCTTCCCGATAGAGCTATCGCTGCCGGCAATCAGAACAGTACTGATGGCGGATATGACGCGTCATACGACGTACTCGTGGAGCATTCCGACTACGAAGACGCCAATGCCAGCAGCGACGAGCAGTTCAACTTTAGCGAGACGGAAGCCTCTCCTATCTAGTCAGGCCATCGGCGCTAGTCACTGTCTCGCCTCCCTTACCCCTTCTTCATGGGCGCTGAACCGTATCCCACGCCCTTACCCTGTCACCTCGTGAGCTTGAACCATGCTTAACCCTGAAAAAGCCTCCCAGGACTTGGCCAATGCAGCTTCTACCAGCGACAGCTCAGAGGATTTCATTGAAGCTCAGCTGCAGCAAGAGCTCCGCAGCATGTTCGAGGTCGATACCCAAAAGGGGCTGCAAACCTACTTAGATCGAACCAGTGACCTGCAGCCCCAAACCTGGAGCAGCGATATTCAGGTCCTTTACCGCACTGTGCATACCATCAAGGGGGGAGCCGTCACGGTAGGGGCCAACGCCATCTTAGCTGTAGCTACTGTGCTAGAAGATTTGCTCTCAGATCTGCGCCGGCTAGAGGCCATCCCCCCTCTAGAAGATGGACAGCTGGCAGACATGCTGACGGAGACGGGCGAGCTGCTGGCGTCGGCGAATCTGGTTGAGGCTAGTGGTGCGGCGGCCAAAGCCGCAGTAGAACCCTCCGTAAATCGAATTCAGCTTTTGCGATCGCACATCCAGGAGCGCTATCTACCCGAGTGGAGCCAGCAAAAGCAGATCCAGCAGGAATTTGCGCAGCAGGGGTTCGATCTCGTCGTCTTAGACTTGGAAATTGCCCTGGAAAATCTCGGCGAGGGGGATGCGCTGCCGGAGCGTATTTTTCAGACGGCCCACAGCTTCATCGAACAGCTCCGTCAAATTGGTCAGGTTTTACAGCTCTCCTCCGGCTGGCAAACCCTGCTAGATCAAGCAGAGATCCTAGCGCAGGAGCACGACCCTCATCTCTGGCAGACCCAGTGGCCTCGGCTGTTTCAGGCGCTGAAAACCTGCGTTCAGGCCGGCGGTGGTCCCACACCCTTTTCTCTGCAGAGTGAAGCTGAGTATAGTTCGGCGTCTGGGATACCGCTGCTAGACAAGTCAACCAGCATTGCCGCCGAGGAAATCGCCAGTCATGGGTTCGAGGGCGAACCAGGTACTGACCTAGAGCTTGATTCGGGCGACGCTTCAAGCATTGCCTCGCAGACAGATTCAGATATTGTCTTAGATATTGAGGTCGTCTCAGAAACTGAGGTCGTCTCAGAAACGGCCCAGAGCGACGCAGCGGAACTATCCGATGTGCTGAAGGACGTCGATAGCTTACTAGAGGGACTAGACACACTGGAAGACCTGCCGGCAGTGCCGCAGGCGGCGGCCTCTGACATCCAAGAGGCATTTGCGGAGGTGGAAGCGGCCTCCTTTGAGGGAGAGTCGCCTCTGGAAAATTCGGAGACGGTGGCAGCGCTCGACTGGGCAATCTCCGATGCCGTAGAGGACCTATTCGAGGGCGACGCTGACCTGGCCGATACTTACTTCGATGCCAGCATTCATCCTGCCAGCGCGCGCGCTAACGGCTCAGTTTCCAACGGGACATTCCATGATGAGGCATCCTCTGAGGCGATCGCTAGCAGGGGGGAGGCGGCCAATCGGCCGCTGCTCCCGCCCGCCACTGCGGCCCAGACCAATCTACTAGACACCGCCAAACTTACAGGGTCAAAAAACCAGGTCCAGATTCCGGTTCCCCTAGAGCGGCTCGATCGCTCTGCCCAAGATCTGGTAAACGCCCTGCTCGCTGTCAGAAGCACCCAAGGTCTCTACGATGTTCTGCAGACTCAAATTGTACAGCTCGTTTCCCTAGCTCAAGAGGGCGTCCAGTACATTACTCGTCTGCGGGAGATTCAGGACGACTACGCCCTAATCGACAACCTCAAGCAAGACATGCGCCAAACTGGCCCGGCACCAGAGCGCTACCGCCAGGGCTATGTGACAATTAACCGACTGCTGGAAACGAGCCTGCGGCTTTCAGAGCTAGGCGCAGAGACGGAGAAGTCGGCCAAAGAGATGAACGAAAGCCTGCAGTTCTTGGACAGCAACGTCCTTAGGCTGCAGAGCACTGTAGAAGAGAGCCGTCTGGTTCCCTTTCAAAACCTCGCCTTCCGGGCGCGGGCGATTCTGCGGGACCTGGCAACCCGCTTCAACAAGCCAGTCAAGCTGGTCATTCAGGGGAAGCACATCGAGCTAGACGTCGGCAGCGCCCGCAGCCTTGAGACCGCACTGCTCCATCTGATCCGCAATGCCTTTAGCCATGCCATCGAGTCTGCGGAGGAGCGTCGAAGGCTGGACAAGCCATCGAAGGGCACCCTTACCCTATCCCTACAGCGCCTAGGTAACGTCTATCGGCTCAATGTTCAAGACGATGGCCGCGGTATTGATGCCCAGGCGATTCGCGATCGCGCCTTGAACTTAGGGCTGCCTTTGAGCGACACCACGACACCGGCTAACCTGCTGGCGGTCATCTGTCAGCCTGGATTTAGCTCAAAAACCGGCGTCAGCGATGTTTCTGGACGGGGCGTCGGCATGGATGTGGTGGCGGCCCAGATGGCCAGCATGGGCGGCAAGCTCACCCTCAATACCACCCCTGGGCAAGGCACGACCTTCTCTTTGCAGTTCCCGGTTCCGCACCTGCTGGTGCCCTGCTTACAGCTGCGGGCGGGCGATCGCACTTTAGCAATTCCCTTCGAGGATGCGAAAAGCGTGGCGCTTTTGGAGAGTCTCGAAGTCGTCCTAGGCGAGGCTCAAGGGGCCGCCTCGTGGCAAATTAAAATGGGCGACAAGGTCACTTCCGGGCTAGATCTGCTGGAATACTGGCAGCCCCAGGTCGGCAGTCGCACCCTCGACGGAACGGCAATTTGCACTTACATTCAGCCCTCATCCAGCGAAACAGGCCTCTGGCTAATCGCCGACGAGCTGCTGGGCCAGTCGGACCTGTTGATCAATTCACTGCCCACGCCCCTACAGCCGCCGGAGGGACTGATGGGCATTAGTCTCCAGCCAGACGGGACCCTGGTACCGGTGCTAGACGTAAGGGCCATCATTGAGCGCCTGAATGCTAAGACGGGCAAGCCCGTCGAGCCCAGCGCCCCAGATACGGTCAGCAGCCTGGATACTGTCAGCACCCCCACCGTTTTGATCGTAGACGATGCGGCCCTAATGCGGCGGCGAATTGAGGCCAGCCTCAGTTCCCATGGCCACCCTACGCACACCTGCTCTGACGGCCTTGAAGCCTGGAACTGGCTGCAGGCAAACCCCACACCTATGCTGCTGATCACCGATATTGAAATGCCTAACATGGACGGCTTCACGCTGATCGAGCGCTGTCGTCAAGCTGGGATGCCGATGCCCATTTTGGTCGTGTCGTCTCGCCTATCAGAGGACTGGTTTGCTGAGGCTCGCCGACTCGGCGCTAACGACTACCTCACGAAGGGCTTTTCCACGCTGGAGCTGTTGAACAAGGTAAATCACCTCGCGTCATCGGTGGTCTAATTGCCAAGCGCGTGGGCAACGGTCTGAGGGATCGGAATAGTGGGTCAGCGCCTAAAGCAGCCCCTCCAAATGACGGCGGATGCGGTCGAGCTCGGTGGGCGCCAGCGTATCGCTACCATCGCCGTTGCTCGATTCCGGCTGGGGAGAGTGCTCCTTATCCCAATCGGTGAGTTCGACGCTATCTTCAGGTGGGACTTCTAAGTCTCCCCGCTCCACCAGCTTGTATTCGTAGCCGGCCCCCTGGCAGAATTCTTCAATTTCTTCTCGGTCAAAAGGCTCAACGGTGGGCACCCGAAAATCTTGGGCCTCCAGCATCAGCGTATAGCGCTCAGCGTCATCGGGATCTTCAAACATCAGCACGACATTGCGGTTGTCGCTGGTTTTGAGCGTGTGAATCCCCTCACTATCGGTTCCAGCATCGAACAGCAGCACATATATGGTCATGGCGAAGTTTCCCTCAACACCTCTGCCCCCATATTACTGCCAGTTTGACCTGCCGGTTTAGATAGCGGGCCGCGATCGCGCTACTGCTGCGTCGCGCTACTGCTGCTTCTATCAGCCCCCTACCCTAAGCCCCCTGCCCCCTAGACAATAGACACGGGTTCCTGGGGAGTCGGCTCGACAAACTGGGTGGTCAGCTGCTGCACCGCCAGGGTCTGACGAAAGCCGTCCGGGGTACCGCCGGTTTTCAGCAGCGCATCGAGCAGACCACTATAGGTGATGTCACCGCCAGCTGCCGTTGGAAAGAACAGCTTTGGCTTTAGGGCCTGAGCAAGCTTTAGGGCCGTCTTCTGCCCCTGGATAATAGCCCCGGCGATGGGAAGCTCTAGGTTGACGACTGGGCTAATCACCACGTCCACGGGACCGTAGGTCTCTAGGTTGTCGGGCGGGTAACCGTGGGGCTCGTAGTAGATTGTGGTGCGATCGGTTCCGGACCCGGCGGGCGGGTGGCTCTGGGGCAGCGCCGTGATCAAATAGCCGTTCTCAGGGGTGATGCCCACGGGCGCGCCTTTGAAAGCCTGTACCTTGAGGCGATCGCTGGTGTAGGCTTCTCCAGGGGCGATCGCCCTCACGCTCTGGTAGCCCAGGTCTCGGGCCGTAGCGGCCGCATTGGGCGAGCCCACCACCGGAATCTGGCGGTCGAGCTGCCGCAGCGTGGGCGGATGGGTGTGGTCGGGCAGGCCTTGGGAGAGCAAAATCAGGTCGACGGACTCGGGGATTTCTCTTATGGGCGTAGCGTGCTCTCCCTTAAACAGCCAGGTCATATTGCCGAACACCAGGGAGTCCACCAGCCAGGGGTCAATGAGGACGCGGTAGTCATCCAGGTCCCAGAGCCAGCTATTTGCGCCGTAGTAAGTTAGGTGCATATCAGTTTTTGGGGGTATATCTTTAAGTGTAAAAGGATAACCAACCTGTGACTATTCTGGTATTCGGCAGCATCAACATGGACTTTGTGGCCCAGGTTCCCCGACTACCCCGGGCTGGGGAAACCCTAATGGGCCATCGTTTTTCCACCACGGCGGGGGGAAAGGGCGCCAATCAGGCGGTCGCCGTAGCCCGTCTCGGCGAGACGTGCCAGATGGTGGGCCGGGTCGGCGCCGATCCCCATGGCGTAGCGCTGGTGCAGCGGCTGCGGGACGTCGGGGTAAACTGCCGCAACGTTCGCACCGATTCAGCCGCCTCGTCCGGGGCCGCGGTCATCGAAGTCAGCGACAGCGGCGACAACCACATCGTGGTGATTCCGGGCGCTAATGGGCGGATAGACGATAGCGATGTCTCGCGGCTCTTGCCCCTCCTGCCCGAAGCCAGCTGGCTGCTGATGCAGCTGGAAATTCCGCTACCCGCCGTGTTGGCCGCTGCCCAGGCCGCCCACCGCGCCGGGGTACGGGTTATGCTAGATCCGGCCCCGGCCCAGCCCCTTCCTGACGAACTTTTAAGCGTCATCGACCTGCTCACCCCCAATCGGACGGAGGCCGAACAGCTCACAGGCCTTTCTATCACCGGATTAGCGGACGCCGATGCGGCAGCTCGCCGGCTGTGCGCGCGCGGGGTTTCCACCGTGGTGATAACCCTAGGTGAGCAGGGGGCACTCTATCGATTATCGGAGAAGCAATTGTCGGAGGTGCAATTGTCGGAGGTGCAGCTATCAGAGGACTCGCTATCAGAGGACTCGCTATCAGGGAGCATTTCGGTAGTGCCCGCGTTTTCGGTCGCTGCCGTAGACACCGTGGCCGCTGGCGATACGTTCAACGGGGCGCTTGCAGTCGCCCTCAACCGCCAGCTCGCGCCTGATTCCTCAGGACCGTCGCTCACGAAGTCATTGCTTTACGATGCGGTTCGCTATGCCGCCGCCGCGGCGGCGATCGCCGTGACCCGGCCCGGCGCTCAAGATTCCATACCCCAAGCCTCAGAGGTTGAAGGTTTTCTGTGTCAACACATGAGTGCTTCAACTCTTGATAGAAACTTATAAAAGCCAGCAAATTCCTGTGCTTACATGGACATATGCGATTTTGAGCGACTGCATACCGGACCCATAGCGCCAGTTGTCGGAGGGTATCCTTCGGCAGGTGATTTTCATTTGTACGCTATGCAAATCCACAAGCCGCATCTACAAAACGTGCGTTTCTAGACAAAAAGAACTTCCCCGCGCACGCTGCTGAGGAAAAACGCCTCAGCGACGCCCGACTACTCTGTTGTGTAATATTCTGTACAGACCCAAGTACTCACTATTTCTCTACTATGCTGAAAACCTATCAACCCGAAAAATTTGTGACCGAGGTCAACGCGTTTGAGATCCGCGACTGGGTTCAAGAGAACGTACAAGCTGGCATTAGCCACCTGCTGATCGATTTTCAGAACGTGGGTTTTATCAACAGTAGCGGTCTAGGGGCGCTAGCGACGGCGTTAAAGATGGCCAGGGAAGCTGAAACGCGCCTCGCTCTCAGCTCGCTCAATCCCCAGGCGCGGATGACGCTAGAGATCGCCGGTATGGACAAGGCCTTTGAGATCTTCGAGAGTCCTGCCGAGTATGAGTCCGCGATTTCGGCTCACTCCGCCGTCGGCTAAGCCAGCCTAGCGCCTGATCAGCGCGTCTCACGGCCTAGGTCGTGAGACGCTTTTTCTAATTAATGAATGGTGATTTCGCTCGCCTGCGTCGCCGACCACTGACAATAGTCCTTACTTAGGCGGTCCATCAGTCGCTGCTTAATTGTTTTCAAAACGCTGTTGAGCAGCCTGTTGCCGGCCTTACCAATGATAGCATTCGAAGCGATGGCAAAGGTCGGCGGCAGCTCGACCTGCACCGCTAAATCTGCCCTTCCCACTAGTCGTCCATCTGTCTGTAGCGCTTTCGGGTCCATGACAGCAGGCTGCAGATGTCCCGTCAGCGTCAGCGTAAACTGCTGCCGGATTGCGTCTATGCCGGCGAGCTGACAATCTAAAGCTTCAATGTGGAGAACGCTGTCCGCATCGGTCCACACGCGCAGGTCGACCGTCGGCTGCACCTTGAGCATGAAAAATTGGAGCGATCGCATCTGCAGCCGAAAGACATCGTCCCCAAGCTCCTGAACGCGCTTGGAGTCGAATAGCGCATAAACTAAGCGGCTGGGCTGGGCTAAATAAGCCTGAAGCCCGGCTAGGGAACCCGGCAGGGCTAAATCGACCGATTGGGAAGAAGTAAAGCGCGACATCTTCGAGCTTAATGTGGGGGGAACGTATCCGGTAGGTCTAGCGATCGCTGGCCATATGTTTAGTCATGAGCGCTAGGGACATGAGCATGCATGCCCCCAAAGCCCTGTTGAGCTTCGCTGCCAATAGCTCTATTGCTAATCGTAACGATTCTCTAATAGACTGACCTTGTCCTAAAAGTATACGTCTGTTGAGCGCCTGTGGTAAATTCAGCCCTCTCATCAGGGCCCATGTCGCCGAGCGCCGGCAGCCTAACCCCATGACGATCACCCTTGCTCATCTCGGTCCTCAGGGCACCTATGCGGAGACGGCAGCGTCGATATGCGCTCAGTGGTGGTATCAGCGGGGTTTAGGAAGCCTGCTGCTCCAGCCCTATCCCAGCATCGTTCAAACGCTCCAGGCTGTCGCATCAAATCAGGCTCAATTTGCTATCGTTCCCGTAGAAAACTCGACGGAGGGCAGCGTCACCATCACCCTAGACACCCTCTGGCAAATCGATCCGCTGCAGGTGCGGCAGGCTTGGGTGCTGCCCATCTCCCACGCGCTGCTGTCGCGGGCGGCGCTCAGCAACATCGAAGTAATTTATTCCCATCCCCAAGCCTTGGCCCAGTGCCAGCGCTACATCGAGGCCCAGCTTCCCCAGGCTTCCCTGGTGCCCACGCGCTCCACCGCTGAAGCGGTTCAACATCTCGATGAGCAGCCTACCGCAGGGGCGATCGCTTCTCGGCGAGCGGCTGAACTCTACCAGGTGCCAATCGCGCTCGAACCCATCAATGACTACCCAGACAACTGCACCCGGTTTTGGGTCATCAGCCAGCCGAACCGCATCTATCCCCAGCTGCAGCCCTGCAGCCACACCTCTTTGGCCTTCAGCCTGCCGGCCAACCAACCGGGCGCTCTGGTGAAAGCGCTCAACATATTTGCCGATCGCACCATCAACCTCAGCCGCATCGAATCTCGCCCGACAAAGCGATCGCTTGGGGAGTACCTATTTTTCCTCGACGTCGAGGCCAATCCCGATAATGCCGCCGTCCAAGATGCGCTTCAGGCCTTACCCGAGGTCGCGGAGACCTTAAGAATCTTCGGGAGCTATTCGATTTTGTCAGCGGCAGATTAGGCTGTCATCCAAGCGGATTTGAGGCGTCTAGGGCAGCGCATCCTTTAGCGCCGTACGCGCCGCTAGGTGGCTCCGCGTCGTAGTCAAAATTTCGGCTTCCCGCTCCAGTCGCTCGGTGGTATCCTGCATTTCTAGGAGCATCTGCTGCTCGGGGGCAACGCCGTAAAGCGTGTGGGCAACCCAGTACGACAAATCAAGCGGCGCTTCGGGAATGTCATCGGGTAAGTTAATCGCCTGCCCCGTGAGTTTAGCGGACAGGTGCACCACGTCTTGAAGCAGCTGGCTGACCTCGGTGGAAAGGCCGCGCAGATCTTGATCGGTGGACTTATCCTCTATCCACTCCACAAGACCGACGTAGTAGGGCTTCTCGCGGACGTATTCTAAAACGCGAAAGCGCTGCTGTCCCATGGTGACTATCTTCATGCGATCGTCGGGCAGTCGCTCGCAGTGCACGAGCTCGGCGCAGCAGCCTACCGAGGCAATCCCGCCGCTCGTCGGGTCATACATCACCACACCAAAGCGGCGATCGCTCTGGAGAATCGTGTTCATCATGATGCGGTAGCGGAACTCAAAAATGTGGAGCGGCAGCGGACGACCAGGGAAAAGGACGACCTCAGGTAGCGGGAAGAGAGGAAGTTCGCGCACGGCAACGGATGGAGAGGTCATTACGCCAGCCGTCATGAACGAATGACGGTGTAAAAGGTTACTTGCCCTGCAGGCCGCTATGGCCACCTTGGCCGTAGACTGGCCATGAATCAGCGCGTGACGCTGGGGCATCTCTCTATCAGTGTATCGTATTGTTTCGGATCAAGCAGGCGCGCAGCCAAAAGGGACATAGACCCTGCCTATGCCCCATCTATTGAGAACTTGAGCCTATCCGTAGGACTGACATGACAGCCCTAAAAAGCGCTGCCAGTGGTGCAGCGACGCCCCGTGTGCACTGAGAGGATGTTTGAAAAGCATTGGTTAAAGCGCTATGCTCTTGCTTCATCCCCCTTAGTCCCCCTGCGCCCTGCGGGCAGGGGAGCTAGAGGGGGTAATGCAAAACTTTTGATACTCTTCAAACACCCTCTGATCAAACATCCTCTGAGGCAATGCCCAATAGGCATTGGGGCGTCAAGCCCTAAATGTCGCGCTCGCTAAGCTCCTGAGTCATGTAGTCGAACGGCTGATCGACAACGTCTGCTACGCCCTCGACCTCCGACTCAGCAGCAAGCTGCTTAACAATGCTCTTAAGAATTTGGATGCCAACCACCGTTGGGCCAATGGGCACGCCGAGCGAATTGTAGGTCTCGCGCAGCCCCTGCAGAACCCGCTCGTCCAGTACGGTCGTGTTTCCGGCAACCAGCGCGTAGCTCGCGTAGCGGAGATAGTAGTCCATATCTCTTAGGCAGGCGGCATAGCGGCGCGTGGTGTAGGCGTTGCCCCCAGGGCGAATCAGCTCTGGGACGGCCTCAAATAGGGCCAGCCCAGCCTGCTTAACGATAGAGGCAGCGTTGGCGTTGATTACCGCTGCAGCCTGCACCCGAGCCGTGCCCGAGTCAAAATACTTCTTCAGATCGTCGAGGGCGATCGGATCTAGATAGCGCCCTGCTACGTCGTAATCTCGGATTAAGTCGGTTACTGCGTCTCGCATGCCGTTAAAACTCCCAGCGATTCTCCCAGACAGAAATCGATAATTTTAGGCTATCAATTTCGGACTATCAATAGTCTACAACCCTGACTCTACCGGCTCAATCTGCAGTTGGGCGTTAAGTTTTGTACATTGCCATACCGGACAACATCACCCGCCGCCGATATAGGCTGCCGCAAACCGCCATGGCAATCGAAAAAACGCGAAAACATGCGTTTTATGTAGCAAGGTATACAAAACGTGGCGGGGCGTATTTCTAGGATGGTCTCCAGGTAAAGCGGGATCTAGTGGCTACACTGCTCAGTGACCTGCTTCCCCAAAACTCGCTGGCCGTGCATGCTACTGAATGGCCTGGTGCCGTCGTCTTTCTATTGAGGCGAGGCTGTATCGGCATAGATACGCGGAATAGGTACGCGGAATAGATACGCGGAAATAGGCATGCGGCAGGTATGCGGGCGGACTGCTGTATTTCTCTATAGGGCATCGCGCCTCGCGGGCTAGCGGGCTCACCCTTCCGCCTAGCCAAAGTCCATATGTCCTTCGACCGCGGCTGTTGTCGCCAGCCCTCTAGCCTGCCCGCAATCAATGCTTACCGCTCCATCATCAGTCAAAGTTTTATTCGTACTCAAGGAGTAGTTCATGACCACTGCGTCTGAAATTCTAAAGAAGATTCAAGATGAAAATATTCAGGTAATCGATCTGAAGTTCATCGACCTGCCAGGCACTTGGCAGCACTTGACCCTCTTTCAAGATCAAATCGATGAAGACAGCTTTGATGCCGGAGTTGCCTTTGACGGCTCCAGCATTCGGGGCTGGAAAGCGATCAACGAGTCCGACATGATGATGGTGCCCGATCCCGAGACCGCCTGGATCGACCCCTTCATGGCCGAGCCAACCCTCAGCATGATCTGCACCATCAAAGAGCCTCGCACGGGCGAGCTGTACGAGCGCTGCCCCCGGGCGATCGCCTACAAAGCCATCGACTATCTCCAGTCCAGCGGCATCGGCGACACCGCCTACTTCGGCCCTGAGGCCGAGTTCTTTGTCTTCGAAGACGTGCGCTTCGACCAGACCGAAAATAAAGGCTTCTACTACGTCGACAGCGTTGAGGGTCGATGGAACTCTGGCGCTGCTGAACCGGGCGGTAACAAGGGCTACAAGCCTGGCTACAAGCAGGGCTACTTCCCCGTTGCCCCTACCGACACCCTGCAGGACATCCGCACCGAAATGCTGCTGACCATGGCAAAATGCGGCGTGCCCATCGAGAAGCACCACCACGAGGTGGCCTCCGGCGGTCAGTGCGAGCTAGGCTTCCGCTTTGCCGACCTGATTCGCGCGGCAGACTACCTGATGACCTACAAGTACTGCATCAAGAACGTCGGTAAGAAATACGGCAAGACCATCACCTTCATGCCCAAGCCGCTGTTCAACGACAACGGCTCCGGGATGCACACCCACCAGTCTATCTGGAACAACGGCGAGCCCCTATTCGGCGGCGACGGCTACGCGGGCCTCAGCCAAATGGCGCTGCACTACATCGGCGGTATCCTCAAGCACGCCCCGGCGCTCTTAGGATTCTCCAACCCCTCTACCAACTCCTACAAGCGGCTGGTGCCGGGCTTTGAGGCTCCGGTAAACCTGGCCTACTCCCAGGGCAACCGCTCCGCGTCCGTGCGCATTCCCCTCTCCGGCGATAGCCCTAAAGCTAAGCGCCTGGAGTTCCGCTGCCCCGACGCCACGGCCAACCCCTACCTGGCCTTTGCGGCTATGCTGTGCGCCGGCATCGACGGCATCAAGAACCAGATCGATCCCGGCGATCCCCTCGATGTCGATATCTACGATCTGAGCCCCGAAGAGCTAGCCAAAATCCCCTCCACGCCGGGCTCTCTAGAAGATGCCCTGGAGGCGCTGGAAGCGGACAATGACTTCTTGACCGCCGGAGGCGTGTTCACGAAGGACTTCATCGAGAACTGGATCACCTACAAGCTCGACACCGAGGTGAACCCCATGCGCCTGCGCCCCCACCCCTACGAGTTTGCGCTCTACTACGACGTGTAATTGCACCAGTAGCGGCATAGTCTCATAGGACAGCCTAGTTAACTTGAAGGACGCCGCAGGGCGTCCTTTTTTTTAAACGAGCCTCCCATATAAATCTAAACTTTTCCTTAAAGTGGGTCGCCTTAGCTTAGAGTTGCTCAAAAGCTGCGCTGGCGTATGTCTTGTGCCTCAGCCCTCGCGGCAACCCTCGCCAGCAAGCCTGTAATATCAATCAGCAGAGCTCTAATGTGCTGGCTTTGGCGATCGCCGCTCAAGGCGAGCCCTTTTGAAGGGGGCAACGCTCCTCCTCAAATCCAAAACATTGCCCTATTCTCCTCGATAGAGCCGACTTGAAGGTCAGTCAATTTAGGACATCTGTAGCACCTAGGGCGTTAGCGGTGCTGCGAAGGCCAGCAGCACGGCTGGGCATCCAGCAAGTTTTTTCCATGCGTCCACAGCCTTAGCCCGCCAAATGCGCCGAGTAGATGAATTCCTAGGCGATATATCTTCTAGGCGATGTATTTTCTAGGCAGCATGCCAGCGATGGCGCAATCCCTGCTGACGCTGTAACTTAACCAAACCCATCTTTTATGACATCTAGCAATCTAGATTTGATGACTCAGTCTGACGCAGCATCGCCTGAAAATGCGTCGTTTCTGGCCGAGCCACCAGCGCCGTCCCTACAGGCTGGGATCGCGGAGGATCAGGCTCAGCCCGCCGAATCCGCCACCAGCCACGGCGTTTACGTCACGGTCCACGGCCACTTCTACCAGCCCCCCCGCGAAAACCCTTACCTCGACGCCATCGAGCGGCAGCCCAGCGCCGCCCCCTTCCACGACTGGAACGAGCGCATCCACCACGAGTGCTATCGCCCCAACGCCTTTGCCCGCATCCTCAACCACGAGGGCAAGGTGATGGAAATTGTCAACACCTTTGAGTACCTCAGCTTCAATATCGGCCCCACCTTGATAAGCTGGCTGGAGCGCTACGACGTCGAAGTCTATCAGCGCATCATCGAGGCTGATCACAAGAGCCGCGATCGCTTAAACGGTCACGGAAATGCGATCGCCCAGGTCTACAACCACATCATCTTGCCCCTAGCCAGCGAGCGGGATAAGCGCACCCAAATTCGCTGGGGCAAGGCCGACTTTAAGTCTCGCTTTGGCCGCGATCCCGAAGGCATGTGGCGGGCAGAGACGGCGGTAGACTACGCCACCCGCTCTATTCTGGCGGAAGAGGGCATTCGCTTCATCATTCTGGCCCCTTCCCAAGCCCAGCGCTGCCGCCCACTGCCGTCTGCCGATCACCCCGATCCCGAGTGGGTGGAAGTGGGGGGCGGCCAGATCGACCCCGTGCAGCCCTACCGCTGCTACGTGCCCCATGCCGATGGCAACGGCGGGAAGCCCTACGTCGATATCTTCTTTTACGACGGCCCCATCTCCCGCGACATGGGCTTCAACGAAGTGCTCAGCAGCTCCCAGCACTTTGCGGGCCGCATTGGGCAGGCCGTACGCGGCGATCACAGAGAGGCCCAGCTAATCTCGGTGGCCACCGATGGGGAAACCTTTGGACACCACAAGGGCGGCGCGGAGAAGGCC
>JBHJHD010000114.1:0-28425 GCA_050331115.1 Elainellaceae cyanobacterium
TTTCACACCAGACAATCACCGGCAGCGGCGGGTAGACTGGTGCGAGTTCGAGGCAGGCTGCGTCTTGATGGATGTGGACTTCCTCGAACGAGTCGAAAAACTTTTTCAGCGCTGCGTCTTCAGGGCTGCTGGCGTCAAATTTGAGGCTTCCGATGGTGGTGGGCTGCTCCTGCACCACCTTTTCCACCAGAGCGTCGTACTGCTCTCGGTTTTGATTGAAGTGCTGCTTTGTCTTGAGCTGGCCGGTGTTGCAGGCCGTCAGCGCTGGGAGCAGCAGGAGTAAGGCGGCGGAAACTAGCGGCTTTACGGCCCGGTAGGTTTTGGCAGGTCTCATCCCAATTCCATGCTTGCTTGCGGATGCTGGTCCCCTTTGGCGTTCACCATGGGCATCAAGATTCGTGCGAATGCGTTGCTCTAGGCGATCGCAGTGCGCATTAGTCCTGGCTCCATTTTTCCCAATGGCAACCGGGGGTGTCCATTACTACTACCTACGGGCGGCGGCAGAGGTGGCCGGGTAATGCTTGGGCTATGTGTAGTCGAGGCGCAACACTTTAGACGCGACGGCTCAACCTTTAAAGTGGAGCGATGCAATTTGAGTTGTCGAAGCCGATCTTTAAAGTTGCAGGGTCGATCTTTGAGTTGTAGGGGACGATCTTTAAAGCTGCAGGTTTGATCCTTTAAAGATCGCGCCTTACATTTGCAATGTAGCGCCTGATCTTTAAAGATCGGCAATGCAGCAAGCTCCGCAGGCGATCGCATTTGAGAGCTAAGTCGCTACATTCCAAATTTGGGGCATTGCATTTGAGAGCGCCCCAGCCCGCGCGTAAGCGGCGGGCTGGGGTAAAACGGCTTGTCAAGGCGGCTACTTTGGGCTTTTGGGCAGCGAAATGCGCTTGGTGAGGATGCGCATGACGTCTGTGGGCGTGAGGCCGCGTAGGATGCCGCCCGTGTTGCTCATGGGCAGGGGCTGGGACCATTCGCTGGGGTGGGCGTAGCCGAGCTGATGCAGTCTGTCGCGGCAGTTGTTGACGGCGTAGAGAGAGCCTATGGCGATTAGGCGCAGGGTGTTGAATTCGGGGGTGCGGCCTTTGTCTTCGATTAGGTAGTCGCCGGTCCTGGGGTCGATGTTGAGCTGAGTGGGGTTGTCTTGGCGGTTTTCGGCCACGATGGAACTGTGGCCTGCGCTCAGGCCGGAAGGGTTGTATGTCATTTTTGGGGTTGTCTCCTTGTTGTGGGTTAGGAAAGACAACCCAAACGTTTAGCCACCCCGCGAATAGGGCGAGGTGGCTACCCTGGGATAAAATCCCAGTAGCTCTCGCTGGTCTCGTCAGCGGGGGTTAGCCGTCTGGTTGTGTTGCAGCACTTCCAGACGGTGCTAAATATTTGGGGTGTCAGATTCAGGACGGCATGTTATTTGCGTCCATGGCTTGGCATGGTAGCGGAGTTTTGGCGCGATCGCAACCGTGTGGTGGAAAGAAAGTTTTTCAATCAGGGTACTGAGGTTGAAGACAGCAGTTGCACCTATAACTTTTAAAGGATAAAAAGGTTCTGCTCTTATCAACCAACTAGATTTAAGGCGTGCTAGCTTAGCCCATATTGCTTAAATATCAAACATTTAAACATGCAAGGAACTGCTCTCTTGCGTAGTTTCTGAGGCAGCCAAGATACTAGACTTACTATTTGCAGTCTTTGATTTTGCTAATATATTGAAGTGCGTCAGGCAAAGCCTAGATGTCCGCACAAAAGCCACTACTTTACATTGTTAGCATGCATGTATTCGGCAACGATAGAATCCTAAAGAATATTAAGAAAAACCCACAAGATTTTTATGTTATTCATTACTCTTGCCAAAGCTTGTACGATGATAATGAAGGTCTGTCACCTCGTATCACATCAATAGCAATCACACACTTGGCGACAAGACAAACTGTCAGCTTTTCAACTCATGCAGTTGCTGAGGAACTAAAGATAAGCCGCGAAAATGTCATCAAGAATTTAGACGAAATAGAACGCAAGCTGCTATCTGAGTTCTATAACTTCATAAGAGACAGAAGAGACAAATTCTGGATACATTGGAATATGAGAAATTTGACATATGGATTTGAGCATATTCAGCACAGATACCGCGTTTTGGTAGATGATAATATTCCTGTAATACCAGTTGAAAGACGCATAAACTTAAACGATATTCTTAAAGATTATTATGGTGATAACTATGCTCCGCATCCTAGACTAATGTCGCTTATGGAACTGAATGGCGGTCTACATCGCCATTTTCTCTCGGGCAAAGAAGAAGTTCAAGCATTTCAAAATAATGAGTTTATAAGAATGCATAACTCAACCTTGTGCAAAGTCGCGTTCTATTATTCCATAATCGATAAAATGCTAAAGGGTAGGCTTAGAACTAGCTCAAATGCATGGGGAGTAAAGCTTGACAAGCTTTTTGAAAGTAGAATCTCAAAGTTTGTTGGCTTGGTAGCTACTGCTCTAACAATTGCATTAGCACTACCTCAAATAATTTCGTTTTTCGATTAATGATAACTGAATTTATCTAATCAGCCGCAACGAGGAATTCATTTGGCAACTACGGCATCCAATCGCAACTGTCATTTGCGATAGTATTGTGGTCGTCATACCTAGCTCCACCCGTAAACTCGTAAATTGTTGAAATTAACCGTATCAACACCTTGCCTTTGCAGATAGGCTGCTAGCTTCAAATCATCTGTAAGCACAAGATACTGGCCTTGAGCAGTCTCAAATATACTACAGTCCGTCAAGCCAAATCTAGTAAACGCCTCATTTCTAGAGGTGGCTTTGCTCTGGACATAGCGTTCATCAAATTGAGCAAGCAGCCGAGAGAAAATCGCAAGACACTGCGATCGCTCCGGCTCACCCAACTGATTAATCAAGCTGTTGACTTCCGTCAAAACATTTGGCGTTGTCACAATCCGGTCTCGAAAGGCTAACAGAACATCGCACAACAGAGTATAGTCATCAGCGTTAAAGCTGTTTGTCCGCTTAAACCGAGCTATCCGATCCGGATTCACAGCTCCAACAAAGTAAAGCAGCAGAATATTCGTATCAACTAAAACGCCCTTACGCCGATACGCCTTGAGAAGCTCAGCGGCATAGCTATTCATACCTGGCGAATCTTCATCGACTCAACCTCCCCCGTTGAGGCGTTTACAGCAAACAGCTTATATTCCCGCTTAAACCCGCGAGGCGCATTAATGGACTGCATCATCTCATCAAGCGCAGACTTGCGCTTAATCGGCACATCATACCCCAGCGTCACCAGCCAAGTCTTCTCATCTTCTGAGAGTTCAACCTCTTCCAATCTCAAATCATCGAGATCAGCCCCCATCAAGTCCTGAAACTCTTGAATGTACTGATAAGCAGACTTTACAGCCGTCTTAACGTCTTTGACGTCTAGTACCGTTTCATCCGACATAGCTTTGTCCAAAAGATTGGGCCATCTTTACTTCAAGTATAAAGCTCCTGAAAGAATACCTCACTGACCAACAAGATCCACCAATCAGAAGCTCTAAGCCTTTCTCCGACACAGCCGCTGGCAGCAGAGCCATCAGGCCAGCACCGAAAGCCCCACAGTCCTCATCGGTACAGCGATCGCCACCACCAATCGACCCAACAGCATAAAATAATACGCTGCCCACCAACACGCTTGCTACCATCCTATGCGATTAGAATGGGGCAATGGTCGCAGACTGGCCTGAAGGGTCACCGCCGTTGCCTCCCATCACCTCAGACTTATGGTTAGCCCTAGCCAAATCCAAGCCCTCAGCCGCGAAATCGCTCACGCATTCCAGCCAGAGCAAATCATCCTGTTTGGGTCATACGCCAGCGGCCAGCCAACCTCAGACTCAGACGTCGATCTACTCGTCATCCTGCCGCTAGACGAATCACCCGTTCAAAAGGCGATCGCCATCCGTCAAAAAATCCATGCACCGTTCCCCCTAGATCTAATGGTGCGTTGGCATAGCCTACCCTCAGGGTAATCGCCTCAACAGATTCAAGAGCGCCTCGCCATGGGCGATTTCTTCATTCGGGACATCATGCAAAACGGTCAAGTGCTCTATGAAGCCAATCACGCGAGAGTGGGGGAATAAAGCTGAGGCCGACTTCGCCACAGCTCAGCGAGAGGCACAAGTAACAGAACTACCCAACTACGATGCCGTCTGCTTTCACAGTCAGCAGTGCATCGAGAAATATTTGAAAGCCTGCTTGCAGGAAGCCAACATTGCATTCGGCAAGACTCACGACCTCGTCGCACTTTTAGAAGCCGCCTCTACTCATCAAGCCCGACTGGGCTAGCTTACGCTCCAAGCTAACCGCTCTTACAGTTTACGCCGTTGAGTTTCGTTACCCAGGCACATCGGCAACCCAAGAAATCGCGCTTCAAGCGCTTCAGGATTGCAGCCAGATACGTTGCTTTACCTGCCAGTATCTTCGATTACCTTCCAATATTTCCAACTAGCTAAAACTGCTCCACCCTCGCCAATCAATTGATCTCGCCGGCAGATCCTCCAGACAATTACCAATCCTATTTGACTAGAATCTAGACTAAGGCCCCTGCCAGACGCCACCCCCCCTCCCCAACCGCCCCCATGGTCCAGTCCCCATCCAAACCCATCACCCTACAAGAATTCCTTGCCCTGCCGGAAACTAAACCCGGCAGCGAATACATCAACGGGGAAATCATCCAAAAGCCCATGCCGCAGGGGAAACACAGCACCATCCAAACCGAACTCGCCTCTACCCTTAACCTCACTCTAAAACCCCGAAAAATCGCCCGTGCCTTCTCCGAGCTGCGCTGCACCTACCCTTCGGGAAGCCATCCTGCGGATGTCTATGGCGGCGATCGCTCCATCATCCCCAACGTCTCCGTCTTTACTTGGGAACGTATCCCCCGCGATCAAACCGGTGCCGTTGCCAACGCCTTCCCCATCGCCCCAGACTGGACCATCGAAATTCTCTCCCCCGACCAGAGCCAAACCAAAGTTACCAAAAACATCCTGCACTGCTTAAACCACGGCACACAGATGGGCTGGCTCATCGACCCAGACGAGCAAACCATCTTCGTCTATCTGCCCAAGCAGCAGCCCGAAGCCTACGATCTCCCAAATCAGACCCTCCCCGCCCCTGCCTTTGCCAGGGATCTAGCGCTAACCGTCGGCTCAGTATTCGGCTGGCTGTTCGAATAGTGCTTTAGCTTTCCGCCTACTCAGTCCCCACCGTTGGCGCTGGGGAGCGGTTGAGCAGCTTCACCCCAAACCGCACCAGCAAAACAATTAACACCACCGCCGCCGCGATCGCCAGCAGCGGGGCCGTCAGCGCCAGCACCGACAGCGCCACAGCCCCCACCAGCTCCGCGATCGCCACCAAAAAATTTGCCAAGCCCCCCGTCGTCGCCGTCGACACCAGGCGCGTAAGGCCGTTCAGCCCCTTCACCGTCGCTGCCGCCCCGCCCCCGGCCACAATCGCCAAACCCCATTGGGCAAACGGGTCGAGCTGGTTCGCCGTCAGCCCCATCAGCAGGGTGCCGGCCACGGCGGCGATCGGCAGGGCCACCGTATCGGCGGCATTGTCTAGCCAGGGAACGCTGTAAACCAGCAGCTCCACCAGCAGCGCTAGGCTGAGGCCAATCAGCGCCGTCTCGCTATCCAGCCACTGCATGTTCTCGTTCAGCGGCAGGTGGCCAAAAATCGCTGCTGCGCTCAGCACCCAAAAGGGCACCACAACGCGAAACCCAGCGGCAACGCCCAAACCCAAGCCTAGGCCAATACTTTCCAGCAGGTCCAAGTCCATCGATAGCCTCGTTAAATTGAGAGAAAACGCTTTTCACAGGGCCACAGGCCCATCAGTTCCAATCTATCCTGGAAACCTCTAAGCGAGGGTCAGCCCAAAGCTAAGTCGAGGGGTCAACCGACCGCAGACCGCGATCGCTGCCCAAAGGGACACAGGTCTAGAATGGCGCAGCGATCGCAGGCCGGACGGCGGTAGTAGCAGCACTTCTGCCCATGGAGCATCAGCACCTCGTGGTTGTCGTACACCTGCTGAGCGCTCCAGTCTGCGGGGAGCTGCGCCGCCAGCACCGGGTGCGATGGCCCCACGGCCACCTTCTTATCAATCAGCCCCGTCCGCACCGCTACCCGATGGTGATGACTATCCACCGGCAGCGCCGGACGCCGCAGGGTGCTAAAGCAGAGCACAGCAGCGCTAGTTTTCGGCCCCACGCCGGGCAGAACCTCCAGCCAGGCCCTCGCCTCGGGGACCGGCAGCTCAGCCAGAAAATCTAGCGACAGCTCCCCCCGCCGCTCAGTCACGCCGCCCAGCACCTGCTGTAGTCGAGGCGCTTTTTGCTCCGGCCAGGTGCAGGGGGCGATTGCCTGCTGCACGGCGCAAACTTCGCCGTCGCGCACCGCTTCCCAGGTGGAAAATGCCCGCTTGAGCTGCTTAAACGCCCGCCCCGAGTCCGCGTTGCGGGTGCGATGGGAGAGCAGCGCCGACACCAGCTCGCTGAGAGGATCGAGGTTGTGAAAGTAGGGGATGGGGCAGCCGTAGACCTCGCAGAGGCGCTGATGAATCAATAGAGCTTTGTCAGAACCGGACAGACGTGATAAATCGTTCACGGGTTAATAGAGGTAGAGCTAAGTCAAATTACCTACGCGCTTTGGCGGCAGCGAAACGTCCTATTTCTTTAGCAAGATGACGGGTCGAATGCTGCCACTAGAGACTGTAGGCTCAATAAAAACGCTTTTGACCAACGCTGCTCTTAATAGCTCAATATTTAACACGATATCTCAACAGCGCTGCTCTAGCTGAGTTCCTGGGTCGCCAACACCGGTACCCTCCTTAGTGACTCAGTAGGCAAGCTGCCGATGTCGGGTCTTTCTACTGCGTGTTGTTGATGCGTGTTGCTGATGCATACGGTCCCCTCCCAGTCCGCGTCTTCCCACATTGCCAGGGCGATCGCCCACCGCGTCTCCGAGCTGCTCAACGCCCCGGTTTGGGTCCGTGGCTACCAGGACAGGGTGGTAGCCAGCAGTCGTGCTGAAGCGGTCTGCAGCAGCGCGCTATCGATGGGGGCGTCGGTGGCCCAATGCCTCCATATTCCCCTCAACTTGGATAATTACCTGGGAGAAGTGATCGTCAGCCAGCCCCAGGACGAGTTGATTTCCCCGCGTCTTGCCAAAGCCCTCGTCGAGCTCGTCATCAGCCAAGTTACCTCACTCAACCAAGCCACGCAGCGGCGATCGCTGGCCCACGACTTCATCGCCGACCTGCTGCACAACCGGATCACTGACGACGACACAATACTGCGGCAGGCCAAGTTCTTAAACCTGAACTTAACGCCCCCCCGCGCCGTCATCTTGATTGACGCGGCCAGCAGCTTTCGCCCCGAGGCCACCCTATCCACCGACGTGGTAGACCTATACCAATACCGCCACGTGCGCGCCATCATCGACAGCATCGTCGGCTTCTTTCACCTACCCGATGACACCATCTGCGCCGACTTAGGTAACGGCCAAATCGCCGTCCTCAAAGCTAGCAACTCCAAAAATCTAGAGCACTGGACCCTAGAAGAGGCCTCCCAGCCCATTAGCGCTTCTTGGTCTGACATTACAGCGCTAAAGCGGGCGGGGGACGGGCTGCTGCAGCGGCTGCGGCAGGACACCGGGGCCGCGATCAGCGTTGGTATCGGGCGCTATCACCCCGGTTTAACGGGCCTGGCGCACTCCTTCGAAGATGCGCGGGTAGCGCTGTCTTTGGGGCGACGGCTCAGCGGCCCTAACCAGGTCTATTGTCTAGACCGTCTGGGCATCGCCGCCTTTACCTGCATCGCCGACGAGCAGACCAAAGTAGAATTGGCCACCCACCTGCTCAGCCCGCTCGACTCTGACTCCGATTTGCTGACGGTGCTCAGCACCTTTTTCGAAGAGGACTGCTGCCCGTCTAGCGCCGCCAAGCGGCTCTCCATCCACCGCAACACCCTCAGCTATCGCCTCGACAAAATTAGCTCCCTCACCGGGCTCAATCCGCGCCGCTTTGACGACGCCGTACAGATTCGGCTAGCGCTGCTGTTGCGCACGCTGCTGCAGCCGCAGCATGACTAAGCCCCAATTCAAGGGCCACGTGGTGGTCTACGCCGACGCGGCGGGGGTGGGTGGCGCAGAGATTAGCGCGGGGCACCTCGTTTCCTCGGCGTCGGCGCGCATTACCGTCGTCGGATTGTACCCGGAAGTTGTGGCGGCGATTGCCCACCAGGGCAGGCCCAAGGCCAACGCCGCTTGGCGCGCTGAGCGCACAGAGCAGACGACGGACAGCATTGTTTTGAGCGAGGGGCCGCTGGCGTTTTTACAGCATTGGCAGACCTTTCGCCGCCTTAAGCCAGACGTAATTCACCTCAACCTCTGCACCCCTTGGGCTGGGGCCACGGCCCTAGCCGCTGCCCTCTGCACCCCAGCACAGGTGGTGCGGGTAGACCAGCTTCCCCTGCGCACTACAGACCTCGCTACCCTGCTGCGAACGCGATTCCTGTCGCTGCGAGTCGATGCCCACGTGGCGGTAGGGCGGGGGGCAGCGCGGCTCATGGAAGACTTCTACGCCCTGGGTCGCGGCTCGGTGATTTCAATCCCCAACGGCGTCCCCGATCGCTCTCCCCAAGCGGTGCCGCCTGCCGCCGAGCTGAGCGGACCGCTGCGGGTGGGCAGTGTGGGGCGGCTGGACCCAATGAAGGGCCACGACGTGCTGCTGCAGTCGATCGCTCTGGTTCCCCACGCGAAGCTCACCATTTTGGGAGAGGGGGACTGGCGATCGCACCTGGAGCAGATGGCGCGATCGCTGGGCATTGAAGACCGGGTGGCGTTTCCCGGCTGGGTGAATCCGCAAGACTACCTGCCGCAGTTTGACGTCGTGGTGCAGCCCTCACGCTCTGAGGGCTTTCCGCTGGCGATCGCTGAGGCGATGCTGGCGGCGCGACCCGTGATTGCTACGCGGGTAGGCAGCGTAGCGGAAGCGGTAGCTGACGGGGAGACGGGGCTACTGATTGAGAAGAACGACGCAGTAGGTCTGGCGGTGGCGCTGCGAAGGCTGCAGGAGCCGGGATTGGCCGCGCAGATGGGGCAGCGGGGCAGAGCCATGGCGGCTACTGCTTATACAGCTAACGTGATGGCCGCGTCCTACGAGGCGCTGTGGCAGCGACTGTGCGATCGCCCAGTTTCACCTGGGGCTGCGCCGCGTCTGTGGGTTGGACGCCCTAGGGACTAGGCCGTCAGGCAGAGCTCTGACGTCAGGTCGGGCGATGCTTGTGCAATTGCCCAACATCTTTGCAATAAGAACGCCTGTTCTTTGAACAGTTGCCTAATGAACTGATTAAATCGGCTCACTAGAATACTTGCATTGAATTGGATCTATCGCATTAGAGCGCCCTTTACTAGCACCATGCCCTACCCAGACCCACCCCTAAACTTGCCCGCCGCGCCGCGAATCGCCGTGGTGCGCGCGCTGCCAGGTTTAGGCGACTTTCTGTGCAGCGTTCCGGGATTGCGATCGCTTAGGGCGGCCTTCCCCCAGGCGCACGTCGCGCTGGTCGGTCTACCGCAGGTGCAGCCGCTAGTCGCTCGGTTTAGTGCCTACATCGATGAACTGCTGCCTTTCCCCGGCTACCCCGGTATCCCTGAGGGCTGGCAGGGGCCAGAGCCGCTGGTGCCGTTTTTGCAGCAGGTGCGCGCTCCCCGCTACGATTTAGCCCTGCAGATGCACGGCAGCGGGCTGTACTCTAACCCATTCACGATGCTGCTGGGGGCAGACCGCACAGCTGGCTTTTATCGGCCCGGTGACTACTGTCCTGGCGCTGACTTTTTGCCTTACCCAGACGCCGCCCCAGAAATTGAGCGCTACCTGACGCTAGTACAGTCTTTGGGCGTACAGTCTTTGGGCGTTTCATCTTTAGACGTTCCCAATCAGGGCATTGCCCTAGAGTTTCCCATATCCGACCTTGAGCGCGAGCGCTACCGGGCCTTGGCCAACGCAAACGCCCTGCGATCGCCCTACGTCTGTCTGCATGCAGGGGCCAGCAGGAGCGATCGCCGCTGGCCTCCCAAATCCTTCGCGGCGGTGGGCAACGCCCTGGCGCAGCGGGGCTATTCCCTAGTGCTCACCGGGTCTGAAGGGGAGCGGGCGATCGCCGACGCGGTGGCGCAGCAGCTCCAGCGTCCAGCGCTAAACCTAGCGGGGCAAACGGCCCTGGGAACCCTAGCCGCCCTACTCGAAAAAGCGGCTCTGCTGGTGTGCAATGACACTGGGGTCTCCCATCTAGCGGCGACGCTCAAGGTCCCGAGCGTAGTGGTGTTCTCCAATTCAGACCAGCGGCGTTGGGCTCCTTTAGACGCCAAGCGCCATCGTGCCGTCAGCTATACCGGCGAGCAGACCGTAAGCTCGGTGTTGGACCACTGCCACAGCCTGCTTCGGGAGGTGGCCTATGTCTGACAGTCAGCCGATCGATCTTGCGCGAACCATCGACTGGGCTGCGGTGAAGCGACTGCTCGTTGTGGCGCTGGACTCTGCTGACGGCATTGATATCGCGTCGATTCAGTCCGCATTGCCCCACGTTGCCGTGAGCGGAATTACGGTTCAGCAAGGTCGCGCCGAATCGGCGATAGCAGACTGGTGCTTCAACAGCAGCAGCTATACCGCCGCCGAGCTCATTCCTCAGCTTCAGCGCCACAGCTTCGACGCCGCAATCGTCCTTGCTGCCCCCAATAAATCCCCCTATGTAGCGGGCTACCTGTGCTACCTGGCGGGCATCCCCATTCGCATTGGGCAATCCCGGGAGTTTGGCGGCGGCGTGCTGTCGCTTACCCTGCCGCCCACCGACGACCCACTAGACCCACAACATCACCGCGATCAGCCCCATCCGCTTCTACAGCAGCTTGCAGTCCTTTAGCCCCTAACCTATGCAGCCCCTCCATATTTTGACGTGGCACATCCACGGTAGCTACCTCTACTACCTCACCCAGTCCCCCCACCAGTTTTACCTGCCGGTGAAGCCCGGCAAGCCAGAGGGCTATGGCGGGCGGCTGCCCAACTTCCCCTGGGGAGACAATGTGCAGGACGTGCCTGCCGACCAGGCGCAGCACATGGACTTCGACTGCGTCTTGTTCCAATCCGCCAAGAATTACCGCGAAGACCAGCACGAAATTCTCTCCGAAGCGCAGCGCCAGCTGCCCCGGCTGTTCCTAGAGCACGACCCACCTCGCGAACACCCCACCGATACCCGCCACGTGGTGGATGACCCGGAGGTGACTGTGGTGCACGTCACTCACTTCAACAACCTTATGTGGGACAGCGGGCGATCGCCCACGCGAGTCATCGAGCATGCGGTCACCGATCCTTACGATGGCAGCGAATTGGGCTACACCGGCGAGCTAGCCAAGGGAATCGTGGTGGCCAACGGGCTGCGCACCCGTGGGCGGCGGCTGGGGCGGGATGTATTTGAGCAGGTTCGTCAGCAGGTGCCGCTGGATTTGGTAGGTATGGATGCTGCATCTCTGGGCGGTTCGGGGGAAATTCCCCACGCTCAGCTTCCCGACTGCCTGAGCCGCTACCGCTTCTACTTTCACCCGGTGCGCTACACCAGCCTAGGGCTGTCGGTGTGCGAGGCGATGATGGCGGGACTGCCGGTGGTGGGGCTGGCGACCACGGAGCTGGTGACGGTGGTGGAGAACGGGGTGTCGGGCTATGTGGATACTTCTGTAGAGCAGCTGGTGGTGCGAATGAAGGATTTGCTAGACGATGCGGGGCTGGCGCGGCGGCTGGGTCAGGGGGCGCGGTGCCAAGCTTTGAAGCGGTTTGGGTTGAAGCGATTTGCTGACGACTGGACGGCGGCGTTTGAAGCAGCGGTCGCGCAGCGTTCCGAAGGGAGTATTGCGCAGCGTTCTTCTCAACCCCCGCTTCTGGGTGTCCCTTCACCAGTTGGCACCCCCTCTAGCTCCCCTTTGTAAAGGGGGAGAACTTAAAGCCCTCATTATTGTTTGAGTTGCTCCCTATGACGAAGCGAATTGTCCTCATCAGCGAACATGCCTCTCCCATCGGCCTATTTGGCAGCGTCGACAGCGGCGGCCAAAACGTCTACGTTGGCCAGGTAGCTAAGCACCTAGCGGTGCTGGGCTATGAAGTAGACGTATTTACTCGGCGAGACCGAGCAGATCTGCCCGAGGTGGTGCAGTGGCAGCCGGGAGTGCGGGTGATTCTGGTGCCCGCCGGACCGGCTCAGTTCGTCCCCAAAGAAGAGATGCTGCCGCTGATGGAGCCCTTCGAGGCGTTCATGGCGGACTGGATGACGCAACATCGCTACAGCCTCATCCACGCCAACTTTTGGATGTCGGCGCTGGTGGCGGTGAATCTCAAGGCCCGATTTAAGCTGCCCGTAGTGGTGACCTTCCATGCCCTAGGACATATCCGACGGCAGCATCAGGGCGCAGCCGATCGCTTCCCCGATGAGCGCTTCGACGTGGAGGCCCGCGTCGTGCGAGAGGCGAACGCCATCATTGCCGAGTGCCCCCAGGACCGGGACGACCTGCTGACCCTATACAACGCCTCCCCCCACCAAATTCGCGTCATCTCCTGCGGGTTTGACCGGGCGGAGTTTTGGCCGGTGAACCAGGGGGAGGCGCGAGCGACCCTAGGGCTACCCCAGGGCGATCGCATTATCCTACAGCTCGGGCGTATTGTGCCCCGCAAGGGCGTAGACAACGTAATTCGCGGGCTAGCTCACCTGGCGCAGGCCCATAGCCTACCGGCGCGTCTGCTGGTCGTGGGGAGCGATGCCGCTGCTGGTGCAGGCTCTGAAATTGTGCGGCTGCAGCACATCGCGGCCTCTCATCGCGTCGCAGATCGCGTTCAGTTTATGGGGCAGCACGGGCGGGACATCCTGCGCAGCTTTTATTCGGCGGCGGACGTATTTGTCACCACGCCCTGGTACGAGCCCTTCGGCATCACGCCCCTAGAGGCGATGGCCTGCGGCACCCCCGTCATCGGCGCGGCGGTAGGCGGCATCAAGTACACCGTCAAGCACGGGGAGACAGGCTACCTGGTTGCGCCCAATAGCCCCACTGAGCTAGGCGATCGCTTGGCCTTCCTCTACCAAAATCCCGAGCTGCGCCGGATGCTGGGGCGACAGGCGGTGCGCCACGTCTCTACTCAATTCACCTGGCACGGCGTCACCGAGGCGATCGCCGACCTGTACGAGACCCTGACCACCCAGCGTCAGAGCGCCACGCTGCCCACCGCCCTGCTAGAAGACAGCTTCGATAGCGTCATTCAAACCTTCCAAGTGGCGCGACAGCAGCTCGGCTCCGACATTGCCGCCGCCGCCACCCGTCTCAGCCGCTGCTTCGCCCAGGGCAAAAAGGTGCTGGTGTGCGGCAACGGCGGCAGCGCTGCTGAAGCCCAGCACCTGTCCGCCGAGCTGATGGGCCGCTTCCGCTCTCCCCACCGCAGCGGTCTGCCGGTGATCGCCCTGCCGGCAGACACGGCCCTGCTCACCGCCTGGTCCAACGACGTGGGCTATGACGACATCTTCGCCCGCCAGGTGAGTGCCCTAGCCCAGCCCGGCGACCTGCTGCTTGCCATGAGCACCAGCGGGCGATCGCGCAACCTGGTCAAGGCGTTTGAGCTGGCCCGCGATCGCAACATCGACCGGGTGGCGCTGCTGGGGGCGGGTGGCGGCGATCTGCTGCCCCTGAGTGATGTGGCGATTCGGGTGCCGAGCAGTGACCCGCAGCGGGTGCAGGAGGTGCATCTGTTTGTGCTGCATATGCTCTGCGAGCTGGTGGAGGGGGAGCTGAGCCAGCCGCAGGCGATCGTGGGGGATGTGCAGGGTCATGTGGCGAAGCCCCTGAGGCGATCGGCGTTTGCGCTGCCGCCGCCGTGATGGGCCTATGTCGTATCTTCGCCCACGCGCCCGCCATCATCTGTGCCGCCCATGTCTGGCCCGATATCGTGCATCGCCTACCCATCGTAAGGGCACAGCATGCTGCGCCCCTGCCGCATCCACATCATCTACAACCCAAAACATCATGCAAACCCAAATCCGACTGACCCAAAATCCCGCCAACCCCCTCGCCGGTAAGATCGCCATCGTCACCGGCGGCGCTCGCGGCCTCGGCGAAGCCACCAGCCGCCTGCTCTGCCAATCCGCTATGAAAGTCGTCATCGCCGACGTGCGCCTCTCCCTGGCCCAAGACGTCGCCCAGCAGATCACCGACGAGGGAGGAGAGGCGATCGCCCAAGAGCTAGACGTGCGGGAGCCCGACAGCGTCAATGCCCTCTTTGAATCTACGCTAGAGCACTACGGCAAGGTCGACGTGCTGGTGAACAACGCCGGCACCGACCAGACCCTATCCATCGAAGAGCTGTCCCTAGAGGACTGGCAGCGGGTGATCAACGTCAACCTCAACGGCCCCTTCTACACCTCCAAGGCGGTATTCGGCCACATGCGCGAGCAGGGCGGCGGCTACATCATCAACATTATCTCTACAGCGGCGATGCGGGCTTGGCCCAACGCCTCGGCCTATCACGCCAGCAAGTGGGGCCTGCTAGGCTTCACCCGCGCTCTACACGTGGAGGGGCGACCCCACAACATCAAGGTGACGGGGCTGGTAGCCGGGGGGATGCGGACGCCCTTCTTGCTAGATCGCTTCCCCGACATCGACGTGACGACGCTGCAGGAGCCCGCGAATGTAGCGCAGACGATTCGCTATCTGCTGATGCAGCCGGAGGGAACGGTGATTTCAGAGATGATGGTACTGCCGATGAAGGAGACCTCTTGGCCTTAACCCCCGCCGTTGGCGTCCCCCCCTTTAGACAACTCCAAATTCGGTGCGTCATGTCCCCCAGCCAGGGGGTCTGGGGGACAAGCCCCCAAGCAGCCGGTTCGATAGCAAAATAAGCTGCACAGGTGGAACACCCCCGCCTTCGGCGTCCCCCTTGCCAAGGGGGACTATAGAGGGTCTTCAGAAGATATGAACATGATGCCTGCCATTTTCCTCGATAAAGACGGCACTCTCATCCACGACGTCCCCTACAACGTCAACCCCGATCGCATTGTGCTGCGCGATCGCACCCTAGAGGGTCTAACCGTCCTGCACCAGCAGGGCTACAAGCTAATCGTGATCACCAACCAGTCCGGCGTGGCGCGAGGCTACTTTACAGAAGCAGCGATCGCCCCCGTCGAGGCAAAACTCCGGCAGCTCCTGGCCCCCCTGCCCCTAGCCGGGTTCTACTACTGCCCCCACCATCCCCAAGGGGCGGTAGCCGAGTACGCGATCGCCTGCGACTGCCGTAAACCCAAGCCGGGCATGCTGCAGCGGGCGGCCCAAGCGCAGGGCGTTGATCTCCCTCAATCTTGGTTCATCGGGGACATCCTCAACGACGTGGAGGCGGGCAACCGGGCGGGCTGTCGCACCGTCTTGATCGACAACGGCAACGAGACCGAGTGGGATTTGTCCATCCCCGAGCGGCAGTACACCTACGCCGTCAAAGATATTGCCGAAGCCGCCGACCTTATCCTCAAAGCTGATGTCCTTCCCACACCGGCTCATGCGTCCTAGCCTCCTCGACCAGTTCCCTCACCTGCGGGCGCTTGTGGTGGGTGATGCCATGGTGGATCGCTACCTCATCGGTACCGCCAGGCGGCTGTGCCCTGAGGGTCCGGTGCCGGTGGTGGCGGTGGATGAGGTGAGTACGGCCGCTGGTGGCGCGGCCAACACGGCAGTGAACGTGGCTCAGCTGGGGGCAACGGTCTCATTGCTGTCGGTGGTGGGTCTAGATGCCGACAGTGAGGCCCTACAGCAGCAGCTTATCCAATATGGGGTAGAGACTTCGCTGATGTTGTTGGACCCAGACCGCACGACGCTGACCAAGCAGCGGGTGATCGCCAATGGTCAGCTTGTGGTGCGGTTCGACCAAGGCAGCACTGCCCCCCTATCAGGCCGCTCTGAAGACAAGCTGATCGCGCTGATTCAGCAGCAAGTGGGCCAGACGGTGGACGCCGTTATTGTGTCGGACTATGGCTACGGAATTTGTGCGCTTAAGCTGATTGAAGCGATCGCCCAGCGGTCCCGCGTCGTGGTGGTGGATTCGAAGCGACTGGCCCACTACCAGGGTTTGCGCCCCGCCGCCGTGAAGCCCAACTACGCCGAGGCGATCGCCCTTCTAAACCTCCCCGCTGAAACGAACCGCGTGGCGCAGATGCGATCGCAGCAGGATGCCCTACTCGCCGCAACGGGAGCCAAACTCGTCGTGGTGACGCTGGACTGCGATGGGGCGATCGCAATTGAAGCCGGACAGCCACCCCACCACATACCGGCCCGCTCAGCCCCAGATGGGTACGCCATCGGCGCGGGCGATACCTTTGTTAGCGTTCTAGCCTTGGCCCTCGCCGCTGGGGCAACCGGCGCAGAAGCGGCGGCGATCGCCAGCGCCGCCACTGCCGTCGTGGTGCAGTCCCCCGGCACTACCGCCTGCCGGCTGGCCGACCTGCAGCACGCCTTCTCTGTCCCACAGCCCTGACTGGAGTAGACCCCATGGAAGCGACCCTGAACCCCGACTGGATTTCTGATTGGCGCGACGCCAAGCGCATCCTCTGCGTTCGCCTCGACACCATTGGTGACGTGATTATGACTGGTCCCGCCATGGGAGCCTTAAAGCAGAGCGGTAGTGATTACGGTGAAAATCGGCACATCACGCTGATGACCTCTTCCCTTGGAGCCCGCATCGCCCCCCAGATTCCCGACATCGACGACGTTGTTGTCTACGACTCCCCCTGGCTCAAGGCCACCACCCCTCGCCAAAGCAGCCAGCCCGAATACGAGATGATAGATCAACTCCGGGGCCGGTTCGACGCCGCCGTGATCTTCACGGTCTACAGCCAAAACCCCCTCGCCTCCGCCATGATGTGCTATCTAGCCGACATTCCCCTGCGGCTGGCCCACTGTCACGAGAACCCCTACCAGCTCCTCACCCACTGGATTCGCGACCCCGAGCCTGCCCAGTTCACCCGCCACGAGGTGCAGCGCCAGCTTGATTTGGTGGCGAGCGTGGGGGCTACTGCAAAGACGGGGGCGGGGCTGGCCCTGTCGGTGTCGCCAGAAGTTCAAGGGGAGATGCGATCGCGCCTCACCGCCATGGGGCTGGACCTTACTTGCCCCTGGACGGTCCTCCACGCCGGAGCCACCGCCCTCTCCCGCCGCTACCCGCCGGAGCTGTTTGCCGTAGTCGCCCGCACCCTCGTAGAGCGGCACGGCATCCCGATTGTCTTTACCGGCGTTAACTCAGAGGCAGACATTGTTGAATCCATTCGCCAGCAGATGCAGGCTCCGTCTCACTCGCTGGTCGGCCAGCTCAGCCTAGAGGAGATGACCGCACTGCTGGCCCAGACCCCCCTGCTGCTGTCCAACAACACTGGCCCCGTCCACATGGCTGCTGCCGTAGGCACCCCCGTGGTGGACCTCTATGCTTTGACGAACCCCCAGCACACGCCGTGGGAGGTGCCCAACCGCATCCTCTTCCACGACGTGCCCTGCCGCATCTGCTATAAGAGCGTCTGCCCCGAGGGGCATTACCACTGCTTGCGTAAGGTGGAGCCGCAGCAGGTGGTGGAGGCGGTGCTAGATTTGCTGACGGTAACGCAGTCGGGCCGAACCGCTGTGAGTGACAGCTTTGCGCTGATTCGAGCCCTGTCGGATACGTCTGCAAAATCCGAAAGGATTTTTGCGCTACGAGCCACGTCTTAGTAACGCCAAGGGCCACATCGTCACCACGCATCGCCACCTCCACTGGGGCATCGCTGAGCAGCGCTAGTTTGTGCTGAAGCAGGCCATTGCCCCCTACGTCCTCTACCTAGATGACGACATCCTGCTCGAACCCTGGGTCGTTCAATTACTGTAGGAAACGCTGCAAACTGAACCGATAAAACCTCCCGACTAAAACCGAAACACATAAAAAATCCATGGCCAACCAATCCTCTAAAACCACCACCGACCATGACACCATTAAACAGTGGGTCGAATCCCGCGGCGGCTTCCCCGCCACCGTCAAAAGCACTAAAGAAGACGGCGACCCCGGCCTCCTGCGCATTGACTTCCCCGGCTACAGCGGCGAAGACGCCCTAGAGCGCGTCGAGTGGGACGCTTTCTTTGAAGCCTTCGAAGACAACAAGCTGGCGTTTCTGTATCAGGAGGAGCTAGAGAGCGGCGAAGAGAGCCGTTTCTGCAAACTTGTTAGCCGCTAACCGTCAGGCAATCTTGAGCCTATTGAAAGAGGGTGCACCGGCGCTGGGCAACCCCGGCGATAGATAAGGTCCTTAAGCATTTCCCAGTAAGATAGCGGCACTATAGAAACTCTCAACCCTTGTGAGATGAAAGCTTTGGAGGCGATCGCCTCTGTTGTGTAATCAACCAGCACGAGAAACGCTGTAGTCAAGTTCAACCCTTCAAAAACGGAGATAACCATGGTTTCATCAGGAGAATCTGGAGAAAGCGCTTTGAAGTACCGCACGACGATTGGGTGGTCGCTGATCACCTCGGGAATCGTGACGCTGCTATTGACGGTTTTACCCGGTAACTCGGTCTGGTACGGCGTCCTGTTCCTGATCGTTGGCGGCATAATTTTGTTTGTCCGTAGAACCTAGAATGTCCCTACGCTGCGCCTCTGCCTCAGTCAACCCGCACCGTATTCTCTTCGTGGAGCTGCTGGGCGGCATTGGCGACACTCTTATTGCCCTGCCCGCAATCCAGGCAGTCGCGCAGCGATTTCAAGGAAGTATCGCGCAGCAGTTTCAAAGAAATACCGCGCAGCGATTTCAAAGAAATACCGCTGCCGCCTATCCCAATACCCACCTCACCGTGCTTACCTTTGCGCCCGGAGCTTCCCTCCTGCAGCAGCATCCTTTAATCCAGCGGGTTGTGCCTGTGGCCCCAGAGCAGTCGCGGGCGGCGGTGGAGGCCATCCTTCGGGAGCCGTTTGACCTGATTGTGTCAGACACAAACTACGAAGGTATCGACCAGCTCATTGAGCAAGCCCCGGCTCAGACCGTGACGAACCTCTGGCGCTCCCCTCCAGATAACCAGCGGGTGAGCGATCGCTTCCTGGCGCTGCTGCATCAAGACGGGGTGATTACCCATGCTGAGATGAACCAGCAGCCTCGCCTTTACCTTGCCGAGGCCGAAGTGGCCACTGCCAAAGCCGCCCTTGGTCCAGTCCTTCGCCCGCTAGTTTGTCTCTGCCCTGAGGCGGGTACCCAAACCAAGCGCTGGCCAGTCGAGAACTTCGTGGCCCTAGGGCGATCGCTGCAGGCTAAATATGGGACTTCAATTGTCGTGCCGGTGGGCGATGAGCCGAAGCTGGCTGAGGCAATTGCGGCTGACATTGGCGGCGGTGTAGCCGTCTGGCCACGGGGGGAGCTGCGGCAGCTCGCGGCATTGCTCCAGCAGGCGGATGCTGTAGTGGCAGCAGATACGGGTCCGGCCCGCATCGCAGCGGCTCTAAACGTCCCCACGGTGACCCTATTTGGTCCCGCCTGGTCCGAACGCTACGGTCAGCCTGCTCCCCACGTCAATCTCCAGGGCTATCCCAACTGCCCCTACCGCCGACCTCAAAATTTTACTGAGCAGGAGTGCTGGTATGGTGAATGCCCGCTGGAGTGGAAAACCTGCACCGCTGAGATTTCACCTGAGAGGGTACTGGAGGCGATCGCTCCTCACCTCAAGCCCCATCGCGACACCCGGTTTTATAACTTAAAGGCCGACGTCGCCGATATCCCAGCAAAATCGCCCAATTTGCTCCTCGGCCGGCCCTGGAACCCTGCCGCCATTCGCCGTCTGCTGGTCATGCGTCTCGACAACATTGGGGACGTAGTCATGACCACCCCCGCCCTGCGATCGCTGCGGCAAAACCTTCCCGAAGCGCACATTACTCTGCTAGCTAGCCCCGCTGGCGCAAAAACCGCGCCCCTGCTGCCCTGGGTGAATGAGGTCATCCCCTGGCGCACCCTGTGGCAAGATTTGGGCAAGCTGCCCTTCGACCCGGCCCGCGAGCGGTCGCTAGCGGAAAAGCTCAGAGCCGGGCAGTTCGACGCCGCCGTCATTTTTACGAGCTTTAGCCAAAGCCCCCACCCGGCTGGGTTCCTGTGCCAGCTTGCAGATATTCCGCGGCGTCTGGGCGAATCTAAAGAGACCGATCTAGGCACCCTCACCCACGCCGTGGCCCCTGCCCCAGATACCTTACACCAGGTGGAGCGCAACCTGCGGCTGATTGAGGCGGTGGGGTTAGCGGTGAAAGAACGCCATTTGGAGCTGGCAGTCAGCCCGACAGAAGGGCCTGCCCTGCCCGCCGACTACATCGTGCTCAACCCCTGGACAACCTGCCAATCGCGCAACTACGCTAGCGATCGCTTTGCCGAGGCCGCTCTCAAGCTTTCCAAGGAAACGGGCTACCCTATCGTGGTGACGGGGGTGGAGGGCGATCGCGCTCAGGCGGCTCCTCTGTTAGACTACCTCGGGACCCGCGCCGTCAACCTCATCGGGCAGACCAGCCTAGAGCAGCTCGTGGCTGTAGTCGCCGGGGCGCGGCTGATGCTCAGCAACAATACCTCGACGATGCACATCGCCGACGCCACCCAAACGCCCAGCGTGATTACCTTTGCCGGTACCGAGTTAGAGGGGCAGTGGCGACCGCGCACGACGCCTACTGCCCTGCTGCGTCGTCCGACGACCTGCAGCCCCTGCTATCAATTTGAGTGCCCCTACCGCTTAGAATGCTTAGACATCGAGCCGGAATCACTCGTTGAGGCCGGACTGGAGCTGATATAGCGACTGCGTGGAGCAAGCAGCCCGTGATCTTAGAAGTTGCGATTCTTGACGTTAAACCTGGTCTAGTAGAAGAGTTTGAGGCCGCTTTTAGTGCGGCCTCAGCCATTCTTGCTGCTGCGTCGGGCTACGTGTCCCACGAGCTGCAGCGCTGTCTAGAGAACCCAAATCGCTATATTTTGCTTGTCTATTGGCAACGGCTGGAGGATCATACGGTTGGGTTTCGGCGATCGCCCGAGTACCAGCGGTGGAAGTCTTTGCTTCACCACTTTTATGACCCGTTCCCGACCGTAGAGCATTACGAGCGGGTCATGACCTTCCCAGGAATGGAGTGAAGCTGACTTTGAACGACCCATTTGCGCCCAACCCTACCGCCTGGCTTGACTGGCTCGCCGTCTGTGGCTACGTCGGCTTTATGGCTTTTGTTGCCTGGCAAGTGGTCACGCGTCGCTAATATTCTGCATCGCGCAACACCCTGCTAGCGCCATAGCTGAGGTCGAAAGCCTCTAGGCTTGAACAACGAAGTTCTGCTCATTCAGGGCCGGAGCGCCCGCCGCGACGGCAAACCGTCCCCCGCTGCCAAATCCCGCTTCAGCCCCGTTCGCGTTATAGAACAGGCCACCGCTGCGCTCGTCGTACAGGATGGCGGCGTCGCTCCGCTCAGCGCTGCGGCTGCCGCGAACCACCGCAAAGTCAGCAGCATCGCTAAACCCTCGGCCCTGACTGCTGTCCAAAGCCTCAAATACAGTTTTGTCCAAAAGAATTTTGTCCTGACTGCGGGAGAATCCCTTAATGCGGTCTGTGCCCGTCGCTTCGCGGCTGAAGGGGGCCTCGCCGCCAAAGACCATGCGATCGCGTCCGCGGCCGCCAATCAGGACGTCGTTGCCTGCGCCCCCAATGAGACGATCGTCTCCCAGGCCGCCGTGCAGCGTATCGCGGCCCCCGTTACCCGTCAGGCGATCGCGCCCCGCACCGCCGCGCAGGACATTACGCCCTTCATTCCCCGTTAGGTGATTGTTGAGCCCGTTCCCGGCTCCGCTCTTAGCGCCCTCACCCGTAAGCAATAGAGTCTCCACATGCTCAGGCAGTCGCCAGTTGACCGGGCTGACGACGGTGTCTCGCCCCTCTCCCGTCGCTTCTAAAATCACGTCGTTGCCGTAGCCCACCCAGTAGGTGTCGTTGCCTACGCCGCCCTGAAGCTGATTCACGCCGTACCCGCCGTAAAGGGCATCGTCTCCCTCCCCGCCCACCAGCCGATCGTCCCCCGCTTCGCCATAGAGGCGATCGCTGCCGCTGTCGCCGTCAAGCGCGTCGTTCCCTTCGCCGCCGTAGAGGGCATCATCCCCCTCGCCGCCGTAGAGCAAATCTTGCCCTGCTTCACCATAGAGGCGATCGCTCCGGTCACCTCCAGCTAGCTCATCACTGCCCTCGCCGCCGTAGAGCGCGTCGCTGCCGTCACCGCCGGCTAGGTCGTCGTTTCCCGCCTCCCCAAACAGCGCGTCGTCTCCCGCCTCGCCCGCGAGCGCGTCGTCGCCGTCGCTGCCGAACAGCAGATCGTCACCGGCACCCCCCGAGAGGTCGTCGTCGCCCGCTTCCCCAAACAGGCGATCGCTGCCGCCGCCGCCCCGAAGCTGGTCGTTGCCCTCGCCGCCAAACAGCTGGTCGTCCCCCTCATCTCCCCAAAGGGTGTCGTCTCCCGCCTCGCCCTGCAGCTCGTCTTCTCCAGGTCCGCCGCTGAGCTGGTCATCGCCTTCCCCGGCAAACAGGGTATCTTGGCCATTACCACCGCTCAGGGCATCGTCGCCGCTGTCGCCGCTGAGGCGATCGTCGCCATCGCCTCCCGTCAACGCGTCGTCCTCGGTGCCGCCCAGCAGGACGTCACTACCACCGCCGCCGTCCAGGCGATCGCGCCCCGCTTCGCCATAGAGCCAATCCGCGCCGTCTCCCCCTAGCAGTAAATCCGCTCCAGTGCTGCCGTGGAGGCGATCGTCACCGGCCTCTCCCTCAAGCCGATCGTTTCCGGCTTCTCCGTAGAGAACATCGTCTCCATCACCGCCGGAGGCCGCGTCATCCCCTTCACCGGTATAGATGGTGTCGTCGCCCGACAGGCCCTGAAATGTGTCGTTGCCGCCGCTGCCGTAGAGTTTGTCTACTAAAGAGGTGCCAACAATTTTGTCGTCAGCTTCGGTGCCGTAAATGATCATAGGGTGGTGTGAGCGCTGCGCTAAGGGCCAGCAATTTTTTAGGACTACAGCCTTATACGCGCTGTGTCACGACCATCCTCAGCGATTGTGTAAAGAGATACCCAGTACGGATGAATTTGCAGCGTTGGACATCTAAGGTAGGCTCAGCAGCTTGCGCAGGCGCTTTTGCAGCGGCGGGGTAATGATGCGATCGCCCCGCTCTAGCTTTCCGACATAGTCCGCGCTCACCCCCAAGAAGCCGCCTAGCTCCTTACGGCTCCAGCCTCGACTCTGGCGGCCTTCTCGCACCGCATCACCCGTCATTTCCCGGCAGGGCAGGGCTGGCTGAGTCGGGCGCGATCGTCCCTTTGCGCGGCGGCGCTGCCTAGGCGATTTTACCTGAGCCAAAAGCTGCGGAATCGGCTGAGGGGGACGGATGACTAAGTGAGCCTGCAGGAGTCGCTCGATAATTTTGATACGTCGCCAGTCCGAGGGGCGCGGGGTCTTGCTGTTGGGCTGGAGCCAGCTGGGGTAGGTCTCAGGGTCATATTCGATCTGCCAGCCCAGGCTCACCAGCAGGGTAAGGGCCCGATTCCAGCGGTTCTTGAGGTCGCGGGCTTTATACTTGTCGTCTAGCGCCCGGCCAATCTCCGCGGCGGGCATGACCTCCTTGAGCAGGTCCATAACTTGGTAGCGGTAGGGCTGCTGGCTGTGAACCCTTACCCGCGCATCCAGCGTCAGCTGAATCGCCAGCCGCAGGGCCATTTCGTGGTGGTAAGGATCGATCTGCAGGATGTCCCGGGCCAAATAGCCAAACTGGTGCAGCGCGGCCTTTGCCTTCTGCCCGGCTCGGTTAAGGAAATGCTTCGTCCACAGGCCCGGCGTCACGGTGATGTACACCTCATCCGGGCGCTCTATCTTTCCGGTCACCCAGTCGATTTGCCCGTGGGGGTCCACTAGCACGTCCCACATGCGGCCCACCGGCGTGCTGGCGTCTACCTTTCGCCTGCCGCGCCCCTCAATCCATACCGACTTCACCAGCAGGCAGGACAGAGCGTGGGCGGCGCTGGCGATGGTGTTGCGCTTTTCGGGCAGGCTGGTGTTGTGGTTGCGGTCCCAGCCCAAGAGCTGCACGATGTCGGTGGCCCGCAGGCGAAAGGTGCTGTTCCAGGGTTCATCTTGGTCCATGGCGCGGGCGGCAAAAATCATCTGTAGCTTGACGGTGTCAAAGCCCAACTTGTTGATGATCTGCTCTGCCGCTTCCCAGGGCAGCAGGGCGATGTCGCCGGGGTCGGTGATGTAGTGCTCGATGAAGTTGGCGGGGTTAGACCTTCTGAGGTACTGAAATACAGCTAGCTCGCTGTCGCGCTGCCAAAGGTCGGGGCGCAGCTGGGCGCGAATGCTGCTGGCAATGGGGATGGAGGTGGGGATGGGGGCGGCGCTGGGCAGGCTTAAGACATCGTCTATGGTGGCCTCGGGGCGCGATCGCAGCCCCATCAGGGTTTCCAGCCGCTCGGGCGAGCAGTTGGGCAAATCGAGGCTATCGACAATCATCTGGGTGATGTCCAGACTGTAGATTTCCCCCAGGAGGTCGATTTTGTTGGAAAGGCGCTCGGTGTTGTGTCTGAGGTAGCGCTGAATGACTGCGATCGATGCGGCCACGTCGGGCTGCGAAAGACCTAAGTCTTCGATGACCCAAGCCACCAGGTGGGTGCCAATGAACTGTTTAAAGGCGAGCCTAAATCGCGGATGCTCGCAAAAGTTGCTCAGGGCGCTGCCAAGGTAAGCCTGAACAACTGCGGGGTCAACGGCAATTTCGAGCTGGGGGTCCGCCGCTTGGCCGTCCTGTGATTTACGGGGAGACTGCAGGCGAAGGTGGGGCTGGGCCAGGTTGATAGCCTTTAGGCCTTTAGCAGCTACGGCGATCGCGATCTGTTGATGATAGGCGTTGAGTAAGTGCTGGAAAAGCCGTTGAACGATAGGCCCAGTGAAGGACGGGTTGACCTGGAGTCGCTGGATGAGCTGGCCTAGGTCGGTTGAGGTGATCACCTGATCGATGGTGGCCTCCCAGGGCAGCGCGGGTAAGCTGCCGGCGGAGCCGCTTGCCTCAGCGGGCGCTGTGCGTAGGGTGACGCTCGGCTTAGTATCGTAGCGTGATATCAGGTCAGGGCCACAGTCGCCTAGCTGGAGCTGAATGAGCGTCCCTGAGGAGGACTGGCGATCGTTTAGGTTCCCTGCGGGGGCTGTCGCCTGGTGCTGCAGCGTCACTCGGCCCATGGTCTTCCCTCTATCCGTAGACCAATTCTAGCGGAGATTAGGAGAGACTGCGCTACTGATAGCGTAATTTAAGCGGCAGAAGCGATGGATAGCAGCCCTGTAGCTTGGCCAAAACCCTTTTACGCCAGAAGAGCTAGCGCCGCTGCGTCTCGCAGCGGCGCTTCGATAGCGACGGGCTCGGCTTTTGAGCTCGATTATCCATTAGTTTGGCTTAGCTTGCAACGCCGGCCAGCACTGAGCTTAGCTTGCAATGCCGGCCAGCACTGACGTCTGATGTCGGCTCACGCAAACCTGCTTATCCTGGTCGACATCAAGGATAGCCGCGTCGCCAGGAGCGATCGCCCCTGACAGCAGCGCATCTGCCAGCGGATCTTCCACCAGCCGCGTCAGCGCCCGGCGTAGCGGACGAGCACCATAGCTGGGGTCGTAGCCCGCTTCAACGAGGTGCTGCTTGAAGGCCTCGGTGACCTCAATCGTGAGCGCCTGGGTAGCCAGGCGAGCGTTGACATCCTGCAGGAGGATGTCGGCGATTTCCATGACCTCGTCGCGGCTAAGCTGACGGAAGACAATCACTTCATCGATGCGGTTGATAAACTCCGGCTGGAACGTCTGCTTCATCTGATCCTGCACCTGGTCCCGCATGCGGTCATACTGCACCTCGGTGAGGGCAGCGTCGCTCAGCTCGAAGCCAAACCCGCGCCCGCCGCGCTCGATGGCGCGAGACCCAAGGTTGGAGGTCATCACCAGCAGAGTGTTCTTAAAGCTGACGGTGCGCCCCTGGGCATCGGTCAGGCGGCCATCGTCTAGAATCTGCAGCAGCAGGTTGAAGACGTCGGGGTGAGCCTTTTCGATTTCATCTAGCAGCACCACGCTATAGGGCTGACGGCGCACCGCTTCGGTGAGGTACCCTCCCTCGTCGTAGCCCACGAATCCCGGTGGGGAGCCGATGAGCTTAGATATCGTGTGGCGCTCCATGTATTCGGACATGTCGATGCGAATCATGGCGTCCTCAGAGCCAAACACTGAGGCGGCTAGGGCCTTGGTTAGCTCCGTCTTGCCTACGCCGGTAGGTCCCGTGAACAGCAGGCTGGCAATGGGCCGCTCGGGGCTCTTGAGGCTGACCCGCGATCGCCGTACGGCCCGGGCTACGGCAGACACCGCTTCTTGTTGCCCTACCACACGCTCGTGTAGGGTGTCTTCAAGGTGCATCAGCAGCGCTGACTCGGTTTCGGTCAGGCGGTTGACGGGAATGCCCGTCCAGGAGGCAACGATTTCGGCAATATCCTCTGCAGTAACGGCACCGGCGGTTCCGGCCTCAGGTAGCTCGGTTTGGAGCTGGGCCTCTAGCTCGGTCTCTTGCCCATGGAGCGCCGCCGCCTGCTTGAAGTCCTGGGCGGCGATCGCGTCGTCTTTCTCTGTCCGCACCTGACGCAGCTGCTGGCGCAGGTCCTTGGGCGCGCCCAGGTAGCTGTGGCGCAGCTTCACCCGCGAGCCGGCCTCATCGATTAAGTCGATGGCTTTGTCGGGCAGGTGGCGATCGGCGATGTAGCGATCGGATAGCGTAGCGGCAGCGTCAACGGCCTCGTCGGTGATGGTGAGGCGATGGTGCTGCTCGTAGCGGCTGCGGAGGCCCCGCAGGATGTCCACGGTCTCTTCGACGGAGGGCGGGTTGACTTTCACCGGCTGAAAGCGTCGCTCTAGGGCAGCGTCTTTCTCAATGTGCTGGCGATACTCGTCGAGGGTGGTTGCCCCAATACACTGCAGCTCCCCCCGCGCCAGGGACGGCTTCAGTAGGTTGGCGGCATCCATACCGCCCTCCGTGCCGCCCGCACCAACCAAGGTGTGGATCTCATCGATGACGAGAATAACGTTGCCGGCGTCTTGCACATCAGCAACAATCTGCTTGAGGCGCTCCTCAAACTCGCCGCGGAAGCGCGTACCGCCCACCAAGCGCCCCATCTCTAAGGCGACGATGCGCTTGTCCTGCAGGCCACTGGGCACGTCCTGATTGACAATGCGCTGGGCCAAACCTTCGGCAATCGCCGTCTTACCCACGCCGGGCTCGCCGATCAGCACGGGGTTGTTCTTGCTGCGGCGTCCTAAAATCTGCACCACGCGCTCGATCTCCTGCGCGCGGCCAATTACCGGATCGATGTAGCCGTCGGCAGCCCGCTTGGTGAGGTCAATGCCAAACTCATCTAAGGCCTTCGAGTCACCCGACGCGCCGGCCCGCGACCTGCGATCGCCTGCCGGAACGGCCTCTTTCAAGCTTTGGCCTACGGTCTCCTCGACGGTGTTCGGGTCGACGCCCAGATTTTGCATTACCTTGACGGCGACGCTGTCTTTGGCACGGGTCAGCGTCAGCAGAATATGCTCTGGCTGGACGGAATCGCTATTGAGGCGACGCGCTTCTTGCAGAGATTGCTCAAGTACGCGCTTAGTTTTTGGGGTGAGGGGAATATCGGTGAGGCGAGAGGGCTGATTCTGGCCCACGAGCTTTTCAACTTCGGAGCGGGCGTCTTCCAGCGCTAGGCCCGACTCCTGTAAAATTTGTGCAGTCTTGCTATTGCGGTTGCCCATCAGACCTAACAGCAGCTGCTCGGTGCCAACAAAGTTTTGGCCAAGTTGCCGAGCTTCTCGCTGAGCCTGCATGATAACCGCAACGGCATCACTGTTAAAGTGTTCAAACATAGGTGCTCTCCAAGGGCTGGGTCTAATACAGACCGAAAGACAATAAGCGGCATGTCCCTGTAAGCGATGCGATGGGCTAATGAAACTTATTGATTAACTTTTTTAAATGTATCGATTTAGACGAAGACCGCGCAGTGGGGAGATCCGTATGAAGAGGTGAGGTTGGGAATTGGGGTGCATATCTGCTGACGCGATAAAGATTGCATCTTCGCTGACGCGAGCGCCATTTGAGGCTTAAGCAGCACAAAGCGCCCCCCGAAGGAGGCGCTCAGATTCAAGCTATCTCAAGCTCGCTGGAGAAGGGACCTAGCCGTTGATGGCAGGTGCCTCGGCAGCAGCTAGGTCAAGCGGGAAGTTGTGAGCGTTGCGCTCATGCATCACTTCCA
>JBHJHD010000115.1:0-26557 GCA_050331115.1 Elainellaceae cyanobacterium
GGCTGGTTGCGGGAGACCTGGGCGCGGGTAGACTCAATGAGGCGATCGTAGCGGACGCCAGAGGGGCAGGCGCTGACGCAGGCTAAACAGCCCAGGCAGGAGGCAAAATGCTGGGCAGTGGTGCCCGGCAGATCGATCCGGCCCTCGTTGACGGCGTCCATGAGGTAGATGCGGCCGCGGGGGGAGTCCATCTCCGTGCCCAAGACCCGGTAGCTGGGGCAGGTCGTGAGGCAGAAGCCGCAGTGGACGCAGGCGTCGATTAGAGCAGGGTCTGGGGGGGATTGGGGGTCGAAACCCTGGGTTACGGGGTTGAGCAGCGGGGCGTCTGGCATGGTGGTTGAAGGGTAAGGCACGTTTGGTTTTATGGGCACGGGGCGACCCCCTATCCCTACAGCAGAAACCGACCGGGGCTAAGGCGGCCCTCGGGGTCGAACCGCTGCTTAATGCGCTGCATGAGCGGCAGAGCGCCACCGGAATATCCCCAGATGTCGAGGTTTGGTTTCCAGTTGGCCGGAGCTTCCATGATAGAAAGAAAGCCGCCCTGCTGCTGATAGATCTGCCGGATGGCGGCCACCTGGCCGATATTTTGGAGGTCAAGGTGGACCCAGCCCAGGCCGCTGCCCACGTGGGTGATGGCGGCCGTCACCGTGGTCATGGCCTCCAGCTGCTTGAGCGTTGCGATCGCGTTAGCGGGCAGCAGCCCCACTTTTGCCGTCACCCCTGTCCCCTGCGGCGATCGCGCCCGCAGCAGCTCCAGCCGCTGCCACAGGGCCACTTCTGCCTCGTCGACGGCGATCGCCACCGATAGCCCTAGCCCTTCAGCCACCTGAATTAGGGTATCGGCCTGGGTCTCGACGCCAATGGTAACGCTCTGGAAACGCACCAGCACGCCGGGGTGGCTAGCGGAGTCGTGGTTGAGGTGGGACAGCGGGCTGCTGTTAATCAAGGAGAGCCCTGTGGGGGTTAGCCCTGACTTAAGAATCTGGGCCAGCAGCAGGTCCAGGTCGTGGGCCTCACCCACAATCACCAGCGTCTTCGATGCCTCAGACTGGGGATAAACCCGAAAGGTGACCTCGCTGATGACGGCTAGGCTCCCCCAGGACCCGGTCATCAGCTTCATTAGGTCATAGCCGGCCACGTTTTTCACTACCCGCCCGCCCGCCTTGGCCCGCTGGCCATCGGCCCGCACCAGGGAAACCCCGATCAGCATGTCGCGGATGCCGCCGTAGCGCTGCCGCATCCAGCCCGTGTCGGCGGTGGCCACCGCGCCGCCCAGGGTCGCCTGCTGCGGGTATGCGGGGTTGAAGCCTAGGCACTGGCGCTGCGCCTGGAGCTGGGGCACTAGGGTTGACAGGGCAGTCCCGGCCTCGGCCGTCAAGGTTAAGTCGCCGATTGCATGCTCAATCACTCGGTTTAGCCGAGCCGTGCTCACGCCAAGCTGCACCGGCTGCGTCAGCCCCCCCCAGGCGAGCTTACTGCCGCTGCCAAAGGGCAGTAGTGACCAGCCCTCGGCAGCGGCTAGGACCATTACCTCAGCCAGCTCGTCTTGAGTTTCAGGGTAAACCACGCCCGCCGGCTGAAAGGCCGCTGCCGCCGCTCCGGAAAGCTGGGTGCGCAGCGCCTCTGGCAGATCTTCCCAGGGGCAGATGCGCCTCACCCCTAGCGATCGCTCAACGCGGTGAACCACGGCATCTTTAGAGATATCTCCAGACAAAGGGACGGCACCCATAGCTTACGCACAGTTGAATCGCGCCTTCGATCATCTCACACTTGCCCTCTCCTATCGTGAGCAGGCATCGCATAATGAAGCAAAATGGGCTTACGTCCACAACCCCGACAGTGACGCTTTAATCTCCTACAGACGTGTTATTCGACCTCCTCCGACCGTATCGACGCTTGCGATATTCCCGGCGCGCTCAAAGGCAGCGCGGTTTGGGGGCGTCGCGCTGCCTCAGGCGGGCGATGGGCTGCGGGCTTGTGGCGCTACTGCTGACGCTGACGCTGGTATCGCCTAACCAGGCCCAGATTCCGCTAGAGAAAATTATGCAGTCTAGTCCGGCGGCGGATACGGCGGCAGATACGGCAGAGAGCACAGATGCCTTAAAAGACAAAGCGGCTGAGGATGAGACTTCTGTCCGCGATGGGGCTACGGCTGGCGCTGCAGACAGAGACGCCGTCGAGCGGGCGCCGGTTACCCTAGACGGCCGCAAGCTGTTTACCGTGGCGGGGGCCAGCAACGAAGCGGCCTGGAGCCGCGCTGAGCAAATTACCCAGGTGCTGCAGTCTTACGTCAAAGCGTCGCCGTTGCCTAAGATTAGCGTCAAGCAGGCCGCAGGTGATGTCTCTATTTTGGCGGATAGCGATGTGCTGCTTCAGGTCACCGAAGCTGACGGTCGCCTCCAGGAGAGTGACGCCGATATTCCGCCCGATCGGCTCGCGAGGCAGTGGGTCACAGATATTAGAGCAGCCCTGGAGCAGGCCCAGGCGCAGCGCACCCCCGAACAGCTGCGGCGATCGCTGATCTTCGCTGGCGTGGCGCTGGCGCTGGCCGCCGCTGTCTACTGGTGGACCCGCCGCTTTCAGGAGCGCATTGCCTCCCACCTCTTTGAGCAGGTGCGCGATTTGGTTTCTGGTAAGGCCAGTGACCCGTCGCTGCCGCAGCTGCTCAATTTACTGGCGGGAATAGGGCTCATTCTGACCCGCATTGGCCTGGTGGTAGCCGCCGTCGTTTATGCCATCAATCGCTTTCCAACCGTCAGCGGTCCTGCTTACACCATTGGTCACCGGGTGCTCAGCAGCTTTACCTCGTCTATTTTCCCTTTGGGGGACAACGCTTACTCTGCCGTCGATCTGCTAATCCTCCTGGTGGCTTTGGTAGGCATCATTGTCGGCGCGCGCCTGCTGTCCAACCTGCTGCGATCGCGGGTGCTGGGAATAGCCGGACTGAGTTCGGGGTCCCAGGCGGCGATCGCTACCCTCATCCGCTATACGCTAATTGCCATCGGCAGTATCGTGCTGCTGCAGGTGTGGGGGCTAGACCTCAGCTCGCTGACCCTGCTCGCCAGCGCCCTGGGTTTCGGAATTGGCTTCGGCCTGCAGAATATCGCCCGCGACTTCAGCAGCGGTCTCGTACTGCTGTTCGAGCGGCCCATTCAAGTGGGAGACTTTGTGGAGGTGGGCGAGTTCATCGGCACAGTGAATCGGATTGGGGCACGCAGTACCCACATTAAAACCCTCAGCCAGATTTCGGTGATTGTCCCCAACTCTTATTTTTTAGAAAATCAGGTGATTAACTGGAGCCACGAAAACCCACTGTCTCGAATCAGTATTCCAGTGGGTGTGTCCTATAGTGCCGACCCCGAGATGGTGCGCGAGGTGCTTTTAGAAGCGGGACGGGCTCAGTCTGGCGTGGTGAAGATGCCGCCGCCTCAGGTCTTCTTCAAAGGGTTTGGAGATAGCGCCTTAGATTTTGAGCTACTGGTATGGATTATGGAACCCAATCGACACCCCTTGATCAAAAGCGACCTCTACTTTATGCTATTCGAATTGCTTGCCCAAAGAAAGATCGAAATTCCTTTTCCGCAGCGGGATCTTCATATCCGGACTGGTACGCTGCCAATAGAGCTGGGATCACCCGATGGTATGAAGCAGAATCGCACGCTAGTGGAGAAGATAGAACCAACGCATTAGGCCAATCGACAAACCGTCTATGCTCCGCAGTCTCGCTGACCCCTCGCTAACCAAAGTTTGGCAGCCACTGTTTTTGCTAGCGTTGACCTCAACGGGCTGGCGACATAGCGCTCCAAATAGCGCCTCTAGGTAAATACTTTTTCTAGTAAAGCTGATATCAATAAGACCGGCATCAAGTCGTCAAATCACCTATTGACCCTGCTGCTGAGTCTGGTCATATTCCTGATTTTCAGCGTCTACTAATCTATTAGCTCGGACTTACAGACATGCTTTACCCACTGGTACGATAGTCCTTTTGGCGACCTGTTCGGGGGCGAGCTGTTCAGGGCTCAGGCGAGAAGCCGTGCCTGAGCCCTGAATCGCGATCGCTCTCGGCTGTCTTCTGATGATCCAGGCTGGGCGAGCCCCGTCGTTCAACGCGTCCATCTCCGCTCACTCTACGGTTTTCAAACTATGGCATCGACTTCAGACTCCCAGATACAGACGCTGCAAGAGTCGCAGCCTCAAGTGCGTCAGACCGAATCTGGCGGTCGTCCCTGGCTTTGGGGGCTTTTACTGCTGCTGCTGCTCGCGGGCGGCGGATTTTTCCTGTGGCGGATGCTGATGTCGCGAAGCGGCCCGCCCGAGATGGGTCCCATGGCGGTTTTGGTCAAACTGCAGGATTTAGAGCTATCGCCAGTCGAAACCAGCTCCGAGTTCATTGGCGTGCTCGATGCGCCGCAGGGGGTCACGCTGCGGCCTGAAGTGGAAGGCCGGGTTACCGAAATTTTTGTAGCGTCGGGTGAGCCCGTGCAGACGGGCGATCTGATTGTGCAGCTGAGCCCAGACCGGAATCGCGCTGAGGTGAGCGCTGCGCAGGCCAACGAGAGCGTGTCTCGGGCGGCGCTGAGTACGGCCCAGTCGGAGACGAGCGCCCTCAGGGCAGAAAAGCTGGAGATTGAGGCCGAGCTGGACCTGCAGAATACGGAATACGGTAGAACCGAGGGCCTCGTCGCCGATGGCGCGCTGGCCCAGCAGGACCTAGACCGAGTGGAGCGCGATCGCCGCGCCGCTAGCGCTTCCCTTAACGCCATCAACGAGCGCATTGCGGCATCTGAGCAGGCCGTGCGTCAGGCCCAGGCTTCCCTGGGTCAGGCCCAGGCCCAGACCGGGGCGGTGCAGGCCGACCTAGACGACAAGCAGGTGGCGGCCCCCATCGACGGCGTTGTTGGCGATGTGCCCATCAAGCTGGGGGACTACGTGGACGCGGGGGACGTGCTCACCAGCATCACCCAGAACGAAAGCCTGGAGATCGATCTAGAAATTCCCATCGAGTACCGCGATCGCCTGCGCACCGGGCTGCCGGTGCAGGTTGTGGTTGGTCCCAACAAGGACGCGATCGCCTCGGGGCGGATCAGCTTTGTCTCGCCTCAGGTCAATGCCGCCACCCAGTCTATTCTGGCCACGGCGAGCTTCACTAATGGAGTGGGTCTGCAGGACGACCAGCGGGTGATCACCCGGGTTATCTGGAGCGAGCAGCCGGGGGTATTGGTGCCCACTACCGCCATTTCTCGGCTGGGGGGTCAGACCTTTGTGTACGTCGCCCAGGCTGAGACGAGCGAGGCGGGAGAGACCCAGATGGTAGCAGAGCAGCGCCAGGTCACCCTGGGCGACATCCAGGGCAATAGCTATGAAGTAACGGAGGGGGTAGATGCGGGGGAGACCATCGTGGTTTCTGGCCTCCTCAACCTTTCCGATGGTGCCCCCATTACCACCGAAGCGCCGCCCCCAGGCCCAGGGGGGGCACCGGCAGGCTAGACTCCACTGACTGACGCCGATGACTGACGCCGACGCTCTTCACCAGTTCTACCCATGTTTGTTGAATACTTTATCAAACGCCCCGTCTTCACCTCCGTCTGCGCCTTCATCATCCTGCTGGTAGGAGCGATCGCAGTACCTACGCTGCCCATCGCCCAGTACCCCGACATCAGCCCCAAGCAGGTGACTGTCACCACCAACTACATTGGGGCAGACGCCCGCACGGTAGAGGATGCGGTGACCACGGTGCTAGAGCGGGAGATTACTGGGGTAGAGGGCATGCGCTACATGACTTCCTCAAGCTCTAACGACGGCGTCAGCAGCATTACTGCGACCTTTGGCCCCGAGCGGGACCAGGACATCGCGGCGGTGGATATTCAAAACCGGGTATCGATCGCAGAGCCGCAGCTGCCTGAGGAAGTGACGCGGACCGGCGTGGCCGTCAGCAAAGAATCCAGCAACATTCTGTTGGCCTTTGGCCTCTTTGCGGAAGACGGGGCGTACGACAGCACCTTCTTGAGCAACTACGCCGACCTCTACCTCATCGATACCCTTAAGCAGGTGGAAGGCGTCGGCAATGTGCAGATCTTTGGCGAGCGCAAATACGCCATGCGCATCTGGCTAGACCCCAACCGGCTGGCGAGCCGGGGGCTCACCGCTGGCGATGTGGTGGATGCCCTGCGGGAGCAAAATATCCAGGTGGGTGCCGGACGCGTTGGCCAGCCGCCAGTGGACGAAGATCAGCGCTACCAAGTAGACCTGCGGGCCGTGAGCCGGCTGCGCAGCGCCGCCGAATTTGAAGAGGTGGTGGTGACCCGCAGCGAGTCCGGCAGCCTGACCAAAGTCCGCGACGTGGGTCGGGTGGAGCTTGGGGCAGAGAATTATGGCACCTTCCTGCGCTTTCGGGGTAACGAGGCGGTAGGCCTGGGGATTTACCAAATTCCTGGCAGTAACGCTTTAGAGGTGGCCCAGGGCGTCAAGTCGACCATGATAGATCTGGCGGAGGACTTTCCCCCCGGTCTTACCTACGACATCGGCTTCGACACCACAGACTTTGTGGAGCAGTCCCTCACTCGCGTCATCTGGACCCTGATTCAGGCGGTGGGTTTGGTGGTGCTGGTGATTTTTGTCTTCCTGCAGGACTGGCGCACAACGGTGATTCCAGCGGTGACCATTCCGGTGGCGCTAGTGGGCACCTTCGCCTTTGTAAAAATCTTCGACTTTTCGATCAACAGCTTGACCCTGTTTGGCCTCACCCTGGCTACGGGAATGGTGGTGGACGACGCCATTGTGGTAGTGGAGGAGATTTCCTCCCGCATTCAGCAGCGGGACATGACGCCGCAGCAGGCAGCCGTCACGGCGATGCAGTCCCTCACTGGAGCGGTGATTGCGACGTCTCTGGTGCTGATGGCGGTATTTATCCCGGTGGCCTTTTTCCCCGGCACGACGGGAGCGCTCTACCGCCAGTTTGCGCTTACCATTGCCTTTGCGATCGCCCTATCCACCTTCAATGCCCTAACCCTGACGCCGGGGCTATCGGCGCTGCTGCTGCGCCGCCAGCCGCCCATGGGCGGTCCGCTGGGCGCGGTGTTCTCGCGGTTCAACCGAGTGCTGGACTGGATACGCGATCGCTACAGCGGCGCTCTAGAATTTTTGGTGCATTGGAAATATGTGGTGCTGGCGGCCTTCGTGGCCCTGCTAGCGGCAACGGCCTGGCTCTACACCGCCGTACCCTCGGCTTTTCTACCGGACGAAGACCAGGGCTACTTCATCACCATCGTGCGCGGCCCGGAGGGAGCCAGCCTTAACTACACCAGCGACGTAGTAAAGCAAATCGAGGACATGTACCTGCCGCTGCCGGAGGTGCGGGCTACTTTTGCCGTGGGAGGCTTTGGCTTTAGCGGCAACACCGCCAACAGCGCCGTCGTCTTCACCACCCTCATTCCCTGGTCAGAGCGCACCGACCCCGCCCAGTCGGCCCAGTCAATCATCGGCCAGGTGCAGGGTGGCCTGTTCCAGATTACGGAAGCCCAAGCCTTCGCCGTGAACCCACCCGCCATCCAGGGATTGGGTACCTTCAGCGGCTTCCAGTACCGGCTGCAGGATCGGCGCGGCAACCTGGACCTCAATCAGTTTGTGCAGGTCTCTAATCAGCTTATTGGGGCGGCCAACCAAAACCCAGATCTGCAGGCGGTGTTCACTACCTACGCCGCCAGCAACCCACAGATCGAGCTTCAGGTCGACCGCAACCGGGCCAAAGCGCTGGACGTCGATATTGACGACGTGTTTAGCACGCTGCAGACCTACCTGGGCTCCCAGTACGTCAACGACTTTATCCTGGGGCGGCGCACTTACCGGGTCTATGTGCAGGCGGATGCGCCCTTCCGCTCTAGCCCAGAGGACATCAATCAGCTCTACGTGCGCTCCAACCAGGGGGAGATGATTCCCCTCAGCAACCTGCTCACTACCCAAGACCAGACGGGGGCCCAGTCCATCACCCACTACAACGGCTACCGCTCCATTGAGATCAACGGCGCCGCCGCGCCGGGCACGAGCTCAGGCGTGGCCCTAGGAGCTATGGAAACGGTGTCTGAGCAGGTCCTACCGCCAGGGGTAGGGTATCAGTGGTCGGGGACCTCGCTGGAGGAGATTCAGTCCGGCGGCCAAGCGCCGATTATTTTCGGGCTAGGTCTGGTGTTTGTGTTCTTGGTGCTGGCGGCTCAGTACGAGAGCTATGTGGACCCCACAGTGATCATGTTCGCGGTGCCGCTGGCCATTTTAGGGGCGCTGCTAGCGCAGTCGCTGCGGGGGCTGCCCAACGACGTCTACTGTCAGATTGGCCTGGTTATGCTCATCGGCCTGTCGAGTAAGAACTCGATTTTGATTGTGGAGTTTGCCAACCAGCTGCGCTGTGAGGGCTACTCGATTGCGCAAGCGGCGCTGGAGGCCTCCCGGCAGCGCCTGCGCCCAATTTTGATGACGGCGATTTCGACCCTCAGCAGCATCTTCCCGCTGGTGATTGCCACCGGGGCGGGGGCGGCGAGCCGCCACTCGTTGGGTACCGCAGTATTTGGCGGCATGTTTGTGGCGACGCTGCTGAGTCTGTTTGTAGTGCCGATTTTGTACGTAGTGATTAAGTCGCTGTCCACCAGCGTTCTGCCCCGTGGCGGTGATGCTGCGCCACTGGAGACGGATGAGAAGCAGAAGGAAGAGGCGATGGTTTAGGTTTGAGTGGGCGATCGCTACAATTCAGCCATCGGTCTCAGCATTACTCAGTCTCAGCGCTGCTCAGCATCAGCCACCCTACCCCAGTAATCACGCCGTAGCCGGCCCAGCCCAGCCCGTCAACGATGCCGACAGCGCTTCGAGACAGCGACGGACAAAAGGCCGCGCACAGCCCCGCCCCCACCACGCCCAGCGCCACCCCACCCAGCAAGCTGGCCAGCAGCCACCCGCCGGTCCATCGCCCGCCTCGACCCAGCAAAATGCTTTGCGCTACGGCCATGCCAAGAACCGTAATAGGTGCGGCCAGTAGATTGAGCCAAAACCCTTCCCATAGGCCAAACTGCTGATAGAGTGCGGTGGCAATCGGACCGTACAGCGCCTGGCTAAACGCTCGAACGAAGGTGCCGACAATCCAGCCTAGGGCGCTAGCGATCGCCCACCAGCGCAGCCGATAACCCGCATAGCGCAACACAAGCCACTGGCAGGCTCCAGCGATCGCCCCGGCTAGAACTAGGGTGGCCATAAACTGCAGGCCGTTGTTTTCGAGAAAGCCGACAATGAAGCCACCCAGCAGGTTCGCAGCCGTCCAAAGGACAAGGAATTTAGCGGGGCCGAGGGGCGATCGCTGAGCAATAGTCATAGCGGGATAGCGATTGGGGGTGCATGATCATAATCTCACCTAAAAAAGAGCAGCGTCCCTTTCCAGGGCCTCACTCGATAGCGTCGCGGCTGCTGTTCTCTTGAATATTGTTTCGAATATTGTTCTCTGCCTCACCCGACGCAATCACGCGCTGATACAGCCAGCCGCCCACGTATAGGCTGACGCCCACGATCAGCAGCGTCCCCACCCGCAGCAGCGACGAGCTTCCCTCAAGGTCATAGAGCAAGACCTTGATGCCAGAGGCCACGAACACCACCAGCGATGATTGTCCCACAAGCTTGTCTCTTTTTTTGACGGCGTAGAGCAGCAGCGAAATGGCAAACAGCCCCCAAACTAGAGAAATTACCAGACCAGAGTCGAAGGACTTGATCGTAGCGACCATAAAGGCGAGATGACCCGAGTAGAGCAGAGGGCGCTCTAGATCTACGCCACTAAGCCCCAGGCCGCGCTTTGAAAGGGCGCAGCCCACATAAAGGACCGCCGAATAGGCAAACAGAGCCAGGTTTGCAAAGGGAATGTCGATCGCCGCTGCATCGTGAGCTAGCAGCTGCAGAAAGCCCATCACCAGCAGAAACGCTACGGAAATCAAAACCGGCCAAAGTGCTTTTCGGCTGTGGCCAAAGCGCGATCGCACAGCCCAGGCGAAGGTGGGGCTGATGAGGGCAGCCCAGGCGAAGTAAGCCCCTGGAAGCAGCTCGAAAAAGACGACGTGAGTCGTGACCAAGCTGCAGTAAGCGCTGACCAAAATGCCGCCTGCCTCAAGCGGGCGGGTACCGACGAGCCGCCGTTGAACCACCCAAAAGGCAGCATAGACCAGCACCGCGCTCAGCAGCGCGATGTAGGGCGCGAATCGGGGAATGTGGCTCGACAGAAGAAAGTATTCAATCGCGTAGAAGTAAAACAGCGCGCCGCCGTGCCATAGGGCATCGGCCCGCTGCATAGGGTCGCGGTGGCGCAGGGAGTAGTAGGCGGCCGTAGCCAAGAAAATGAGAAACTGCAGAAACTGATAGGTCGCCGCTTGCGCCCAAAGCTCTGAGCTGGCCGAGGCTCGCCAGGCAATGTCGAAGCCGATAACGGCGAAGTAGAGGGCCACGACGTAGATCAGACGCCGCGCTTCGCGCACTGAGAAATAGCAGAACAGCAGGCTCCAGACCAGGTAGTACACCAGCAGATCGAAAATGTCGCCGGAGTTGGAGCGCACGAATAGCGGAAACGAGTACGCGCCGATGATGGCAAATAGTGCGTAGACCGTCTGGCGGTACTTTGTATGGAGCCACAGGGACGCGGCGGTGATAGCAATGATGCCAAACAGCACGGCCCCAATAGAGATGAGCTGATAGTAAGCGTGGGCGGCGTAGGTGGCAATATACAAAATGACGATGCCCACCGCAGGCAGAAATGCGGCGTAGTCACGGCGATCGCGGGCCAGACGCAGCCCGGTGGCGATCGCGGCAATCCCGGCGGCGATCGCGATGCCGATCTGCCGCTCTGGGGTCAGCCAGCCCGCATCGTAGACCAGCTTCACAAAGTAGATGGCCGCTAGCACAAACGCAGAGCCAGCGCTCCAGGCCAGCAGGTTCGAGGCCGTCGGCATAGTGGGCGATCGGCCCTGGGGTGATGGGTCCGCCGACTCAGCCGCATCGCCGCCCGGCGGGAGCTCAGGGCGATCGAGCGGTTCACTGGCCCAGTCGCTGATGCTGCTGTCGCCTCGCGCTTCTAGCTTGGCGAGCCGCGCTTCAATCTGCTTAAGCTGCTGCTTTACCTCGTCTAGTTCGCTCATTGCTGGTCCTCAAGCTCTGCAGGATGTCCCTAGCTTAAAGGTGAGGCTTTGGGCTACAGCTCTGTGCAGTGCTGCCTAATTTTTTGGCACAAAGAACCCAGGGTTCTGGCCGGCTCGTTTGATTCAAATATCAGCGGTCGACCGAGCCCATAATCACATCGATGCTGCCCAAAATCACCACAATGTCCGCCACCTTCACTCCTTTGAGCAAATAGGGCAAAATCTGCAGATTATTGAAGTCAGCGGCGCGAATCTTCCAGCGCCAGGGAAACACATTTCCGTTACCGATGATATAAATACCCAGCTCCCCCTTGCCGCTCTCGACGCGCACGTAGTGCTCACCCGCTGGAATCTTAAAGGTCGGCGGAATCTTTTTACTCGCAAACTGATAGTCAAAATCATTCCAGGGGGACTTGGGTCCGCCCGCCATCCGCTGTGCCTCTAGCGTTTCGTAAGCCCCGCCGGGCATTTGGGCCACCAGCTGCCGAATAATCTGGCTTGATTCGCGCATTTCCTGAATTCTGACCCGGTAGCGCGCTAGGCAGTCCCCCACGCTGTCCCAGGCGATATCCCAATCCACCTCGTCGTAGCGCTCATAGTGGTCCACTTTGCGGAGGTCCCACTTAACGCCAGAAGCCCGCAGCATCGGGCCAGAGAGCCCCCAGGCAATGGCATCCTGACGGGAGATGACGCCAACCCCCTCAATGCGCCGCCGAAAGATGGGATTATCGGTAATCAGCCGCTCGTACTCATCGACCTTTTGGTCAAAGTAGCCGCAGAAATCCAGGCATTTGTCGAGCCAGCCGTAGGGCAGGTCCGCCGCCACGCCCCCCACACGGAAATAGTTGTTGTTGATCAGGCGGGCCCCCGTGGCGGCTTCCCACAGGTCGTAGATCATCTCCCGCTCTCGGAAAATGTAGAATACGGGAGTGCCAGCCCCCATCTCTAGCAAAAACGGCCCTAGCCAGAGCAGGTGGTTGGCGATGCGGTTGAGCTCTAGCATCACCATGCGGATGTAGCTGGCCCGCTTGGGAACGGCGATGTCGGTCAGCTTTTCCACGGCGTTGACGGTCACCGCTTCGTTGAACATGCCCGCCGCGTAGTCCCAGCGGCTGACGTAGGGCACGTACATAGTATTGGTGCGGTTCTCGGCAATTTTCTCCATGCCGCGGTGCAGATAGCCAATCACTGGCTCGCAGTCGACGACGTTCTCTCCATCTAGGGTGATCATCAAACGAAAGCAGCCGTGCATTGAGGGGTGATGGGGCCCCATATTGATCACCATCGGCTCGGTCTTGGTCTCAAGCATCGTCATGGTAGACCTCCTGCCGCTGTATTTCTGGGCTGATATTGTGTTGTGGCGATCGCGGCGATACGTCAAGTATGGAAAATTTGGGGGGCGATCGCCCGTAGGTTTCTTCAGTCTTAGTCTATTTTTTCTGCAGCGAAGCTTTATCTCAAGGGAGCGGAGACAGCCCGCTCCTAGGGCTGAACATTCAGCGCAGCATGGGCCTGAACGTAGGACTGCGGCGGGATGGAGATCGGCTGAGTGTGCCAAATTTCTTCGGCGTACTCTCGAATCGCCCGGTCCGACGAAAAGTATCCCATGTGGGCCGTGTTCCAGATGGACATACCGCTCCAGCGGTCAACCTCGCCGTAGGCCTGGCTCACCCGGTCCTGGCAGTCGACGTAAGATTGATAGTCGGCCAGCACCATAAATGGGTCGTGGTGCATCAGGTTGTCGACTAGGGGGCGAAATAGTTCCCTGTCGCCGTGGGCAAAGTATCCCGAGCGCACCAGATTTAGCGCCGTCATCAGCGCCTCACTGCGCTGATAATAGTCCCAGGGCTGGTAGCCCTGAGCCTGAAGCGTCGCCACCTCTTCTGCCCGCAGGCCGAACAGAAAAAAGTTGTCGGCACCCACCGCATCGCGGATTTCGACGTTGGCGCCGTCTAGGGTGCCGATGGTGAGCGCCCCGTTCATAGCAAACTTCATGTTGCCGGTGCCGGAGGCCTCCTTGCCGGCGGTGGAAATCTGCTCCGACAGGTCGGCGGCAGGGTACACCCGCTGCCCGAAGGTGACGTTATAGTCGGGCAGAAACACCACCTTGAGGCGGTCGCCCACGTCGGGGTCGCGGTTGACCACCTCCCCCACCGCCGTGATGAACTTGATCATCAGCTTGGCCATAAAGTAGCCCGGCGCCGCCTTGCCGCCAAAGATAAAGGTGCGGCGCTGGATTTCGAGATTGGGGTTGGCCTTGATGCGGTTATAGAGGGTGACGATGTGGAGCACGTTGAGGTGCTGTCGCTTGTACTCGTGGATGCGCTTCACCTGAATGTCAAACAGCGAGCGCGGATCGATCAGGATGCCCGTGCGCTCTTGAATATAGGCCGCTAGGTCTTGCTTCACCGCCAGCTTGACCTGCCGCCAGTCCCGCCGGAACTGCTCGTCCTGGGCAAATACCGCCAGCTGCCGCAGCTCGTCCAAGTGGCTAACCCAGCGATCGCCAATTTTGCTGGTGATCAGGTGGGCCAACCGCGGGTTGCTCTGCACCATCCAGCGGCGGGGGGTAACGCCGTTGGTGACATTGAAAAAGCGCTCTGGAAATAGGTCGTAGAAGTCTTTGAGCACCGTAGATTTGAGCAGGTCGGTGTGCAGGGTGGCGACGCCGTTGACGGCGTGGCTGCCGACGCAGGCCAGGTTCGCCATGCGCACGTAGCGATCGCCGCTCTCGTCAATCAGCGACATGCGCTGCACGTGCCTATCGCCGCAAAATCGCAGCCGCACCACGTCCAGAAATCGCTGGTTGATTTCGAAGATAATCTCTAAATGCCGGGGCAGCAAAGATCGAAATAGCTCGATGGGCCAGCGCTCCAGCGCCTCAGAGAGCAGGGTGTGGTTGGTAAAAGCAAAAGCGTTGCGGGTGATGTGCCAAGCCTGGTCCCATACCAGGTGGTGCTCATCCACTAAGAGCCGCATGAGCTCCGCTACGCCAACGGCGGGGTGGGTATCGTTGAGCTGTACCGCGAACTTCTCGTGGAACGTGTCGATGTCGTAGCCCCGGCGAAGGTGGATGCGGATCATATCCTGCAGGGAACAGGACACAAAGAAGAACTGCTGCTGCAGGCGCAGCTCTTTTCCTTGAACGGGCTCGTCGTTGGGGTAGAGCACCTTGCTAATGTTCTCTGCCACAATCTTTTGGTTCACCGCGCCGTAGTAATTGCCGACGTTGAAGGCCTGGAAGTCAAAAGATTCAGGCGCCTCCGACTTCCACAGACGCAGGGTGTTAGCGGTGCTGACCCGGTAGCCCAGAATCGGGGTGTCGTAGGGCACGCCTTTGACGACCTGAGCGGGCACCCAGCGCACCCGGTAGCGGCCGGAGTCGTCGGTGTAAGACTCGGTATGTCCCCCCAAGCCAACGTTTACCGAGCCTTCGGGGCGGGCTACTTCCCAGGGGTTGCCGTACTGTAGCCACTTGTCGGTCACTTCAACCTGCCAGCCGTCCTGGATTTCTTGGTCAAAGATGCCAAACTCGTAGCGAATACCGTAGCCAACGGCGGGAATCTCTAGGGTCGCTAGGGAGTCCATGTAGCAGGCGGCCAGCCGCCCCAGCCCGCCGTTGCCCAGTCCGGGCTCTTCCTCCTGCTCCACTAGCTCATGGAAGTCGAGTCCAGAGTCTTCCACGGCCCGCTTCACTTGGTCATAAAGACCCAGGTTGATCAAGTTATTCTCCAGGTGGGGCCCGGGCAAAAACTCCGCCGAGAGGTAGGCCACCAGCCTCACATCTTCGTTCAGGTAGGTTTCGATGGTGTGCAGCCAGCGGTTGAGGAGGCGATCGCGCACGGTGTAGGCCAAAGCCATGTAATAGTCATTCTTGGTGGCGACTTCAGGAAATTTGCCCTGCACGTAGAACAGGTTGTCGGCTAGGGCACGGCGCAGCGTTTCAATCGAAAGACCAGTGCGATCGTCTTCAACTTGGACGCTGGCTGGCGCATAAATATCCATAGAATTACAGACCTTGACGAGAGTAATGTAGAGGCTATCGGGATAGCGCTGACCCCAAAAAAGCCACTAACCCACTACAGAGGAGCGACTTAGTGGCCTCAATCATGCTGCGTTGAAAGGTCGGGACCTACGCTATGTCTACCGATGGCTTGGACATCATGATGTATCCCGTACCCCAAGAAATCCAGCGGTGGGAGATACCGGTGCTGGTCTCTATCCCGCAGGAGCGAATCTCCGTCAAATCAGCGCCCTCCATCTCGGCATCCTCCAATCCCACCTCGTCTAGACAGGCTCCGGTTAGATTGGCGTTGCGGAAGTTAGCGCCGCTGACCGCCGCGCCCCTGAGGTTGGCACCGCGCAGGTCAGCACCCTCGAGATTAGCGGCCCGTAGATCGGCCCACGACAGATCTGCCCCCACCAGGCTGGCTCGCAGCAGGTCGGTCCCAATTAGGTTGACGTCTCTCAGGTTAGCGCCGCTCAGATCGGCGTCGCTCAGATCGGCGTTGGTCAGATTGGTCTGACTCAGCGCCGCCCGGCTGAGGTCGGCGTGCCTTAAGTCGGCACCGCTCAAGTCAGAGCGATTGAGCTCGATGCCGCTCAACTTGGCCAATCGCAGGTCAGCGTTATGAAGCGCGATTTCTGAAAAGTCGCGATAGCCCTGATTAAATTCATGTAAGAGTGATTGCGCATTTGTCATTGTCTATGCTCTCCTCGGTAGAGTTTTACAAAGACGCGTGACCCAGACTTTCACGGGCTAAAGGATCAGACCAAGCGTCTTCGCTCTTCTAAACTCGCTTATATGGTCTAAATCAGATATAGACTAAAAGTCTGAGGAATTTATGAGGTAGCGCGCTTCGTCTACAGCGCCAAAGGTCAAAGCTCAAAATACTCTGCTATATCTTCACTGCAGCTATTGCATATGGGCGACTTGAGGGGCGCGGCATTTTCTTTGAGCAGCAGAGGCTGCGTGTAAAACTGGCTAAATTCAGAAATGGATTTAGATAATCCACACTGGGGGCAAACGCGCTGCGTCTGCTTACCAACCTGTTGAGAGGAGTTAGTTTCAACCATGAAAATATCCTCATTTCTGCTGTCTTCAGCCTATGCCAATTTCTTATAAAAGTAAGCACGCGTTTACTTGCGTACAAAAGTCTTTTTAAGAGTTAATAAACGCGACAGCAGCCCAACACAAGCTATTTCTTGCTGCGATCGCACGGTCTATTTTTACGGTCCCATTCTTACGATCTATTCTCACGGCCTAGCCTGGCCCTAGGGTTTCCAAATAACCCCGCGGGTTCTGCGGCTGACTGCCGGACCACATCTCAAAATGGAGGTGGGGGCCACTGCTGTTTCCCTCGCTGCCGCACTCCGCCACAATCGCCCCCGCGCTCACCAGCTCGCCGTTCTTCACCAGCCGCTTCTGCACGTGGCCGTATAGAAACTCCGTCCCGTCCCGGGCAATCAGGGCGATCGCCTGGGCCCCGTATCCGTCCGGGTCCGTATCGACATGCTCTACAACCCCCGCCTCGACCGCGGTCACCGGCTCCCCATAGGCGCAGGCGAGATCAATGCCCTGGTGAAAGTTGCGATCGCCAGAATCTCGACCGCCGCCGCCGTAGCGCCAGCCAAATTCGCTGGTGACTCCAGTGGAGGCCAGCGTCTTACCCTTAAGGGGAAACGCCTGCTTACCGGGCCGGGCGCTGAGGGCGCTGAGGGCCACGTCAGTGAGGGACTGGGACTCTTCCGTCGGCTTGCGGGCCGTCAGCACAAGCGCCTCGGCCACCTGCTCAAACTCGCCGTAGCGCTCTGGATAGGCCGATCGCTGCACCTCTTGGGCCAGCGATCCGGCATCGCGGCGGAGGCGATCGCGGATGTCTAAGAGCCCGATATTGGTGCCATGCCCCTTAAAGAAGGCCTGCGCCGCCGTAAAGGTGTCGGTCGTATCGGGCCAGTCCTGAGAGGGCCGCTGCTGAAAGGCATTGCGAGAGTCTAAATCGCCGTAGTCTAGAGCCCGCAGGTCACTCTCCGCTAAAGCCGTCATCAGCGCCACCTTGATGTCGTACTCACTGGCCCCCGCGACGATGCCCGCCCGGACAATGGTATTGGCAACGTCCGCCTGGTGCTGACTGAGGGTATAGCCGCTGTAGGTTCCCGGAACCACTCGCCCAATCTGCCGGAGCCGTATCTTGGCGTAGAGGTGACGCACGCCCTGCCAAGCCGAATCGCCCCAGGGCGACGCCCATAGACCCACAACCAAAAGCGCCAGAACAATCGCCGATAAAACCGCGCTAAACCGCTGCTGCCTGCGGACCTTGGGGGATGAAAACAGCCGCTGATTAACAATTGTGATCCGAGCCATTCGCCGCCCTCAGAAGTCTTCTCCCCTTAGAATCTGCGCGCTACTCTTCAGAATCCCGCCGATATATGTCCTCCAAAGATTCGATAGGCTTTTCGGGAGAGCCGGTAACTACGTTATCCGACTCAGCCGGTCTATCCATCAGGGGCTCAAACAGCGGAGAGATTAAATTCTTCGCGCCCCAGCGGCCCAAATCAACCGGATGGGAGCTCAAGCGCGCCGGTCCGCGCCCGCCTTGAACCATATAGATGACGCCAGCCCCAACGGCGATTAGCCCCATGGTCGAGCAAAACAGCCCAAAGCCGCGTAGACCAGTCCGAATCGGGTTGCGCATGCCCCAGAAAATGCTGCCCATGCCGTGGCCAATTTCTGAGACCGGCCCCGTTCTCTGGCGGCGAGCATCATCGCTGTCCATATTAATTACGACGTGATCGTCATCATGCTTGGTCATCGTTTCTCCTTCCAGGGTCTGGAGGTGATTTTCTGGAGGTGTCTTAGACGTTCTCTGGCGGCAAACAGTCGGGCGAAATGACGGGCGTCCAGCGGCTTTTCTCTTCCGTAGTATAGCGCCCAAGATTGAAGTAGTTAACCATATCTAAAAAGGCGTTGAAGTCCTGGGCGGCAATCTCCTTACCGCTGCTCCAAACCGCCAGCTCGCTAACGTCAAAGTCATCCTCACCGGCCTTGAGGGGGCTGCCAGCGCTGAAGATGTACCGGAAGAAAGCGATCACGACCTTTGTGTGGGGAATGTATTGCCAATCGACGCTGGTGTGGCGATTTTCTGACGCGTCTATGCCAGGGGCGGTCGGGCCTTCTACAAGCCGGTTAAGCCGGTCAATGTTTTCCGGGTCTCTAAGGTTGAGCCGACGCCCAATCAGCTCTTCGATCTCTGGCGTAATCAGGCGACCTGGGTTGACGTCCGGCTTGATGCCCAGATGCTCTAGAATCTTTTGGCTCTCGTTGCGCAGACCCTGGGGCTTGAGCAACGCCGGCACCGCATAGCGCTGGTAATTGTCCTTGATGTCAGGCTGGTTAGGAGCCTTAAAGCGAACCCAGCCCATGGGCTCAGGGCTGCCGAAGTCGTCGGCCTTTACGGGCACGTGGATAATGGCGGCTTGGGTTGTGAGCGACGTGAGCAGGCCGGGCGGCAGCTGGCTATGAATCATATCCGCCGTAATTTGGGTGTCGGCATGCAGCACAAAGATATACTGAACCCGTTTTTTGCGGATGTCCTGCGCGCCAAACTGCACGATTTGGGTGAGCTCGCTGCCCAAGCCATAGAGCCGCTCCCATTTGGAGACCTCGTCAAAAATAACGCTGATGGCGGGCTCTCCCTTGGCGCGTCCGGACAGCGCTAGGGGCAGGTAGGCGCGGGCGATATCGCCAAATTCGCCCTGCTTGGAGGTGCCGAACACCTGCCCGGTAAGCCAGGTGCCTGCCGCCAAATCCTCGTCGGCGTCTGGGTCAAAAATTAGGGCATCGTTGGCCATCAAAATTTGCCGCAGCACCACGATGGCGTTGGCGATGCTGCTCTTACCGCCCCCCATGCCGCCGGTGACGATGACAATCGGAGCACCGATCATTTGCTTCAGCCATACTTCGTTAGAGAGCAGCACCTTCAGCCGATTGATCAGCGTTTCTCGGGTCTCCTGGGGGGAGGGGAGTACCAGAGGCGTTTTGTTGTCGTTCTCGGGCACCAGGCGGTTGGGCTCGGCGCTGCTGAGGGCGATCGCGCTGCCGATAGCGACTAGGCCAATAGAGGCGATCGCCAGGCCCTCAACCCGCTTAGACATAGACTCGGTGAGGGTGAAAGACTCCCACTGCTGCGCCTGGTCGTAGAGATCTGCAATCACCTGCTCATCGACGTCGTAGTCGGGGGTGAGGGCGCTGTGTAACCCGTAGGCTCCCATCACAAGACCAATACTGGCCAGCGGATAGGTGAGCAGCTTTTGCATGCGGCTCGAAAGAAATTTCCCCATTACTCACTGGCCTCCGGCAGCGGATTTTGCCGAATCATATTCTCGGCCGGGCTGAGGGGCTGACGCTCAGCGCCAAGGCCAAGCCCCACCGCCGCGCTGCTGGGGAGATAGGGAATAGTGGAGGCCAAACCTTCCCGGTAGTTGAGCCAGCTGTTGACGGGGACCTGGCCACCGTCAATAGGCTGCACGGGGAATAGGGCGATCGCCGCCGCCTGGGCCTGCACGTAGCCCTGCACGTAGCTATAGACGTCGTGACTTTTCTCCCCCTGCTCCATCAGCTTTACCCCATCGCCCACATAGCGCAGCAGAATACAGCGCTTGGTGTCCATCATCTGGCGGCAGCGCGGCATGGAAAACCCATACTGGTCGATATCTTCCGGTTCACCGGCCCCGGCTTCCTCTTCTGCCGCCCGCAAAAGCCGCTGGGATTCGTGTAGAATCAGCTCCGACTGCACCAGCTGAGACTTATCGGCCAAAGCCGATTCATACACGGGCATCACCCCCATCAGCCGCTGCGCCTTTTCTATCGACCCCATGCTGGGGGCGATTTGGGCTAGGGCGTTCGGCGCAACCGCCAAAATAGTGTCTCGTTCAGAGGCCGGGTCGCGCCGCTCTACTTGCTGGGGCGGCTTTAGCAGCAGCGCTGCGATGGTAAACAGGAAGAGACCACAGGCCGGCAGCCCCGCTATCATAATCAGTCGAGTGCGATCGCTCAGCCCCTTGATCCAGCCTACGAATCCAAGCTGGCCAAGTCGGCGAATGCTCATAGAAGGCGGTTGAGCATTGGGTGGTTGCATGGGCTATCTCCACTAGAAAACCGAATCGCTGATTCGGCTAGAAACAGTACAGTGAGGCTGATTGTCGGAAAGGCTTTGGCGCGATCGCCACATATTCCGATTGCCGCAGCTCATTTACAGCGTTGGGCTTTGATGACATGGCGAAGGTATTCTATATGTCTACTGAATTGCTCAACAGCCTCAATTCTAAGGGAAAGGTTTGCGCTTAGATAAGGGGGCTACACCTTACTGTACCAATTCTCACAATTACGATAGCATCTTGGGGAGTGTAATTAAGATATATCGCCATTTACGGACATGCTTTGCCAAAAGTCTTTAGCCGCAGGTGGCGTTGAAGTCGATTTTTCAGACGGTTTTGAGAATTTACCGGAGGCGTTCACGGAAGTGAAATTGTGGGAGCTCTGGGGGCTGAATTATTTTTGGTGGGGCAATTAATTCGAGCTATTGATTAGTCCTTTTGCGCAGCAGGCCACGACGGTAGCGCGAAAGAAGCTTCAAGGTTGAGCGCTGAAACTATCAGTAATACTACGCAAAAGCGGGCGAGCCATCGACGCCGGAATGATAGCTCGCCCGCCTTCAACGGGTCATCTTATATGATGAGGCCTCGCGGGCGACTCTAGGATGCCGTAGCTTTAAGGCGATCGCGGATCGTTGCGTTCTCGATGTTATCAGCATTGAGGCCGCTGTTGACAGAGATGAGGCCCAGTGATCGCATATCTGCTTCCACCATCAGCTTCACCAGCTCCTCAAAAGTCACCGACGGCTCCCAGTCCAGCTTTTCCTTAGCTTTGGTGGGGTCACCAATCAGCAGCTCCACTTCGGCGGGCCGCAGGTAGCGCTCGTCAAACTTGACGTAGTCCTGCCAGTTGAGGTTGACGTAGCCAAAGGCGACCTCTAGGAATTCGCGCACCGAGTAGGTCTCGCCGGTAGCGACCACATAGTCATCGGGCTGATCCTGCTGCAGCATGAGCCACATCGCGCGCACATAGTCCTTTGCGTAGCCCCAGTCACGCTTAGAGTCGAGGTTGCCCAGGTAGAGGTCCTTCTGCTTTCCGGCGACGATGCGCGCAATGGCGCGGGTGATTTTGCGGGTCACGAAGGTCTCACCCCGGCGCGGCGACTCGTGGTTGAAGAGAATGCCGTTGCAGGCGAACATGTCGTAGGACTCGCGGTAGTTGAGGGTCTGCCAGTGGGCGTAGACCTTGGCACAGGCGTAGGGGCTGCGCGGATAGAAAGGCGTTGTCTCCTTTTGGGGCACGTCTTGAACCTTTCCAAACATTTCAGACGAGCCGGCTTGGTAGAAGCGAACGTTGTTCTGAGTGCGACGGCGATAGTCGCGCACCGCCTCAAGTAACCGGAGGGTGCCCATAGCAACGCTGTCCACCGTATACTCGGGCGAGTCGAAGCTGACGCGCACGTGGGACTGAGCGCCGAGGTTATAGACCTCCGTGGGCTCAACCTCTTCCAAGATCCGCCGGATGGTTGTTCCGTCGGTCAGATCGCCGTAGTGAAGAAAGAGGGTAGCATCCGGGTTGTGGGGATCCTGATAGAGATGATCGATGCGGTCCGTATTGAATGTGGAGGTACGGCGAATAATGCCGTGGACCTGATATCCCTTTTCGAGGAGCAGCTCAGTGAGGTAAGAGCCGTCCTGACCCGTGATGCCCGTGATAATAGCTTTCTTATAATCTGTCATATGGTGACCTATCTGTATATTTATCGACTCAAACAATACTCGCTTATGACATGTAAACACATCTCTGCCTGGGAGTGGCAAAACAGCGGCGCTAACCTTCACTCCAACCTCATCTTCGCGGGACGAGGTTGAAGATATGTTGAAGTCGGCCCGATGGGGCTGAACAGCTTGGCTGGCGAGGCTGTCATACGTCTATGGCCGAGGCTGTTGAAATCATCCATCTCAGTGGTTATACGGAGAGGACCGGCCTAGGGCTACTTTTTTAAGCCTGCTTCCGGGCATCTCATCTTTCTAGCAGTATTAAAAAGCAGGCACTTCTGATTGTCTGTCGTTGATGCAGCCTTTAAGGGATGCGGCCTTTAAGGCTGCCACGGCGAGACCGCTGCGATCGCTCTCGCTATAGGCTGCGGTACAGTGGCGAATAAACTGGTGAGCTCTCAGCACAGGCGCTTAGATATAGCCAGATGCGATCCATGACTTGGGTATTCTGAGTATAATTTGCGCCTACTGCTGACGCAGCGCGCCCAAATTGACAGGCTTGAGGCGATCTGCCCCAGGCTGGCGCTGCTCTATTCTTACGACTCACGAATCCTTATCCTCAGTAGCGCTATCTTCCCCAACCCCCTGCAAACGGCAATTTCTCCTATGGTCACCTCTGTCGAGCTAGTCAATACCGCTGATGTCGTCACATCGTCCACGATTTTGATTGTGGACGATATGGTCGATAACATTCAGGTGCTGACAGAAATTCTCAAGCCAGAGGGTTACCAAATTCGTAAGGCATTGAGTGGGGCGGCGGCGCTGCGTAGCGCCACGCAATCACCGCCAGACTTAGTCTTGCTGGACGTAAATATGCCGGATATGAACGGCTACGATGTCTGTCAGCGGTTTAAGCTAGACTCGATGCTCAAGGCAATTCCCGTTGTTTTTGTCAGCGCTTTAAGCACGACAGAAGACCGAGTAAGGGGGTTTGAACTAGGGGGAGTAGACTACATCAGTAAGCCATTTCAGGCTGCAGAAGTCCTTGCCCGGGTGCATACCCATCTCCAAATGTATTGCCTTCAGAAGCAAACAGAGCGTCAGGCGCGGCTTTTGCAGGAGAAGAACCGTCAATTGAGCGAGGAAATTAGCGTTCGACAGCAGGCTGAGGAAAAATATCGCAACATTTTTGAGTCGGCCAGTGAAGGCATCTTCCAATCTACGCCAGCGGGGCAGTATATCACCGTTAATCCAGCGCTAGCCGAGATCTACGGCTACGAGTCTCCTGAAGCGCTCACTGAGAGTATAGAGGACATCGCTCGCCAGATCTACGTTCAGCCTAAGCGCCGCCTAGAGCTTGCGGTTTATCTGAGGCAGGCTGGCAAAATTATCGATGCCGTCTCTGAGATCTATCGCAAGGATGGAACCCGCATTTGGATCACCGAGAATGTGCGGGAAGTGAGAAATGAGGCTGGCGGCCTCCAATATTATGAGGGCACCATACAGGACATCACGGAACGGGTCGAGTTTGAGCGCATGCTCAAGCAGGAGCGACAGCGGGCAGAGCACCTACTGCTCAATGTGCTGCCTAGCTCGGTAGCCCAGCGGCTCAAGCGCAAGCCTGATGCGATCGCCGACAGCATTGAGGCGGCTAGCGTCCTGTTTGCGGATATCGTCAACTTTACCCCCTTTGCGGCTCAGACTGAGCCGAAGGCTGTAGTAACCGTGCTCAACGATATCTTTTCAATATTCGATGAGCTTGTCGGGCACTACGGCCTAGAAAAGATAAAAACCATCGGCGATGCCTACATGGTCGGGGCTAACGTGTCTTCCCCCCAGCCTAACCACCTCACCGCGATCGCCAACCTGGCCCTAGATATGCAGGACGCTGTATCAAAATTTATTAGACCAAATGGACAGCGCTTTAAGCTGCGCATCGGATTTCATACTGGGCCGGTCGTTGCAGGCGTAATTGGTAAAAAGACCTTTGCTTTCGATCTTTGGGGCCACACAGTGAATATTGCCAGCCGTATGGAAGAGACCAGTGCACCGGGTAAAATTCAGGTTACCACTGATGTCTACCGCGACCTATACAAACGGTTTGAGTTCGAGCGTCGAGGCGGCATCTCAATCCAGGGCATCGGTTTTATAGAAACCTACTTTTTAGGCAACCGGTTAGCCTAGATAACTTAAGATGCAGTGGACACCGTAATACAGCGGGGCCATTGATAAACTGAGTCAGAATAAAAGGCATTCAATATTATTGCTGGACCTATGCTTCCTCTCGCAGAGGTTCTAAGTACGCGGCAGACCTAAGTACGCGGCAGACCTTTGACGTTAGATTTAGCAATTGTCCTAATGCATTAGAACAATTATGCACCACGCAAGGATGCCTATCGCACGACTGCTGCCTGACAGGCTTGAAGAACGGGTAAAAAGTGGTCGAGGTCTGGCGTATTATGGTCGCTAACCTTAGCTTGATCATCCCAAAGCCGAAGCTTTACAGCGTCGGGGGCATAGCGCTGGTAAATAAATCGCTTAGCGGCAGATTTAGAAAAAGTCCCCCCCTGCAGCTCTAGGCTAGTCTTTGAAGCAGCGGATAGGGAATCCCAATAGCGCTTGTTGATAGCGCACAGGTAGCGCTTTGCCTCAACGTGAAGCCTGACGGGCTCAGTAACATCAGAGCCAAACAGAGGCGTTAAATAGCGCTGCGCTAGGTACTCATGGCGATCGTCAATGCCCTGCTGGGCGGCGTCTTCCCCAAGCCCGTGCATCATGTGGCCAATGTCGTGCAGCAGGCAAGCGGCAACCAGCGAGTCCGGTTCACCGTTTTGCTGGGCAAGGTTAGCACACTGTAGAGCGTGCTGTAGATAGGTTACAGCTTCGTTGCCGTACTGGGCACCGCCGCGATCGCGTAGGGTCGTCATCAAGATATTGATTGTGGTCATGGCAGCGTCTCCGGGGTTGAGGGTTGAGGGGGTGAAGCTTGAGCAAGCAGAGGCCAGCGCTGGTGGCAGACCCACTTGGGCTGCCTCTGGTAGAGTCGTAGCTCCCAACCTGCCGGAGCGCTGGGGTCAATAAGAGATTTGGCCAGCGATCGCAGTCCGTCAGCCTGCCCTGGGTCAAAGCCGTAGGCCAGGCTGAGGTGCAGCCCGCTTTTGAGCCGCAGGGCATCGCGGCGGGTGTCTCTAGGGCTCAGCCGGGCAAATTGAGCGGTCAGCGCTATGAGCCAGGGCGACTCTAGCGTTAGTCCGTGCCAGTCAGAATGGAATCCCAAGGCGGCGATGCGGACGACGGGGTCTGGGGGCGTCCCCAGCGCCTCTAATGCTCCCTCAACGGCGCGTAAATAGCCGAAAATCGCCCTCGCCTGATCGTGGAAAAAACCCGTCAGGGTGCAGTGGGGCATGTAGCCGTGGGCTTTGTTGGGGCCAAAGCGCTCCCGACTGCGCTCAAAATAGTCGCCCAGCTGCTGGGCCAGCGGCCCGGTAGGGCAGGCGTAGAGAATTAGCGGCTGGTAGAGGCTCTCGGGGCTAGAGGCTAAGGAAGCAGCGCTTAAGCTCGAGGTGCTTGTAGGATCAGGCAATGCGCTGTCCCCGCCGATAAACGCTGGTGAGCCGGGGTACCATGCCATCGTGGTTTACGATAACTAGATCAGCCGACTTGCCCACCGACAGGCTACCGCGATCGCCCCCTAGCCCAGCGGCTTTGGCGGGGTTAAGGGTCACCCGCTTCACCGCGTCGTGCAGCGGCAGGGCCTGGGTCATCAGAAATACCGCCTGCAGCAGGCTCTGGGGCACGTAGTCTGAAGAAATCACGTCCACCAGGCCGTGCTCCACTAGGGTCATGGCCGAGACATTGCCCGAGTGAGAGCCCCCCAGCACTAGGTTGGGGGCCCCCATCAAAATTTGCAGCCCGTGGCTGTGGGCGGCTTTAGCCGCGTCCAGGGTGGTGGGAAATTCAGCGATCGCCGCCCCTTCCGCCACCGCCTCCTGGACGTGGTCCACCGTCGCGTCGTCGTGGCTCGCCAGGGTGATGTCGTGGGTGCGGGCCAGCTGAGCTAGCTTTTGCCGATTCGCCTGGGCGTGCAGCCGCTGGTCTTCGATGCGCTTTTGAATAAACGCATCCATCTCATCGGGGCTAACCCCGTGTTTGCCGACGTAGTACTGCTTGTACTTCTCGACCTTGGCAAACTGACGCTGTCCCGGCGTGTGGTCCATCAGTGACATCAGGGTCAGCAGCGGATGGGTGGCGTAGCGCTCTACGATGTCGTGGGTCTTCTCGTAGCCCAGCTCGCAGCGCAGGTGCAGCCGGTGGTCCACCGCTAGACGGCCTGCCTGCTGCGACGACGCCAAAGCGTCAATCATGGGGTCAAACTGGGTCATGCGCACCGAGTTGGGCAGCACGTCGCCGATGGCGATCGCGTCACACACGGTGGTAATGCCCGCCCCCGCCAAATCCCGGTCGTGGTGGACCACCGCCATCTCTAGGGGCCAGGCCACGCTGGGGCGGGGCGACATGCAGCGCTCTAGATTGTCGGTGTGCAGCTCTACAAACCCCGGCAGCAGGTAGTCACCGCCGCCGTCTTGACCTTG
>JBHJHD010000116.1:0-15978 GCA_050331115.1 Elainellaceae cyanobacterium
AGAGACATGGAAGCGGACGAGATTCGAGCCACCTGTCTCATCTAGCCGTAGAGCGCACCGTACGCATGTCCTGAATCGAGGAGGCCGTGGCGTACGAAGCCCGCTGGATCATTAGAAATTTTCAATGGTTTGCGTCACCAAATTCACAGTGCAGTCGCGAAGTATATCCGAAGGACGCATCGCGAAGCGCGACTGAACGCAATGCCTCGATCTTTAAAGATCGCGCCCTACATCTCAAATGCAAAGCGCGATCTCTAAGGATCGATCGTTCAACTCTCTAATGCGACGCCTCAACTTTCTAATGCAGAGCGCGATCTTTAAAGGATCGACAGCGCAACTTTAAGGATCGCCTCCGACAATTCAAATTGCATCCCCCAACTTTAAAAGGTCGAACCGCTGCACAGCTACCTTATTGCTGATTGCTCAAATAAGCCGCGATCGCCTCAGAAGCCAGCTCCGTCATCGGCTTGCCTTGCTCAGTCGACAGCACCTTGAGCTGATCGTACAGATCATCCGATACCCCAATACGGTGCTTAGTGCGGCTTGCCTTAGCTGAGGATGACACTACCCCAGAGCCTATCTTGTAGATGGCCGTGAACTCATGCAGGGCGTCAAAACCGACCCGATGGCAGAAATCGCCAAACCCTTCCCCTTGTTCCCGCTTGCGCTTAAAGAGCACAAACAGCGGCTCAAAGGTCTTCTCCAGGTCAGACTCGTGCATGCGGTTCATGAACGGCTCTGACAGCCGGTTTTGGTTGGCGTCGGCCCCCAGCCACAGCTGGTAAGACCCCGGCGCTTGGCCTACGAAACCGATTTCCCCCAAGTAGGGGCGGGCGCAGCCGTTGGGACAGCCCGTCATGCGAATCACCAGGTGCTGGTCCTGCAGTCCTAGGCTGTTGAGCAGGGTACGCATGCGATCCAGCATCGTGGGCAAAATGCGCTCCGACTCAGTCACCGCCAAACCGCAGGTGGGCAGCGCCGGGCAGGCCATGGAGTAGCGCACCAGCGGGTCGATTTCCGTCTCCCGCTTGATGCCGTGATTCTTGACGATGGCGTCCAGGTCATCCTTCCACTCAGGGTTGATGTCGTAAAGGATAATGTTGTGGTTCGCCGTCAGCCGCATGGGGATTTCGTACTGGCGAGCCACCTCCCGCAGAGCGGTCTTCAGCTGCAGAGACTCGGTGTCCTGGATGCGGCCATTCTCAATGGACAGGCCCAGATAGAGCTTGCCGTCCCCCTGCTCGCCCCAGCCCAGGTAGTCGTAGTACTTAAAGTCAGGTAGCGATTTGTAGGGATGCAGCTCGCTGTCGAAGTAGGTCTTGAGCTGCTCGCGGAAGCGGTCGACGCCCCAGTCGTTGATTAGGTACTTCATGCGGGCCTGGCGGCGGTTGTAGCGATCGCCGTAGTCTCGCTGGGTAGCGACGATCGCCTTTAGGAGGTCGTAGACGTCGGCCTTGTCGACATAGCCAATAGGATCGGCTAGCCGGGCAAAGGTCTCTTCCTTGTTGTGGGTGCGGCCCAACCCGCCGCCCACCAGCACGTTGAAGCCCTCTAGCTCGCCCGCGTCGTTGGTGATCACCACCAGGGCGACGTCCTGGGAATACAGGTCGATGGAGTTATCCCCGGGCACCGTGACGCAGCACTTAAATTTGCGGGGCATGTAGTGGGTGCCGTAGATGGGCTCGGCGTGGCCCTCAAAGATGCTGCCGTTGACGTTGCGCTGCCGCGCCGCTACCACATCCGGGTGCTCCTCTGCCGTAATGGCCTTTTCTCCGTCGAGCCAAACGTCATAGTACGCGCCGCTCTGGGGCGTCAGCAGATCGGCCACGTTGTCGGCGTACTCGCGGGCGTAGACATATTCTGGCTTATTCGTAAAGGGAACCGGGGGAGCCATGACGTTGCGGTTCAAATCGCCGCAGGCCCCTAGGGTAGAGCCCATGTTATTGACGATGGCAGCGATCGCCGCCTTCAAATCCTTCTTGAGAATGCCGTGGATCTGGATACCCTGACGGGTGGTCACCCGTAGGGTGCCGTTGCCAAGCTCATCTGACATCTTGTCTAGGGCCAGATACAGCGCCGCCGGCAGGTAGCCCCCAGGGTTGCGGGTCCGCAGCATGAACTGATAATCCTTTTCCTGGCCTTTAACCCGATTGTCGCGGTTGTCCTGCTGATATGACCCATGGAATTTGAGGATCTGGATGGCATCCTCAGTGAAGTGAGTGGTGTCCTGTAAAAGCTCACTAGCTACGGGCTCACGCAGGCCATTACTGCGCTCTTTAATGCCTTCGACACGGGAAGTGCGCTTTGTTTCGGGAGTTGGCGTCGTAACCATGGATTAGGAAGGGTTAATTAGGGCTTTATTCAAAGGTAGCTATGCCGCTTGCGCGTGAGAGCTTATGCAATGAGAGCTGGGCGGCAAATTTTGAGCGTTGCTTCTCTAACAGATTAGATCATCTACCGGTAACTTGGTCGGAATTGCGGAGAATTTTAACGGTTTGGAAATCGGCGGAGAAACCGCTGACTCCAATCGCTGCGCCGCCGTCGCCGTCAAAGCCGCTGCACCTAAAAGACTTCGCGATCGCCCCGCTGCTGCGCTGCCGTGAGCGCGTCGACGAACTGGCGGGCGCTGCGTCCCGAGCGTCCATTATGGCGGGTGGCCCAGCGTAGGGCCTGGCGCTCTAGCGCCTCTGGGTCAATTTTAAGCTCGGCCCGATGCGCCAGATGACGCACGATGTCAAGATAGGCGGCCTGGTCGGCGGGCTCGAAGGTGAGGGTAAGGCCGAAGCGATCGCTGAAGGACAGCTTTTCTTGCAGGGTGTCCCACTGATGGATTTCATCGGCGTCGCGGGGGCGGGGGCGCTCGCCCTGAAATTCGCGCACCAGATGGCGGCGATTGGAGGTGGCGTAGACCACTACGTTGGCGGGCCGGGCGGTGACGCTGCCCTCCAGCACTACCTTAAGCGCTTTAAAGGCGTCGTCATCGTCTTCAAAGGACAGATCGTCGACGAATAGAATGAACTTCTGGGGCCGCTGCCGCAGCAGCTCTACAATCGCCGGCAGGTCCTTTAGCTCTGCTTTTGGAACCTCGATGAGCCTGAGCCCTTGAGCGCCATATTCGTTGAGCAGCGCCTTCACCAGCGACGACTTGCCAGACCCCCGACTGCCATACAGCAGCACATTCAGCGCCGGATGGCCCGCCAGCAGCGCCTCGGTGTTGCGCAGCAGCAGCTGACGGGGGTGATCGTAGCCTGTCAAATCTTTGAGGGTAATGGGGTCGGGGGTTGTGATACCGCTGAGCCGGCCTTGGCCCCAGCGAAAGGCCCGATAGCGGGCAAACTGGCCCACCCCATGCTGGTGATGATGGTCGACGAGATCAGAAATTAGGGTTGGCCAGTGGTGGGGTTTGTCTGCGGTGTCCTTGAGTAGGGCGGCAAGGGAAAGGTCCGGCGCGGCGTCTTCCAAAGCCTGTAGCGAAATTAAGGTACGCCCCGTTACCGCCTGCACTTGGTTACCCAAGCGATCGCCCACCTGGTATATCTGCTGCAGAATTTTTAGGTCGTGAGCCGCAGCAGCTTTTAGCCCCTGGGTGACCTGGTGGGTCTGGGCTGCCTGAGTAAAGGGGTTGTCAGCGTAGAGGATTTGGGTAATCAGGTAGGTCTGCCAGCCGTATCCGGAGCTGGCGATCGCCGCAAAGCATTGGCTATAGGCCTGCAGCAGATCGAGGGTAGGGACTCGGGAGGCGATTTGATGGAGCAGGTGCATCCAGGCTTGGCCTACCGGATCGCTTAATATGGGGGCGTAGAGCAGCAGCGTTGTGGCCTGCTCGACGAGGTCGTTGGCGTCGAGTGACGGGTTGAACTCAGCATTAGACTCAGCGGACATGGCGATAGGGGCAGACTTTCGGGAATAACCGCTTTTCATCGTAGCGGAGAACAGCGGCCCTCCAAGACTACCGAACTGCTGAATTAGCTTAGAATTTGGCCACTAGACGCCGCTTCCAAAGTCCGCTAGCGTTAAGAGCATTCAGCACGAGGTGAGAGACCGCAATGACTGTAGGAATATTGGCCGTGATCGCCTATGGCATACTCGCCATCGTGGGAGGCGTCCTGGGCTATAAGAAAGCGGGCAGCCGTCCGTCGCTGATATCGGGCGTGGTCAGCGGGCTGCTGCTTATCTTGGGCGGCGTTCTATATTTGGCCGGGGTCCTATGGGGCGAAATTTTGGCGGCGATCGTTACCGCCGTGCTGGTCGTGGTATTTGCGGTACGGCTGGTAAAAACTCGCCGATTCATGCCCGCCGGGCTGATGCTGGCGGCTGGGGTGCTGGTGCTGGTGCTGATGACGACGATATAGCGCCTCAGAATTTGGGGCAGCCTTGCCCTTCTCAAGTGCCTCAAGCCTGCTGAATGTCTAAAATCCCCATCATGCCTTGATCCTCGTGGTCGAGGATATGGCAGTGATACACCGTGCGCCCTACGAAGTCCTCAAATCGAATCCGAATGGTGACGCTTTCATAGCCCTTCAGACTCACCGTATCTTTCCAGACCTTTATCGCTTCGAGCTGTCCGTTGCGCTTAACCACCTGAAAGCGATTGGTGTGTAGGTGAAACGGATGATCGATGCTGGCGTTGTTGATGATGTGCCAGTCTTCGACATCGTTGAGGCGAACGCGGGTATTAACTTGCCCCATTACAAACGACTGGCCGTTGATGGTAAAACCTGTTGATTTTGCATTGGCATCAAGACCATGATCCAGCACAAACTCGCGGGTAGCTTGGGGTTCGGGAAGCGATTCTACTGGGATTAGCTGCTTTGGAAGGGGTAGGGGACGATCGCCTCCCTCCACATACCGCAGCGTCGCGACTGTGGTTTGCGTCGGCCTCACCACCCCTGATATCTGCTCCACCGCATCCCCAAACGATGAGCGGCTTTCCTCTAGGCCGCGATCGTAAGGCAGGCTGATGACTGGATATTCTCCCGGCTCTCGCTGGCCTGGAATCAGTAGCTCAGCCCGTTCCCCAGGGGATAGAAGCAGCGCTTCAAGTTCAATAGGTTCAGCGAGAGCCCCGCGATCTGTCGCCATCAGATACCAGGGATGCTCCTGCAGCTGAAGCTGATAGATACGGGAGGCAGAGGCATTAACTAGCCGCAGCCGCAGTAAGCCGTTTTGAGGCACATTGACAGCGGGATTTTGCTGGCCGTTAGCTAGGATGAGGCGACCTTCACGTCCCCACCGCTTGGCCAGGGGGTGCGGGCCTTGGCGGGCCTGCTGCAGCCCAAAATCTTGCAGCACGAGCAGCGCTTCATCAGCCTGCTGAATTTCAGGAATTTCATCTAGCTCGCCTCGAACGATTAGCGGTCCGGCCAAACCACCGAAAACCTGTGGGGCAACATTGAGGTGGTAGTGGGGGTGATACCACCCTGTTATGGCAGGGTGATTGCGGGGGATTTCGAACTCATAGGTGTACTGCTCTCCAGGGGCAACCTCCAGGAAAACATTGTCAACCTTGGGAGAAATGTGGAGACCGTGGTAATGGAGATTGGTGGGCGTATCGAGTTCGTTGCTGAGGGTCAAGCGTACCGCGTCACCTGCCCGCGCTTCTAATAAAGGGCCCGGAAATTGGCCATTGTAGGTCAGCGGATTAGCGTTGTGGTTCCCTAGAATAGCAGCCTGCAGTTTGGCTTTTAGGTTGACCTGCAGTATTCCATTCTCACTGGTCAGATGTTGAGGCTGAGCCAGCGCCGAACTAGAAGAACCAGATTGAGAAGCATCTCTTGAACATTGGGAGAGCAGTGCAGACAGGGCTACTCCAGCACCCAGACTCAAAACGGTTCGTCGCTTCATTCCGCTCATCAATGCAGATCGGGGGCTAAATTTGGCACGACTTGATCACCTCCCATGGAGCCCTGAGCGCTATGGCTGTGAATAACCTATTTTGCCGCTTCTAGTGAGCTGGAAGGTCAAGGGAATCGCTGTAGGGCCAATGATTGTTAAATAGTGTTACCAACGGCAAAGTCTACAGTTGGTTGGAGATTTTAGCATGGAAATCAAACTATTCAGATAAGGGGTGCACTTATGGCTGGAGCGGACTTTTGGAGTCTGTATGGGGAAGCCACACTAACGTCCCTCCTGAAACGCTCGACCAGCGTACCCAAAACTTGGCAACTCTTGCGGACTACCCACCTTGCGGCTCATTTAGACATTACGCCACTTCTCTCTTCCGAGCAGATTGAGCGCTACGACTAGCTACGAGGCTACATCGACGCGTCATCAAACACACCTTCCACAAATGCTCCTCATCAGCATCAAGGTTGCTGAAAGCTAACTTGGACCTGCGTCCTATTCGCTGGTGTTCGGCGCTTCCGACGCCGGCAGCACCACACACTCTTGGGTCATGCACTGCTTAGCAAACAGCTCATTGACGTAGGGCTTTTGCCAGCTCACCGGAATTTCTAATAGGTCGCGAGCACCGGTAAACCCCTGACCAATGAACAGCAGCACCGCGATCGCGTTGAGCATGGCGTGGGCCCGTCGCCATCGCTTCTGCTTGTCTTTGTAGATGTCGGGCACCACCGCCACCGATAGGATCATCAGCAGGCCCGCCGTGATGCCGTAGTAATAATGGGAGGTATACCACTCAAAGCCGCGACGAAACACCTCGGGCTGGCAGCCCAAAATCACGAGCCCCATGCCCGTCAAAGTGGCGAAGATGCCGCGCCACAGCGCCGGCTTAGCGCGATAGAGCAGCGCCGCCGAGGCAATGGTGAGCACAATCATCAGCACCACGAACGTAGCGCGTCCGGGCTCCTGGCTGAAGGTATCGTTGGCAATCATCTTGCTGATAATCGGTTCGCTCATCCCCAAAATGGCGACCCCTATTACCCCAGCGGCCAGCCAGCGTCCGATGGTCAGGTGCTCGGAGCCCACTATGGGGGGAATCTTGCTTTTCTCTTTGTGCGCTACGGTCAGGCGGCGCTGGCGCGTTTGCCAGGCTAAGCCCGTGGCGATGCCAATTAGGGGAAAGACGATCGCAACAGATAGCGTCGGGTGCAGAATCAAGGCAAAATCGGAAATACTCACGTCTTTCTCTGATTGTAGGGAGTTGACAGAAGATCCATCTGGTCGAATTGTTTCACAGATGCCTTCAATCTATTGTGCTCTACCTTACCTGAGATGAGCCTTAGCTGAGAAGGAATGTCAAGATTGCTGAAGATATAATGCGGAAGATGAGGAGGCATTAGCTTCTGGGGCAGCCTGCTCAGCGCAAGCGACGGCGCTAAGCGGCTTTGGCCACCAGGGTCGTTAAAAACGGCAGCAGCAGCGTGACGAAGTAGTACACCAGCGGCCCGGTGAACACGTAGCTGTCCGTGCGATCTAAGATACCGCCGTGCCCGGGAATTAGGCTGCCCGAGTCCTTGACCCCGACGTCACGCTTCATCATCGACTCGGTTAAGTCCCCTAACAGGCTAGCAATACCAATCAAAAGACCCAGCGCTAGCCCGGATAGCGGCCAGCCTACCCAGCCCAGGTACCAGGTTCCCGCCATGGCGATGCTCGCACAGGCTAACACCCCACATACAGCCCCCTCCACCGTCTTTTTGGGGCTAATTTCTGAGAGGCGCGTGCGGCCAAAGGTTTTACCGAAAACGTATCCCCCGATGTCAGCGGCCCAAATGCAGCCGAAGGTAATAATGGTAATGGTGAGGCCCTTGGGGAGCGCTTCAGGGTCGGCCCATACCGACCAGCTTGTGGGCCAATAGCCGCTCAGCGAGAAGGGATTTTCAATGCCTAAGTTGCGGACGCGCACGATATAGCTGGGCAAATACCCACCGTAAAATAATCCGAGTATCGAGGCAGAGATGTCGGCAATGGTGGCAAACTTGGGCTGGAATAAAAGGTAGAAGCAGATGAACGTCCCCGCCACGGGAAAGACCGCATCGGCCAGGGTCGGGGAAATCATGGACGTGACCAGCAATACTTGGCTAACGGCTAGGGTAGTTTTAGCGGCGGGGGCAATGCCTTTAGCCTGTGCAAGTTGAAAATACTCCGACTGGCCTAAGTAAACCAGAACGCCAATCAAAAGCGTGAAGTACCAGCCTCCTAGGAGAATCATGGTGCCGGCAATGATGATGGCGACCAGGCCACTGATTAGGCGAGAAGTAGGCATAGAAAACTCAAATTAGCTTGTGGACTTGAGCGGTAGGGGTTTTGGAAGCAGGTGACGCAGCTTAACAAGACTGCGAGACACACCCAGTGAGGAACCCGCCTTAGCAATTTACTTTAAGTCCAGTTTAAGCCGATCCGTCACTCGCCTAAGCAGCAATGTCAACATCGGGTTAATGATGGTGTCGAGCTGGGGCATTTGCACCAGTATTACGGGTAATTGGTTGATTGACTAGAAGCTTTAGCCATAATACTTCTGGCGTAGGCCTGGCGATGTAGCAAGACGCCTTGAAGCGATCGCCCGCGTTAACCTCGACTCAAAGCGCTTTGAGCGTAGCATCTTGCCAACCCCTCACCGAGTTGATGATAAACAGGCGATCGCCTTCCTCTAGCGCTGAGCGGAGAATCACCCGCTCTTGCAATAGGCCCTGGTCGAGCAGATGCGCCCGAAAGGTGCCCGGCAGCAAGCCGCAGCTTAGAGGCGGCGTATAGCGTACTCCCGCTATCTCAACTACGAGATTGCCCAGGGTCGACTCTGTTAGCTCCCCGCGTTCGTTCCAGAGGATGACGTCGTGAATGCCAGAGGGAGCGCTCTGGCGAGCCTGGTCATAGGCCTGACGGTGGGTGGTTTTGTGGTGTAGGAAGACATCTGAGGCGCTGACGGGCTGGGGTGCAACGCAGACGGTGAGCGGCGACGATGGGGGAAGCGCCACCACCTCGCCGCTCACCTGGCCGCTGGCAGTCAGCATCAGCCGCACCTTGAGCGGTTTTACCGGGGAGATATCTGGCGTCACTACCTGACCAGGAGCCTGCCGCACCGCCTGGGGCAGAACGATGCGATCTAGCCACTGCAGCACCGCCTGGCGATCGCAGCAAAAGCCAAAATACTCCGCCGATTGGCACAGCCGCTCCAGGTGCCGCTCCAGCAAAAAGTAGCCCGTTTCAGGCGTCCAGCGCAGGCTCTCAAGCAGCGAAAACCGGGGCCGCTGGTGGTGCAGCACCTGGGCCTTGGCGCAGCACTCGGCGTACTCTTCGCTGGCCTGAGAGTCCCAAACGATGCCGCCGCCGACGCCGTACTCCGCCACCTGTCGTCGCCGGTCTATGAGCACCGTGCGGATTGCTACGTTGAACTGCGATCGCCCGTCGGGGCGCATAAAGCCGATGGTGCCGGTGTAGATGCGGCGGGGGGAGTCTTCGAGCTGGGCAATTAGACCCATGGTGCGGGACTTGGGAGCGCCGGTAATGGAAGCTGGCGGAAACAGGGCCCCAAACAGATCCGCCGTGGACGCCTGGGTGCGGCCCTGCACCGTCGAAGTCATTTGCCACACCGTGGGATAGCGCTCTAGGTCAAATAGCCTAGGCACCTCAACGCTGCCCAGAGTGGCCACGCGCCCGAGATCGTTGCGCACCATGTCCACAATCATGGCATTCTCGGCTCGGTTTTTCTCCGAGGCCCGCAGCCACGCCGCTTGTCGGGCGTCCTCATAAAGATTGAGGCCGCGGGGAACTGTTCCCTTCATTGGTTTAGAAACAATGTGGTGGTCTTTTTCAGGGTCATGATCAGCGCCCTGCCGCGAGAAAAACAGCTCTGGGGAAGCGCAGGCGATCGCCCAGTCCCCAAGATCGACAAACGCGCCATAGTCGGCCGACTGGGCCTGAACCATTTGCAGGAAGAGCCCCCAGGGGTCGGCGGGCAGCTTCGCCCTGAGGCGAAGGGAGAAGTTGACCTGGTAGGTATTGCCAGCGGCGATTTGGGCCTTTATGGCGGTGATTTGACGACAGTAATCTGTCTGAGAGATCGAGGGCCGCCAAGCGATCGCGGGCCGCTGGGGCGCGTCGGGCAGAGTATAGGTTGAGGGGCGATCATAGAGGCCAAACCACAGCAGGGGAAATCCGCTCTCATCGGCGCGGGTCACCAGCGATGGATCGCATCCTGGGGCTGCCTCGTAGGCCACGAAGCCAGCGGCGTGTTTGCCGGCGTCTACCTGCCGCTGCACGGCCTCTAGGGCTGGAAGGACCTCGGCAGGGCTATGGGCGATAATCACCGCGGCAGGGCCATCGTATCGAAGCCACTGCTGCAGTGACGCATCGTGAATGATGAGCATGGGGGCGATAGTGGGGAGCTATGGGGGTTAGAGTCTTGGGTACCCTATCCCTGTAGGTTAAAGAAGATGCCAATGCGATTGCTATCTGGGTCCTGCTCGAATGGGTCCTGCTCGAATGGGTCCTGCTTAGCGCGCGCGTCAGCAGCTCCACTGCCGTAGCGCGTAAAGGTCACGGACTCGACGACGCCATCCAAGGTCTCGAAGAGGTCCATCCCTCGCCCCCGAGACGACTCAGCCAGGGCGCGAACCTCGGGCCAGGCCAGATGAATATAGCCTCCTGCGGACGAACCGAGGGTGGCGATCGCCCGACCAATGGGGTCGGTATCGGCGGTCTGCAGGGCTTGGGCGATTGCACCAACGGAGGTGGCAATTAGGGCGGTGTCGTCCACCACGGCGTGGACGCCTTTTACCGCTGCAATCAGGCTAGGGATGTCGCCATTGGGCTCGCTGGGCGGGACGCCTGCCGAGAGCTTCGTCCAGACCGTGAGCTGCTGATTGGCGTAGGGAATCACCCCCACCGTGAGGCCTTGAGACTGGGCGCGGGCGTCAAGATCCCGCAGACCGTCCATCACCTCAGCCGAAGCGGGGGTGACAAATATCCAGTCAAGCTTAGCGCTTTGTCCCTCAGCGGATCGCAGCTTGGCGATGCCGTAGTCGCCGCTGACCCAGGGCACGATCCAGTCGCGGATTTCGCGGGCGTCGATGCCCAAAGACGCCAAATCGGGCGGGGCGATCGCCTCCAAGACTGAGTTAGCCAACGGCGGGCCATCATCAACGATAGCGCTAGACCAGCGCGCCGACAGATCTTGGTCTAAGATGGCGGCGCTGCTGGTGCCGGGCAGCCACTGGGCTAGGGCGAGGTCCGCAGGGGATGTAGTCTCATCTAAAGCCTGCTCAAGGTCAGCTTCCTCTAGATTTACTTTTCCTGCGCTAGCCTCTAGGGCCTCAAATGACGTGAGCCAGAGCTGAAGCGCCAAATCTGCGTCGGCCTGCGTCACGGTCGCTAGCAGGGCGCTGTGCTGGACAGTCCAGTCGCTATCGGTGCCATTCTCGCGCACCAGATCCTGGCGCATTACTCTCTGGCGCATCAAATCAACTAAATCTGAAGACAGCCAGGGGCGAATCTGAGGCAGGTCCGCCAGCAGAAACCCGATACGAGGCGGAAGCTGAGCCAGCGCCGCCTCGTATCGCTGGCGAGACCGAATATTTAAAGGCGGCACCTGAGCGCTGCTAATGGCGTCCTGAATCACGCTCATGTGATTCGCGATCAGCACCAGCTGCCGACCGACGTGGGCGGTAGACATCCCGTCTGCTGAATGGGTGATTTCGACGCCGGCCTGCTGCGTCGTCTGTGCGGGGCGGCGCTGCCAAAATCGCCTCAAAAAGGCCTGGGAGGCCTGGGGGTCATCCGTAGCGATCGCCAATAGATACCCAGGTTGACTTCCGTTGTCGGGGTCGCGGTCTTCATCTAGGCTCACCAGGGCAGCGGTCATCTCCGCCCCGATCCACGGCCTCAGGTCTCGGTCATAGTGAATGCCAAACTGCCGCAGCCGCCGCTTAATTTTTCCAAGCTGCTGTCGCAGTAAGCGCTGCTCACCCAAGGGCGCGGCGGCAATTTGGGCAATTTCCCAATCGGTGGCATCTACCATAAGAGCCCCTAGGGCGAGCGCACGGCTCGGAATGAAGGCAGCGGTTTTAGACTGGTCCCAGGAGACCGCTGCTTCGGCGCGACTCTGGCTCGCCGCGCTGTATTGACTCGCCGCGCTGGAAGCTGGCGCGGCCCCCATCTGAGCCCGGAGCCAGACCGCTCCGCCCAGCGCCAGCAGCAGCATGGAGAGTACGCCCGCCAGCAACACCCGTAAGAAGGCTCGAAATTTCATAGCAGCTTGCCTTTCAACCTAACCTCTGACTTACGTTAAATTAACCTTAGCTAATACGCAATTTGCCACAGGCGTCTCTAAAATTTGAACAGCCATTGCGCTAGGCAGTCCTTTGTCGAACTTCTGTCGGATAGTTCTCCATCTGCAGGCTGTTTACTTAAACCAATACGCGGTTGATTGAATGGACGATCTCGAACGGTGCTATCAAGTCTTAGAGCTAGAGCCTGGCGCGTCTATGGATGACGTCAATCAGGCCTATAAAGACCTCGTGTTTATCTGGCATCCCGATCGCATCCCTAAAGATAACATTCGCCTGCAGCAAAAAGCCCAGGAAAAGCTCAAGCAGCTAAACCAAGCCCGCGATCGCCTGCGGACGCTGCGTCGAGACGGAGCTAAGACTGCGACTGAGCCGGCTGCATCTACGGCACGTGCGGCTTCGGCAAGACCGACCGCTGCTCGCCGGAACGCGACGCGCACCACCGCCGCTGAGCGAGCGGCCGCGCGCGCCCGCGCTGCTAGCGCCCGCACGGCCCGACAGACAGCGCAGGGCAGCGGTGCACAAGGCGCGCGCCGCACCCCGCGCGCGCGTCCCCAGGCGTCCCGTCCGCCCCGCCCCGGCTTCGGCGGTAACCCGGCGGTCCCCCGCTCCGGCAGTTCGGCCAACGGTGCCTCAACCGCTTCGACCTCCCGTCCCCCAGGGGCCCAATCTGGCGTCCAGCCCCCTAGCATGCAGCCCCCTGGTGCCCAGTCCCCTAGCGCTCAAACCACCAGCGCTCAATCCGGCCAGGCCTCTCGTTCCCAAACCGCTCGCGGTTACTATCCGGCCTCGCCCCTACCCAATCGCGCGCAGCAGCCCCCCGCGCCCCACGTGGCCTTTAACTGGCCGGAGCCCGACCTCAGCGGCGTAGACTGGCGCGATCGCAACCTCAGCGAGAAAGACTTTTCGGGCCGCAACCTGCGCAACGCTAACCTCAGCGGCGCGGACTTGAGCGATACGTTTTTGCACAAGGTCAACCTCAACCGAGCCAACCTTCATAAGGCCAATCTGTTTCGCGCCAATCTACTGCAGGCCAACCTCAGTCACGCTAACCTTAGCCAGGCCAACCTAATTGGCGCAGACCTCAGCGGCGCAGACCTCAGCGGCGCAGACCTCAGCGGCGCGCGCGTTGGCGTTCCGGGGCGGGTCATGGTGAAGATGACGGGGGCGCTGCTGCGCGGGGCGATTATGCCCGACGGCTCTATCCACGACTGATAATCTGCCTACGGCACAGCAGCTGTGCCCTCAACATCCCAATACCCCACCCTCCTTAATTTTGACTCACCATGGCCCACTCCATTCCTCACATCACCGTTCATGAACTCGCCGAGCGCCGCCAGCAGGCAGACCTGCCGCTGCAGCTGATTGACGTGCGCGAATCAGAGGAGCTGGCGATCGCGGCGCTAGAGCCCTGCATCCATCTCCCGCTAAGCCAGTTTCCCCACTGGGCCCCAACGCTGCCACAAACCCTCGACTCGACGGTGGAAACCATCGTATTTTGCCACCACGGTATGCGCTCGGCGCAGCTCTGCCACTGGCTGATGGATCAGGGCTTTGTGAACGTCAAGAATGTTTCGGGGGGCATCGACGCCTACGCGGTGGGGGTGGACTCCACTCTGAACCGGTATTGAAACCGGTGACCTAAAGTCAACGCCCTAAACCTGACGGCTTTGAGCCGGTGCATGAAGCCAATGGAGATCGGGCATTTTTGAAGCTTTGATAATCGCACCCCATATTCTTGATGAAGTATGAGTAGTGCAATTGGTGATTACGCAATCGTAATGAGTCTTAATGATATCTTAATAAAAAAATCGGTACTGTAGACTGAAATCATAGCGCGCCGGTGGGACTCAAAATAGTAGAGCTCTTCAGAACAGTTCTTAGAATCGTAGGAGCTGGTGCAGCAGGAATTAGTACAGCAGGAATTGGTGCAGTATAAATAGTGTCCCATCGAAACTTGCCTAGTCCGAAACCTCCAAGTCTTTAGATATAGATGCAGAAAAATAGGGTACAGCTTTGAACAAGCAGCTGATATTATAACGCCTTATTCTCATTTAGCCGGTTATTCTGATTGATTTTGATTCATTAAGTGCGATGCAGATAAAGCTCAACAAGCGCCAGCAGCATGTCATGTGGGCTACGGTTCGCCGCTATGTGGCGACAGCGAAGCCGGTGGGGTCAGAGGCGCTGCTGGAGGAGTTTAATCTGAACGTGAGCTCAGCAACGGTGCGCAACGCCATGGGGCGTTTGGAAAAGGTTGGACTGCTGTATCAGCCCCACACCTCGGCGGGGCGGGTGCCCTCCGATTTGGGCTATCGCACCTACGTTGACCATTTGCTAAAGCCCTCAGATATGGGGCGGCAGATTGAGCAGGTACTCTCTAGCCAGGTGGGGAACGACTGTCACAGCCTAGAGGCCCGGCTGCGAGGGGCAGCACAGCTTTTAGCGCAGCTCAGCGGCTACGTTGCCCTGATTACGTTTCCACAGCGCCAGGGCGCTATCCTACGGCACCTGCAGCTCGTTCCCATGGAGGCGAACCGCGTCTTGCTGATCGTGGTCCTTGATTCCTATGAGTCAGAGTCTACCGTCATCGACCTGCCCTCCCAGGAGGAGCCAGCTCCTGAAGATGCCGAGATCTTAGAACAAGAGCTTCAGATTCTCTCCAACTTCCTCAACCACCGCCTTCGGGGGCAGTCGCTGCGCGAGATTGCCACCTTAGACTGGAGCGAGCTAGGCCGGGAGCTAGAGCGCCACGCCAACGTCCTGCAGACCTCCTTTGCCGACATCGAGCGGCGTACCCAGCGGGCTGATGCTAGCCACCTGCTGGTCAGCGGTCTAGCGGAGGTGCTGCGCCGTCAGCCTGAATTTTCGGAGCAGCAGCAGCTACAAATGATCGTGCAGCTGCTAGAAGAGGGCCCAGAGCTGCTGCTGCCGCTGATCTGCGATACGGTTGAAGGCTTTTCCCCTCCAGACTCGGTGGGCGCGGGGCGGGTGGTGGTCCGCATCGGATCTGAGAATATGCTAGAGCCGATTCAGGACTGCGCTCTCGTGCTGACCACCTACCAATGTGGTGAAACTTCAGTGGGCAGCGTCGGCGTGCTGGGGCCAACGCGTATGATGTATGATGACGCGATCGCCGCTGTGGAAGCGACGGCGAACCACCTATCGGAGGTGACGTCGACCTGATGTCGCGTAGACTTAGCTAAGTGGACTCAACCAAACTGCCCAATCTTGGGGTGCCCCATGTCTCAACTGAATGCGCCGTCACCGACTGCTTCTGAGCCAGTCCAGACCTACCGCTGGCAGGGCTACCGCTGCAGCTACGAGACGGCAGCGGCAGGCTCCAACAGCAAGGCCGAAATCGCGCTGCTGCTAATTCACCCCGTCGGCGTGGGTCTCTCGCGCCAGTTTTGGCGTCCCTTTTGTCGGGCCTGGCAAGCCGCGGGGCACAGCGCCCCTCTCTACCTGCCTGATCTGCTGGGCTGCGGCGATAGCGACATGCCTGCCGTCGCCTATACCCCTGAAGACTGGGCCGATCAGCTCCTCTATTTTTTGACCACCGTTGTCCAGCGGCCCGTTGTGCTGGTGGCTCAAGGGGCGCTGCTGCCCGGGGCGCTTATCCTGGCGCAGAAGGCCGAATCGGGGCTGGTGAGAGGGTTAGTGCTGGCAGGGCCTCCCGCCTGGCCGGTGGTGACCACCCAAACACCCACTTGGCAAAATCGCCTGCTGTGGAGCCTGTTTGACTCACCTGTGGGGCGGCTGTTCTACCGCTACGCTCGCCGCCGTAAATTTC
>JBHJHD010000117.1:0-45928 GCA_050331115.1 Elainellaceae cyanobacterium
AATATAAAAATAATATTATATATTTTTATTTTTTTTTATTTTTTTTTTTCTTTTTTTTTTTTTTTTTTTTTTGTGGTTGGGGCGGCCCCCCCCCCCCCCACTACCCGCACTCCATCAGCATGGGAAATGCTATATACAGGCTATCTCACCTTATCAAACGGCATCGAACTGAGCGTTCGGCCTTGCCATGCCTTCAGCGATCGCCTGTCGGCCAAGCCAAGACTACGTTATTCTGACAAGCGTTGAACCCTCACACCAGAGCCAAGCCATGGAGATATCATCAACCTACACCCCCCCCAAAGTCTGGCAATGGGACAAAGAAAGTGGGGGGACCTGGTCAAGCACCAACCGCCCCATCGCTGGCCCCACCCACGATAAAGAACTGCCCGTTGGGCAGCACCCGCTTCAGCTCTACTCCCTCGCCACCCCCAACGGCCAAAAAGTCACGATTATGCTGGAGGAGCTGCTGGCCCTCGGCATCACCGACGCCGAATACGATGCTTACCCCATCAAAATCAACGAGGGCGACCAGTTTGGCAGCGGCTTTGTGGCCGTGAACCCCAACTCCAAAATTCCGGCTTTGGTAGACCGCAGCACAGCAACACCTACCCGCGTGTTTGAATCGGGGTCAATCCTGCTCTACCTCGCGGAGAAGTTTGGGGCGCTGCTGCCCAGCGAGCCCGCCCAGCGGACAGAGTGTCTGTCCTGGCTTTTTTGGCAGATGGGCTCGGCCCCTTACGTCGGGGGTGGTTTTGGACATTTTTACAGCTATGCCCCGATCAAAATCGAATACTGCATCGATCGCTTCACCATGGAGACGAAGCGGCAGCTCGACGTTCTCGATCGCCATTTGGCAGAGAAGCAGCACCTGTGCGGCGAAGACTACACCATCGCCGACATTGCCATTTGGCCCTGGTACGGCGGGCTGGTGTTGAACCGCCTCTACGACGCTGCCAAATTTTTAGAGGCGCAGTCCTATGCCAACGTAGTTCGGTGGGCCGAGGCGATTGATTCTCGACCAGCCGTGCAGCGGGGCCGCATAGTGAACCGCACCTGGGGACCACCGGAAGAGCAGCTTCACGAGCGGCACGCCGCCAGCGATTTCGACAGCCAAACCCAGGACAAGATCGAAGCCCAATAGGGTGCATCGCCTAAAGGCAAACGCACCGCAGCTAATCGCCGTCGCCAAACACAAACTCTGGCGACTTGCTCCGCGATCCTCGCCACAAATACTGCGTCAGCAGCTTGCCGCTGCTCTGCTCCTCCTCAGGGGTTTTGGGCAGCGGCCAGTGCAGCGCCTCGTAAAGCTTAAAGCGATGGAGGTCAAAGGCTGACTCCAATAGCTCACCGTAGGTACTAGCCGCCAGCAGCATCCAGCGATGGGCAAACCACGCCGTCCCAAGGCCCACCGGTATCACCCACCACGTCCAGCGCCACACGAAAAACCACGCTAAGAACAGCGTGCCCCACAGCCAAACCCGCGCGGCGGTGTTGAGGTCGCTGCGGGCCTGCTGAAGCGCGTCTTTAACTTCATCGGGCAGCACCATCCACAGCCGGGGCCAGCAGACGATCGCATCTAAGCCATATTTGTTCTGAGGCTGCATCTCAGCCGCCCGTAAAATGTTGCCCAGCCTTAGGGGCATCTGGCGGCTGCGCTGGGGAGGAACCTGTCGCAGCCGGGTATCGAGGTCAATCTGCTCTTCTATCTCTTGAGCCGTCATGCTGGCAGGGGCCTCCGCCTGCTGCATCATCAGCTCATTCCAGCGGCTGTCGGCGCGGTCAAACCAGGCCCGCTGGCGCTTGATGAGGAACGTGTGCAGCGGGGCCATCCACCTGGGCCAGTAGCCTTCAAAAAAGCGCAGCACCATCAAGTCAAATCGCTGCACCACAAACCCAGAGGCCGCCACTAGCAGCAGTGCCGCCACCAGCACGCCCACCTGCAGCGTCTCATCGAGGCCTGTGAGCCACTCCTCTAGGGAGCCCCAGCCGTTGTCCTGCAGGTAGGCCACTACCCCCCCCAGCCAAAACACGAACGCAGGCGCGAACAGGTTGGCCACCCAGCGCTCGGCAATTTGCTTACCTAAAGTGGTTAAAACCGTGCTGCTGTACATCTACACGTTACGGGTTGTCGCCGGCCGGCACCAGCGGACAGCCATGGGTGGGGCAGGTGGGCACATCTCCCGCCGCTCGCAAAAATCGGCTGTAGTCGTTACCCTGGGGGCAGACGTACTTCTGCGCGCCAATCAGGCCAGCGCTGCCGGGTAAGCCTTGGTAGCCGCCGCGCGTTGCTCCCTTGGCAACTCGTCTGGGAGCAAAGGTCTCTAGGAACCAGTCTTCCGTTTCGGGGTCGCTTTGCAGCAGCGCTAGCACTTGCCCATGAACCGACTCACCGCTGTGGGCCTGGGCCAGGTAGTCGGCGAGCTGGCGGTCGAATTCGGCGGCGGCTTCAGCCGGCAGCAGCTCCGGAAGCTCAGGGCGAATCTGACGGGCGGCGTCTAGGATATCGCTAGGCGGAATGGCAGGTGGCGACATAACAAGGGGATGAGGTGAGGCAACAAGGTGGCGGTGCAACGTCGCGATAAGCGCACTATCACAGACGCAACATTAGGGATCATACTTGAGTCTTGCCGCCGAGGGGCAGTGGTCCCCTGCCCCGTTGTCTGGCTTTGCTCTCACACCTGCAGCGTGGCCTGCAGAGTGGCCTGCAGTGCTGCATAGTTCCCCAGCGCCGTATTAACCTGTTGATACTGCGCCTCTACAGCGTCGGCGAGTGGCGCGGCTTCTGCCAGGGCGTCTGCATCGCCGCGGCGGCCGAGCTGCTCTAGAGTCTGGCACAAATTCGCAAAGGCGATTGCCCCTAGTGCGGCGCTGCTCGACTTTAGGTTGTGGGCTGCCTGGGCGATCGCCTCTCCATTGCCCTGGGCGATCGCCGCCACAATTGCCTGCATTAAAAGGGGCGATTCCTGACGGTAGATCTCAATCAGCTGATGGAGGAGATCGGGCCCCTCCTCGCCAAGGGAGGCCATTAGGGCTTGGATGACCGTTTCATCTAAGGCGGGCTTTGCTTCATGATTAGAAGGGGCCTCATCTGGGGGGCTTGTGGGTTCTGCTGCAGAGGCCGCCCGCCTCAGCACGGCGACCAGCTCATTCATGCGGATCGGCTTGCTGATGTAGTCATCCATCCCCGCCACCAAACACTTCTCGCGATCGCCCACAATGGCATCGGCCGTCACCGCTATAATACGGGGTTGGCTAGCGGGGTCGTAGGTCTGGCGGATGGTGCGCGCGGCGGTGAGGCCGTCCATCTCGGGCATGTGCACGTCCATGAGCACGACATCGTAGGTCTGGCGGGCGATCGCCTCTAGGACTTCTAGACCATTGCCAACCATATCGGCCCGATAGCCCAGCTTGCCCAGCCACAGCAGCATCAGCTGCTGATTCACCAAATTGTCCTCGGCTACCAGTATCCGCAGCGGCAGCCGCTGCGCCATCGTCGCGTCCAAGGTCAGCCCTTCTGTGATTTCGCCTATAGGGCCACCCCGCTGAACTCTGATGAGTCCCTGCCCGAGGGCTTCAACAATTACGTTCTGCAGCTGGGATTGCTTGATAGGCTTAGTGAGCACGTCAGCAAAGTCGACATCTTCATCGGCTAGCGGCATTAGGGTCTGCCCGATAGAGGTGAGCATAATCAGCGGCAGCGATGCGTGAGCCGGGCGCTGCCGAATTTGCTGGGCAAGCTCTAAGCCGTCCATTGCCGGCATCTGCATATCAAGGATGGCGACATCAAATCGGGTTTCCTCTGTCTGGGCCTCGTCTAAGCGCGCTAGAGCCTCTTGACCTGAGGTGACAGCCTCGCTCACCATGCCCCAAGACTGGGCCTGCAGCGTCAGGATCTCTCGATTGGTCGCATTGTCGTCTACGATCAGCAGCCGCTTGTCTGTGAGGGACATTTGGTGAAAACTTGCGACTCCTGCTGATGCTGGGGCTGGCTGCATCTGCACCGTGAAGCTAAACGTCGACCCTTCCCCCAGCGCACTGTCGACCCACATCCGTCCGCACATTAGCTTGCACAGCCGCTCGCTAATGACAAGCCCTAAGCCAGTGCCGCCGTACTTGCGGGAGATGGATGAATCAACTTGGCTAAAAGACTTGAAGAGTCGCCCTAGGCGATCGCTAGGAATGCCGATACCCGTGTCTTTGATCTGAAATTCTAGCGTAACTGCGTTCGGTTCCCGAGCTGACTTGGACCCAGTCTCAGAAGCGCTACCATCGGGGACGCTCTGGTTAGTCGCCTCAGGCTTGGAGACCGACACCGAGACGACGACCTCTCCCCGGTCCGTAAACTTGACTGCATTACTCACTAAGTTGACCAAAATCTGGCGCAGCCGCGTCGCGTCACCGCTCACCTGCTTGGGTACGTCAGGCGCGAGCCAATAGGCCAGCTCCAGCGCCTTGTCTGCGGCCCGGGTGGCCAAAAGCTGCATTGATTCTTGAACACAGCTTTCTAGGTCAAACGGATGCTTTTCTAAAGCTAGCTTTCCGGACTCAATTTTAGAGAAGTCTAGAATGTCATTGATGATGGTGAGCAGCGCATCCCCAGAGGTGCGAATCGTCTCCGTGAAGTGGCGCTGCTGGGGCGTCAGTGGCGTATCGAGCAGAAGTCCCGTCATGCCAATGACGCCGTTCATAGGGGTGCGAATTTCGTGGCTCATGGTGGCTAGAAATTCACTTTTTGCCAGCATGGCGCTCTCAGCCGCCTGCTTAGCTTCCTCCAGCGCTAAATTTTTTTCAGTCAGCCCCTTCAGCGTCATCTGCAGCTGGTCGGCCATATCGTTGAACGCAGTCTGTAGACGACCGATTTCATCGGCCCGAGTCACGCTGGCCCGCTGCTGCAGTTTACCCGCCGCTAGCGACTGCGCTAGCTTTTCTAGATTTTGGAGGGGGTGGTAGATCTGCTGTCTAAATAAGACTATGGTCACTGAGGACAGCAGCAGGCTAATTGAGATGTAGGCCAGCAGGTTCATGACGGCGGTGCGCAGCGCCTCTCGTTTTATCTCCTGCAGCGAGTAGCCTAAGACCACTTCACCCACGGTATCTGCATCCAGCATCACCGGTAGCCGCACCTCTCGCACGTCTGGATCTTGGCGAATGGTTGTCACCGCCTGACCAAACGCTGCGGCCGAGCGGCTATGCTTTTTGCCTTGGAGGTGCCAAGTTAGCAGATCGCCTTGCTTGCCCAAAACAATGCTGTAGCGAATGTGGGCGTGGGTGCCTGCTGCTTGCTTCATAATCGTCTTTAACGTCGAAAAATCCAGCAGCAAGATGGCTTCCGGCGTGATGGCGGCTAAAAACCTAGCGTCATTCAGCACCTCTTCTTCTAAATCATTGACCTGTTTGTAATAGCGCGATCGCATTTTAACAGCGCTAAAGATGACCTGAGTGCCAATCAAGACTGCGGTAGCAACGCTGAGGTAGCGAAAGGCAATGCTGCGGCGAGCGCGGTCGATTTTGAGAAGAAAAGCCATGGTGTTGAGGTCGGTCCAGCGGTGGGTAGATTTCAGTGATAGCGGCCAAGTAATAGACAAAAGCAATAGACGAAAGTCAAGCGGGCCACGTAACGCAATGTGTGCCTTTTGAGGAATAGGAGCCTGCGTAAGCCTTCGACCTTGCAACGTGATCAGTCAGTATCCCAGCCTTTAAGCCGGAGCTGTTCAACCAGCGCTTCTACAGAAGCGTAGTCTTGAGCGGGCTCAAACCCCGCCAGCCCTGCCGATACTAAGGCAGGGTAGTCTGGAGGTAAGCTAAGCAAGCTGTTTTCGACGGTGGCGGTCAAGGTTGAGTCGGTTTGCCGCAGGACCGCAACAGCCCATTCGGGATAAAGGTCCGTGGTGTGGCGATAGTGGAAATTGTCTTGCTTCGGTTCTAAAATCCTCAGATCGCTGGCGCTGTTGATCAGGTCGTTGGTCACCATCTGCTCTAACTGACCTGTGCGAATAAACCCGGCGTCGAGTGAGTCATTGAGCACGCCCAGCACAATGCTGTCCTGGGATCGGATCTCGATAAAACGACTAAAATCGCGGTACGGGTCAATGCCTTGCTGCTGCAAGTGATGAATCTGAAAAACGCAGCCTCCTGCGGCCGTCTGAAAGTTGACGCAGGCGACCCGCTTACCGCGCAGATCTTTAAGTGCTTTGATGGGGCTATTGCGCTTGACGACAATCAAACCAGCGAAGCTAGCGCCCGTCTTGGGTCGAACTTGAGTCGCGATGAACGCTGTGCCGTAGAGACGCCGCAGCTGCACAGAAGCTAGAGGGTTGGTGATGACGAAGTGCAGGTCTTGGGATGCGACCTTGCTAAACTGACTGCTTTGGGTCAGCGGTACCAAGGTAAATGAACGTCCTGTAGCTTCAGCTAGATGGTCAAGCAGGGGACGATAGCGTAGATGGACTAGAGCGGCTTTATCGAAGGCCAATACCCCGACGCGAACGGTGCGATTCGGGGCATCGGCTTTGAGTGAATAGGCTGTAGTCAGGACATTTGGTTTGGCTGCTTCTTTGATGCTGTCGGTTCTACCTGCCGGACTACAGGCGGCGATGGCGATCGCGGCCCCAATTGCAGCATAGGAAATCACCCGCCTGAAGACGGTGGGCAGATGTTTAGGATGGTTTCGAGGAGGATTCATGGCGATATGCTTATGGAAAGACTAGACGCCGCTCTGGGCAAGCTCTTGAGAATGAGCGATGACCTGATCTCGTCCGAAGTTTTTAGCTTGATACAGCGCCGTATCGGCAGCCTCAATGAGCAGATCGGCTGACTGATCGGGCCGGGGAATCATGCAGGCAACGCCAACGCTCACAGAGACGTATGGGCTGACGTCAGAAGCCTGGTGAGGAATGGCGAGCGCGCTAACCATGTGGCAAAGCTGCTGGGCTATTGCCACCGCGCCGGCTTCGCCAGTATTGGGCAGCAGCAGCGCAAACTCCTCCCCCCCATAGCGGGCCGCCAGGTCAGCCGGCCGATGGAGTGACTGCTGAGCGACGGCGGCAACCTGCCGTAGGCAGTGATCTCCGGCTAAATGTCCATAGACGTCGTTGTACTTCTTAAAAAAATCGACGTCGAATAGCGCTAGCGACAGCGGCAGGGATTCTCGGGCTAGACGCCGCCATTCCTGCTGCAGCGTTTCATCGAAGCGGCGCCGGTTAGGAATTTGGGTCAGGCCATCGAGCGCCACAAGCTTCTTCAGCCTCTTATTGGCGGCCTCAAGCGCCTGATAAAGCTGACAGCGCTCGATGTAGAGCCGGACGCGCTGCCGCAGCACAGCCCAGTGGATGGGCTTGGTCACGTAGTCAGTTGCGCCAGCCTCAAAGGCCCGATCAACTGAAGCACAGTCGTCCAGACCGGTGATCATCAAAATCGGCAGCGACTCTGTTGGCCTAAGCGATCGCAGCTGTTGGCAGCACTCAAACCCATCCATCGTGGGCATGCTGGCATCTAGTAAAACGATGTTGGGGTTGACCTCGTGGTAAGCCTCCAAGCAGGCTTTGCCGTTGTCGACATCAATCACGCGGTACTCGCTAGTTTGGGTAAGTTGGGAAATGAGCAGTTGCCGCGTGAAGCGATCGTCATCCGCCAATAGAATCGTCAGCGGTGACGATTGATCATTCGCATAAGCGTCCATAGCCTTTGATTAGATGCTCCCCTAATTGCACAAATTGTGCTTCACATGAGGCTAGATTTCCCAGTTACACTCAAAGTCTCTCGTGTCGCTAAGGGCTTACGTAATAACTCTATAAAGCCGTGCTCTTTGCTTTACGTTTAGGTAAATTTACCTCGTTTGTCCTACACTATCGACAAAATTATTCCGCTTCTACACTAGCGCAGGCGCTTCTTTTCACTGCCGGAGTTATGGGCCCTTCTCTATCCGCTATACTCAAGGCTCTGAACCCAAAACGCAAGATTTCACAGGGCAGAACTCAGCCGGATACGACTTCTCTAATCAAGGCCTTAGAGACGCTATATCACTCTTCAAGCGTTGTAGGGAGCCCCGGCGGTAAGCCAAACAATAGAGCGGATAGCAGCACGTAAATAATTGGTATGCCAGTCAACCGAATACCGCAGATGCTGCGTAGCCGGGTTAACCCTTAGCATTGCTAGACCAAAAGCGATGTAGAGAAGGATTTTGGGTTCCGTGAATCTGACGGTCCTTAACGCTCGGCCAGTGGTTCAAAAATAGATATGGACCATTATGAAGACAAGAATTTATGGATATCAGAAACGACTGCTCTTTGACTACACCAATCGGACCGCAGAGGGCAATTCCTGGCGTGGCATCCGTCGCGCTGCTAGGACGATATAGATTGCCTGCCAAAGTCAGGCCGCCGTCCGTTCGCATCGCGTGGTGTAGCCAAAGGCATTGTCTGAAGCAACTGAGCCAGCGCAATAGGCCGCTTAATTCGCACCGTTCGGCACGCTGATGCCGGGCAGGGCATTCAGCTCCGCATCGTTCAAGGGATCGCCACCGAACTGGTCGTACTGCCTCGCTAGGGCCCCAGTTAGGCCGGCATTGTAGTCCAGCGCCACCTCGTTGCGAATGTAGTCGCTGCGATCGTCTCGGTAATCGCCATCATTGGCGGAGGCCGGGCCGCCTACCAGCGCTCCATAGAGAATATTCTCATTAGGAGCGCTATCGTTGAAGCTGTCCCAGCCGCCGCCGTGAGCACCCCGATGGTGAGGCTGCTGGGGAGACTGCTCGCCAAAGCCCACCATATAGCTGAAGCTGCTGGGATTTTCGCCCAGCAGATAGTCAATCTGCTGCTCGCTAAAGCTGCTGTAGCGCTGATTCGGGTCGTTGACCGTGTCGCCATACACCCCCGCCAAAAAAGCTGTGTTGGCGCTGAGGCGCAGCGAACCCCACTGGTCTAACCAGGCTAAGCCACCATCAGTGTAGGCAACGCCCGCACCGCTGTCGTCGCTCCACCAGTTCAGCCAGTTCTCGACATCTTGACTGTAGCGGGGGCTGTTAGACTCCTGCGCCAGCAGTACCGCTGTGCCGTAGGCCTTATCATCCCAGGTCTGGGTGTAGCGGCCCAGTCCTTGGTAGGCCGCTTCAGCCTGGTCTAAGTAGGCCTGATCTCCTGTTGCCTTATACAGCCAAGTGGCGCCCCACGCTAGCTCGTCTTGATAGCCACTAAAGGAGTTGTAGAAGTCTTTGGCATTATCGATCGCGTCAGAATACTTACCCCGGTGCTCGTCAGCAAACGCGTAGAGCTGCTTCGCGTTCTTGAGTAGGCGGTCGGCATAGACAGGGTCACTTTCCCGAAAGAGCATTGAGGCCGCCGCTAGGGCCGCCGCTGATTCACCAGCCAAATCTGAACCAGGATTGGCTGCATCGATTGCAAAAGCGGGACGCGCCATGGTCATCTCTTCCGCCGATCCCCAGTAGGCGTGGTCGGCGTTGCCGTCACCCACCTGGCCGTAAAAAGCCTTAGTCTTGCCGCCTTCGGTGACGTGGGCTTGCAGGAGATAGTCTGTCCCCCAGCGTACTGTCTCCATCAGCTCATCCATCTGACCGCTGGTCTCATAGGCTTCTTTGTATTCCAGCGCTCCCCAGGTGAGCAGGGTCATCGAGCCCGCCATCGGTAGGCCAAACTTGACGTGGTCGCCGGCATCGTAGTAGCCACCGGTGAGGTCAACCCCCACGTCCGCCCCGTCATCGAGCGCCGAATCGCCCCGCCACTCGATGCGGCTGTCGTCGGGTAGGGGGCCTGAGCGCTGGGCCTCGTAGAACAGCAGGGATTTCTGCAGGGCTTCGCCGTAGTTGAAGTCACCTGAGCCAGAGTTTTCTGGAGTGGGAGCCACTGGGGTAGGGCTCTCTAGAGCGGGGCCAGCATCCCCGGAGCTCTCGCCCCCGATGTCGCCCCCGATATCGCCCCCGATGTCGCCCTCGATGTCGCCCTCGATGTCTCTGTTGTCTGGGCTGTCCGGCATGGGGGCTGGCTCAGGCTCATTGTCGGGTCCATTATCAGGCCCATCATTGAGCCCACTATCGGGCGCTGGATCAGGGTCTGTTGTGGGGCTGTCTCCGCCCGTGCTCTCCTCGCCCACCGGTGAAGGTGACGCGATCGCCCCATCGTTAAAGGCGATCGCCTCTACCGCGCCGGGCGCTCCAATGCCGTTGAAGCCGACAGAGACTTCCCCACCTGCACCAACCGTGCCGTTCCAGCTCGCGTTCTCAAGGGTGTAGCGATAGCCATCAGCTGTAGTGCTGCGCTCGGCAATTTGAGCATTCCAAATTTCTGCAATTTCGAACGGCGTCTCGATGACTAGGGTCCAGCCATCCGTGGCCGCATCGGCCTGATTGCGGACCGTGAGGTTGGCGGTAAATCCGCTGCCCCAGTCGTTGGTTACGGAAAAGAGCACGTCTGCGACGGTCATAGAACAGTTCCTCTTAAAGTAAGCTTTTCAATGCAAAAAGGCCCCCACCCATCTGTTGAGTAGAAGCCCTGCACTGATGTGTCTTAAGACTCGTCCCTTAGAGAACAGTTCCAGCTGATTCACGGGAACCCGGAACTATTGCGAAAGCAGGCGTGCAGCAAAGTACGCCTACGCCGCCAGGCGCGATCGCGCCGTCTGGCAGTCTTGCTCAATCTGTGCTTTGAGGGCGTCGAGGGAGTCAAAGGACTGCTCTGGCCTCAAAAAAGCCTGCAGCTCAACCTTGAGAACCCGCCCATAGAGATCCCCTGACCAGTCCATGAGGTGCGCCTCGATGGTGCGGCTATCGCCCTGAACGGTGGGGCGATAGCCAATGTTAATTACGCTGAGCTGCGCAGAGAATACGCCCTCTAGCTGTGCGCGGCCCGCGTAGACGCCCGTTTTGGGAACAAACTTACAGGCCGGAACGTCAAGATTAGCGGTGGGAAAGCCTAGGGTCCGTCCCAGGTGCTGACCGTGGACCACTGTGCCAGCGAGGGCATAGGGGCGTCCCAGCAGATGGTTGGCCTGCTCTAGGTTGCCGCTACCCAAGGCGTCGCGAATCGCCGATGAGCTAATGCGATCGCGCTCTGATAGCTCCAAAGGGGTGGTATGGACTTCAATGCCGTGGGCGGCAGCAAGCGCTTTTAGGTCTTGGACGGTGCCGGCCCGCCGGCAGCCGAACCGGAAGTTCTCCCCGACGCTGAGATACTTGACCTCAAGCTGCTCGGCCAAGATGGTGTTGACAAATGCGTCGGGAGAGAGGCTGGCCATAGCCCGGTCAAACGGCAGCAGCACGAGCTGCTCTATCCCGAGGGTGCTTAGGTACTCCGCCTTCTCTTCGGCGGGCGTCAGCAGCAGGCGCTGCTCGCCGCTGAAAAAAGCGCGGGGGTGGGGGTTGAAGGAGACAACGGTTTTACAGCCTGAGGGGGCCTGCAGTATGGGACGAATCACCTGCAGGTGACCCCGGTGCACCCCATCAAAATTTCCAAGCGCGATCGCGGTAGGACGTTTAAGGGCCCGTCGAGAAGAAATAACCTGCACGTTTGTTGTTTAAATGGGTCAGCGTCAGCAGTACCTCAAATCGCTAGCGGCGGGGCTAGCGGAAATAGCTGACGACGGCATTTTCAGCATTTGCCGCCACGGGTGAGGCTAGGTTTAGCTCCAAACCTTCCCAAGCGACCGTGCTGTTTGGGAAGCAGTCAGCGGCCTCCTGCTTGATATTGTCCATAAACTCGTCGCTATGGAGCGGATCGTGGTGAAAAATAATGAGCTGCTTGACGTTGGCGGCGCGGGCAATCTTCACCGCTTCTTGCCAGGTCGAATGCCCCCACCCCACTTTGCCGACCGGCTCAGCGTGGTATTCGGCATCAGTGTAGGTCGAGTCGTAGATGAACACGTCGGCGTCTTGGGCTAGCCAAAGCACATTCTCATCTAGGCGATCGGGAAAATGTTCGGTGTCGGTGACGTAGGCCGCAGAGAGACCGTTCCAGCTCACCCGATAGCCCACGGCCTCGCCAGGGTGATTGAGCATGCGGTTGTCGACGCGAATATCGCCCACTTCGATGCAGTCACCCACTTCGATATCGTGGAAGCTGAGGTCAGCGCCCATGATCTGTAGCGGTACCGGGAAGTTGGGATGCAGCATTTGGTCGTTGAGCCGCTGCTCCACCGTTGAGCCGTTCGGCGCCACCGTGCCATAGATATTGAACTTGTTGCCGGGAACGAATGCAGGGGTAAAGAAGGGAAATCCCTGAATATGGTCCCAGTGGGAATGGGTGAAAAACATGTTGGCCTCTACCGGCGTGTGCTTGAGCAGCTCCTGCCCCAGCACACGCAGCCCCGTTCCTCCGTCGAAGATAAGACGGCGTCCGTCAATCAACATCTCGATGCAGGAGGTATTGCCGCCGTATCGGACAGTGTGTCCGCCCGGACACGCGATACTGCCGCGCACTCCCCAAAAGCGAACTTTGAACTGACCTTCGTTGAGATGTCCGTTACTCTCAGACATGAGTGTCACTTAACTCAAGTTGACTATTTTTAGTTTGACAGAGGACCCTGATAAATCTCGATCTTTCCCCATAATTTTAATGATTATTGCTGAGCGATCGCGTACGTGGATCACAAACGAGCCCTAATGCGAGGAACAATGCTGGTGGTAGATGCTCTAATCGGTATCGTCATACGGCGCATTAACCGAACAGAGGTTAGATAGCACCTCTATATTATCTCAACCCCACCATGGGGGTAGCCGTACGATTTCTGATTATGCTAGCAAAGACTGCTGTTTAAGGCTACGAATGCCCAAGACGCTCGTCATATTGTAATGAAGCGGCGTCACTGTGATGTAGTTGCGCCGAATGGCCTGGACGTCTGTTTCGATATCCAGCAGCTCCTCTGACAGGCCGCCGCAGAAGCTGTGGTCATCGACATCGTCAATTTCCTCTAGGACTTCGCCAGCAAGCCAGTAGTAAGTCTTACCCCGTGGATCTACTCGCTTTTCGAATAGGTCGACGTAGCGGCGAATGCCCTGACGGGTCAGCATGATGCCCTTTGTCGCAGACTCCTCGACCGCTGGAATATTGACGTTGAGCAGCGTTGTTTTCGGCAGCGCTGCATAGTCGAGAGCCTCGATTAGCGATCGCGCGATGTTGGCGGCGGGCTGAAACTCCTGGGCCGAAAAGCTCGCCAGGCTAAGGGCAATGCTCGGAATGCCTTCAATAACCCCCTCCATGGCCGCCGACACCGTGCCAGAGTAGAGCACGTCTGTGCCCAGATTTGGCCCATGGTTGATGCCGGAGAGCACCAGGTCTGGGGGCGTTTTCAGCAGCGCCCCTAGGGCCAGCTTGACGCAGTCTGATGGCGTTCCAGAGCAGGCCCATGCCGTGATAGCGCCATCGAAGATGGCGTCAACCTGCTCGGCGCGAATGGGGTCATGCAGAGTTAGCCCGTGGCCCGTGGCCGAGCGCTCGCGATCGGGGCACACCACCGTGATCTCGTGCCCGGCTGCCGCCAGGGTGTTGGCTAGGGTGCGAATGCCCGCCGCGAATACGCCGTCGTCATTGCTAATCAACAACTTCATAGGGGAACCGCTGTATAGTTTTTAGGTGGCTTTACGATAGACTGGTGTAGCCTGTGATATGCCTCATGGGCATCTCCAGCTCAGCCCTATTCTAGGGTAGTCGGGTCGTCCGGCAGCACCGGAATTTTGCAGCAGGCTCTAGCGTGATGAAATTAGCGCGATAGAATTAGTGCCATAGAATTAGTGCCACAAGACTAGCGCAGTAGAATCAGCGCAATGTGACTAGCGCAGTGTAACTGACGCAATAAAATTAGCACCCCATCAAACGACAGGACTTATCTCAACAGCGAATGGCCAGCCTAACCGAACTCGAATCCCAACTCACCCAGCTTCAGCAAGAGGCCCAGGCGGCGATCGCTGACGCTGACGCTTTAGATGCCCTAGAGAAGCTGCGCATTCAGTACCTTGGTAAGAAGGGGCAAATCTCCAAGGTTTTGGGTGGTATGGGACAACTCGACCCCGAGGAACGGCCTAAGGTCGGTGCGCTTGCCAACCGCGTCAAGGTGGCGGTGCAGACCGACTTAGACCAGCGCCGAGACAGTCTACAAAATGCTCAGATTGAGGCCCAGCTCGCCGCCGAGACCTTAGATGTGACGATGCCGGGGGTATACCGCCCCCAGGGGAAGGTCCATCCGCTGACTAGCACCGTCAACAGAGCGCTGGATGTGTTTGTGGGGCTGGGCTATACCGTGGCTGACGGCCCAGAAATCGAGAGCGACTACTACAACTTTGAGGCCCTCAACACCCCCGCAGACCATCCCGCCCGCGACATGCAGGACACCTTTTACCTGCCGGGCGGTGATTTGCTGCGCACCCACACCTCTTCAATTCAGATCCGCTACATGGAGGAGCACGAGCCCCCCATTCGCGTTGCGGCCCCGGGGCGGGTCTACCGGAGAGACACGGTGGACGCTACCCACTCTGCCGTATTCCATCAGCTTGAAATCCTGGCCATCGATAAGGGGCTGACGTTCACCGATCTCAAAGGCACGGTTCAGGTCTTCCTTACCGCGATGTTTGGCGAGCTGCCCATTCGCTTTCGCCCCAGCTTTTTCCCCTTCACCGAACCCTCTGCAGAGGTCGACGTTCAGTGGCGCGGACGCTGGTTAGAGGTGTTGGGCTGCGGCATGGTGGATCCCAACGTGCTCAAAAACGTGGGCTACGACCCCGAAGTTTACACAGGGTTTGCCGCTGGCTTCGGCGTTGAGCGATTTGCCATGGTGCTGCATCAGCTTGACGACATCCGCCGCCTCTACAACAGCGACTTGAGGTTTCTACAGCAGTTTTAGCAATAGCTGCCGATGTCCTCGCCGCATTCATCTGCGAGGTAGCACAGGGCGCGGAACCGGAGGCCGACGAGCTGCTCGTAGAGGGGATTAAGCTTACACAGGGGCGGAATGTGGGCGATGTGGCGACCAAACAGGTTGAGATCGCGCTCAAAGGGGCACTGGGCTGGAACGACGTTAGAGATGAACCGAGCGAGCTTGGGGCGACGGACGTCTATCTCATCTAGCCAGCGTCGCATCGGGGATAGAGGGTTGATGCGAGATTTTTTAAGTTGAGCCGAGAATAGCATAGTCATGGGTGGTACTTACCTGAATCGGCTGAAAGCGTAATGCCCAACACCAACGTGACCGGGGTCATTACGTCTCACTACTACGACGATACAAACTTTACTGTGGACTTTCTTGAAGGAACGAGAAAACCTTCCATAATCTGCCTGAAGCTTTTGTAAAGCTAGACAGCCTCGGGGTACGACGTATAGGTCCGCGAGTGGATCACCCGCAATGACGGGGAAATCACGTCGCTGAGTACGGCATTTCTGGCAACATGCTCTCGGTACAGGGCCGCAGCTTCGGCCATTGACGAAACGGCGTACTGAATCTTTATTCCGTCACCCAGAGGGATGGTCAGGCAGAGTTTAGACGGGTCGGTTCCTCGTAAATTCTTTCGAGTGACTAGCATCTCAACGTCCTGAAAAACAACAGTGAGCCTTATTTAGATTAGACAGCTCCTGACTAACTGAGGATTTTGACTAATTTGACCCAATCGTCAGCTCAACCTATGTAAACTAAGATTTGAGCAGACTCTATGTCTATTAAAGAGCCTGATTTTAAAAAAGATGTTCCGGTCGTTCAGATTATGAAGCGGCATAGCGGGGTGTCCCGTAGAATTTAGATATTGAGGTAAGGCCCCATTACGTATGACGTCAGATGTATTCAAACGGCAGCTATTTGCGCTAGTGCTGCGTCTGTATCGTACTGGACTCGTCGCAGCGATGGGCGGCCTCATGGCGTCGGCGCTAGTAGCAAGCTGTGCCACTTCAGAGTCTGGATTAAAGCCAGAAGCGCTGGCCCAAGATTCAGCTAGCTTTGATCCCTTTCGGGAGGCGGTCAACAAAGCGACTGAAGCGGCGGCCCTTGGACGCATCGCTGAATCGGAAGCCGATTGGCAGGCGATCGCCCAGATGTGGCAGACTGCCGCCGACCTAATGCGGGTCGTGCCCCCCGATCATCCCCAGTACGCGGTAGCTCAGCAGCGCGCCGAGCAAGACTACGTGGCTAATTTCCAGGTTGCTCAGAAAAGGGCTGGGATGACTGATGACGTCGCCCAGACCGCCGATGACGACAGGTTGACCAAAGTAGACTTTGGAAAAGGCTGGCCATTTGTCGTCGATGGCGAGCTGCGCTGTGAACCGGTGAGCGTTGGCGATCGCCAGCTTAAGCTAGTCACCCTGCACAGCGTCGGCCAGATCTATGCCGTCAATGGCCCCGCCCAGGCGCGGGCGAGCGAGCGGGGCTGGCGCAACGTCGATGAGGTCTGGCGCAGCAGCTCGATTGGCTCTGGGAAAGCGCCAATCAACTGGGTGCTGATGCGGGCGGAGGCCGATTGCGGGGCGTCGTAGGCGTTGAGCCGGCTGAGCAGTCTCAGAAAATTACTGCATTAGTCCAGCATGCTGTCAAAATCTCCGGATGAGAGGGTCCCGCCTGGAAGATTGATATGGTAGATGCACCCTGATTAAACCCTGGCTTTGGCTGGGGTTTTTTTGTGTTTATGGCGCTAGCCGCTTGTGCCGTTGGCCAGCTTCCACAGGCTGCCCGATAAAATATTGGTGGTTACATGGGCGGCCAGGGGCACCATAAGGCTCCCCGTGGCGATCGCGCTTCCGCCCAGCGCTGCGCCAATAACGCTGGCCCACACCACATAGGGCCACTGCTGGCTGCCGCTGAAATGCATCGCGCCAAAGCAAAGACTCGACAGACCTAGGCCTAGCCAACCGATGCCGAACGCCGGCAGCAGCAGCCCTCTAAACAGCATCTCCTCGCTGGTGCCCGGCAGCAGCCCCAGCCAGATGAGGTCTGGCCAGGTCAAAGCGCGCAAAATCATCGTCAAGTAGCGATCGGAGCTAGCCCGATAGGCCGGCCAGAGGCGGTAGATCAGGCCGCTGCCAGCGGTAATCAGGGCTCCCAGAGCGACGCCCATCAGCAGATGTCCCCAGCTCCAGCCTAAGGGAAACATTACGGGGGCTCCTACAAACTGCCAAACCCGAATGATCACCAGCAAGATAATTGCCGTAATCCCTAGCGCTGCTAGCACCTGAACGCGGCTGAGGGACTCGATAGGTGGATCTGGCTGGACAGGTTGGTTCATAGACCGATGTAATAGTGTTGATGGAATAGACCGATAGTAATAGACCGACTAACGCATTAGAGCTGGGCAAGGTTCAAGATAGCAGGCCGCAGGCTAGCCGGGCTCACCCCCGCCTTCAGCGCCGCCAGGGTCCCAAGGGCCTCTAGATACGATTCTACCGAGATTGCCGAGAGTCCGACCGCCTCGGGCGGGACGCGCATGCGGGTTGTGTTTTCCCGCACCGTAATCACTGCGGTAGGGCGATCGCCAAAGCTGAGCGCGGCGCTGCCGCCACAGGCTGATTCTGGAATAATCACGGCGTCTACGTCACTGACCCAGAGACTGTTGCTGGGGCACCCGCCGTGCGGCTGAATGAACTGAGGGGCGCGGCTGAGGCCAACCAAGACGCAGGGCAAAAACGTGTAGCCCAGCTCTTCTGCCGCGGCCCGCGGCGAGAGCGCCGGGTCGGGCGGTAGGGGCTGCAGCGCCGGGGCGTGGGCACAGGGTAGCCCAAACTGTTCAACAACGAGATGACTAATCACGGCTTCGGCCCCCGCCAGTGGGTCTACCCCCTGCCCACGACGATAGTCCTGCAGGGCGTCGCTGCCGTCGTCGTCTGGAAAACGGGCCACCACGGCGATCGCCTCGGCCCCGGCCCGCTTCACTAAGGCTTCTACCCCCCGCAGCAGGCTATCGGGGCGATCGAGGGTGCCCCAGGTCGCCCCCGAAGCCGCAGTCTTAAGGCTCACCCCCAGCGGCACATCGGTGATGGCGTAATCGGTCAAATCTAGCCCCAGGGTAGCGCGGGCCGCGTCCGCCGCCTGCAGGTGCCGCAGCCGCAGCTCGGGCTCAATGGCAGCGTCGAGCAGCAGCCCCACCCGGTTTTGCCGCACCGGCCGCAGCCCCCACTCTCCGGCTGCAAAGCGGTCTAGACCGTACCCTTCCACGTAGAGCACGTTGTCCATGGGCCAGTAGAGCTGGGCCCCGTTGAGGACGTTGGGGTGGGTAATGAGACGATCTGAGACGTGGGCGATCGCTTTAGCTAGGGGAAGAGCGTCCCCCGCATAGCCGCCAACGGCAGCCCCTATGCCTGTCGGCACGATCAGCAGGGTGGTAAAAGGCCGGCTATACACGGATAACGGCCTCTATCACCGCCGCATCGCCCTCTAGGCTACCTTCTAGGCCCGTAATAGCCCACCGCAGCGGCTGCCCCTGCTGCCCTAGCGCCGCCTCGACCCGCTCCCGCAGGGTGGCAGTGGGCGATCGCGGCACCTGCAGGGTAATGAATTGAAGCGTGACCGACTGCACGTTACTACAGGCCCCCTACATGCCCCTACTTTTGAAACTGGCCGAACTGGAGCTGATAGACCTCGTCTTCCTTATCAGACTCAATTTTTAGGTTTGACTTAGGATAGGCGCTACAGAGCAGCACATAGCCCTTATCCTGCAGGTCACGGCTGATTCCGGCGGCGTCGCTCTGGTCTACGCTGCCCTCCAAAATTCGCGCCGCGCAGGTGGTGCACACGCCTGCGCTGCAGGAGTACGGCAGCTCGACGCCGTGCTCAAGGGCGACCTCAAGAATGAGGCGATCGCCGGGAACTGAGAACGTATGAGCGGTGCCCTGATGTTGAATCTCGACCTGGTAGGTATCAGCCATGGTTTGGGAAAGGGGTCAGTAGAGCCTGAAACAGCTAGACCGCTATTCTAGCGCTACTCTAACCCCAGTTCACGCTTGAGCAGGTTGATTGACTTGGTGCCGATGTAGTTTTCGCAGCAGAGGATCTGCGGTGCGCGAATCAGGTCCTCGCGGACGGCTTGAATGGCGTCCTTGACCCGCTCGTGGCTGGCCTGATCGCAGATGATCGTTTGGGCGGCGCGCACGATGGCGTTGAGCTTGAACTCGTCGTCAGCTTTGGCCGTCAGCACCAGCAGCTCGTCGCCCATGAGGCTATGGACAATCACCTCCGCCGCCCGCAGGATGCCGGAGCTGAGGCTGACCAGACCGATGGAGCTGCCGTCGGAGAGCTTGGTAATCACCTGCAGCTCTTTGCTGTAGTCGTAAATATCCACCGGAATGACGCGCACTGACTTAGGCTCGGCGATCGCCTTAGCCTCGCCGATGAAGTAGCGGGTAGTGACCACCGTACCCGAGCGGGTTTGGTCCAAGACATCCCCCAGCTCCTCGAGCGGTACCAGCTGCACTGGAATGCGCAGCGCCTTTTCAAGCTCTTGTACGATCAGCTCTCCGGCTCCGATATCTCCCTGGGGAGCGGTGACCAGCACGCGGGCGCTGCACCGCAGCCGCCAGTCGATCTCAGAGAGAAACAGCTCCCGCGCCTGGGTTAGGGAGCAGCCCCGGTTCAGCAGCTCGTCTAGGCTCTTTTGCACCAGCTGGTGGGATTCTGGAAACTGATCAAACAGGGGCGAATGGGGAGAAGTGCCCTCGTCTACCTGAGCCCGTACGTAGATGCCGGAGCCGGCCTGGGCGTTGACAATGCCTAAGTCTTCCAGCTGCCGGTAGACCTTACTGATGGTGTTGCGGTGTAGCCCGGTCTGCATGGCGAGCTGGCGCGTGCTGGGCAGGCGATGTCCGGGCGGAAACTGGCGGGAGGCGATCGCAAACCGAATTTGATTGAAAAGCTGCGTGGAGGCAGGAATTTCGCTGTCGGACTGAATGTGAAATTGAACCATGGTAAATCCTCCGAAGCCCTTTAAAGTCCGAAATTGGCGGTGACGGTAGCGCTGTATCTAGGATAAGCCGGGCATCCGAAAAGCTACTGCGCCCGTAGTCATTTACTTGGCGTTTAGCCCGGCTGCGCTAGCGTTGAGTTGCACCGGCATGAGCTGCGCGGGCCCAAAGGCTAAGCACCCTTTTCAGTTGTTATCACAATGTCAGGCGCTATCAAGCCGATACAGGTCAATGTTCCTTGACCCTATGCTACAGAAAAATTGTCAATACCAACAATTACCCCGCTAGGGTATCTTGGCCAAAGACGCCATCTTTAGCCTTTAGCGCTAGCTGGCGGCGATGCCTTCTCTAGCCTCTACCCTGTCATGGCTCTACCTCACAGACACGCCCAGTTCGTCGATCTAACCAGCGGTAGTATCACCATCCCAGCCTATCGGGCCATGCCAGAGGCCGCGCCTCAGGGCGGCGTGGTGGTGCTCCAAGAGATCTTCGGCGTCAATACCCATATCCGAGATATTACCGAGCGCCTAGCCCGGCAGGGGTATGCTGCGATCGCCCCGGCCCTCTACCACCGTCAGGCCCCTGGCTTTGAGGCGGGCTACACCCCAGACGATATCGCGGTGGGCCGCAAATACAAGCTGCGGACCCAGGCAGACGAGCTGCTGCAAGACGTGCAGGCTGCCGTAGACCACCTCAAAGGTCAGCTTGATAGCTCTAAAGTCGGCCCCAGAGGTGGCCCCGAACCTGGCCCCGAATCTGGCCCCGAATCTGGCCCAAAGATTGGCTGCATCGGGTTTTGCTTTGGTGGTCACGTGGCCTACCTGGCGGCGACGCTGCCCGACGTGGCGGCAACCGCGTCTTTCTATGGGGCGGGCATTGCCACCTGGTGCCCCGGCAGCGAGCCGCAGCGGGGGCCGACCACCTTAGCCCGCACGCCCCAAATTTCCGGTGAGGTGCAGTGCTTCTTTGGCAAAGAAGACGCCAGCATTCCCGCGGCTGAGGTCGAGCAAATTGAGGCGGCCCTACGTCAAGCCGGCCTGACGCACCAAATTTTTCGCTACGACGGCGCGGGCCACGGGTTTTTCTGCGATCGCCGAGAGAGCTACCGCCCTGAGGCCGCGGCGGACGCTTGGGAAAAGGTGCTGGATCTGTTCGGACGCGTCCTGCGCTGAGGGGGCTAATGTGCAAGCCCTGGTTAATTTGCCGCGTTAGCGCGGCCTTGTAGGGCATTTGCCGTCACCTTAGAAGATACCGCTGGCAAATTTCCGTGTCTTGTTACATTTCGGCTATTTCGTACCCCGGAGAAGGCCCCCGAACCCCCAACTCTGAGGGCTTTCCGATCCAAGGTCCTCTAGAACTGGGGGATTTAGGGGGTCCCCATACAAAATATTTCGCCAGCGGTATCTCAAAAGGGGGCAAACTCAGGAGTAACAAGGCGACCGGCGTTAGCTTCAATGTAGTCCCAGATAAGCCGACATACCGGGCGCTTTTGGCCTTCGTTGCAGTTCTCATGTAGGTCGACGTAGGGCAAAAAATTATATTCGTTGAAGGCCCCGCCCGTTTTGACCAGCGGGCGGCTGATGTCTGTGGTAATTAGGTCGAAGCCTAGCGTTAGGGTCGAAAACTGGTAAGAGAAGTCGACGCAGCTTTGGGCGATGCTGGGGTGGAGCCGCTCGGTGTAGTCTACGTAGTCTGACCCTGTGGCGGCGGTAATTTTCTCCTGAAGATATATCCGCTTTCCCGCCGGCGGTACGGTGTCTAAGGTGTGGCCCATCTGCCGCAGCAGGCGGCGGCTGGTGTCGTCAAAGACCAGCTGGTGAATCGTGGTGTGGGCCTCATAGCGATCGCCCCGGCCCGGCTCTTGGTTTCGCCCGTGAAACAGCTCCAGAATAGTATGGACGCCGTCACCGACCACGCTGGCGGGCCGCCGCTGCACGCAGCCGGCGTACTGGTGATTGAGCACGAGCACCCGGTAGTCGTCGCCCCAGACGTGAGACTCTAGCTTGATGGTCTCTCCTGCCCCTTCGATGGTGGCGGCCGCCTGGCTAACCTGCGCAGCGCTGCGCAGGTTGGGAAACACGTTGCGGCTCAAAGAGCCGGAGTCGGGCTTGGCAACAATGGGGAAGGGCAAATCGGCGGGAATATCGGCTGCGTGGGCGAAGGTGCCGTAGGCGGCTGGCACCGGCAGCCCGTGCTGCTGCATTAGCATTAGCTTGCGAGATTTAGACTGCTCGTGGTCGTAATCGCGGTACTGACGCCGGAATGAAAAGTGGCCGGGGTAGATCTTATAGATGAAGCCTCGCCCGCCGCGCTCGGCCCGAAAGACTTTGTCCTCTAGGCTGAGGACCGAAAAGGTAAAGCCGCGCGCCATGCCTGACTGCATGACCGTCCAGATGCGCTTGGTGATTCGAGGGGGGACGATACAGCCGCCATCAGAGCCCGCTGAGGTGCAGATGGGTTTAGGGTCAATGGGCGTCGCGGTCTCGGCCACCTTGTCAGCAGGTTTTTCGGCCGCTCGCAGGTTGACCGCCAGCGGCATCTGGCGCAGCCTCTCGGCGATCGCCACCGAATGCGCCACGAGCAGCCGGGCCTGCCGGTTGACGGTAGCCGAGCGATGCCCCTCAGCCTCGATAAAGTCTGTATCGGTGTCTAAAGGCTGGAACCAGGCGACGGTGCTGTAGGGCGGATTGATGCAGCCCATCTGGCTGAAGTCGTAGCAGGTCTGGGCGAGGGCGGCATGGCCCCCGGCAGAGTCACCCAGCCCCAGCACCCCCAGCACCCTGCCGTAAAGGGGCGGCTGCCCAGTCGCTGGGTCAGCCTGTGGGCCGTGGGTGTGGCTGATATGCCGCAGGTGCTCCGCGAGCCGCTGATATTGCGAGGCGGGCGTTCCCTGCCGTATCGTTACCCCTACCAGCACAATCTCCGCGGCCTGCATTTGCTCCGCCAGCTCAGCGCTGTCCGCTAGCGCCCCTGAAATATCCGCCACCCGCATCTGCTGCAGCGGGCACCCCCGCTGCCGGTACTGCGTCGCCACCAAATGCCACAGTGCCTCGGTATTGCTGACCTCGGGCGATCGCTTAGCGCTGCAGTTGATAAACAGAACGTTGGGGGAATCCATAGGCGCGCAGGCGTGAAGGGTTACGCTGCTATTGTGTCGAGCTTGAATGAATGGGCCATGAGCAGAGGGCTAGAGCGGGCTTTTCTGCCCCTCAACGGCGTATCATCTTGTCCTCACGCCGTAGGGCTGAATATTCTGTAAACTTTGGCATGTGTCGCTTTGCCACGACTGCTCTTGGAGCATATCGCAATTGTCCTGATGCATTAGGATAATTGCGCGCCCTGTCGCCTGCGTCCCCGTGAGACTTTGCGCCCAGCGCGTTGTCCTGGGCGATAGGTCAGACGCACTAGTGCTATGCCAGCCTACTTAAGCCACCCCTAATGAACGACATCCTGGCCAACTTGCCAACCCGTCCAACGCCCCAGGTGATGCTGGTTGCCTCCCGGGCGCTAGCTGCCTCGCGACCCTCCTTGATTGCGCTTTTGATCTCCCAAGGCGCCGAGTTCAGTAGCGGGATTGATCATCCTATCTCGTTTTGTAACGTTCTCTTCGTAGGTAATCTCTGCGCAGCGCTGGTAGTCGGCTTTTGGTTTGGGTTCAACAATATTATTGGCGATCTGAAGACCTTAAGCCCCAAAGTGCTGTTGGGTCTGTTGCTCAACGGACTGTTGGCTACAGCTTTGGCGGCGCTGATTTTCCTGGGTCTGCAGTCCACCAGCGTGACCAATGCGGTCTTGCTCGGTCGGCTAGGGCCCGTTCTATTTGCCCTAGCGGGAACGCTGCTGCTGGGAAAACGCATTCGACGAATGGAGTGGGTGGGGTTTTCCCTGATTGGGATTGGGGTAGTGGCGATTACGCTGCTAACCAACGGCTTTCAGATCGGTCAGGGCGACGTGCTTATTCTGCTTTCCACCGTTGTGTATGCGATCGCCGCCCTCGTCAACAAGCTAATGATTGCCAGAGCCGCAACGGTGCGCTCTGTCGTATTCTCCCGCAACCTGCTGTCCGCCGTCTTTTTCTTCATTATTGCGATGAAGCTGTTCGGTCCCGGCCACTTTAGCGATACCTTCAGCGGTGACCTATGGATTTTGATGTCAATCTACGCGCTGATTGTTATTGTGTTTGCGCAGTTTCTTTGGTATGCGTCTTTCGAGCACCTCGACTCGCGCACCATTGGCCGTTTAACGGTGCTGTCGCCTGTTTTCGGCGTCACCTACGCGTTTTTGATTAACGGAGAGCGCCCGTCTACCATTCAGGTGGTAACGCTGGTTGTGGTGATTCTGGGGGTGCTAATCGCCAGCTTAGGTCGGCCCAAGCGGCGCGGCGTGGACACCGAAGTGATGCACGAGCCCGATAATTCGGCGTCAGCGCCGTAGAAGCATCAGAAGCGCCCAGAGGATCGTCCAGAGGATTGTCCAGAAGGATTGTCCAGATAAGTATTCAGTCAGTGCTCTAAACTCAGCAGGTTAATCTTTCTTTCGGCGGTAGCTACAGCGCTCATAATGTGAGTCTCATTTTTCTGGGGTTTCATACTAAGTGTGCCGATGACACATTAGCGAGACCGCCTATGTTCCAAGCCTCCGACTACCTCGGCCTTCTACGGCAGCTCGATCAATTCTTTGCCGGTGCTGCCAACCTAAAGCCCGTGGCTCAGCGCCTTGACCCTGCGGAACTGCGAGAGCGCCTAGACCTCGACCTCCCTGAAGACGGCAAGCCCCTAGCGCAGCTGGAGAGCGACGTTGCCGACTACCTGACCTACGCCGTCAAGACGGCCCACCCTGCCTACTTCAATCAGCTTTGGGGCGGCTTTAGCGCCCCCTGCTTCATGGGGGAGATGCTCACCAGCGCCACCAACACCTCTATGTACACCTACGAGGTAGCCCCCGTGGCTACCCTGATCGAGAACACCCTGATCGCCAAGCTAGGCCAGCTTGCGGGGCTTTCTCACCCAGAGGGACAATTTACTGCCGGCGGCAGCAGCGGCAACCTGATGGCGATGGCGATCGCCCGGCACTGGGCCAGTCCAGCGCTCAAGCAGGACGGCATGACCGCCAGCCCTAAGCTGGTGGCCTTTGTTTCGGAGGAGGCCCACTATTCGTTTGTCAAGGCGGCCCAGCTGCTGGGTCTAGGTGCGGCGCAGCTGCGGAAGGTGCCCGTGGATGAGGACGGCAAGATGGCCGTCTCGGCGCTGTCGGCGCTGATTGTTGACGCCCAAGCCCAGGGCGATCGCCCCTTTTTCGTGGCGGGCACGGCGGGCACGACGGTGCGCGGCGCGTATGACCCCTTCCCTGAGATGGCGGCGATCGCCCGGCGGGAGGGCCTGTGGTTTCACGTGGACGGGGCTTGGGGGGCGGGCGTGCTGCTGAGCCCCAGCCACCGTCACCTAATGCAGGGGGTGGACCAAGCAGACTCCCTCGTTTGGGACGCCCACAAAATGATGGGCATGACGCTGATGTGCTCGGTGCTGCTGGTGAGGCAGCGGGGCGCTATGCTAGACGCCTTTTCGGCCCACGGCACCGACTATCTGTTCCACGCCGACGACGACGAGCCGCTGGACCTCGGCCTCAGCACGCCCTACTGCGGCCGGCGCGCAGACGCCCTCAAGCTCTGGCTAGCCTGGAAGCATCTGGGCGATCGCGGCTGGGCCGCGCTGATTGACCGCTATTTTAGCCTGGCGGCCTACGCCGAAGCGATTATCGACGCCCACGCGGCCCTAGAGCTGGTCACGCCCCGGCATTCCCTCAATCTGTGCTTCCAGTACCGAGGCCTTAACCGCAGCGCCGATGAGCTGACGCGAGCGGTGCGGCAGGTCCTGTGGGAAGAGGGTTTGGCCATGGTCAACTATGCCCAGGTTAAGGGGCGGCTCGTCTTTCGCCTCGTGATTTGCAATAGCCAAACGCAGCCGAGGGATATCGAGGCCTTCTTTGAGCACCTGGTGGCGATCGCCCAGTGCCTGGATCAGGAGGCGGCCTAGTGCAAACCGACGTCAGCGAGCTCTTTTGGCAGCTCCTCTCCTACCGCGATCGCACGGTCAATCTTGCTGCACTTGGACCTTGGCTGCAGCGCCAGATTGCCGCCTGCTCATTCCCTGACTTAGAGCAGCTGCCCTTCGAAACGGCTGCCTACACGCGAAACTGGATCGCCAAGGAGCAGCCGGGCCACCAGCAGTTTGAAGCCCTGGTTATGCGCTGGGATAGGCAGGTGCAAACGCCGATTCATGGACACCCAGCATTTTCGTTTTATTACGTAATCAGCGGCGTTTTTGAGATGGAGATCTATACCCCCGTGGCTGGCAACCTGCAAATGCAGGGGACTCGGCGCTTTTGCCCGTCGGATACCGCCTGGTTTTTAGGCGAGATGGGACGATACGACAACTTCATCCATCGGGTGAGGTGTCTAGAGCCAGGGCACACGTTCCATATTTACTCAGAAGACGCTCAGAAAGGCGTGTCACTATAGCGAATGCCATATCGCGCGCCTAGCCCGACCCTTTGAAACTCATTTTGAACAGTAGACCTGGTCATAGCCCATGTCACCAACCTTTCTTAGCATCTGCGACCCGACAAAATACAGCAAGCCACCGCTAGATGTACCGACCTTCTATCAGCGGCTCTCGCGAGATCCGCGCCTCAACTTCTGTCATATTCCTGTTTCAAACGTGTTTCGAGCGGCCCGCACGCTACCCAAAATCGAGGTAGCTACTTCTGCGGGCACGCTGCCCTACGATGCATTTGTTGCCCTGGGGAAGCGCGCCTCTGAGGTAAAACATCTTGCTAATATCGATCTGGTTTTTTGTCGTACCCTCAAGCCCTTTCCACCGGGCTATTTAGATGAGCTGTCGCGGTGGGAGCAGTGGACGCGATTTGTGAATTGCCCTAAGACCAAAAAAGAGCAGATTCGGCCCGACTTTCTAGTTAAGGTCGCCCGAGATTTTATTCCTGACGCTTTGGTCACGTCAAACTGGCAAGAGGCCCAGGCTTTCTTCGAACGCCACCAGGTGATTGTCGCCAAACAAGTCAACAGCTGCGGCGGCCGCGGGGTTTACAAAATTTGGTACGAGCAGGGTCAGTTTCACGTCGATAATCTTTTGGCTGGACCGCAAACCTTTGCTACCTTTGCGCAGCTCATGGGGCACTTGCAGCAGGCTTCGCATCCCCTGCAGCTCCATCGCTACCTGCATCGGGTTCACGCTGGCGATAAGCGCGTCGTCGTCGTCGACGGCGAAATTTACGGCAGCTACTTACGTCGGTCTAAGGGAGGGCACTGGGTGAACAACGTCAGTGGAGACGGGGAATGCACGCTGGCCGAGATCACCGCAGACGAGATATCGGCAATCGAGCACACTGTCGAAGCCTACCGGCGGCGCGGCCTGCACACCCTCGGCTACGACTTTTTGATGGACGATGACGGCAGCTGGCGGATTAGCGAAATTAACGCGGGGAATATTGGCGGGTTTGCGCGACTAGAGCTGCTGACGGGACGCCCCGTGATGAACCGACTGATTGACTGGATGATTGCCTTCTCCCAGCGACCGATAGCGTCGGGGGATGCAACCGCTTTGCCGGAGGCTTCCTGACGATGGCTATGGAGCCCCTGCCGCGAACCGCGCTGCCGCAGCGTCCGCCTAACCTGACGATTCGCCCTGTGGAACCAGCGGACTATCCGGCGATCGCCGCCATCTATAACGAGTCAATTGCCCAGGGCGGCATCACCATGGACTGTACGCCCTACGCCCCGGAGAATATCCAGGCCATTGTCCAAAAGATGACGGAGCGCGAGCTCATTCTGGTCGCGGTGGTTGAGCAGCAGGTGATTGGCTGGGGAATCGTGAAGCGGTATAGCGATCGCCTGGGCTACCAGCTCTGCTGCGAAACCTCAATCTATCTCACCTTCTCAAAGCTGAGGCGGGGCTATGGCTGGCGGCTGCAAACGGCCCTGATGGAGCAGGTCAGGGCATATGGCTATCACCATATCGTGGCTAAAATTGTTGCCGAAAACCAGAGCAGCATCCACTTTCATCAACAGTTTGAATTCACCATTGTCGGCGTTCAAAAAGAGATTGGCTTTGCCCAAGGTGCCTGGCGCGACGTTGTAATCATGCAGCGAATTTTGCCAGCGCCGGTTCGCGGAACATAAGGGGCGTCGACAGTCATAGGCAGGTCAAAACAGGCACATTTACGTTTGCTTAGTATTAGGTTAAACCGTGCTTTTATGCTGTCTTAATCTTCGGCTCACTTTCCTAAGCTAAATTAAGACATGGCAAGCAACGCTTCCTTTGCGGGCGCTTTATTCCGAGCGCTCTAGGCAATAAATTAGCGCTACAAAAGCAGTCAGAATATTGGCTTACGGTGCCTAATTTAATTACTCTATTATCCGGTTAGCTTGAGGATTATTAATGCAGCTCTTTGCCAAAACGACTCAATCAGCTCCTATTGAGGCGGCCTCAGTTGACCGCTTACCGCTAAGTCTTCAGTCTTTAATTCAGCGCTTAGGCCAGACTCAAAACCCTTCTCCGAATCAAATTAAGCGGCACGTATATCAAGCCAATATTTCAGCGGAAGATTTGATGCCGTGGGCTGATTTTTCCCATCCAGTGGCTGACAGCTATGGCCGCAAGCTCGTCTTTCACGGGGGGCATTTCGAAATTATGGTCATGTCTTGGGTTCCGGGAGACTGTAGCGCGATTCACGACCACGGCGGTGCCCAGTGGGGCGCAGTTCAGTGCTTTGGTGCTGCAGAGCACTACATTTATGGCTATAGGCAAGGCAGCCTGACGACCTTGAAGCTGGCGCACTACACCCCCGGCATGATTCACCAAGTTGACCACAGCTTGATTCATCAGATGGGCAATGCGAGCGATATGCCTTTCCTCAGCCTGCACGTGTACGGCTGCGCTAGCCCCCGGCAGATGATTACCGGAGACGCCCGCATCTTTGACCTGTTCGAGGGCAGCATTCAGTATACCGATGGCGGCGTCTTCTTCTGCTTAGCGGATGCGCAGATCAAGCGGCGGCACCTAGGGCTATGGGGCGATGCAGAAACGCAGCTGCGACACCATCGGCACATGCGCGATCGCATTCAGCGCATTTTGGCCGGCCAAGCCTCTTCTACCCTAGAAGAAAAGCTGGAGCGGCTGAACGACGCAATTTCATCCAATTAGTGGCGGGTTAAGCAGCTGGGCCAATGCAACATAGCAATTGTCCTGATGCATTAGAACAATTGCGCGCGCTGTCGACTACGACAAAGGCCTTCAGTCGGCCCGCGTTGTCCTAAGCAACGGTGCCAACGCAATACGGTGCCAACGCAATATTGCGTAAGCCTTAGTCTCCCTCCATCCCCGCAGCACAAAACGGTAAAGGTGCTGACTTAAGTCAGGTTTTGCGTAAAAAACGCTGTAGATTAGGTAGTCGAGGATAAGAACATCCCCGTAACTGCGCTGGTAGATTCGTTGAGCCATGGTCATTGGTTTGCTTGCCCAAGTGGCTCCCCTCCCGCCTATTCCCCCTCCTGCTGCTCCCGCGCCGCTTACCGCCCAAGTTGCCGAGCCTCCCTCTACTCAGCCCCTGCCAGAGCCTGACCTGTCGCCCCTGCCGCCGCCAGACGAGCTGCTGCCGCCTCCGGAGTCAGAAAATGCGCCAGAGCTCGTGCCAGAGCTACCTGAGCAAATATTTGTCGAGCGCTTCGTCGTTGAGGGTAATACTGTCATTGATGACGAAGCGCTCGCAGAGGTGCTCTCTCCCTTCACGGGGCGATCGCTTTCCTTCGCCGAGCTGCTGCAGGCCCGCACCGCCGTCACCCAGCGCTACGTAGAAGCGGGCTACATCACCTCCGGGGCCTTCATTCCGCCTCAGACTATGAGCGAGGATGTGGTCGTCATTCAGGTGCTAGAGGGGCAAATCGCAGCCATTGACGTCGAGGTAGATGGGCGGCTCAACTCGGGCTACGTGCGCCGGCGGCTGCAGCGGGCGGCGACCCCTGTGCTCAACGCGGACGATCTGCTCGCGGCCCTGCAGCTGCTGCAGGTTGATCCGCTGATCGACACCATCTCGGCGGAGCTGTTGGCGGGGGTGCAGCCGGGCACCAGCCTTCTCAATGTCGAGGTGGTGGAGGCAGATACCTTCGACATCACCCTGCAGACCGACAACGGGCGATCGCCTAGCGTAGGTAGCTTTCGGCGCGGCGTCACCGTCAGCCAGGGCAATGTGCTAGGCCTAGGAGACGGCATCAGCGTCAGCTACGCCAACACCGACGGCAGCGATGCCGTAGACCTGAGCTACCGCATTCCCCTCAACGCCGCGGGCGGCACCTTCACCACCGACATCGGCTTCACCGAGAGTGAGATCATCGAAGACCCGTTCAACTTTCTTGATATTCAGTCAGAGTCTCGTTTTTACGAATTCACCTATCGTCAGCCCATCGTGCAGACGCCAGCGCGGGAGTTTGCCCTCAGCGTGACGGCCTCTCGGCGAGAGAGCGAAAGTGAATTTTTAGACGCGCTTCCCTTTCCGACCTTGGGGGCCGATGAGGAAGGACGCACCCGCGTCTCGGCCCTACGATTTGCCCAAGAGTGGACCCAGCAGGGCAGCCGACAGGTGATTGCGGCCAGGTCGCAGTTTAGCTTAGGGCTAGACGCTTTCGACGCTACCGTCAATGACGCGGGGCCGGACGCTCGCTTTTTTGCCTGGCGTGGACAGGCCCAATGGGTGAGGCTCTTAGAGGAAGATCTGCTGCTGCTAGTGCGGGGCGACGTGCAGCTCGCAGACAACAGCTTGGTGCCTCTAGAGCGGTTTGGGCTAGGGGGAAGCCGGACGGTGCGGGGCTACCGGCAAGACGAGCTGCTCACGGACAGCGGCGTGCTGCTCTCGTCTGAGGTGCGGCTGCCGGTGCTGCGGGTCCGGCAGGTGGACGGGCTGCTGCAGGTGGTGCCCTTTGTCGATGTCGGACACGGCTGGAACCTGGCGGCGCCAGACCCCGACCCGGCAGTTCTGGCCTCGGTGGGGCTAGGCCTGCTGTGGCAGATGGGCGATCGCCTCAATGCTCGGGTTGACTTTGGCTTTCCGCTGGTGGACACCGACAGCGAAGGCAGCAGCCTGCAGGAGGACGGCGTGCACTTCAACATCAATTTGAGGCTGTTTTAGTTGGCTATTTTGATTAGCGTTGAAGTGTGTGGCCCCACGTGCTACCAAACCCAGCGCTGCCGAGGTCAGAGCCGACCTAGGCGATCGCCTACACCTTTAACCCCTTAGGGTTGGGGCCATACTCATTTGCCCCTGGCTGGCTGTCCTGCACGAAGAAGAACAGCAGCACTAGAGCGCCAATCAAAGGAATAAATCCAATGAGCAGCCACCAGCCTGTCCGGCCAGTGTCGTGTAGTCTGCGTACGCCCACTGCAATGCTGGGCACAAGCACCGCCAGCGAGTAAATTGTCGATAAGATTGCCTGGTCGCCCCCCGTCATTGCGCTCAAAATGCCCTGCAGTATGCCAACAGCGATCGCGATCAAAATGTTGAATAACGCAAACATCCAATATTCTTTTCGTCGCGCTCGACCGCTGAAGACGGCATATTTTTTCAGCACGGAAGTGTACCAATGCATTTTTCTGACCTCTTACTTATTATTTAGCGACTACATCAACGCTTGCTATACATCCAGAATAACCTACCTCAAAATAGAAATGGCCGGGCAAAGGTCAGCTCCGGTCTACCCCTCACCCTGAATTTGGCTCATCTCCTCTAAATTCAGCACCGCCGCCAGCGCGTCCTCCTCCATCAGTCCCTTCTCGAGCACCAGCTGCCGCAGCGATCGCCCCGTTTCTAAGGACTCCTGGGCGATCGCCGCCGCATTTAAGTAGCCGATGTGGGGGTTAAGCGCCGTCACCAGAGCGAGGCTGGCTTCCGCATAGTCGTGACAGCGCTCAGGCTTCGCCGTAATGCCCTGCAGGCACCGCGTCGTCAGCGCCTCTAGCATGTTGCCCATAATCTCAATGCTGTGGATCAGGTTGTAGGCAATCAGCGGCATCATTACGTTTAGCTCTAGCTGACCTGCCTGCGCCCCTAGGGCAATGGCGCTGTCGTAGCCCATCACCTGAAAGCACGCCATAGAGGCCATCTCAGCCATTACCGGATTGTATTTGCCCGGCATAATAGACGACCCAGGCTGCACGGGCGGCAGCTGAATCTCCTTAAAGCCGGTCTTTGGCCCTGAATCCATTAGACGCAGATCGTGGGAGAGCTTGACGCAGTCCTGAGCTAGGTTGCGCAGCGCCCCCGACAGGCTAACGAAAGGGGCCATGCTCTGCATCGCCGCCATGGGGTGAGGCGCAGGCTTGAGGGGCTGGGAAATAAGGTCGCCGAGCACCGCTGCCACCCGCTGCCGATACTTGGGGTGAGTGTTGAGTCCGGTTCCGGCGGCGCTTCCCCCTAGACCGAGCTGGGTAAGATCCTGGGCCGCCGTTCGGATGCGGCGCTGGTGGTCGGTGAGGATGTACGCCCAGGCGCGAAACGTCTCCCCTAACCGCACCGGCACGGCGTCTTGTAGATGGGTGCGACCCGATTTCACCACGCCTTGAAAGGCGTCGGCTTTTTGCTCTAGGGCGGTAATCCCCGAGGTGACCGCGGGGTAAAGGACGCGCTCCAAGGCCATCAGCCCCCCGACTCGAATCGCGGTGGGAATGACGTCGTTGGTGGACTGGCCGTAGTTGACGTGGTCATTGGGGCTAACGCGGTCATAGTTGCCCTTCTGATCGCCGAGAAGCTCTAGCGCTCGGTTGGCCAACTCCTCATTGACGTTCATATGGTGGGAGGTGCCCGCTCCGGCCTGGTAGACGTCAACGACAAACTGGTCCCGCAGGCTACCCGCCAGCACTTCGTCGGCGGCCTTGACGATCGCTTGCTGCAGTTCCTTAGAGATGCAGCCCAGCTCACCATTGGCAATCGCTGCCGCCTTTTTGATTAGGACGCAGGCGTCGACATAGGTGGGTAGGGGCAGAAGACCGCTGATGGCAAAGTTCTCGGTGGCCCGCAGCGTCTGAATACCGTAGTAAACTCCGCTGGGCAGCGATCGCTCCCCCATAGAATCTTTTTCGATGCGGGTCCGCGCAGTATCAGGGTCCGTTTGTGCCATAAGGTAATGCCATAGGTCAGGGGGTATGTGAAATGCCGGGTGGGGAAAGCGGGGTCGAAGCCGAGATTAAATACGTCTTAAAGCGTAAATCATTTTGCTTGCGTCTGGCTCAGCTTGTCTGGTTTAGCTTGCCTGGCTCAGCTCAGGCTGCCGCGGGCCCAAAACCAGCGCACCGCAGAATCTCAATCGCGCTTGAGCCTGGACAGTCTTATTGGGGAATAATACGGCCATTAATCAAGACCCTGTAAATGCCCCTTTTAACTGCCCTTTAAAATCGTAGATAGAGTCAGGCGATATGACAGTTTCCCCTCGACAATTACCAGCGGCCGCAGGTGGCAACGTGGCTTTCCGCGCGGCGCAGCCCGTCGCTCCGTTTCTAGGCCGCGCAGCACGTCAGCCTGAAGCCTGTGTCTCCCCGACTGACGCGCTGCGCAAGGGCTATCTCCTCTACGAATCCCGCCAATATCGACCTGCGATCGCCAGCTTTAACCAGGCCCTGAAGCTACAGCCCCGAGAAAAATTAGCCCTCCACGGCCGCGGGCTCGCCCATGCTCAAGTGGGCTGCTATGAGACTGCCGCCCGAGACTTCGAAAGAGCCCTAGCGCTATGCCTAGAGGACCCTCAGCTCTGGTATAACCACGGTGTGGCCCTCAGCCACCTCAAACATCACCGTCGGGCAATCCACAGCTTTGACCGCTCAATCGAGCTTAACCCCAACAGTCACCACGCTTGGTACAACCGCTCGCACGCGCTGCGCTCCTGCGGTCACTACCGCGCCGCCCTGGAGAACCTAAATCGGGTGGTCTACCTCAAGCCAGACTGCTGCTACGCCTGGCGCTATCGCGGATTTATCTTATCCGCAATGAAGCGCTACCCGGAGGCGATCGCCAGCTTTAATGAGTCCCTGCAGATCAACGAACGCAACCTCAGCGCTTGGTATGGTAAGGCCCAGGCCGCGGTTCGGTTCAACGATTTAGAATCGGCTATTCACTGCCTTCATCAAACTTTTCGGCTCAATCCCGTGGGCTATCAGCACCTGGTGCGATCGCGGCGCGAGTTTGATCCAGTCCGCTCAGACGGTCGGTTTATCGATTTGATCTCGAATCTAGCCTGAGGCCGTATACATTTTGCCCGTAAGGTAGGTCGGGTCAAGGGGTCCGCTGACTTAACTGCAGAGCGCTACAGCCCAATCGTCATTGCTCCATCCGCCAGCCGTAAATTTTTGTAAATAAAATGAGCTGATCCTTGTGGTGCCCTTGTCCGACTTAGATAATTCGAGAGTCAGCTGCTCTTCGTCTCGGTAGATTACGGATTTATTGGCGATCGCATTTGGCCGATAGCGTCTGTCTGACCGCCTGTACTTAATTGGTCTGGGTGTAGCTATTGGAATCGGCGCCCTGCTGCTGTGCGCCCCGATGCTACGCGCCAGCTAGGCGTCTTAGATGTACCGCTGCGACGAGCATTGATAGTTGGTTTAGGAGCGCGCGCGCACTATGGATTTTATAAAAAAGATATTTGTTGGCATTCTTGGTTTTCTTCAAGGTCTGCTGGGCGGCATCGTCAAAACGCTGGGCATAGGCAAGTCTGAGTATTTCTTAGAGCTGACTGACGACAGCGATTCGAATAGCGCTTCGCCCGATTCAGCGAGCCCATCGCCGAACCGCGCATCCTCAAGTGGGGCCGCCTCGGCAAACGGCGCGTCTGCTGCCGCTCCAGCATCCTCAGGCGCTAAGCAGCCGAGTTCAGCGGCCTCTAATTCCTCTAAGCTGGCGACCCCTGGCGCGCCTTCTCCCAAGCCCTCGCCAGAGATTGTGACCTCACCCTCAAGTTCGGCGCAGTCGATTCAGTCTCCGGCCCAGCCCAGGACGGCAGAACCGGCGGCCTCGACGGTCGTCGTTTCCGCCAGCGTCAGCAATAACGGCGCGTCTGACGGCGAATCCGAAAAAGTGGAGCCGTTTGCGCCCAACTTCTTGCTAAACCGGTCTACCGTGGGTGGCCGTCGTCGCCCTGGCCCTAGCCTAAATCCTTTCAGAGACATGGCGAAAGACATGGGTGGCGCGAGCTAGTACCGGGTCAACCGGCAGCTAGGCTAAACACCAAGCTGCTGTAAATATGAAACGCCTTGTCCCAAGGCGTTTTTTGCTTTCTAAGAATGTCGACATGGGGGTCAAAGTCGGGCAGGGTGTCCAGTCCATCTAGGGTAGACTCAGCAAACGGAATGAAATCTGACCAAACCGGGCGATCGCCATGGGCAAAGAGATCCTGCTTGAGCGCTTGCCACTGCCGCTGCCGGGTCATCCTCAAATTGATTTGACCCAGGCCAGCTTGCCTAGAGCGATCTGATCCAGGTCGGTGCGGGGGCACAGGCTCTGAAAATTGGCCTGAGAATTGATAAGTCTGGTCGCAGAGCCGCAGAATGCTGCGGCGCTCGGGGAGATGAAGATCGAGCAGATGGGCGTAGTCCTGGGTTTTTTGCTTGCGCAGCAGCCGCTTGCGGGCGTCCATATCCACAACCTCTTCAAAAATGGGCAGGCGACCCTCAACCCATTGAGCAACCTCCTGCCAGGTGAAGGTCAGGTTTCCCAGCTGTCCCGCATGGTTTTCGCAGAGGACGCTGGGGGAGGAAATCTGACGAAATGTCTTTACCCGGAAGACGTGAATGTCTAGCATCGCCTGCGTCGGCAGCAGCAGGGCTGTAACGTCGGCCTGGCGGAGCTGTTCTCGGTAGCGAAGCAGGGGCGCTAGCTCTCCTATGCGGTGGAGCCGCCAGCCCCTAACGGGCAGCTGGGTGCGCGCTGTGTAGGGATCAACGGATGCGGTTTGGGCAAAGGCCCGGATGGCGCGATCGCGCTCGGCCTCGGGGACGGGCTGCAGCACTAAGATGGCTTCGCCAGCATGGGTTGGCTGCGATCGCTTAGGGGGAGGCTGCGGCTCGTTGGGATCTGGAGCGCTGGGATCTGGAGCATTTAGCGCTGGAGCATCGGGAGACGGGCCGCTGGGAGATGAGTTTGTAGAGGACGAGCCAGGGGGAGATGAGGCTGCGGGAGATGAGGCTGCGGGAGGCGATTCTGTGCGAGACGAATCTGTGCGAGACGAATCTGTGCGAGACAGCGGAGCAGCAGGTGGGCTACCGAAATTCGGGGCCCCTAGCCGAGATATGCCCTGTCTGGCCCGCTGAACCACCTGCTGGTTGGCTGTGGTCTGCAGCAAATGTCGATAGATTACTAAGGCCTGAGCCGGGCGACGACAGGCCTCGTGAATCTGCCCTGAGTAGAGCTGTACCCAGGGATTGTGGGGCTGAGCTTTCATCAGGGGCTGAAGGAGGCGGGACGCCTGGGAATAGTCTTGCCGCTTGATTGCGGCAGCAACCTGCTCAATCATAGGTTTAGGAGTGGGGTCGTGGAGCCAAACGCGGAGCCTGCGAAAAATGTGTCGTCAACAGAGGCGACAAGAGACATGGCGACGACGGGAGCAGTGACGGTCCGTAGAATACGCCGCCCTAGGCTGACGGGCTGATAGCCAGCGGCGACGGCTCGCGCGACTTCATCTGCCGTCCAGCCCCCCTCCGGCCCCGTCGCTAAATTCAGGGCGGCCGGAAGCGCATCCATCTGGGCGAGGCGGGTCAGAAGGTGCGGCGCGGGGTGACGCGCCGTGCAGATATAGCGGGTCACTATTGATTTGGCCGCAATTGATTTGGCCACAGCCCCGGCTTGGGGAGGATCGACCCGAGGCGCTTTCAGCACATCGTTCCAGGGAAGCGCCGCCGCCACCCGGGGCCAGTGCTGCCGCTCTGACTGCTCAGCGGCTTCCTGGGCTACGCGCTGCCAGCGGTTTAGCTTATTGGGGCTGGGTTTGAGCACAACGCGATCGCTAAACACAGGCTGAATGGCGTGGGCCCCGAGCTCGGTGGTCTGGCGAATGATGTCTTCCATGCCCGCCTTCGGCATGGCAATCTGCAGCGTCACCCGGCAGCGCAGTTCGGTAGGCTGGCTGTGGGCGGTGACGATAGTGGCGCAGGTGTCGCTCTCCAGCGCCGCAATCCAGCTGCGATCCTGCTCGTCTAGGGCAATGAAGCGATCGCCCCGGCGCAGCCTCAGGACGCGGCAGAGATAGTGACTTTGCTCAGGTTCGAGGTGGAGAATATCGCTCATGCGCCGCTCAGATGAAATTGAGATCCGCTGTAGACCTGCCATAACCAATGTGCTGCTGAAACGATATGCTGCTGCTGGCAAAACGATTGGGGCGAGCTTGCAGTTCCGTAGAGAGTCCTTTAGGGTCTAGTATGGTCTACAGGCCGCCCATAGCGGAACATAAATCTGCATTCGCTTAACTTCGTCACGTTTGACAGATTGCGAATGGCGTAACGTTGCCCTTCAATAAGTGTATTCAAATAGTCCTTAAAGGTGCGATTATGGAACCCGACGTAAAGCAGACTACTCCCGGCGCATCCAATGCCGATGTCAATACTGATGTCAGCGTTGAGAGCAGTGCCCAAAGCGTAGGCAGCACGCCAGCCGCTACAGCCTACTCGGCTCAGAGCAGCGATACGGCTGGCGACCTTCCCCCATCTGCTGAAACTACTGAAACCAAAGAGCAGTGGCAGAAAATTGGTGCGCAGACCTCTACATTTCTTTCGGAGCTTCCCAGCTACATATCCGAGTTTTTCGGTCAGTATAGACGCCCCATTCTCACTATTGGCCTCATTTTGGGCACGATCCTGGCGATCAAAATCAGCCTAGCCATACTAGACGCGATCAACGACGTGCCGTTGCTAGCGCCGACTTTCGAACTTATTGGCATTAGCTACGCAATCTGGTTTGTCTATCGCTATTTGCTCAAGGCCTCTGACCGCGCCGAGCTGTCTGAGGACTTCTCCGCGCTCAAACAACAGGTGCTAGGCGGGAAAGATCGGCTCTTGGACCGATTCTCCTCTGATGAAAAGCTTGGCAGCTAAACCAGATTAGCGATCTCAACAAAGAGATCATCTTTATACGCTATAGATTAGAGGTCACAACTCGCGTGACCTCTAATGCCTGGTTTTAAAACCGCCTAATGTCTAACCTCGCTGCAGTAAGCGGGAGAGCCGCACTTTATTAGCGGCATAGACTGCAGGCTGATGATGCTCCGCAACGATCCAAGTCGCCATCAGTCCGTGGATGACCAGCGCTCCGATGGCCCAGACCTCCGGAAGCCAAGCCCCGCGGCTGCCGGGCAGCGGTGGAAAGATATATGTGGCCATTCCTATCAGCGAAAAGGGCAGTATTGCTAGAACGAGGGAAATCCCCCAGATGACCGGAGTTTCTGGCTGCTGACCCAGGGCAGTCCAGCGGTTGCCGAGCCAGCGCCAAACTGAAGGGCGCGGCCCGTCCAAAACGCGAATAATCTGCTCGGAATAGCTCAATTCAAACATATGACGGCAAAAGCTGCAGGCAAACGCGTCCATGAGCGTAAGCTGCGAGATTTGGCCGTGGCGACAGACTGGGCAGACGTAGTGCCCATCGGGAGAAAGCAAATAATCTGACATAAGCTACGCGATCCTACCTCTGTAGGATAGATCAGCTTTAGCGGAGGCGATCGCTATTGACGCATAAGGTCACAGGAGATCTGGCAGGTGGCGTTGAGCTGATGCAATAACGCATCAACTGCTGCATGGAGGTCAAGCAGCTCAGCCTGATGCTTGGGATGGTAAGGTAGCCTGTCTATGGACTGAGCCCACGACTCAGGAGCATCAGGAATTGCTTTTATCCAAGTGTTGAGCGACGCAAGGGTCGACTCGTCCCGCTGAAACACCGCTGCAACCGCACAATTGTGGGCGGTATGGTCGTTAGCGGCAAGGCCATGGGTTGAGTGGCTCATCCTTCTTACTCGTGTTCCTTAGGTTTCCGAGCAGCTTGAGCGCTGCTGTGACTATCGACGCCTGAAATGTACGCATCTGTAGAGAATGCATAGAACCAGGTCGCATTGTACCGCAAGTCTAGTATTTGATTATATTTATGGCGTTTGCCTTCGATTTGGCCAGCTGTGCTAATTTGTTAACTGGTTTGGCCCGAGCCGCCGGGAGCGTGAACTTACGCCGCTGGCAACGTAAACAGCAGCCGCGCCACCACCTGGGGAACCGGCAGCAGGATCATCACCAGCAGCCCCAGGGTCAGTAAGCCTAGAAAATCTCGCCTATTGTCCAGCTCGCTCACGTCGTTGAGGGCCGGTTCATCGATGATCGGCATAAAAAACAGCAGGATTGCCCAGATGAGCAGCTCATTTTGAACGAACGCTAGGGCTAGGACCAAGAAGCGCGTCACCTGCCCAATGACCACCCCGGCCCGCTGCCCAAACATTGCGTGAACGATATGGCCACCGTCAAGCTGACCCACCGGTATGAGGTTCAGCGCGGTAATAACAATGCCCAAGCAGCCCGCGATCGCTACCGGGTGAAGCTCTAGAGCGCTGGTGGTCAAAATCTGATTGCCGAGCGCCAGCCGACTCAGCAGCGCAATCAGCAGCGAGGCCCTAGGGTCAAAAGACGAAACGTTGAATAGACCAGAGTCCTCGCTGAGTGACACCAGTGACGACTGGGCCAACCCCAAAATCAAGATGGGGACGGCGACGATGAAGCCCCCCAGCGGCCCGGAGATGCCGACATCAAACAGCGCCCTGCGATGGGGGAGGGGCGATCGCGTCTGGATAAAAGCTCCAAAGGTTCCGAAGGGAAAGATAGCGGCGGGTGGAACCGGGATGAAGTAAGGCAGCGTGGCCTCGATGCGGTATCGGCGAGCCGCCAGGTAGTGGCTGAGCTCATGCGCCGCCAAGATAGCCAGCAGCGACAGGCTGTAGGGTAAACCGATGGAGAACTGGCTGAAGCTGGCCTCCAGGTCGTCTGGCGCAATTCCTGAGAGTAGGACCCCCGCTAGCGTCGTGGTCAGCAGCGTGACGGCCAGCAGCGCTAGAGCGACTAAGGGACGAGAGCGAAAAGCTTTGCTGCGCTGGGTGAGCCAAATATTGGGCACTAGGGTAAAGAAAGGTTTGCCGTCTAACCCTTCCTGAAAAACCAGCAAGAAGCGATCGTCAAAGAGCTGCCGAATATTTTTACGGATGGTTTTGTAGGCTTCCTCGGGCGATGTCCTGAGAGTCCCTTTACAGACGACGGCCTGGGGCCGGTATTCAATATTTCTCAAGTAATAGACGGCCCAGGGAAAGCAGGTTTTCAGGGCCTCTTCGTCTTCTTTATTGATAGGGCGCGCGGGCGGCTTGGCGGGCCCAGAGAGCTGCACCATCAGGTCGCTAGCCTGCTTGCTGGACATCCCCGCCTCTGCAGAAGCGGTGGCCTCGCCTTTATCACCAGCTTGCTCAGCTTGCTGTCTCGATGGCCCCTTGGACTGGGCCGACCGATAACCCTGCTTGGGTCGCCCCCACTGAATGAGCAGCCAGTACACCACTGGGCAGCCGACCAAGGTCGCAGCCAGCCAAATTGTAGGAATATCGTTCTCACCGTTGACCATCGTCCAAGCCGTCCAGACGAAGGCAGGCGTCATGATGACGGCCCACAGGAGCCAAACTGGAGTCCGCGTAATGTCAGCGACGCTTCGCCGAACAATAGCGTAAGTAAATATCCCAAGCAGGATTAGCCAAAATACCATGCGCAAGGTCTCAAGCAATATTTGACCGCTCACCCGCTATCAGTGCGGATTTGCAGCAAAAAAACACCGACACAAGACAGAGCCTAAGCGATGGCTATGCCACACAGCAGCCTACTGCTTACAGCATAGCGCTTCGCCTTACACCTCTATCTCTACGATAAGCCCTTTCAAGTCTGAGTTTTGATCCAAACCTAAAGCGATCGCGAACCTCCCAAAAATACGCAGGCCAGACCAGGACTGCTCAGCCCCAATCAAAAACCATATTGAACCGCGCTCTATTGGCTCGCGTTTAAGAGATTTAAGAACGGGACTGACGGGGCTCGAACCCGCAACTTCCGCCGTGACAGGGCGGTGCTCTAACCAATTGAACTACAGTCCCCTGTAGGCTCGCCTTCCGAATTACGCCTGGCGCTTTTTCGAGGCGGTCTTCATTCTCGCCATTAATTTGAAATTTGTCAAACAGTTCACTACACGAATCTAGACAACTCAGTTTAATAGAGGTTAACGAACCTTTGAAAGACGTAACCGTAGGACGAACTCGTGCTGCTACAAGAAAAAACGCTCATCCGCAATGCGACCCTGGCCGATCTCCCTAAAATTGTCGACATCTACAACTCCACTATCCCGAGCCGCCGCGTCACCGGAGACAATCAGCCGGTAACGGTCGAGAGCCGCCGCGACTGGTTCAAGTCTCACTCGGCCCAAACCTACCCCATCTGGGTTGCGCAGCAGGGCCGCGCCGTTGCGGGCTGGTTTAGCTTTCAGCCCTTCTACGGTCGTCCAGCCTACCAAAAGACGGCAGAAATTAGTATCTATGTCGCCCCTAACTATCGCCGTCAGGGCATCGGCACAGCGCTGCTCGAGCAGGCGATCGCCCAGGGACCGACGCTGAAATTTACTACGCTGCTGGGATTTGTGTTCGCTCAAAACGAGCCCAGCCTGCAGCTTCTAGAGCGCTTCGGCTTCCGGGAGTGGGGTTTTTTGCCCAGCGTGGCCGAATTTGACGCTGACACCCGAGATCTGGTGATTCTGGGGCGCAAGCTGTAGACCCTAGCGGCGCTTGAGATCTGGTGTGCCCAGCTAGCGTGCCCAGTTGACGGGCCCAGTTGGCGGGCCCAGCTAGCGGGCCCAGCTAGCGTACCCAGTGCTGCTGAATAAAGTCTGCGAGCCATGTCTTGACTTGCCAAGTCGCGCGGCAGTCATCCTCGTTGTAGCGCAAGATTTTGGAAATAAAGTCGCGATCGCCCTTGGTGACCCACTGGTCGTACCAAAAAATAGACTGAGCGCCGTTGGCCCCCTCGTCTCGCCAGTCAAAGCCGACCCAGCGGGCGATGGACTTGAGGGCATAGCTCTCGGTAGGCAAGATAGCCGTCTTGACCACGCGATCGTGCAAATCGACGAAGCGCTCTAGCAGACGCTGCACTTGCCGGTAAGGGGTGCCGTAGAGCTCGGCGAGCTTTTGCACCGCCTGGGCCTCATAGGGGCAGAAATGATAGATGGGGGCGGTGGGGTAGCGATCGGTTAGCGCTAGGAACTGCTGCCAAATCGTCGCCTCTTGCTCAGGGGATTCTGCGAGCAGGGCGTGAAAGGTCGACTTCGCAGGGTCGGTGCCGTCTTGCTCGACGACGAGAACGCCGTGCAAATAGATAAGCTCGCGCTCTGGGGCCGCTTCGATGTCGAAGTATAGCTCTACAGGGGCCTCAGGCAGAAACGACGCCACATCCTCGGGCATGAACGCCGGAGCGGCTACCGGTAGAGCAATGCCTTGGTGAGTGGCCTGGGCCTGGCGAATGAGCCTGTGGGCGACCTGGGGACCAAACCCGGGCAGCGGCTCCAGCAGAGCCGGAGACACCTTCGACAGCCGCTCAACCGTGGTCAGCATCAGCGCTTTGAGGTGAACGTATCGGTTCGCGGTGACGCCGGGCAGCAGCGAGAGATGGCGCTTGGCTTTAGCAATTTGGTAGCACTGGCTCGACCAGTGACAGAGATCGCAGCGGTTGCGGGCAATGAAGACCTCCGGCTCAGCCGCCAGGCGCAGCGCCTCAATGCAGTGGGTGAGGGCCTCCTCCATCTTGGGCAGCTGCGTGATCAAATTGACGGCGTAGCGCTTGCCTTCCTTAAGGACGAGCCAGCTGGTCTCTGGCCAGGCCCCCTGAGCCTCCGCCAGCAAATAGGTATGGAAGGCAGAGATAATTTGGTAATCGGCCTTGGGACGCTTGCCCAGCTTGATATCCACAACGTGGTAGCGCCAGTCTCCCAGGTGAGACCAGCCGGGCTGCCGCACCAGCAGCTTGGGGCGACCCACCAGCACCGTACCGTCAGAGCGCTCTAGCCGCACCACCCCGTTGACGATGTGGTCTGCCCGAGCCCGCATTAGCGCTAGGGTGGCTTCGGCCCCCGCTCGCCAGTTGCCCGCCGGATAGCTGGGCTGCTGGGCCGGGTAGTCTATAAGAATGTCTTTCTGGTGGCTAAAGCTGTCCTGCTGTAGCTTCTGCAGGTAGTCGCTGGCCGGGTCGCGCTGTGTCAGGTCGCCGTAGACGTCTAGAAATGCCCGGCGGCGGCAGCGCTGGTAGTTGAGCAGCAGCGCACTCGTAACGGTCAGCGGCACACGGTAGTCATCGAGCCGCCAGTCGTAGGCAAAGGTTCGATCAACGCTGAGCCGCTCAGCGCCCGAGGCGGCGACCCGTCGCTGCATTGTTTTCCAGACTTCTGAGCGACGGACGGTAATAGCTACGCCCCCCTCAGATTTAAACCAGTAGTATGAGAATATCTAGTCGTAGCAGTCATAGCACCGCACATAGAAACCTATGGTTGTTATTGATGCACCGCTCTATATGACTTTAGCGCGATTTCAAAGCTTTGTCTCTATGCCCCTATGACCCTAGCGACTTCTCTACCTCAGCACCGCCAGCAGTTTCCCAGCCTTAGCCACGGCCACTATTTTAACTTTGGGGGGCAAGGCCCCATGCCTCAGGTATCCCTAGATGTCCTCATGTCGGCCCATCAGCGCTTTCAAACTTTGGGCCCGTTTTCTGGGCGGGTGAATCAGTGGATCGAGGCGCAGACCCAGGCGGTACGCGGGGCGATCGCCGCTGAACTGCAGGTCGCCCCGCAAACCATTACCCTCACCGATAGCGTCACCACCGGCTGCAACATTCCCCTGTGGGGCATCGACTGGCAGCGGGGCGACCACGTGCTGCTCTCGGATTGCGAACACCCCGGCATTATCGCCACCGTGCAGGAGCTGCAGCATCGCTTTGGCGTTGAGGCGTCCACCTGCCCGCTGATGGAGACGCTAAATGCAGGCGACCCCGCCGCCGTGGTGCGCGCCCATCTGCGCCCCAGCACGCGGCTGCTGGTGGTCAGCCACATTCTGTGGAATACGGGGCAGGTGCTGCCCCTGCGGGAAATTGTTGAGGTCTGCCATGGCCAAGGGGTGCAGGTGCTTGTGGATGCAGCCCAATCGGTGGGCGTGCTGCCGCTAAACCTGGGTGAGCTAGAAGCCGACTTTTACGCCTTTACGGGCCACAAGTGGCTCTGCGGCCCGGCGGGCCTGGGCGGCCTGTATATCCATCCCAGCGCGCTAGACACCCTCCGTCCCACCTTCATCGGCTGGCGCAGCATCACAAAAGACGGCTCCGGCAATCCCACCGGCTATCAGCCCGACGGGCGTCGCTTTGAGATTGCCACTTCGGACTATGCCCTCTACCCGGCGCTGAGTGAGGCGATCGCCCTCCATAACGACTGGGGGGCAGCGAGCGATCGCTATGGCCGCATCTGTGAGCTGAGCGGCTACCTTTGGCAGAGCCTGCAGAAAATTGACCGAGTGCGCTGCCTGCGGACTGCCTCCCCGGAGGCGGGACTAGTGTCGTTTGTGGTGGAGCCACGGGACGGCATGTCCCATGCCCAGCTGGTGGCCCAGCTTGAGCAGGAAAACATCATGGTGCGCACGATTCTTGACCCGGACTGTATTCGCATCTGCACCCACTACGTGACAACGGAGGAGGAGATTGACCATCTGCTGGGGGTGATGGGCGGACTCCTTAGCTAGAATGGGCGAAATGCCGGTTCGACAGGGGATGGAGCGCTGATGGCGATCGCAACTCAAAAGCTCACCTTTGAAGATTACCTGGCCTATGACGACGGGACAGATGCGCGCTATGAGCTTGTGGACGGCGAGCTGGTTCCAATGAGTTTAGGCACGGGGCAACACGGTGCAGTAGCCGAGTTTTTGAATGACCAGTTCCGAGACAAAATCAAGCATCAGCAGCTCCTCTGGACCGCTAAAGCCATGATGATTGGGGTGCGATCGCCCCGCGGGCGGCGTTGGGATACGTCGCGCATTCCGGACGTTATGGTGCTGGCGGTAGCGCAGTGGCGGGCAATGGCGCAGCGAGAGGCGGTGATCGATTTGAATGAGCCACCGCCGCTTTTGGTGGTTGAGGTGGTGAGCGCTTCGACAAAGCCTGACGACTATCGCTCGAAGCGCTCTGAATACGGGCTATTGGAAATTCCTGAGTATTGGGTGATTGACCCGCTGGAGGAGAGCGTCACGATTTTTACTTTGGCGCACCAGTTTTACGATGCGGCGGTGTTTCGGAGCGGTGATGTGTTGCGATCGCCTACCTTTCCGGGGCTGCGGCTGACGGTGGGTCAGGTTCTGGCTGCATCGTAAGGGGGCGATCGCCCAAATGCTGTTTGGCTGCACGGTGCTGTAAAGAAGATGCCGAGGCTTCAGAAGCTTACCGTCTTTTGAAGATGATGTTCAAAAGCCTCTGCCGAGGGGATTTCTGCTCGTCCGTAAGAGGCTCCACTCCAGTCTCGTCAAGGGCCTGTAGCTGCTTTAGCGCCACCTCTCGAACAAATTCAAACTCTGTCCCTAGAGCCAGATCGGCTCCGCCGTGCAGCGAGCGAATGGCCGCGTCCCTGTCTCCGGCTGCGAGCTGCGCCGCCGCCAAGAAGCCAATCAGATTGCGGCTTTGGCTATAGCGATCTTCGATGGCTTCGTAAATTGACTGCGCCTGTTGAATCAATCGCACCGCCGTCTGCGGGTTGCTCTGCATTTTCCCCAGCTCTTGAAGCACATTGGCTTCGCCGAGGCGAGCTCCGGTGGCCCGGTACAGCTCAATCGCCTGGTCATAGTTTTTGAGCGCTTCGGTGCGACGGTATAGGAATTTAAGCACATCGCCAATGGCTTTTAGGGTGTTGGCTTCGGCGAGGAGAGCTCCGGTGGCGGGTTCGGG
>JBHJHD010000118.1:0-36476 GCA_050331115.1 Elainellaceae cyanobacterium
GCTCAATCCTAGCTTCTAGTATGGATGTTTTGCTGTTTGTTCATAGTTTATTAAGACTGTTTGTTGAGGGAGCCTAATGAGTAAGCCAGACCGGGTGGTTTTGATTGGTGTTGCCGGAGATTCTGGGTGCGGTAAGTCTACGTTCTTGCGCCGCCTAAGCGATTTATTCGGTGAAGAATTTATGACGGTGATCTGTCTCGACGACTACCACAGCCTGGATCGTAAGGGACGGAAAAAAGCCGGCGTTACCGCGCTGAATCCGAAGGCAAATAACTTTGATCTGATGTATGAGCAGATCAAAGCGCTGAAGGGAGGAGAGGCTATTGACAAGCCAATCTACAACCACGAGACTGGTGAACTCGATCCCCCCGAGCGTATTGAGCCTAATCATATCGTGGTCATCGAGGGTCTACACCCGATGTACGATGAGCGGGTGCGCGAGCTGCTTGACTTCAGCGTCTATCTCGATATTGGCGATGAGGTTAAGGTGGCCTGGAAAATTCAGCGGGACATGGCCGAGCGGGGCCACACCTATGAAGACGTAATTGCCTCCATCAACGCCCGTCGCCCTGACTTTGAGGCTTACATTGACGTCCAGAAGCAGTATGCCGACGTCGTCATTCAGGTGCTGCCCACCAACCTAATTCCCGACGACAAAGAGCGCAAGATTTTGAGGGTGCGGCTAATTCAGCGCGAGGACAAGAGCTTCGATACGGTCTACCTGTTCGATGAGGGCTCTACCATCAACTGGACGCCCTGCGGGCGCAAGCTGACCTGCTCGTATCCTGGCTTCCGCATGTACTACGGGCCGGATGCTTACTTTGGCAACGAGGTATCGGTGCTAGAGGTCGATGGTCAGTTTGACAAGCTCGAAGAGATGATCTACGTCGAGAGCCACCTCAGCAACACCTCTGCGAAGTTCTACGGTGAGATGACCGAGCTGTTGCTCAAGCACCGCGAGTACCCCGGCTCTAACAACGGAACCGGCCTGTTCCAGGTGCTTGTTGGCCTGAAGATGCGCGAAGCCTATGAGCAGATTACGTCGCAAAAGAAGCCGGCAGTCGCTAGCGCATAGCTGACGCGCTGGTAGGCCAAGGGCTCCTGGCCTCAACGCACAAGGTCTAGCGTGCCGTTAGCGTGGGGATGGGCGATCGCTTAAAGTGGCGTCGCCCATCCCCACTGCTATATCTACAGGCTCGGCGTCGCCCCCAGCGCAATGGATGCGCGCTTCCCGAATAGCGCTGCATGAAAATAGCGCCCTATAAAAATAGCGCTCTGTAAAAATGGCTCCGCTTATCCCTACCCTGTCTCAACAGCTTTGGCAAGAAAACCAGGACCTGGCGATCGCCTGCCTACATCACCCGTTTGTGCAGGGTATAGCCGATGGCTCGCTGCCTAAGGAAACCTTTAGCTACTACGTGGGACAGGACGCCTTTTTCCTAGAGGCGTTTGCGCGGGCCTACAGCATCGCCGCCGCTAAAGCGTCGGATTGGGAAAGCTTTCAAGTGTTTCACCAGCTGGCAGACGGGGTGCTGGAGGAGCTGCGACTGCATCAGGGCTATGCCCAAGACTGGGACGTTGATATTGAAAACGTAGTGCCGGGAGCCGCCACGCGGCGCTATACTGACTTTCTGCTGGCCACGGCCTGGGGGCAACCCCTGAGTATGCTCACAGCGGCCATGACCCCCTGCATGAAGCTTTACGCGGCCTTGGGCAAGGAGCTAGCCCAGGGCGGCGTGCCGAAACACCGCTACGCCGACTGGATTCGCACCTACAGCGGCGACGCCTTCGACGGCTTGGTGTCTCGGCTGGCGGCGCTTACCGATGCCTACGGCAACGATGTAGCCACCATAGGGCCGATCTATCGCTATGCGATGGACTGTGAGCTGGCGTTTTTTGAGGCGGCGTGGACGGAGGCTTCGTCTTAGGAAGACCCTCGCCTCCAGCGCAAGGGGGACTTTGAGGGGGGTGTTCTGTGATAAGGGTAGGGGAGCGTTTAATGCGCCCGTGCTCTAGCTATGATTAGGCACTCATCGTTGAAATATTGGGATATTGACTTCTATGGACGTTAAAGCGGCAGTTGCCCTTGAGGCCAAAGCCCCCCTCACTTTAGAAACCGTTCAGCTTGAAGGCCCTAGAGCGGGCGAAGTTTTAGTCGAGATTAAGGCGACCGGCGTCTGCCATACCGACGCCTATACCCTGTCCGGCAGAGACCCGGAAGGGCTGTTTCCCACTATCTTGGGCCACGAGGGCGCGGGGGTGGTGGTCGAGGTAGGAGCCGATGTGACCAGCGTCAAGCCTGGGGATCACGTGATTCCGCTCTACACGCCGGAATGTCGCCAGTGCGAATACTGCCTGAGCATGAAGACTAACCTCTGTCAGGCCATCCGGAGCACCCAGGGCAAGGGCGTGATGCCGGACGGCACCAGTCGGTTTTCCCTAGACGGTAAGCCGCTGTATCACTATATGGGCACCTCCACGTTTGCTCAATATACGGTGCTGCCAGAGATTGCGGTGGCTAAAATTCGCGGGGATGCCCCCTTTGAGAAGGTGTGCTACATCGGCTGCGGCGCTACCACGGGCGTGGGCGCGGTGATCAATACGGCAAAAGTGGAGCCAGGGTCGAACGTGATCGTGTTTGGTCTGGGGGGCATCGGCCTCAATGTGATTCAGGCCTGCCGCATGGTGGGGGCGAACAAAATCATTGGCGTGGATATCAACCCCGACAAAAGGGCGATCGCCGAGAAGTTTGGCATGACCCACTTCGTGAATCCGAAGGAGGTAGAGGGTGATTTAGTACCCTACCTGGTGGACTTGACCGGCGGCGGCGCGGACTACACCTTTGAGTGCGTGGGCAATGTGAAGCTGATGCGGCAGGCGCTGGAGGCCTGCCATAAGGGCTGGGGCGAGAGCGTCGTGATCGGCGTGGCCGGGGCAGGCGAGGAAATCAGCACCCGCCCGTTTCAGCTGGTGACGGGTAGAGTGTGGCGCGGGTCGGCGTTTGGCGGGGCCAGGGGCCGTACCGATGTGCCGAAGATTGTGGACTGGTACATGGAGGGCAAGATCAATATCGACGATTTGATTACCCACGTGATGCCGGTGGAGGAGATTAATGAGGCCTTTGAGCTGATGCACGAGGGCGAGTCGATTCGCACAGTGCTGACGTTTTAACGCGATCGCCCCGTTTAATTACGGGGCCAATCCGGCGATCGCAATGCCCTGGGGAACCAAACGCAAGCTCTAATTCTGGAGGGTGGAGGAATTTTTTCGAAGGCTGAGAGCCTCAACTTCGGCTCAAAGAGAACCGAGATACCCATCAACCCCCTTGGCATCGCCAGGGCTGGAGCTGATTCTGTCTAAAGATTTCCAATGAGCATAGCGGCTATAGATGAAGCGATCGCCGCTTTAATGAGTAAGACAATCATGGGCTCAATCCTCGCTCGATTTTAACCTTGCTTGACTTCAACATCGTGCCTCGCCAAGCTGAGACACGTATGATGCGACTCTTAGAAGGCGCTTGAAAAGTAGCAAACGCTCTGCATTACCCCCTCTAACTCCCCTACGCCCTGCGGGCAGGCTAACGCCAAAGCTAAAGGGGGAGAACTGGAGTTTCCCCCCTTGGCAAGGGGGGATTAGGGGGGGTGAAGCAGAAGGTAGCGCCTCAACTGGACACTTTTCAAACAGCCTCTTAAGCTGCCCTAATATTGCGTTGACCTATCGCTCAAGACAAACTTTCCCTTAAAGCGCCGCAACCACAAGCGGGATTAATCCCGCTGTCAGGGCGCTCTCACATTTGCATTCCATCATTGACTTAATAAAGTCCATGACATTAAGAGACGCCCTATGCCTGTATTCCGAACAGTACTCCGCTTCGCTAGCCTCGCGATTGTAACCACCCTCACCGCAGCGATCGCCGCGCCGCTGCAGGCCATCCAAAGCTCCGACGGCACGGTATTCTTCGACCGGGCCCCTAGCCTCATCGACGCCTTCGCCAGCAACCGTACTGTAGCGTCCGGCAGTCGCGTCGGCTACTCCTTCGACCTCGCAATCCCGGAAGACGCGGGAGAACCGCTGCAGCGGGTGGCGATCGCCCAGCTCAACGGGGAGAGCGACGCCCGCGACATCGACTATAGGCTCGAAGACACTCAAGCCTTCCTGGGCAAACACCGCCGCCGGGGCGATGAGCTTATTCTCGGCGACGTGAGCTTTAACGACGATACGCAAACCGTCACCGTCACCTTTGACCCGCCTATCCCCCCAGGCACCGACGTAACCATCCGGCTGCGCCCCGAGCGCAACCCCCGCCGCGAGGGGCTCTATCAGTTTGGCATCACCGCCTTTCCAGAGGGAGAGCCAGCCCACGGTCAGTTTCTCGGCTTTGGGCGGCTGCAGTTCTTCCAGCGCGGCGATGTGTTTACCCGCTAGCTTTGATGCGGCAGCGGGTCGCAGCGAATCTCTAGCAAAAAGCCGTCTGGGTCGTAGAAATAGACGCCTCGTCCCGTAGGCCGAGTCACGGGGCCGTGATCGATGGGCACATTGTGATGATGCAAAACGGCGATCGCCTGGTCAAACTGCTGCGGGGCGACGCCAAACGCGAGGTGTCCCGCACGGGTAAATTCCTGCGTCGGGTCGGGGTTGGGCGGGTCCAGGTTGGGTTTCCAAAACAGATCCAAAATTGTACCGTCAGGCAGGCGAAAATTGGTCACCTCGCCCGCCTCAGCGGCTCTGACTAAGGTTTTTGGCACCTCATCTCCTGTGAGCCTGTGCAGCCCTAAAACCTCACCGTAAAACCGGCAGGATGCGGCCATGTCTTTGACGTGGAGGGCCACATGGTGGACGCTTTGGAGGCATCCTGCTAAGGAGGGGGTGTGAGGCATGGGATTTTGACGCAGCAGTGTACAGGGACAATGAGTGGGGATAATGAGATAGGGCCAGACGCTTCAGCAAATGCTTGTTTCACTTGAGCCGTATTCACTAACGCTTAAGCATTAATAATAAACGCTTAAGCATTATCAAGAAGAACTTAAGCGTTTATTATCGATAATAGGCGGTAAGGGGTTTTGCCTAAGCGTTTACATGATCTGCTTATTGGTTTGGGGACTTTGCTTAAGCGTTTGCTGTTGAGCAATAAGCGGTAAGGGGTTTTGCTTAAGCGTTAGGGAGAAATGGGCCGCGTTTCGCAGGCTTAGTTCGGCTGCCGTGGCCAGACTCGCTTCCTGAGGACGCGCATGACGTCGTTGGGGTGCTGACCGCGCATCACTTCGGCGGTGTTGAGCATCTTCATGGGGTTGGACCAGTCGTTTGCTTCGGCGTAGCCACAGTTGTGCAGCTCGTGGCGGCAGTTGTTGACGGCGTAGAGCGGCCCGATGATGATGTGCAGCAGGGTATCGGAGTCGTCGGGGCTGTCTGGAGGGTTGACGTCTGGGGTGTTGAGTTCGTTGAGGCGGCCCGCTGGTTCGATGATGAGCTGGCTGCGCGAGCTGTCAGGGCTGGGGTTTGTGGCCCGGCCATGGCGAGAGTCGGTTGTCATTGTGGGTGCTCCATTGTGGATGGTTCAAGAGGCGCACAAGCGACAAGCCACCCCGGATCTGTGCTCCGCTAGGAGCGATGCAAAGCACAGCAGTGTCTGAAGAGCTGTCCTGTGAAACAGTAAACTCAACGTAGCCGCTGAATTTGCCAAGGTCAAATTCGGGGGTTAGCCTCTCGATCGTGGTCCCAACACGGTCGGGGGGCGTGCTTGCGCCTGAGCGCCAAGGGAAATGTACTACAGTTTTGTGGGTAGGGCAACCGTATTGAGGAGATGGATCGGTAGATGGGCGATCGCGCTGGGCGATAAATGCGGTGCATTCGCTATGCGAGCGCGGCAAGCCGTCCTTCGATGGGTTCGTATTCGTCTTCTAGCAGCCAAGTTTAGGCTTCGTCGTAGCTTGGGCTGGCAAACACGACTTTGTAGCTTTCGGCGGGGTCGCGGGGGCATCCGTCGCACAATAGCTTCTTGAGGAGAATGGCTTCTTGAGGAGAATGGCTGATTTTAGTTGGAGTGGGAGGATGAGCGATTATTCACCAATTAAGAGCTGGAAGACAGGTCCGGATATAGTCCCTGTAGGGCCAGCGCCTGTCTAAGTTGAAGACGGCGGACATCGTTCATCTTAAGTAGCGCTATGGTGGTTCGCCCTGTTGCTGTTATGGCAATGAGAGTTCCTTTGTATGCCTTGAAGTGGTCTGCCCAAATTTGGGTGCGTGGGTTGTGAAGCTGGATTAGTTCTCCGGTCAATGGATCAAAGCTGGCAAGATCGCTCCCCTTGTGGCGGTTGCAGGGCAAGCAAGCAAGTACGAGATTTTCCGCGATCGCTTTTCCACCGTGCTTGCGAGCAATGGCGTGGTCGATTTCGTGACTGTACATGGAAAAGGTTTGGTGAAGGCGGCAGTATTCACACGCACCGGATGCTCGCTCGACTACAAATTGGCGAAGGGAGGCTGGAATATATTCGCTCATTGGCAGCACTAGTTTTGAGGAGCCCCGTTGATGTCGGTGTAGGCTCGAACTTTTAACAAACCCATGAGCGTGTCGAGCTGCTCGTAGAGGTCCAGTTCTGCGGTTTCTGTATCGGTGAGGACTGCGTCGCGGCTTTTCTCTAGTAGAGTCTGCAATCGCTGTTGGGAGGTGGCAGATACCTTGAAGTTGACAATCTGTTCTGACGTAGGGCGGCTGATCAAAAAGTCGAGAATTTCCTGGTAAGTGTCAGAAGTTGTTACAGAGTTGGAGGCTGTTGCCTCGGTGGTAGGGATGGTTCTGCTGAGTAGGGGAGCGGCGATCAGTCGAGTGAAGAGATCAGAGAATTGATGCTCGTAAGGCACGAGTCGCTGGGCAAGATCGTCGGGGATGGTGATAGTGATTTCGGCCATGGTGGTTTCGGACAGAATGAGGATTTAGTAGTTATGTAGGCTAATAGGATGAATCGCTTAATCCAGCGATTCACAGTTAGGTCGATCAGTCGTAAGTGCTTTCTTTAACGGCTTCGTAATTGTCGTTGAGCTGAGCTTCCAGCAGCAGAATAGCAGCGATGCGGCGGGCAATATTGGTCACTTCCCGGACCTCATCAACTTTTAGGGGCTGAATGGTCTTGTGCTGGTCATCCTCAAATCTCGTCCGGCTCCACCCCAAGCTCCCGCAGCTTAGCCACCAGCCGCTCATTCTGCCGCCGCACCGCCTCAGCCGACTCCTCCGGCGTCAGCACTAGCGCCCCCTCCGCCGTAAAATACCGCAGCTTTCCACCCTCAACGCCCAAAAACAGCCCCAGCTGCTTACTCCAAAGCCGTCCCTGCTCATTCGCCTCCAGCGCCATATACTGCCCAGAAACCAGCTGAAACCCCTGAAAATCGAGCGTCTCCGGGTCAAACCAAAAATATTCAGGGCAGCGAAAAACATCCTGGTAAAGCGCCTTCTTCAGCCCCCGATCTATCTCCGCCGTAGACTTCGACAACAGCTCAATGATGACGTTGGGATACTTCCCCCCCTCCTCCCAAATCACCCAGTTTCTACGAGGCCCTGGGTCAGCCCCCAGCACCACAAAAAAGTCCGGTCCTCGGCAATCCTTCGACTTAAGCTGGTTCTCGTTGTAATAGATAGTGAGATTGCCCGCAGCAAAGTAGTCATCACGGTCGCGCCATAGCCAATTGAGGCAGGCGATCAGCATCATCATTTGCTGCAGGTGCAGGGTGTCCAAAGTCGGTTCGTCGCTGTAAAGGCCAGGCGGCGGGCAGGAAATATCTTCAGGATGCTCTGCCAGCGCCCTGTGGGGAGCTTCTACGCTGTGCTGATCCGAACTGAGCTGCTCTGAGCGGTTGGCAACAGACATAAGCCACGATCGCAATAGATACGCTTACGCAATAGATACGCTTACGCAATAGGTACGCTCAGTCTATCTCATCTAAAGTGACGGCTGATTCTCGCCATCCAATCGAGTAAGGAAATGCCTACTCCGCAAAGAAAATCTTCAGGTGATTAGATCACGACATTTTTCAATTTGGCTCTCCCTAGATGACCTAAAATATATTCTTTACGAACAGTTGGCTTATACGAGGCGGCATCCCTGTGGTTACAATAAACCCCCAGCAGACCCAGTCCAATTACGAAACCGAAACCCAGGCGATCGCCCGCAAGCTGCTGGCCGCAACCCAGGAGCGATCGCTCCTCAGCCAGGTGCGCGACCAGATGCGCTGGGACGACAAGCTGCTGGACTGGACCATGGGCAACCCGGGGCTGAGGGTGCAGATGTTTCGCTTCATCGATTGCCTCCCCGCGCTGAAGAGCAAAGCCGAAATCGCCCGCCACATGCAGGAATATTTGGGTGACCCCGCCGTGGAGCTGCCCAGCGCCCTCAAAGGCATGCTGAATTTCGCCAACCCCGACTCTATGCCCGGCCAGGTGGCGGCGACCACCGTTTCCACCGCCGTCGAGACCCTGGCCCGCAAGTACATCTCCGGCGAGACCCTCAAGCAGGCCCTCAAGTCCATTGAGCAGCTGCGCAAGCAGAAGATGGCTTTCACGGTAGATCTGCTCGGTGAAGCGGTAATCACCGAAACCGAGGCCCAGTCCTACCTCAACAAATACTTAGAGCTGATGGAGCAGCTCACGGAAGCTGCTCAGCGCTGGAGCACCGTACCGCAGATCGACCAGGCGGACGGAGAACCGCTGCCCAAGGTACAGGTGTCGGTGAAGCTCACCGCCTTCTACTCCCAGTTCGATCCGCTGGACGCCAAGGGCAGCGAGGCCGTAGTGCGCGATCGCGCCCGCACCCTGCTGCGCCGCGCCAGGGCGCTGGGGGCGGCGGTGCACTTTGACATGGAGCAGTACGAATATAAGGACATCACCCTGGCGATCCTCAAGGATCTGCTGATGGAAGAGGAGTTCCGCGATCGCACCGACGTGGGGGTGACGCTGCAGGCCTACCTGCGGGACAGCGACGAAGATTTACAGGGTCTCATCGCCTGGGCCAAGGAGCGGGGCAACCCGATTACGGTGCGCCTGGTGAAAGGGGCCTACTGGGACCAGGAGACGATTACATCCCGGCAAAATCACTGGCCCCAGCCAGTGTACCGCCACAAGTCCTCCACTGATGCTAACTTCGAGCGCATGACCCAGCGGCTGCTGGAGAGCCACGAGTATCTCTACGCCGCCATCGGCAGCCACAACGTCCGCTCCCAGGCCCACGCCATCGCCATCGCCCGTGCCCTCGACATTCCCAGCCGCGCTTTTGAGCTGCAGGTGCTCTACGGCATGGGAGATAAGCTGGCTAAGGCGTTAGTGGCCCAGGGCTGCCGTGTGCGAGTTTATTGCCCCTACGGCGACCTGATTCCTGGCATGGCCTACTTGATTCGCCGCCTGCTGGAGAATACGGCCAACAGCTCGTTTTTACGGCAGAGCTTGGAGAATCGCCCTGTGGATGAGCTATTAGCCCCGCCCGTCGCGGGCGATGAGTCTGGAGAGGCCATCCCTCGCTCAGCGCCCTACACCCTGATCGACAACGCCCCCGACACCGACTACTCCGAAGACGGCGCCCGTCAAGAGGCCGCTCGCGCTGTGGACACCGTGCGGCAGCAGCTCGGCCAAAGCTACAAACCCCTGATTGGCGGCGATCGCGTTGAAACCGCCGCCACGGTCAACTCGGTGAACCCCTGCCGCCCCGATGAGGTGGTGGGCACCGTGGGGCTGATTGACGTGGCGCAGGCTGATGAGGCGATCGCCGCTGCCAAAGAAGCCTTCGAGGGCTGGCGGCGCACCCCCGCTATCGAGCGGGCCAACATTTTGCGCAAGGCGGCTGAGGGCCTCGAAGCCCGGCGGGCAGAGCTGTCGGCCTGGATGGTGGTGGAGGGGGGCAAGCCCCTGCACCAGGCGGACGCTGAGGTTTCCGAAGCCATCGACTTTTGCCGCTACTACGCCGATGAGATGGAGCGGCTAGACACGGGCTACACCTACGACGTCGCCGGAGAAACGGACCGCTACCGCTACGAGCCGCGTGGCCTGGTGGTGGTGATTTCGCCGTGGAACTTCCCGCTGGCTATCCCCACCGGCATGACGGTGGCGGCCCTGGTGACGGGCAATTGCGTGCTGCTGAAGCCCGCCGAGACGACGGTGGTGATCGCCGCCAAGCTGACGGAAATTTTGGTGGAAGCGGGTATTCCCTCGGGCGTGTTCCAGTACGTACCGGGCAAAGGCTCCACCGCAGGCGCGCACCTGGTGAGCCATCCCGACACCCACATGATTGTGTTCACCGGCTCCCGCGAGGTGGGCTGCCAGATCTACGCCAGCGCCGCCGTTCTGCAGCCGGGACAAAAGCACCTGAAGCGAGTGGTGGCCGAGTTGGGGGGCAAGAACGCCAGCATCGTGGACGAGAGCGCTGACCTGGACCAGGCCGTTCAAGGTGTCGCGTACTCCGCCTTTGGCTACAGCGGCCAGAAGTGCTCCGCCTGCTCCCGCGTCGTGGTGCTAGACCCCATCTACGACGCCTTTGTGGCGCGGCTGGTGGAGGCAGGGCGATCGCTTAACGTAGGCGACGCCGCCGACCCCGGCACCTCCGTTGGCCCGGTGATTGACGCCGCCGCCCAGAAGCGGATCAAGGAATACATCGAAACCGGTAAGCAGGAGGCGACGGTGGCATTAGAAGCCTCGGCTCCCAAGGAAGGCTACTACGTGGGTCCGGTCATCTTTACCGACGTAGCCCCCGATGCCGTCATTGCCCAGGAAGAGATCTTCGGCCCCGTGCTCGCGGTAATTCGCGCCAAAGATTTCGATGCGGCGATCGCGATTGCCAACAGCACCGACTACGCATTGACAGGCGGCCTCTACTCCCGCACCCCCTCCCACATTGAGCGGGCCGGCCGGGAGTTCGAGGTGGGAAACCTTTATATCAACCGCTCCATCACGGGGGCAATCGTGGCGCGGCAGCCCTTTGGCGGCTTCAAGCTGTCGGGGGTAGGCTCCAAGGCGGGTGGCCCGGACTATCTGCTGCAGTTCCTCGAACCGCGCACGGTGACCGAGAACGTGCAGCGGCAGGGCTTTGCGCCGATTGAGGGAATGGAATAGATCGGCTTACTGCAGCAGTCGCTCTACAGCAGCGCTGTACGCTTCGTAGGACTTGACGCCTATCAGCGTCTCCACCAGCTCGCCCGCTTCAAAGAGCATCACTGCGGGTATTCCCTTCAGACCAAACCGCTTCGTAATCAGGGTATTGGCATCAAAATCTATCTTCACCACCTCGACCCGACCTCTGTAGGTCTCCGCCAGCTTATCCACCAGCGGCGTAACCTGCTTGCAAGACCCGCACCAAGACGCCGTGCAGTTGACCACCAGCCGCGATTGGCGAGCTAGGCGGGAATCTAGCTCCGCCTCATCTTCGATTAGCTCAGCCGCACCCGTCGCCACCTGGCCCACGCGCGCTAGCGCATTAGCCACCTCGCGAAAAGGCAGGCTACCGTTGACGGTCTCAAGCGGCGATCGCTCTTGGTAATACGCCAGCAGTGGCGCAACCTCTTCCTGATGGCGGTCTAAAGCGCGGCGAATTGCCGAGGTAGACTCGTATTTTTCCTTCTCAGCCGAGAGCCGATTGATCAAAATTCCAGTCGTGGCCTTGAGATGGACGACGGCTGCGGCGGGCTGCCCTACCGCTGAGAGCCACGCGTCCAGAGCCTGAGCCTGCCCCAGCGATCGCGGAAATCCTTCCAGCACCCACCCCTGTAACATAGCGTCCGGCTGCTCTAGCCGCCTGCGCAGCAGCGTCATCGCTAGCACATCTGGAATCGGTCCGGCTTCCACAGCAGCCTTCACCTCAGCGCCAATGGCGGCGTTGGCGATCGCCTGATGAAGTAGCGCTTGCATAGACACATGGGGAATGCGCCAGCGCTCTGCAAGTGCGGTGGCCTGCGCCCCAACCTCCACCCCAGGGGGGCCTAAGAGGATAACTTGCTTAGTCTCCATAACGGGAAACCCTTGCTCAGCTGCTACGGAATTAGGCAAAACAAAAGCCGCTCAGCAAGCGGCTTTCAACTGAATCGGAGCGGCGGGATTTGAACCCACGACCCCCACTACCCCAAAGTGGTGCGCTACCAAGCTGCGCTACGCCCCGCAATGCTTCCCAATTATAGCACGTTGAGCAGGGTTAGCCTGTCAAAATAGGCCCAAGGTTTGCACCGCCAAAATTAGCTCAGCTACGGCTGCGGCGCTCCAGTAGCCCTCCCCTCGGCGGCCCTCCTGCAAAATTAGATGTAGCTCATAACTGTGGGCAAATCCCTCCGCCTCCAGCCACACCTGCTTAGACTCTACCTCGCAGCACAGACGCTCCTCAGGCATGAGGTCTGCCGCCATTGCCTTCATCGTCTCAGCCAGCTCTAGCAATAGCCGGCAGAAGTCTTCAAGCTCTGGCTGAGTGAGCTCCAAAGACCAGCGATCGCTTCCCACTAGCCCCGTGAAGACTGACGCATCTGGGTCCCAACCTAGCCGCCAGCCTTCTCCCTGCGTCATATGGCGCGGCACTAGTCCGGTCTGTAGACGCCCACCAGCGCTTCGACGAGTGCGTGACGCTGAGCTAGGGTGAGCGATCGCACCGCGTTCATGTCGCCGTTTCGGGGGGATTCTTCCAGCTCGCTATAGCCTGGGTAAGCCGGCTCAGTGACCCACTCGTTGACCCCCAGGTAGTCGGCTAGCGTCAGCTTCCAGTCTAGTCGGGAGAGGGGCTGACGACGCTGCACAAACAGGTGGTAGCGCACGAGGCGGCGGATTAGAGTGCTGGACTCGGCTATACCTCTCGTCTCCGCGCTCTCGTAGTGATTTTCTAGGGGTAAATCCGGCATTTGCGCATAAATCTGCTCTGCCGCCTGGCTGGTAGAGATAATGCCCTGGGCGGCGACGGGATGCCCTGGCGCTAGGTCTAAGGCTGCAGCGAGCGTTAGGGCAGCCAGTACGGCGTAGGCCCCATAGCGAATAGCATCGCGCAATCGGCGGAAGAGCGTCATAGGTTTAGCGTGGTTTGGCTTGCGGGACGATTGGGCTTTTGTTCTCCCACGACTGTCTATTTGCCGGTAGTTCTGCCAGTAATTCTGCCAGTAATTCTACTCGCCAATAATTTCTGGCTGCGTCAGCTCGTCAGACATCTCGATGACAGCGCGAATCACTGGCTTCATCTTCGAGTCGTCCATGCTGTCAAAATCTTCGTAGCGGCGGCGCTGGGCCCGGGTCGCAACCTGAACCGTGATCCGGTAGCGATTGGACGCCGCCTGAATTAGATCCTCTGCACGGCGCATGAGCTGGGCGTTGTCGATTGCGGGACGCTTTGAAGTCATTGAGCTGTTTTACTAAGTTGAGCGTTTTAGGTTGAGCGGCTTACCGCGTGCTTGGGGGATAGACTCAAGCCTCTGTCCATGCAAGCCTCTGTCCATGCAAGCATCTGCCTATACTAACACTGTGCCCTCTTAATTTATTTGAGCAAGGTCCAGCAGCGAGACCTGGTCTACTTTGGCCTAGACCTGCCCATCGTGTGTCAATATATAGCGAGATATTAACTTTTATTGTACTAGTCTTGTATTGGGTTTGTGGATGCCGATTGGACATGACGCATCACACTCATCCTTTCGATGTTTATGTCGCCTATGGACACGCTTTCCCCAATTCGCTCTGCATCATCGCTGCCGCCTCGCGTCACCCCGCTGCGCTTCGTAGCGTTGGGAGATAGCCTCATCTACGGCTACGGAGACCCCGATGGCGGCGGCTGGGTAGAGCGGCTAAGGCGGCAGTGGATGCAGATGGATAGCGCCGGCCACGTCATGTACAATCTGGGCGTTCGCGGAGACGGGGTGCAGCAGGTAATGCATCGCCTAGAGGGGGAGTTTCGCTGCCGGGGTGAGCTGCGCCACCGGGTCCCTGACTGCATTATTTTGTCGGTGGGGGTCAATGATTCCTGTCGGGTGGGTCGCGCTGGCGGCCGCGCCTTCACCCCATTCGATCGCTTCCAGCAGGACATCTCAGATTTGATTCATCAGGCCCAGCAGCTCTGCCCGGTCCTGTTTGTTGGCATGACGCCGGTAGACGAGGCCGCTATGCCGTTTGCCGATTGCCTCTACTACGCTCAAGCCGACCAGCACCAGTACAATGACGCCGTTCGCCAGGCCTGCGCCGCCCGAGGCATTTCCCACCTCGACTTATTTAATCGGTGGCTGTCTCGGGGAGAGCTATGGTGGCGATCGCGCCTCTCTAGCGATGGCCTGCACCCCAACGCCCTGGGCTACGAAGCGCTCTTGCAGGATGTCTTAGCCTGGGATAACTTTGCTGCGCTCTTGAAGCCGCTATCCTAGAGAAAACTTCCTCAACCAACAGTTGACTGCATTATCCTCAACCATGCCCCCAACAGCGCCGCGCTGCCGAGACTGGATTTGGCGGGGCTGGCAGATTCGATATGCCTATGCCCACCCCGGCCCGGCCGCATCGCATCAAACGCCGCTGCTGCTAATTCATGGGTTTGGCTCCTCCTGGCAGCAGTGGCACCGCAACCTCTCTATCATCGGCGAGCATTACCCAGTGTATGCCCTGGACCTGCTGGGATTTGGGCGATCGCAAAAGGCGGCTACCGCCTACCGGGTGCCGCTGTGGGCAGACCTAGTGTTTGACTTTTGGCAAACATTTATCGGCCGGCCCATGGTGCTGGTGGGGCACTCCCTGGGGGCGCTGGTGGCGGCGACGGCGGCTGTAGACCATCCCCAGGCGGTGAGCACAGTAGTGCTGCTCACCCTGCCCGAGACCCGCCAGGAAGTGGTAGGCAACCCCCAGGCGCGGCGAGCAATTCAAGCTGTAGAAGGCTTGGTGGCCTCTCCCGCCCTAATTCGGCTGATTTTCCAGGTGGTGCGACGGCCCCGGTTTATTCGCGCCGGGCTAAAGCTGGCCTACGCCAATCCCGAGTCGGTCACCGACGAGCTGGTGGCGCAGGTTATTGCCCCCACGGCAGATCGCGGCGCGGCCCAAACGCTGTGTCGCCTCACCCAAGCGGCCACCAGCACCACTTACAGCGCTAGCCGCACTCTGCTGCTCTCGCAGCTCTCTCAACCGACGCTACTCATCTGGGGCACGGGCGATCGCATTATTCCCTTCAAGCAGGTCGATGAACTGTGTCAGCTCAATCCTCAGGTAACGCTGCTGGCGGTTCCGGGAGCGGGACACTGCCTTTACGATGAGGCAGCAGAAATGCTCAATCGGGCCATTTTAGACTGGGTCAGCGAGGGTCGACATAGGCTCCGCGGAGGCGACCCCGCAGGGCGCGGATAGACCGAGCCGTGCGCTGGATGGGAGAGAGATAGTCGTCAGCCCCGGTAGTGCCTGCAGGAGGTTGAGCGGTCAGGCAGGCGTTTAGATCAGGGACGTGGGGCTCTAGGTCTAGCGCCCGCTGCACATCGCCGACAGTTCGGTAGCGATCGCGGGGCGAGATTTTGAGCATCTTGGCCAGCACTTGGCCAAAGTAGCTGCTGACCGGAGCAACCTCTTGCCAGAGCACTTCTCCAGTGGCGACATCGTAGTCTAGCTCTAAAGGTGGCTTGCCGGTGAGCAGGTAGAGGCAGGTGACCCCCAGGGAGTAAATGTCGCTGGCGTACCGGGGGCGCAGGGCGAGCTGCTCTGGTGGGGCAAAGCCTACGGTGCCGACAAACTGCGTCGTCATTTGCTGAGCTGCGCCGCTAAGCTGGGCAATTTCCTCTTTAACCGCCCCAAAGTCGATCAGCACCAGACGCCCGTCCTGCTGACAGCGAATAATGTTAGGCGGCTTGATGTCGCGGTGGATGACCTGGTGCTGATGAATATAGGAGATAATGGGCAGCACCTCCTTGAGAAAATGGCGGATCTGCTCCTCGTTAAACGTGCCGTAAAGCTTGACATACTGGGCGAGATTGATGCCTCGGATATATTCTTGAATGAGGTAAAATTCGCCGTCTCGCTCGAAATAGCCCAGGAGCTGAGGAATTTTGGAGTGGCTACCCAAGCTGGCCAGCGCCTTGGCCTCCCGCTCGAAGCGCTCGCGGGCCTTGCGCAACACTTGCGAGCTTTGGACCTTAGGGCAAAGCTGTTTGATGACGCACAGCGGACGCCCCGGCAGCGTCACGTCCCGCGCTAGATACGTGACACCAAACCCACCCCGCCCCAGGGGACGAATAACGGCATAGCGCTCATGGAAAAGCGTTTTGGTGCGGCGGGCCTGGTCGAGTTTGCTTACCGCTGAATCGCCGTCAGGCGTATTCGGATCTGGAGAGTCGATGGCCAGAGAAGTCATACGATCCTGACTCGATAAATGCACGAACAGTTCATAACACGAACCCTGAGACAGTTTTATGGTAACCCTAGACTCTATAAAATGCGCCACGTTTCTTGAAAGTGATTCGGCGCTGGAAGCTGAATTCTAGGGCGTCGCGATGTCACGGGCCGCCACGTGCGTTTTCCCGGTATTTTAAGCCCTCCTTAAGCGCTAATCTAAAACCTCAATAGGCTAAATCCTTTGGTCTCAGGCTGCCCAAAACTCTGAAATCGAGTAGCCCAGCGCTTCGAGCATCTCTCGAAGCAGCGGCAGGCTGAGGCCGATCACGTTGCTGTGGCAGCCCATAATTTGCGCCACAAATAGCCCACCTCGACCTTCGAGGGCAAATGCGCCGGCACAGTGCAGTGGTTCTCCAGTGGCGACGTAGGCCTCAATGTCGCGATCGCTCACCTCAGCAAAGCTCACCTGGGTAACGCGATGCCTCACCTGCGCGCCGCCCTGCCGCAGGTCGAGCAGCACGTGCCCCGTAAATAAATTCCCGACGTGGCCCCGCATCTTTTGCCAGCGGGCGACGGCAATTTCAGGGGTCTCGGGCTTGCCGTAGATTTCGCCGTTGACCTCAAGTAAGGAGTCACAGCCTAAAACCAATACCGCCGCCGCCTGGCTAAAATCCTCAGCGCGATCGCCGAGCTTGTCCGGATGCTGAGCGAGCTGCTGCACCACGGCACTGGCTTTGCCAAGGGCGAGCTGCTCTACGAGTTTGGCGGGCTCGTCATTGTGAATGCTGGATTCATCAAAGTGGCTGGGATAGACGAGGGGCGTAATGCCCGCTTTGATTAGAAGCTTTTGCCGGGCTCGGGAGGCGGACGCTAGAACGAAGAGGGGATGGGAAGCCATAGGAACAATCGTCTGTAGAAGATCGCTTAGAATAAACGCCGCTGGTTCAACTGTCGCTGGTTTAACTATTGTCTCAGCGATTGCTCTGGTATTGAACAGGTTCGGCAATCCTGCGCGTTCGGGGGGCGGTTGGCCGGTCCGCTTATTCAGCGATCGCGATAAACTAAAGAAGCGGAAATATAGCGACGCGCGTACTTTTACTAGGCGCTTTTCCATGCTAGAGCTGCACTGTCATACCACCTGCTCAGACGGCACCTTGACCCCCGAGGCGCTAGTGGCGGCTGCCCTGCAGGCCAATGTGCGGGCGCTGGCGATTACTGACCACGACACTCTGGCGGGCTGGCAGCCGGCGCTGGATGCGGCCCGAGACTATGGCCTAACCATTATTCCCGGTGTAGAGGTGAGCACGGTCTACAATGGGCGCTCGCTCCACGTCCTGGGCTACTACCCCAATCGCGACTGCTTTGCCCCTTGCCTATCGGAGCGGCTGGCCGGACGACATCGTAGGGCCCAGGCTATGGCCGAGCGCCTAGCCGAGCTAGGCTGTCCCATTCAGCTACCGGAGATGCGCGGGGAAATGGCCCCGTGCCGTCCCCACATTGCCAGGGCCCTGGTGCAGGCAGGGCACGTCGCCTGCGCCCAGGAGGCGTTTGAGCGCTACATCGGCGAGGACAAGCCCGCCTATGTGCACTACGAGAAGTTCTCCAGCCGCGACGGCATTGCTCATCTGCGGCGCTGCGGTGGGGTGCCAGTGTGGGCCCATCCCTACCTCTTTCGCGGGGGTGAGGTAGAGGCGGTGCTGCCTGACCTGGTGGATGCAGGGCTGATGGGGCTAGAGGTGTACCATCCGGGCCACAGCCCCAAACAGGTGAGGCGCTTACTCGACCTGTGCGATCGCTACGGCCTTTTGGTGGCGGGGGGAAGTGACTACCATGGCCCTAGTGCCAAAGGTAAGAATGGGACAGCCTTAAACCAGTATGAGCTGCCGCTGGCGCTGCTGCACCCGATTTGGGAGGCCGCTCTGGCGCTGCAGCCGACCCATGGGGTTAACCCCTACCTGCGGGTGAGCGGTCTGATGTGAGCGTCTGAATGTTATAGTACATATGAATTACATACTACCCCCTATTTGCTTGACCTAGCGTTTATTGGTGACTATTATGAGCTTCCTTCAGCGGTTACAGGATATTTTGGGCGTGGCGGATGACCTGCCTTATGACGAGGGTGATTACGTCGAGGCCGGTCAGCCGGATGCTTCCAACGTGGTCGAAATGCCGGGTTTGGCGGCCAGCCAGTCTGAGCTGGTGGTGATGGAGCCGCGCTCGTTTGAGGAGGTGCCCGAAGCGATTTTGGCCCTGCGCGATCGCAAAGCCGTAATCCTCAACCTCAATCAAATGGACGCCGACCAGGCGCAGCGCTCTGTGGACTACGTCGCCGGCGGCGTGTTTGCTATGGACGGCCACCAGGAGCGCGTCAATCAAAACGTTTTCCTGTTTACTCCAGCGTCGGTGCAGATTAGCAACTACCCGGTGGGCGCTTTCTACCCGACGGCGTCGCCGCAGGGCGTGCTGGGGCTTGGCCAAGAAACTGATGAGCAGCGGATGCTGAAGCGGCTGAATATTCGGACCGCTCCAGCGCCTAATGGCTTCGCGGGTCAGGCTTTTGTGGGCCAGTCTATGGGGTCATCGAGTCAGCCGAGCCAGCCGTTTAGCTCGCCGGATACGGCGCTGGGTTAGGCCGCGCGCTTGGGTTGCCGGTTATGCCAAGCGCCTCAGGGAGTTATTACGTCGAGTGCACCCAGCGCTATACTATCGCTAGGCCCGCTACTCCCAAAACGCTATGGCTGAAGACGCGATCGCGCAACTGAATCGCATCATCCGCGAACGGCGGTCAACTAAGCCCCGACGCTTCAACGGCGGCGCAGTTGACGATCAGGTTGTTTGGCAGCTTCTAGAAAACGCCAGCTGGGCCCCCACCCACGGTATGACGCAGCCGTGGCGATTTTTTGTATTCACTGGGGAAGGGCTGCGGCGGCTGGCCCGCTTTCAGGCCGCCCTCTACAAGCAAAGTACGCCAGAGGCCGAGTTCAGCCCTGATAAGTACGAGCGCATGAAGACTAACTTGCTCAAGTCTTCCCACGTGATTGTGCTGGCAATGGCGCGAAAGCTGGAGAAAATTCCCGAAGTGGAGGAAATTGAGGCGGTGGCCTGCAGCGTGCAGAACATGATGCTGACCGCTTCAGCCTACGGTATCTGCTCGTTTTGGGGTTCGGGTGGGGTTACCTATACCGATGAGCTGAAGGAATTTTTGGGTCTAGGTCCCGGCGATCGCTGCCTGGGTTACCTTTACCTGGGCTATAGCGACGATCCACCGGCGGTAGGAAAGCGATCGCCCATTCAAGAAAAGGTCGCCTGGATTGACCATGACACCGAAGCGTAAGAGGAAATATCTACCGTGCATCCAATTGAAACCCTGCCCGACGTTACGCTAAAGCCTGATGGCGCTATGGCGGCTGCCTTCCGTCAGCGGGGGGTGACGACGTTCCACCACGCCTGCCGCTGGGTGAAAGCGTTGCCCTACGGTGCCAATACGAGCGGCGAAGACGCGCTGATTTTGTTTGAAGAAGGCTGCGGCAACTGCACCACGAAGCACGGGGCGATCGCTCGCCTGGCTGAGGAGCATGGCCTGCCGGTGCGCAAGCACCTGGGGTTTTATCGCCTAAGTGATGAGATTGTAACTGGGGTGAGCGCTTTGCTTAGGCCTCACGGCCTAGGCTTTATCCCTCAGATTCACTGCTTTTTGGGCTATGGCGCGTACCGGGTGGACCTGACGGAGGGCAACTGCAACGGCAAGAACAAGACGATTGAGGACTACGATTTTGTCGTGCCCGTGGCCCCCGAGCTAACGCATCAGCAGCACCAGGCGTATTATCTGGAGTATCTGCAGCGCTACCGGACCCTAGCTCCGGAGCTAGCCGCGCTGAGCGATGGTGCAGTTTTGGAGCTGTTGACGGCCTGCGATCGCCAGCTCAAGTATCAGTGCTCGATTATGTTGGGTGCTTTGAGCGCTGCGGGATAGGACGGCTGAGCGCTGGCGCTGGCTGCCCAAGTAGGGCAGCGGCACTGCGCCAAGATCACCTACCGTTGTGATGATGCCGTCTCATGGGCGACTTTCCTACGCTAAATTTATGCCGCCTGTCTTAAGCGACTGGGCCAACGCAATAGTTTAGAGAACCTATCATGAAGTCATCAGGACAATCCTTTTCCCTAGCGCTAGGACTCATTTTGTTCGTCATCGGTGTACTGGGCTTTGTCCCCGCTGCCATTTCCGCTGGGCATCCTACCCTGCTCACCGTTGACCCCGACGTCACTATCAAATATGGCGATTTGCTGGGCCTCTTCCCCGTCAATCACTTCATCAGCGGCATTCAAATTGTCCTTGGCCTGGCCGGCATCCTCGCCTCTATCGCCCTCGACAGCGCCCGCTCCTACGCCCGCGTCGTGGCCGTGGCCTACCTCATTTTTGGCGTTATGGGCTTCTTTCCCTTTTCCCAGACCTTCTTCGGCCTCACGCCGCTGTTTGGGTCTAACGTCTTCCTGCACCTGACCTTAGGAACGATCGCCCTCTACTTTGGCTTTGTGGCCTCCCCCGGCCTGCTGGAGATTTCTAAGGCTAAGTCCAGCGCCAGCTAAGATTCTATCTGCGCCTTGACCAGAGACGCCAGCCGCGCCGCCGCCCCTGGCTCTCCTCTGGCCTGCCGGAGGCGGTGGCTCATCTGGGCCAGCGCCTCAGGGTGCGCCAGCAGGTCTAGCAGCTGTTGGGCAACGTCCTGGGGCTGCAGATGACCCACCAGCTCCGGCACAATTTCCTCCCCCGCCCAAATGTTGGGCCAGGCCAGCAGCCGCTTTTTGCGCAGAAACCAGGCGTTGATCCCTCGGGCCAGCAGGCTGCCCACGCCGGGTAGGTTGACCAGCAGCCCCGGTATGCCGTCCCAGGCCCGCATGGCGTCGAGCTGCTGTGTGGGAAGGATCACCAGCATGGGGATGCCCAGCGCCCCGAGCTCTGCCGTGTTGGCGCCGACGGTAGTGACACAGACCCGGCAGCGGCGCAGCCTATCGTAGGCGGGGAAACCGGTGTGCAGCTCGACGACTCCACCGCCCCCTAGCTCAAGGGCTAGGTTCGGCGATCGCCTCAGGCTAACCAATGGAGATTCAAACCGCTGCACAAAGGGATTAGCGGACTGGGCGTACTGGAGCAGGGTTTTAGGGTCCAACGTGGGGGCCACCGGCATCAGAAAGCGAGCCTCAGGGCGTACTCGATGCACATGGGCCGCGATCGCCAGGCAGAAAGGCATGCCTTGGGTTAGCTTAGCGGGCTTTGACCCTGGGAGTAGGCCGATTAGGGGCGCGACTGGGGGCGTACTGGCCATGTCCTGCTGGCCTGCTTCAGCCACTAGGCCGCATGAGACATCTGCCATCAGATCTCCCACAACGCTCACCTTGTGGCGATAGGCAGACGGGACGCGCTCCACTAGCCCTGCATTCATAACGCCGTAGCGATCGCCCCAGCGGTGCCAGCGGGTGTCCCACTCGCCATAAATTACCGTCCGGTAGCCCAGCCGCCGCGCGATCAAAATGGGGTAGATTTGGTCGCCGCCTAGAAACACCACCACGCCGCGATCGCGCCAGTCCCAGTTATCCTGCGTCTTGCCCCACAGCAGAAACGGAAAGAAGTGAGCCGCGCCCTGAATACGGTCAATTTCTGGGTAGCGCTGGGCGATCGCCACTTCTTTACCGCTGGCGTTGGGGCAGGGGGAGAGCACTAAGGAGATTCGGTGCTGGCGCTGCGCTTTACCAGACTGCTCAATATCAAGCTGCGCTGCACCAAGCGGCTCTGGGCCAAGCTGCTGCCGCAGAGCCTGAACCACGGGACGGACCCATGTCGAGATCTCCCCAGGACCGTTGGAGAGAATGAGGATATCGGTGCCTGGAGTCATAACCCTATTCTGCAGGACGGGGGGCGATCGCGCCTCCAAATAGCCCAATGTATCAAGACGTTTGCCGTCTCCTACATCATCTCAAAAGGCGCTCTACTGCTCCTAGCTCTAGAAGCTTGGTTCGCTGCTCTCGGCTAATGCCGAGAGCGCCAGTAATATCCAACCCCTCGTAGGGTCGAGGAATGCGAATTGTTTTTATGAGCTTGCCGGTTGCCATATCCCACAGCCTGACGGTCTCGTCTTCGCTGCCGGTTGCCAAGATATCGCCACTGCGGCTGAACGCCACTGAAATAACGGCTTCGTCGTGGCCTCTTAAGACCTGAATCGTTTCACCCGTCTCAAAGTTCCACAAAATCGCCTTTTGGTCATAGCCACCGCTTGCCAGAATAGGCAGGCTGGGATGGAACGCGACGCACCTGACCCACCCGCTGTGCTCGGCATGCCCCTTCCAGATCTGCAGCAGCAGCGGTGAAGTGCTCGCTGCCGCTGCACCGCCCAGAGCCGATAGCTTCACGGTTTTATCTTTACCTCCTGTCGCAACCCACTGCCCATCAGGGCTCACCGCTACTGCTTTGACCGCGCTTGCGTGCTCTCTAAAGACATTGACCGGCTCACCGGTTTCTACGTTCCAGAGCACTGCGGTGCCGTCGTCGCTGCCGCTGATAGCCCACTTCCCATCTGGGGTCAGGGCAACGCTCAAAATCCAGTCTTGGTGATGAGGCAAAAAGTCTTTCGACTCGAACGTCTCTAGGTTAAATGCGCGAACGCTTTTGTCGTCGCCGCCGCTGACAATCCATGGATGATCAAAAACGGCGCTTACCGCCCGAACCCAGCTGGTGTGCTGCTTGAAGGTTTTAATACACTGCCCTGTCCCAATGTTCCAGTACTTGACGGTGCGATCGTCGCTGCCGCTGACCAAGCAGAGATCGCCTGAGGCAGATTGATAAAACACGACGGCCCAAATGCGGCCCTTGTGGCCTGAGAGCTGATTGACGCAGAGTCCAGAGTGCACATCCCAAATTCTGATGATTTGATCGTCCCCCCCGCTGGCCACCCAGTGCCCTTCGGGGCTAAACGCGACTGCTCTGAGCTTGCAGGTGTAGCCCTGCAGGCTGGTCAAGCACTGCTGGGTTTCTAGGTGCCAAAGCTTGATCTGCTGATCGTCGCTGCCGCTAATCAGCGTTTTGCTATCTGGGCCGAATGCAATCTCCCAAACGCGGCCGGTATGATCCTCGAAGCAGTGGGTCTGCTCACGGGCCATAATATTCCAAACCTGGATTTTACCGTCCTCGCTGCTGCTGGCTAGATAATTTCCGTCTTGGCTAAAAACGATTTTGCGAATCCAGTTTGTTTTGCCCGGTAGCGCGCCTAAAAACTGACCGGTTGTGAACGCCCAAAGCTTGACGATGCCGTCATCTCCGCCGCTCGCCAAGATATGACCGTCGGGGTGAATCGCAATGGTGCGCACTAGGGCGTCGTCGCACGTCAACAGACGTGGATTCTGCAGCCCTGGGTCTGCTCCAACGGCCCAGACGTAGATCTTCCCTGTTTGGTTGGCGGCAATTAGGGCGCTGCCCGTGGGGTCGAACAGCACTTCCCGAAAGCGCCGCTCCCGAAAAGAGCCGGTATGGGTGCCGACCCGCCGCCAGGTTCTTGTGGACCAAAGGACAACGCTACTGTCGTCGCTAGCGCTCGCCAGGTGCTGCTCATCTGGGCTAAAGACCAGCGATCGTATCCGACGATCGTATCCTCTGAGAACGGCTATAGTCTCGCCGCTAGCCAAGTCCCAAACCCTGACGGTATTGTCTTCAGAGCCGCTGGCGAGATATCTTCCGGTGGGCCCAATGGTTACGGTTCTGACCCAGTGGGTATGCCCCTGATAGGCCCGATGAAGCTCAAATCGGGTGTCCTGGAGCCGCCAGACATAGACGTTGTGGGAGGCATCACCTGCGGCCAAAAGGCGACCATCCTGGCTGAGGGCGATGGAAAGAATCCCCCCAAAGAGCTCGTAGAACAGCGACTGATCTAGGTCAGCGTACGAGAAATTCACGTCTCGAAGTCGAATTCCCCTCAGGTCTGCTTGCTTAATTGTCAGCTCCGAGAAGTCATATTGTTTGAATACGGGCCTCTCGTCGGGCCGTAGGTCGAGGGCAACAAGCTTGAAGAGGCTAAGTAAGTTGGCGGCGGCGTATCCAGGCTGGCGGCGAAACCCTTGCCTGAGGGTATTCAGCAGCCGCTCTAGCTGCTCTTCCAGCTGCCGAGCATTGCCGTAGTAGCGCTTCAGGGCGCTAAACATGGGCTCTAGGAGCGAGCGGCTTTGCCGCGCTCGGATGGCGTCTTCTGCCTGGGCCATCACTAGCGGATACCGCTGCAAAAAACTGATATTTTGCGTTTGAATTTCTTCGATCATGCTCTCTTGCACGATGAAGAGCAGGTACTCACGGATGTAGTCATGGATTTGGTATCTACCGTCTGGCCATACATCGACGAGCGATCGCCGCTTCAGCGCCCAAAGCGCGCTTCTCAGCTTTTCTGGAAACGCCTGAATAGACGCCTTGAGGTCAGCTTCTGAACAGGGAGCCTGAAATAGCGCTATCCAGGTTATGGTCTCCTTTTCGGTCTCGGAGAGCCGCGAGAAGACTTTGTCTAGCTGGGCTTTAATCCCGCTAATCACGATTGGCGCCCTTTCGTGGCTCAAGAAGCTTTCCACATTGCCCTGATATAGCTGCTTGATATACCCAGCAGCGTCTTGAATGAACGTTGGGTGAGCGCCGTAGCGGCGAATCAGCTCGTCCTGCTTTTCAAGGGCACCGCTGATGTTTTGACGCTTTAGAACAAACCGAGCCTCTTCTAGGCTGAGCCCTTTCACCGGCAGCTGTCGGGTAGCCCGATTATCTCCGATGTAGGTCGTAAGGTCTCTAAAGGGTTCACGGCTGATGACGATTAGACAGCTCTGATGCTCTTGCTCACCAATTCGCCTCAAGATTTCGCCGCAGATTTCATAGCCGCTTTCGAAAGCCCCTAACCCTTCTCCCGGCTGCATGATTTGCTCCATGCGGTTGAGGACAATCAGACAGCGGCGCCTTTTGAGGGCCTCAACTAGCAGGGTGATGCAGGTCTCGTTTTCGACCTCATCCGCTATCTGCTGAGGATCGATAAGCCCGATAAGGTCAATGAGGAGCTCTCTCGCCGTCTTGTGCGCCTGAACTGTGCGCCAAATAACGAGCTCAAAGCTGTTGGCAATTCGGCGGGCGACTTCAGCAACCAAAAAAGTTTTCCTAACTCTAGCCAAGCCGGTGACGGCAATCACCCGGCAGTCCCCACTGAGTAGCCAGGCTTCCAGCCTTCCTTTCTCTGCCGAATGACCGTGTAGCCTAATGGCAGGCGCATCCCCCCAATCCCGGAACCGCTGATGGCCGTGTGCCGTCTCTTCCACGACGGCCGCCTCCGACGGGCTAGCGATCTCTTCCCAGCTGAAGCCGAGAAGCGCACACAGCTCAGTGAAATTTAGGAAGTCTACGGGCCTGCCGTTGAGAAACTTGTTTACGGTAGCTCGCGCTAGACCTGCTTTTCTTGCCAGAGCGGTTTGGCTAGCGAAGTCAGCCTGTTTGACAGCGTGCTTAACTTTCTGAATATAGTCTGCCTTAACACGCAGAGAGCGAGACATAATGCTCCTCCTAATGGCTCTGAATAGTCAATATATTATGTCGCTCCGGTAGGAATGTGACCTTAATTCGACACAAGTTTGACAATCTAAGGCGGTTTTTCTCGCCGTGTCCGTAAGTTATATCAAACTCATACAGAAGACATGCGGCACGGCGACCTATTTTCAAACGCTAAGCCCTATGCTGATACTACTGAGGCTGGCGCAAAGAAAGAAACGTTGAGGCTTCTATTCACGACTGTTTGGATTTCACTGCTAAAACAGCTTTTGATTTTCAAGCCGTAGTCTTCTAAAAACGCTGCGCTTTTTGCGATCGCCGCGAGCTTTTCGAAAGCAACTTACTGCTTACTGCATCTGAGGCATGTACAACAATGCTGAGACCTTTCCCTATCCGACGATTTCTAGTCTTAGAGATTGGCATTATCGAAAAGGCCATCGAAGGTGATAGGCCTGGGCGAATTCGCTACTACGGAACCTCTTGGTTCGCGAAGCCCTACGTTTTGGGCCTAGACCTCAAATTTTTTACTGGACAGCAGGTTGAGGTTTGTGCCCGCCAGGGAAATACGCTGCTCATTCTTCCTAGCATCAAGCAGATTTTGTCTGTTTGAGCTCTTAAATAGTTGACTGTTTTGAGGTAATTCTATTATGGCTTCTTTGAAAAACGGCTTACTTACGCTCTTGGCAGGCTCGACAGTTTTTCTAATTCAGACCAACCCACAGCAAAAGGTAGATTACATCGCAGATGCGTCGCGCCGGGCCTCTGGTTTGCTATGCGAATGCTCCCAAGGAGATTTTGAGTCAATTTGCGAAACGCTGTCGCCCCTCATTGATGTCTCTATCAAGGGCGCTTTCCACGTTTACACGGAAAAGCCTAAAAACTTTGGCCTGTTTTCGCTTTTCGTGACGCAGTTTCCTGGTCTAGAAATCTATTCTGTGGGAATCGGTGGGCAGTTTTTTTACGCGGTTAAAGCCGATGAAAAATGGATGGCGAGCAGCGCGATTACAGATATACGCATCGACGGCTGTCTAACTGCAGCAGTTTTTCTGAAGTAGACGTCTATTACCTTATACCAATTCCGTATGTGGCTGCACATACTGAGATCCCCCTATAATCCCCCTTAGCAAGTGGGATGGCTTGCCCCCGACTGTCCCCCAACTGTCGCCGTCTCCTACGCCTTGCGGGCAGGCTGCGCCAAAAGCTGAGGAGGACTATGGGAGGATCTTGATATATGCAATCACGCGTGGAATTCAGATTAGCGCTGGTCACTCGGCGATCGCAAATCCACCGCAGCCTACCCTAAATCAACAGGGGCCTAGTCCCGCAAAAGCTCAATCACCTGCGCGTGGTTTTCTTGAATGGCGATATCCAGCGCCGTCTGCCCATCGTCGGTCTGCTGTGCCCTATCTGCACCCGCCTGCAGCAGCAGCGCCACCACCTCAACATGCCCCTGTCCAGCGGCGATCAGCAGCGCGCTTTCGCTGGCGTAGTTCTCAGAATTGGTGACTGCATTGACGTCTGCGCCCGCACCAATCAGCAGGCCGACGATCTGGGTCGCGCCCACTTCAGACGCCGTCATCAGCGGAGTAAACCCCCACTCATCGCGGCGATTGACGTCTGCGCCAGCGGTGAGCAGCGCTTGCACTACCGCGAGGTGTCCATTCCACGCAGCCGAAATAAGGGGTACGGCAGATAGCGCCGCAGCGCTATCTGTGCCATTGGCGATCGCTGGACTGACCGAACCCGACAGCGCCTGTCGCCACATTGCCTCTGCGTTTGGGTCCACCCCACAGCCTAGGATAACCTCAACCTCTCTCGAGAGGCCCGCCTTTGCCGCTCGCATTAGGGTCTGTGGGCTTGCCCGAGCGCACAGCTGCTCATCACTGCGCAGCAGCGTTACGGCGTCAGGCTGCAGCATCTGGACGACATGGGCCTGCCCCCTCAGGGCCGCCAGGTCAATTGCGGTCCGTCCATCGTACCTTGGGTGCGTGTCATCTGCGCCCGCACGGATCAGCCTCTCAACAACCTCGGCATGGCCGTACTCCGCTGCAATAGTGAGCGCCGTTTCACCCCGGCAGCGATCGCAGCGGGTTACTGTGTTCACATCTGCCCCAGCATCGATGAGCAGGCCAATAATCTCCAAAGCGCCTACCTCAGCGGCCGCCATCATCGGAGAGAATTCCTGAGGCTCTCCTGCGTCAACGTCCGCGCCTGCCGCTATCAGCGATCGCACGACTTCTGTATTGCCGTTCCAGGCCGCGGAATGGATTGGCGTTGAGACAACCTCGATGGCCCCGCCCCAGACTTCTCCGCCAAAACGCATCTGCCATGCGGCCGTTGCGTTGACGTCGATACCGCAGTGAAGAAGCGCCTCGACTGCCTCTAAGTTGCCAACTTTAGCTGCTTCAATGAGGCCCTCCGGGCTGGGATTTAAGCAGGGCTGAACGCCGGTGAGCGCTGCCGCGCTAGCAGCCGGCAGAATCGGCGCGGGTGCGGGGCCTCTGGGATATCCCAGCAAAGCGACATAGAAACAGAGCGAAACGCCCAGTAAACGCGGTAGGTTCTGCAGCATTGAGAGCAATAGCTAGGGACAATTCTCGTCTCAAGATACTGGCGGATTTGCGCCGCCTCAGCCAGGCTAGCCCAGTTTCTAAGGGGTCTACCAAACCGGGATCGAGAGCAAGGTCGTTCTGCGCTATTGGCCTGCTCGGCTGAAAAGCACCGTCAATGCCAGGCTATCCACAGCTAGAGCGTCCCGCAGGGGCCCCTTTTAATGCTATAACTTTTAAGGCTGTAAATGTAAATGTTTGTTAAGGCCTCTCATTTCCTTTTGTCAAAGGTTTCGACTGGGGCACTGAGCTAGCTTTCAGCCGTAGCGATGCCTTGAGGCGTGGCCTCATGCGGGTTCGCCACGGCCTCGCCACCACAACTTTTTGGAGATTTAGATCTTGACCCCAACGATTAACCGGTCTAGCTCGCCGACGGGTGCGCTGGATTCGCTGCGAGCGCTGCAGATAAAAGACATAGTTGCGACACTGCCAGCAGACTGCTTTAAGAAAAACCGAAGTAAAGCCTGGGCTTCTGTTGCTCTGAGCGTAGGTGCAGCCGCCTTGGGTTATGTAGCGATCGCCTTTTCCCCCTGGTTTCTGCTGCCGTTTGCCTGGGTATTCACTGGCACAGCCCTGACGGGCTGGTTTGTAATTGCCCACGACTGCGGCCATCGCTCCTTTGCCAAGCGCCGCTGGGTGAATAACTTAGTCGGTACGGTAATGATGCTGCCGCTGCTCTATCCATTCCACAGCTGGCGACTGCTGCATAACCATCACCATGTGCACACCAACAAGCTAGAGGTAGACAACGCGTGGGAGCCTTGGTCAATCGAGCGCTACACCCGCTCATCGCCAGGGCTGCGGTTCTTCTACCGGGCGCTGCGGGGACGACTGTGGTGGGTTGGGTCCATTGCCCACTGGGCCGGGATACACTTCGATCCGAGCAGCGTCGCCGAACGCGATCGCCCCAAGGTGGTGCAGTCGGTGACGGCAGTTGCGGCTTTTGCGCTAGTGCTCTTCCCCATGCTGCTGTTGACCGCTGGGCCATGGGGCGTGGTGTCGTTCTGGCTGATGCCCTGGCTGGTCTATCACTTTTGGATGAGTACATTTACGATTGTGCACCACACGCTACCGGAGATTCCGTTTCGCCGCGTGGAAGACTGGAGCGCGGCTGAAGCTCAGCTGGGGGGGACGGTGCACTGCCGCTACCCGCGCTGGGTGGAGCTGCTGTGTCACGACATCAACGTTCACGTGCCGCACCACGTATCGGTGGCGATTCCGTCGTACAATCTGCGGCTGGCCCATGCGAGCTTGGTGGAGCGTTGGGGGCCGCACATTGTGGAAACTGAGTTTTCCTGGCGGCTCATGAAGCGCGTGGTGGACCGGTGCCATCTCTATGATGCAGAGCGGGCGTATCAGTCTTTTGATGAGGCAGCGCGCTCGGTCTGATGGCATCTTGGTGGGTGAGCAGCGCCCTAGTGATGCTTATCGTAATAAAGATCTGCGCTCAGCCCAATGAAGACCTATTAGAATGGGGCTTGGGATAAGTTGCCCCCCGGGCGCGCCTAGAAGCCGCACTTTACAAGAATGTCTCGTTACCCAATTCTAGCGACGTCATTTGTAGTTTTAGCGCTCAGCCTCACGGGCCTTACAGCCTTATTTTATGGCGATGTTCAACAGCTCGGTCATTATCCCTACCGCGCAGCGCTAGTGGCCGAGCTCATGCTTCTTACGGGGGTTAGCGGCACGCTATGGGCCGCTCAAAGGTCCGCAAGGAGGCCGCTCAACCCCGAAGGATTATCGCCGCAGGTTGACTGTGCGGTGCAAGCTGAACATGGTTTACGGCAGAGCGAAGCGAAGTATCGCAGTATTTATGAACAGGCTGCCGTCGGCATTAGCTATGCCAATGAGCAAGGTGAACTACTGGGCTGTAACCGAAAGCTTGCCCATATGCTGGGCTATTGTCTAGGGGAGCTCACCGGTAAACGCATTGAAGACATTTCCCATCCAAGAACGCGCGAGCGGCACAGCTTACTACTGAGCCTGCTTCTTGCAGGAGAAATTGGTTCTTTCTCGATGGAAAGGCGCTACCTCCGTAAAGATGGCACTGCGTTTTGGGGCAGCACGACAGTGTCTCTATTTATTGTGGATGAGGATGGACCCCAGTGCATCCTCGGCGTTACCAAAGACATCAATCAGAGAAAGCGGTGCGAAGCTAAACGTCAGCGGGCCGAAGCCGAACGTCGGCGAGCCAAGCAGCAGCTCCAGCAGCTTAACCGAGACCTCGAGGCTCGGGTGGCAGAACGCACCCAGGCCTTAAAACAGAGCGAAGCCCGCTTACAGCTTGCGCTAGATGGAGCGGGGGACGGCGTCTGGGACTGGAATATTCAAGCGAGCAGCATATTTTTTTCTCAGAAGTGGAAAGAGATGCTAGGCTATGCCGAGGATGAGATTAAATACGTAATAGGAGAGTGGAATAAGCGCATTCATCCGGATGATAGAGTTCGATCTTATACCGATATAGGTCGGCACTTCAGCGGCGAGACTGATAGCTACCGAAATGAGCACCGTCTTCGATGCAAAGATGGGAGCTACAAGTGGATTTTGGCTCGCGGCAAGCTTATCGAGCGGACTACCGACGGGATGCCCCTACGCATGGTAGGTACCCATTCCGATATCAGCGAGAGAAAACAGCATGAGGCGGAGCGTAGGCGGCTAGAGGCAGAGCAGCAGCAAGCCGAACAGCAGCTTCAGACCCTTGTTGAGGCAACGGCATCAGCCACGGAGCAAGATTTCTTTCCCGCGCTAGTTCAGCACGTGGCCGAAGCCCTAGATGTGTCCCATGCGGTGGTGAGTGAGCAGCTCGATACTCGGCACCGCACGCTAGCATTCTGGGCCGATGGAGCGCTCCAGTCCAGCGTCATCTATGATGTAGCCGGCACACCCTGTGAGCAGACGGTTACCTGCGGACGATTTTACTGCGATCGCGGCCTGTGGCAGCGCTTTCCTGACGATGCTCACCTAGCGGACATTTGTGCAGAGAGCTACCTTGGTATTGCTTTATTTGGCAGCGATGGTGCAGCCATTGGTACGCTCTGTGTTTTCGATCGGCGATCGCTAGGAAGCCCGCAGCGGGCTACGGATATTCTTCAGATTTTCGCTGCTCGCGCTGCTGCTGAGCTAGAGCGTCAACGAGCTAGAGTCGCGCTAGAGCAGCTCAATCTAAAGTTGGAGGCTAGGGTTGAAGCCCGTACGGCAGAACTTCAAGAGCAAAAGCAGTTCCTGCAGACGGTGCTAGATACTTTTCCGCTCTCGGTCTTTTGGAAAGACCAAGACTTATTCTATCAAGGTGGTAACCTCAACTTCTTGCGTGATGTGGGGCTACCTTCGGTCGCAGAGCTGGTCGGTAAAACGGATTACGACCTACCCCTGCAAGAAGCTGAGATAAAAGCCTCTCGAGCCAGGGATGTCGAGGTCATGGGCTCCAATACGGCTAAACTTGAAGTCGAAGAACTTCTACTTGGAGCAGATAGACGTCCCCGGTGGGTCGAGACCAACAAATTACCGCTGCACAATCTCAGCGGAAAGGTTGTCGGGGTTTTAGGGACCTATCAAGATATTACAGCCCGCAAGACTGCAGAAATGGCGCTGCAAGAGAGCGAAGCTCGCCTGCGGCTCATTACGGACGCCGTTCACGCCTGCATTTCCTATACCGATGCATCTCAGCGCTATCGGTTCGTCAACCGTAGCTATGAAGTGTGGTTTGATCGCCCAAAGACGTCAATCTTGGGCCGCACCGTGGCGGAGCTTATTGGCCAGGACGCCTACCGGCAAGTGCAGCCCTACATTAAACGCGCGCTAGCGGGCGAGACCGTCACCTACGAGATGGATTTGCTCTACCGAGGCAGGCAAGCCCGCTATATCTCTGCCGTCCTAGTTCCAAACGTAGACGCCCAGGGAGAGGTGCACGGCTACTACGCGCTGATTCACGACATTAGTAACCTCAAGCGGACCCAGCAGCAGATCGTTCACGATGCCCAACACGATTCGCTCACGGGCCTGCCCAACCGCATCATGCTGACCCAGCAGCTTGAGCGAGCGATCGCTTACGCAAAGCAAACCGACCACTACTGCTGTGCGGTTTTGTTTCTCGATCTAGACCGATTCAAGGTGATTAACGACAGCTTAGGGCACGCCGTGGGCGACCAGCTCCTGGTGGCGATCGCCAGCCGGCTGCGCGCCTGTCTGCGCGAGACGGATTTCGTAGCTCGGTTGGGGGGTGATGAATTCGTCATTCTGCTAGAGGAGGTCAGTGATACCGAGACTGTGGTGCAAATCATCGACTGCATCATTACTGATGTGCAAATGCCGCTGACGATTGAGGGGCATGAGGTGTTTGCGGGCGTTAGCGTTGGCGTAGTGATGTGCAGCGCGACCTATAAGCAGCCCACCGATTTGATTCGGGATGCCGACATCGCGATGTATCGCGCTAAGGCTCAAGGGGGAAATCGGTATGAGTTTTTTGACACGACGATGCATACGCGAATCGTGAAACGCCTGGCGCTTGAGACCGATCTTCGTCGGGCCATCAATCAGCGAGAGTTTGTCGTTCACTATCAGCCTATTGTCAATTTAGCCGATTTGGAGCTAGTGGGGTTTGAGGCCCTCATTCGCTGGCAGCACCCCCGGCGTCAGCTAGTGTCTCCCGACGAGTTTGTGCCGATGGCAGAGGAAATGGGCGTAATTAGCGTCCTTGATAGCTGGATCTTTCAAGATGCCTGCCAGCAAATGTCTCGGTGGAGAACGACATTTGCCAACACTGATATTTTGAGAATCAGCATCAATCTATCGGTACAGGACCTGCGCCGGCCTAGCCTGGTCCACGATATCGACGCCGTCTTGTCAGAGGCTGAGCTGCCAGCCAGCGCCATCACCCTAGAAATTACTGAGAGTCTGCTCATCGATGACATTCACAGCACTGTCGAGACCTTGAGCCTGCTTGTCTCTCATGGGATTCGCATCAGCATCGACGATTTTGGCACGGGCTATTCGTCCTTGAGCTACCTACATCGGCTGCCCATTCACTACCTCAAGATTGACAGCTCCTTCATTAGGCTTATGGAGCCCAACAACCGCCACTATCAGGTTGTAGACACAATCATTACGCTCAGCGATCGCCTCGGGCTGACCCCCGTTGCTGAGGGTATTGAAACCACTGACCAGCTCCAGCAGCTCCAGCAGCTTGGCTGTAGGCTCGGTCAAGGCTACCTTGTCTCGGAGGCGATTACGCCCCTCGAAGTGGAGGCCCAGTTTCTCTCGCGCCCCTAAAACAAGCTTTGGGCGGACGACGTTATGTGGAGAAAAATTGGGTATGTTCCTCTACAGCGTTCCCGCGGTGGCACTTCCTGCCGACGTAGCCTAGCTCACACAGCGGCTTTTATCTAAACAGACTCTAAATAACCCCCCTCTGCACTAGAGTACTAAGCTACTGCTGGCGGCGATCGCTAGCGGCTTAGGAACTTAGTTTGTAGCTTTTACGACTATCTTCAAGGGCAACAGCAATCTCTACCTAACGATAAAAGGGCTCTACCACATGACCATCAAATTAAACACGCTTGGAACTTACGCCACGGGCGTATTCAATGATGACGCGGCAGCGGTATCCGTTTACGAACCCGCATCACAGCGCCTACTAGTCGTTAATCAAAGCACGCAGGCTATTGACGTAGTTAGCCTGAGCGATCCCGCCGACCCGTTTCTACTGTTCTCGATTGACGCGGCGGCCTTTGGAGCTGTCCCCAACAGCATTGCAGTGAGCAGCACCGGCCTCATTGCAGCGGCTATCGAGGGTGCAACGCCCCAAGCACCGGGGACGGTAGCCTTTTTCGACAATCTTGGAACCCCCCTAGGCACGGTGCCGGTCGGCGCGACCCCTAGTATGCTCACCTTTACCCCCGACGGTAGCCGTCTACTGGTGGCAAATTCTGGGGAGCCCACCGACGACTACACCCTTGACCCTGGGGGGTCAATCAGCATTATTGATCTCACCGCAGGTCCCCAAGCAGCAACGCTCCAGGAGGCGGGATTTGGGGCTTTTAACGACCAGAGAGAGGCGCTAATCGCCTCCGGCGTGCGTATTTTTGGCCCTAATGCTTTAGTCGCGCAAGATCTAGAGCCGGAGTCCATCACCATATCTGAAGACGCTCTGACGGCCTACATTACGCTACAGGAAAACAATGCGCTGGCCGTGCTCGATATCGCCACCGCCACCGTGACTGACATTTTGCCTCTGGGCACCCAGGACCACAGCATTGCGGGCAATGAGGCTGACCTGAGCGATCTCGATGGCGCAATCAATATCGCCACCGCCCCTGTTCAGGGACTCTATCAGCCCGGCGCGATCGCCTCATACGTGGTCGAGGGAGAAACGTTTTTGGTGCTTGCCAACGAGGGTGCCAGCCGCGTCTTTTCGGGCTTCAACGAAGCGGCAACGATCAACCAACTCGTGCTAGACCCGGCCATATTCCCGCCGGCGATAGAGCCCCCTGCGCCGCCGACGCCGCCTGCGGCAGAGGTGCCAGTGTCGCCAGTCACTCCACCACCAGTAGACCCTCCGGTCACGCCACCAGTAGACCCTCCGGTCAACCCCCCCACACCGCCGACTGGAGAGGTGCCCACGCCGCCAGAGGCTCCTGCACCAGAAGTACCCGCGCCACTCCCGGCTGGCCCGATCAGCGCTGACCAGGTCGCCTCTCTTTTAGGAAGCCTAACGGTATCCACCGTAAACGCTGACACCGATGGTGATGGCGATGTCGATCAGCTGTTCACCTTTGGCTCGCGCTCTTTCTCAATTCGCCGCGCCACGGATGTTGTGGATGAGCTAGGAGGGGTCGTAACGCCGGCTGGCGACATTGTTTTTGACAGCGGCTCCGCCTTTGAAGAGATTACCGCAGAGGCCTTTCCACAGTTTTTCAACTCAGAAAGCGACGCCAATACTTTTGACACGCGCAGCGATAACAGTGGCCCAGCGCCCAGCGCCGTTGCCGTTGGTCAGGTCGGCGATCGCACCTACGCCTTCACCGCCTTAGAGAGCATTGGCGGTGTCGTAACCTACGACGTTACAGACCCCACCAACGCCACTTTTGTTCAATACATCAACAATCGCGACTTTGCCGGTGTTCCAGAGGTCAGCACGGCCGGTGATCTGGGTCCTAGCGACTTAACGTTTATTGCTGCGGAAGAAAGCCCTACTGGGGGAGCGCTGCTCTCCGTAGCTAACGCAGTCAGCGGCTCAACCACGGTCTACAGCCTATCTGACCTGGTTGACGAATCCACTGAAATCCTCATCAATGAAATTCGTATCAATCAGTTCGGCGGCGCCGCCACTGACGAGTACTTTGAGCTACTGGGAACGCCCAACACCTCGCTAGAGGGGGTCACCTATCTGGTAATTGGAGATACTGACAGTGATGCCGATGGCGATGGCATTTCGGATGGAGCTAGCGGCATCATCGAGGCGGTGGTAGATCTCAGCAACGGCGCGTTAGATAGCGACGGCCTATTTGTCGCAGCTGAAGACACTTTTTCGCTGGGACGGGCGGATCTGACAACGGCCCTCAACTTCGAGACTAATGACAACGTGACCCATCTGCTCGTTCAAGGCTTCACGGGTGAACTAGGTCAAGATCTAGACATTGACGACGATGGCGTGCTCGATGTTGACACAGTTCCCTGGACCCAGGTTTTTGACTCCGTCGCGCTAGTACAAACCTCCGTAGCAGGTGAGCAGGTTTATAGCGAGACCGTCATCGGACCTGAGGCAGGAAGGTTCACCCCCAGCCATGTTTTCCGGCAGCCCCCCGGTGACGTTGAGCCCGGTGAAGAAACGCCTGAAGTGCCTGGGGAGACGCCTGAGACTCCTGGGGAGACGCCCGAGGGGCCTGGGGAGACGCCTGGTGCAGAAACGCCTGATGCAGAAACGCCCGGAGTAGGAACACCTGGAGTAGAAGCTCCCGAATACGGCAGTCCACTTGCTGGAGCGCCTGATGAAGAAAATCCTGGAGATCACACACGTCTACAAGACAGTCAC
>JBHJHD010000119.1:0-14771 GCA_050331115.1 Elainellaceae cyanobacterium
TCCCCCTCCACAAAGTAGGGGGTGTAGCCGTAGCCGCGAAACAGCGCCTCTAGCTCCTCGTGGCTGATGCGCGACAGAATAGTGGGGTTGGCAATTTTGTAGCCGTTCAGGTGCAGCACCGGCAGCACCGCCCCGTCCCGCGCCGGGTTGATGAACTTATTAGAATGCCAGGCGGTGGCCAGCGGCCCCGTCTCCGATTCGCCGTCCCCCACCACGCAGGCCACGATTAAGTCAGGGTTATCGAGCGCCGCGCCGTAGGCGTGGGAGAGGCTGTAGCCCAGCTCTCCGCCCTCGTGCATCGACCCCGGCGTCTCTGGGGTGCAGTGGCTGCCGATGCCGCCGGGGAAGGAAAACTGCTTGAAAAACCGCTGCATCCCCGCTTCGTCCTGGGCTTTATTCGGGTAGACCTCGGAGTAGGTGCCCTCTAGGTACACCGGCCCCAAAACGCCGGGAGCCCCGTGCCCCGGCCCCGTCACGTAGATCATATTGAGATCCCGCGCTTTGATGAGTCGGTTGAGGTGCACGTAGAGGAAGCTCAAGCCCGGGCTGGTGCCCCAGTGTCCCAGCAGCCGCTGCTTAACGTGCTCCGTAGTCAGGGGCTGGCGCAGCAGCGGGTTATCCCGCAGGTAAATCATGCCGATGGCCAAGTAGTTACAGGCGCGCCAATAGGCGTGGATCCGGCTCAGCTCTTGGTTTGAGAGGGTGCTATTCTGAGGACGATACGCAACTGTCATAGCTATACTCACCTTCGAGTAATAAACGACTCTGTACAATTCGTGTCTTACAATTCGTGTTTTGCTCAGCCCCGCGCTGGAGTAGTAGGGAGAGTGGCGTAGCGCGCCATACCCTCCAAAATCTGTTCCTTACGCAATTGGGAATTGCTATAGGAAAGAAGAGGTCGCTTAGCCAAATTGTAAAGCCCCTAATCGGTTTGAGGTGCGATCGCAACATACCCTATGCGTGGGCAATCCATAGACTTAAATCTATGCGATTTTAGGCAGGCATAAATCTAAATCTATGCAGACACCACTCGTCTCTAGTCTGAATCTTATCCTCGTACCCGATTTATCATGAGTCTTAAGCTATACCTTTTGCGCCACGGCGAAACCACCCACAGTCAGTCCGGGGGCTTCTGCGGCTCCTTAGACCCCGGGCTCACCGAATCGGGCTTTGCCATGGCCGACGCTTTTGCCGATGCCTACGCCGACACCCCCTGGACGGCCATCTACGCTAGCCCCATGACCCGCACCCGCCAAACCGCCGCGCCCATCTGCAAGCGCGTGGGCATTGAGCCGATTATCCGCGACGGCATTAAAGAGATGCACTTCGGCGACTGGGAAGATAAGACTAAAGAGACCGTCTATGAGAACTACACCGAGGACTACGTGCGCTGGCTGACGGAGCCGGCCTGGAATCCGCCCACGGGCGGCGGTGAGACCAGCGTGCAGGTGGCTAGCCGGGCCATGCAGGTGATCGCTGAAATTGAGGAGGCTCATCCCGAGGGCCACGTGCTGGTGGTGAGCCACAAGTCGACTATTCGCCTGATGATCTGCAGCCTGATGGGGATGGATCTGGGCCGCTACCGCGATCGCATCGAGATGCTGACGGCGTCGGTGTCCCTGGTGATTTTTGACGTCCACGGGCCGCTGCTGAAGATTTTGGGCGATCGCCATCATTTACCACCTGAACTTCGCGAGCGGGCTGGGACTTAAGGCGGACTGGCAGAACAAATTCGCGACGTTGTGGTGGATGACATTGCGATCGCCTGGCTCTCTGGATTACCCAGCGGAGCAGCGTGGGCAAAGCCTTACCGGTATCTACTTTTTTTCCTCCGATCCGCCTGTTTGCCCACCAATACATTTGCCCAGAGGCATTATCGAAGCTAAGTTTCCATGGGCGCTGCCCACCCTCCGCGCTTTTCGCGCCTTTCTAAATTGGCCCTTCAAAGTTGGTAGGATACGGAAGAGTCGAGCGCCGAGCTAGAGCGAGGCCTGCTAATGACAGCCCAAATCCTGCGCAAAAAATTTACGGTGGGTCAGTATCACCAGATGGTTACGTCTGGAATTTTGGCCGAGGGCGATCGCGTAGAGCTACTGGCAGGAGAGATTATTGAGATGTCGCCAGTGGGAAGGCAGCATGCGGCCTGTGTCGATCGCCTTAACGAGCTACTGGTGATGGCTTTTACGCCTGCGGCGACTGTACGGGTGCAAAGTCCTATTCATCTGAGCGAGAGTTCTGAACCGCAGCCGGATGTCGCACTGCTGCGAAGAAGGGACGATTTTTATGCCCAGGGGCATCCGCAGCCGGAGGACGTTTTGGCGGTGGTGGAGGTTTCTGATACGACGGTGGCATTTGACCGCAGCATAAAGCTGCCGCTCTACGCCCGTCATGGCATTGCGGAGGTGTGGATTGTTGACCTCAATGGCAGGGCTGTGGAGGTTTACCGGGAGCCCAGCGGGTCGGGGTATCAACAGGTGCAGAGGCTTGAGGAAGGGGAGGTGATTGCTTTTCAGAGCTTGGGTAAGCGGGCGATCGCGGTAGAGGAAATCTTGGGTTAATGCTTTATCAGAGCTCAGTATTGGACTCATGTAGATTGGGGTTACATATCATGATCAAATCAGTAACCTGCCGATGCCGACCTGACCCATGACAGCCGCCCAACCCAGCAGCTCCTCGGCAACGCTACACGACACCGACTACATTCAGTGGCTAGCATTCTGCCGTAGAGCGATCGCCCTGTTCTCCGAACTGCACAGCCCAATGACGTCCCCCCAATCCTGCAGTTTATCCAGGAGCTGGCCGACTACGGAAAAACTGCGCCATGAGGCGATCGCCACCACCTCCCTGAGGCGCTGCGGCAGCGAGCGGGAACTTAGCTCACCTTAGAGCGTCATATAACTGATCTGCCCATTTGCGGGCTTCTGGTGTATACCTAGTCATGGGTACGCCAGAGGTTCGCTCGCCAAATTTTACAGGCTAAGAATCTCGACCTACACCTGAAAACCCTTGTAAGACGACTACTGTAGGCACCATGGCGCAGCGCTACGTTCGAGTTCAAACCGAAGCAGGGCAGCTTCACTACGGGCTTCTACAGCTCGACCGGCGCGTTCAAATTTTAGACGCTCCGCCGTGGCTTCAAGGTCAACCCATCGACCAGGTCCTAGCGCCTGACGGCTACAGGCTCTTATCGCCCTGTGCCCCTTCGAAGATCGTTGCAGTGGGGCGAAACTACGCCAAGCATGCGGCTGAAATGGGGGGTGGTGTCCCCGAAGAGCCGCTCTTGTTTCTCAAGCCCTCCACCGCCGTACTGCCCAGCCACCGCCCCATTCAATATCCCTCTCAATCAAAACGCGTCGACTACGAGGGGGAGCTCGCCATCGTCATCGGTGGCCGCTGTAAAAACTGCTCCCTCGATGAGGCCAGCCGCAAAATTTGGGGCTACACCATCGCCAACGACGTCACCGCCCGCGACCTACAGCGCAAAGATGGTCAATGGACCCGGGCTAAGGGATTCGACACCTTCTGCCCGCTGGGCCCCTGGATTGTAAGAGAGCTTCCCCTCGGGGCCCGCTTAGAGACGTTTCTCAATGATTCAGAAACGCCCGTTCAGTCCACCACGACTAGCGATATGGTACACAAACCTGCGGAGCTTGTCGCATACATCAGCCAGACCATGACGCTCTTGCCGGGAGATGTCGTACTGACGGGAACGCCTGAAGGCGTCGGTCCGATGACCGTTGGCGATCGCGTCAGGATCAGTATTGAGGGGATTGGCGTGCTGGAGAACTCCTTGGTCTCTCGCCAGACGGCCACCATAGATATGAATCAATCCAGGACCGGAAGCTAGCAGCAATGCCAGCCGCGCCTCATTAAACCCGGACCCCGCTAACGAACCTGAGCGTAGACGGCTTCCGAAAGCGTCGGGATCTCCGCGTAGCGGCCCCGAGCCGACTGAAAAATCGAGTAGCCGGCCAGCGCAACCGTTCCCAAGAACAGCACGTTGGCGATCGTCATGCCAATAATGCCGCCGCTGAAAGCCGAAGACCCGAGGCTGTTAGGAACCGTAGTGACCAGACTCCAAAGCAGCCCAAAAATGCTGAGGGCGATGCCGATAAGAATCGCCTGCATGGTGTTAAAGCGGACGAAGTGGCGAATGCGATCGTTGCGTACCACGAGGGCGATTAGGGCAATAAACACCACGAGACCGCCTAGGCCGAAGGGAAACACGCTCAACACTGTCCCGTAGACGATCAGAAACGGCCACAGGGGCAAAACTAAAAAGCTGAGCTGGGGAAATTGGCGAAAGAAAACCTGACCATACTGCGTGTAGGCCTCCATCAGCGGCAGCACATACACCAAACAGGCAAATACTCGGTCCCAAGGGGTTGTTTGTCCACGCCAAGTCATAGTGAAATCTCCCGTTGCTCGCTAAGCTCGATAGCTGGCCCACCGCTGCGTTCTCCACACATCGAGCTGCAATTTTTAGCTGTGAATACTTCCTCTAGGATAGCGGTTTTGCCGAGGCGATCGGGGTCATCGCGCTCAAGCAAGCCCAAACTTGACCCAAATCATGACCGCTCTTGAGCTAAACATCAGCGTTCCTTGACACACAATTGCGGCAAACCGGGCTAGAAGGCCAACGCACGACTTCGCGCCATCATGCTGCCGATTAGATAAATGGAGCCGCACAGCACCACTGGTGGAGGCTCAGGGCAGGCTTTGGCGACGCGAACGGCCCAATCTAACCCGAGAAACCCATCTTTAGCAGTCACTACCTCGCTCGCGGCGCAGCGGTCTTGGGCGTCGCGCATGAGATTTTCCGGGTCTGCGGTTTGATGGCCCGGCACCGGCACGAAGCAAACGCGATCGCCCGGACGCAGCAGCGCTGAGAGCACCTCGGGGTGGTCTTTATTGGACAGCATGCCGATAACCCAGCAGGTCGGAGCCGGATTTGCTGTTGCCTTGTCCGATACCCGGCGCTGCGCTGTCTGCTCTTCTATATATCTATCAATATATTGGCGCAGCGCCCGGGCCGCCTCGGCATTGTGCGCCCCGTCAATCAGAAGCGGCACGCCCTGCCAGCTGGTCCATTGGAGCCTAGCAGGCCAGCGGGTTTTTCCCATGCCGACCTGCATGTCTTGCGTAGAAATCGACCAGCCCTGACGCTGCAGCAGCTGCAGCAGGGCAATCGCTACCGCTGAGTTGGCGTACTGATGCGGCCCCAGCAGCGCTAGGGGATAGGTTATGGGGGAAAAGTCGTTTGACGGCGGCAGGAATTTAGCCCAGGTTTGACCCCGTTTTGGCCCGTTCTGTGGTCCGCTCTGTAGGTTATATGCCGGTGCGGGCGCGGCTGGGGAGACCCAAATTAGAGGGCAGCCCACCTCTCGCGATCGCTCAGCAATGACGGCGGCGGCCTCTTTAGGCACCGGGGCCACCACCGCAGGCACGCCAGGCTTCAAGATGCCGGCCTTTTCCCCAGCGATATCAGCCAGGGTAGGGCCCAAACGCTGCCAGTGGTCGCGGCCAATGGAGGTGATGGCGGTGGCTAGAGGGCGATCGCAGACGTTAGTGGCATCGAGGCGTCCCCCCAAGCCCACCTCCACAACGGCGATATCCACCGCCTGCTGGGCAAAATGGAGCCAAGCCGCCGCTGTAATCAGCTCGAACTGCGTTGGGGCAAGGGCGTGGGCGGCAGCGGTTTCAGCAGCAGAGCAGAGGATGTCGTGCAGGGTTTCAGCATCAATCGGCACCTCATCAATGCAGATACGCTCGGTCCAGCTCACGAGGTGGGGTGAAGTATAGCGGCCGACGCGATACCCCGCTTGGGTCAAGACAGCTGCGAGGTAGGCACACACCGACCCTTTACCGTTTGTTCCGGCCACGTGCACAATTGGGACGGCGTGGTGAGGATTGCCCAATCGAGCCAGGAGCTGCTCGATTTGCGCTAGCCCAAGATGCACCCCCGCTCTGGCGGTGCGCTGCAGAAGCTGGTCTAGGCGGTCATCTGCGCCGGAGGAGGCAAATGCGTCTGAGCCCCTGTCGCTTGCGCTGCCGGCGATCGCGCTATTGATGATCTTGTCGGACATTGGTAGTTAGGGCAAATGGTTGGGCGCACTGGTTCGGCGCACTGGTTCGGCACACAGACTGGGCCATCATAGGGGAAAGATATGGCTAATTTGGCAGAGCCGTGAGACTGAAGGGCTTTTATAATGAAAAGAAAGGTAGCATTGAGACGTAACTTTTTGAACAGGTAGGGCAGTAGACGCCGTGTTTGTCCTTAGTGGATACGAATATCTTCTCGGATTTTTGATCATTTGTGGGCTAGTGCCCGTGCTGGCACTCGGAGCGTCCTATATTCTTCGCCCCAAGCGCGAAGGCATTGAGCGCCGAACGACCTACGAATCGGGAATGGAGCCTATTGGTAATGCGTGGATTCAGTTCAACATCCGCTATTACATGTTTGCGCTCGTATTCGTCATCTTCGACGTTGAGGTTGTATTCCTCTATCCCTGGGCAGTCGCATTCAACCAGCTTGGTCTACTTGCCTTTATCGAGGTTCTCATCTTTGTTGCGATTCTCGTTGTTGGCCTAGTCTATGCATGGAGAAAAGGAGCACTAGAATGGTCATGAATCCGAGCACGCGCTCCGACGACGCCCTCAAGCAGATCACAAACCCGGTCGGCACGCCTGAGATTACCCAAGATTTATCTGAGAACGTCATCCTAACCACGGTGGATGACCTGCACAACTGGGCTCGTCTTTCGAGCCTTTGGCCCCTGCTATACGGCACGGCCTGCTGCTTTATCGAGTTTGCGGCGCTGATTGGTTCTCGCTTCGACTTTGACCGATTCGGTCTCATTCCTCGGGCCAGTCCTAGGCAGGCAGACCTGCTCATTACGGCCGGCACCGTCACCATGAAGATGGCCCCGGCGCTGGTGCGACTCTACGAGCAGATGCCCGATCCGAAGTACGTCATCGCTATGGGTGCCTGCACAATTACAGGCGGCATGTTCAGCACCGATTCCCCGACGGCGGTGCGCGGCGTGGACAAGCTGCTCCCAGTGGATGTCTACATTCCTGGCTGCCCGCCTCGCCCGGAGGCGATTGTAGACGCCATCATCAAGCTGCGGAAAAAGATTTCGGCAGAAGCGGCGCAAGAGCGGGGCATAAGGGCTCAGACGCACCGCTACTATACCCGCTCCCACGAGATGAAGCCGGTTCCCGTAATTCACGATGGCAAATATCTGTCGGTGCAAGAGCGCCAGTCTCCGCCTAAGGAGCTCGCTGAGGCGTTTGGTATGCCGGTGGCAGCTGAGGTAGCGGAAAAGGAGGCAGAGCGTGGCTGATCAAACCTCGGAAAAGGAAACTGAACAGGAGAACGAGCAGGGCGGAGAAATTATTGAGGCCGGTGAGGTCTCTAAATGGCTCACCGAAAACGGTTTTGAGCACGACATCCTGTCTCCTGACCACCAGGGCACCGAGATGCTCAAGGTTGACCGGGAGCTGCTGATTCCGTTTTCGACTGCGCTGTATGCCTACGGCTTTAACTATCTGCAGTGCCAGGCCGCCTATGACTTAGGCCCAGGTAAAGAGCTGGTGAGCACCTACCACCTGATCAAGGTAGCCGACAACGTGGAAACCCCCGAAGAGGTGCGCATCAAGGTGTTTATCCCTCGGGACGACCCCCGCGTGCCTTCGGTCTACTGGATCTGGCGGGCCGCCGACTGGCAAGAGCGGGAGAGCTACGACATGTACGGCATTGTTTATGAGGACCACCCCGGTCTAAAGCGCATTTTGATGCCGGAAGACTGGAAGGGCTGGCCGCTCCGCAAGGACTACATTTCGCCTGACTTCTACGAGCTGCAGGACGCCTATTAGGGCGCGGGCTGGGTCTCCTACTAATATGTTCAACTTCTTATAGGGGCGTACGGTCGCCCCTATTTTTGTACGGTGCTCCTATAGATGTCTTACCGATTAGGGCAGCTCTACCTGGAGCGGCACGTCTAGCTGCCAGGGCTTACCCTTATAGAACAGCAGCTGATAAACATGCATGCCGCCGTAGCGGAACCCCGCCTCGCAGGACTGTAGGTAGAGCAGCCACATGCGGAAAAAGCGATCGCCATACTTTGCGTCTAGCGCCTGAATCTGCTCCCAGTTGGCGGTGAAGTTCTCGGCCCAGCGCTTTAGGGTCTCGGCGTAGTGGGGCTTCAGATTTTCGCAGTGAGCTACGGGCAGCTTGGCGGCCCACAGATCGTGGGTGAGCTCGTGGAGCTGAGGCACATAGGCACCGGGAAAGATGTACTTGTCAATCCAAGGTCCGTTGCGCTCTTTACTCTGGGTGACAATAGTGTGCAGAACCCCGACGCCGCCGGGCACCAGCAGCGCCGACGCTTTTTCCATAAAGGCGGCGAAGCAGTCCTTGCCCACGTGCTCAAACATGCCGATGCTGACAAATTTGTCGTATTGCCCCTCTAGCTCCCGGTAGTCCAGGATGCGAATATCGATGCGATCGCCCAGCCCCCGCGCTTGAATGCGCTGCTGGGCCAACGCCGCCTGCTCAGTGCTCAGGGTGATGCCGGTGCCCGATACCCCGTAGCGCTCAGCAGCGTAGACCAGCATGCCGCCCCAGCCGCAGCCGATGTCTACGAGGGTCTCTCCCGGCTTAAGGGCGAGCTTACGGCAGATGAGCTCATACTTTTGCATCTGCATCTGCTCTAGGGTGTCGGAGGGCTGGCGCTGATAGCCGCAGGAGTAGGTGAGGGTCGGATCTAAGAACTGCTGGTAGAAGTCGTTGCCCAGGTCGTAGTGGTGCTGAACGTTGCTGCGGCTGTTTTGGATGCGGGTGGGGACGGTGCGCAGCCGCTGGGTAATGACTTTGAGCAGCAGGCCCGGCGTGAGGCGATCGCGGGCTTTGGCGTAGACGTTACTGCGGTACAGTAGGCCGATCAGCTCGACGAGGTTGCTGTTTTTTTCGTCCCACCAGCCTTCCATATAGGCCTCGCAAAAGCCCAGGGTTCCGTAGGCAAAAACGCGGTCGTAGGTCTTTGGGTTGTGAATCTGAAGCTCGAGGGGGGTGCCGCTGCCGGGAGTGCCAAACTGGAAGCGATCGCCGTCGGGGTTGACGATGGTGAGGTCGCCCGCCTCAATCAGGCTAAACAGCTGGTAGAGGTAGCGCTCACCGCTGGGCAGGCTTTGAATGCGCTGATCTTGTTCAATGCGGCTGCTAGGGCTGCGATCGCCCGCCTTGGGCGTCTGGGTCGTTTGGCTCATTTAATCAGAGGGCTCCGTGGAGGCTAAGGACTGAAAGCTGTAGAGGGTTGCTTCCCGTGAGCATTTTATCAGCAGCGCTGCGGTCAAAATTAGAGATACCTTAGGTTATTCCAGCTCGGATAGCCGACATTCATTACGGTGAAGCGCTTGTCGCACCGAGGGTAGGAGCGCTATCCTTGCGGTTTATTTCTCTTTAAAAAAGCTGCTTGAATCTGTAGCTCAATGTATAGATAAGTGGTTGGTTGCAAGCAAACGGTATTTGGGTTTACCCTGCGCCAGGAGAGCAAACCCCAAGCCACGTCGCTTATTTATGGCCACCTGCTTACAAGCTGTTTTTTTAATTTCAGCAGCTTATTAAGCACTGCTCTAATTTTCAACTGTCGCACCGCTATAGAGGCCAAGAAATGCCTCCAGCTCGGTTGCAACAGGCATACGGCGCTCTTTTGAAGAGCGCTTTACCGCTGAAAGCAGCGCCCTATTGTGATGACTTTAGCCATACGCCTATCGTTGCGATATAAACATCTAATGCTCATCTTTCTTCGTCTTTGATAGCATCGAATCAGCGGAAGAATTTGCCTGGTTTTTGCTGGAGGCGGTAGTGTCGATTCAGTCGCATTCACAGGATTTCCATAGCCTTTCCTATATGGAAGTCATTGAGTCCCTCAATGGCGATTTTGAAAAAGGACTAACGGCGGAAGAGGTGACCAACCGCTACGAAACCTATGGTTTAAATCAGCTTCCTATTCAGCCAGGAAAGCCCGCTTGGCTAAAGTTCTTACTTCAATTCAATCAGCCGCTTCTCTACATTTTGCTGATTGCGGGCGGCGTCAAGGCGGCCTTAGGCTCCTGGACTAATGCTGCGGTCATTTGGGGGGTGACCGTCATCAACGCGGTGATTGGCTACCTGCAGGAAGCAAAAGCCGAAAAAGCGATCGCCTCGCTGGCCCAGGCTGTCACCACAGAAACGACGGTGCTGCGGGACGGGCTGCTGCTGCAGGTGCTGTCTGAGGACCTGGTGCCGGGGGATATTGTGATACTGGCGTCGGGAGATAAAGTGCCGGCAGACTTGCGCCTTTTGAAGGTGCGCAGCCTGCAGGTGGACGAGTCGGCCCTAACGGGGGAATCGCTGCCCGTAGAAAAATCCACTCAGCCCCTGCCCCAAGCAACCCCCCTCGCGAACCGCATCAACATGGCCTACGCCGGCAGCTTTGTCACCTTTGGGCAGGGTCGAGGTATGGTTGTGGCAACCGCCGCCGCCACCGAGGTGGGGCAAATTTCTCACCTGATGCAGCAGCGGGTCAGCCTCAGTACGCCGCTGACCCAAAAGTTTGCTCGCTTCAGCCGCCTGTTGCTCTACGCTATCTTAACCGTCTCAGCGCTGACGTTCGCCATTGGCATTGGCCAGGGCGAAACCTGGATCTACATGTTTGAGGCCGCCGTAGCGCTGGCGGTGAGCGCAATCCCAGAAGGGTTGCCCGCCGTGGTCACCATTACCCTAGCCATTGGCGTCAGCCGCATGGCCCGCCGCCACGCCATCATCCGGCGGCTGCCTGCCGTTGAGGCGCTGGGCAGCACCACCGTCATCTGCTCTGACAAGACCGGGACCCTGACGGAAAACCAGATGACGGTTCAGAATATCTACGCTGGGGGAGCGCAGTATCGATTGAGCGGCGGGGGCTATAGCCCTCAGGGGGAAATCAGCGAAGCCAACGGCACCGACATCAGCCCGCTAGAAGACATTCCATTAGTCCTAGAGGAGTGCCTGGTTGCGGGAGCGCTGTGCAACGACGCCCGGCTTGAGCACAGGGATGACCACTGGACTGTGATTGGCGACCCGACGGAAGGGGCATTGCTTACGGCCGCGGCCAAAGCCGGCTTCAGTCAGTCAGGCCTAGCGACCGGGAATCCTCGGCTAGATTCGATTCCCTTCGAGTCTCAGTATCAGTACATGGCAACCCTGCACGATGCCGATGTGCGGGTGATCTACGTCAAGGGATCGGTGGAAGCGGTGCTGCAGCGATGCACCCACACGATGACCGACCGAGGACAGCCGATCGCCCTCGACCGAGCGACCGTCGAGCAAGCCCTGGCCACCATGACGGCGCAGGCTTTGAGGGTGCTTGCCTTTGCCAAAAAAGCGGTCGACCCCCACCAGCACGCCCTCAGCCACGACGACATCGAAACCGGACTCATCTTTTTAGGCCTGCAGGGCATGATTGACCCGCCCCGCCCCGAGGCGATCGCCGCCGTGCGCGCCTGCCGAACCGCGGGCATGCAGATCAAGATGATCACGGGGGATCACGTCTCGACCGCCCAAGCTATCGCCCAGCGCATGGGCATTCACCAGATGGGGCAGGTCGTGGCCTTTGAGGGGCAGCAGCTCACGGAGATGGGCGATCGCCAGCTGGCCCAGGCGGTGGAGGAGGGCGACGTCTTTGCCCGGGTAGCCCCGGCCCAGAAGCTGCGCCTGGTGGAGGCGCTGCAGTCTAAAGGAGAGATTGTGGCCATGACGGGGGACGGCGTCAACGACGCACCCGCCCTAAAGCAGGCCGACATCGGCATTGCCATGGGCAAAGGCGGCACCGAGGTGGCGCGCGAGGCGGCTGACATGCTGCTGACGGACGACAACTTTGCCTCGATTGAGGCGGCGGTGGAGGAGGGGCGCACCGTCTACCAAAACCTGCGCAAGGCGATCGCATTTCTGCTGCCCGTCAACGGCGGTGAATCGATGACGATTTTGATTAGCGCCCTGCTGGCGCGAGATTTGCCCATTCTCTCGCTGCAGGTGCTGTGGCTGAACATGATCAACTCCCTCACGATGACGGTGCCGCTAGCCTTCGAGCCCAAATCCCCTGGGGCCATGCAGCAGCCGCCCCGCAACCCAAAGGAGCCCCTGATTACGAGAAACTTGCTGCGGCGAATTCTCCTGGTGTCGCTGTTTAACTGGGTGCTGATCTTTGGCGTCTTTGAGTGGGCCCGCGCCACCACTGGCGATGTCGCTGTAGCGCGCACCATGGCCATCCAATCCCTAGTTGCCGCCCGGATTGTCTACCTGCTTGGGGTAAGTCAGCTTGGGATGAGCGTACTGAGCGCCATCCGCAGGCGATCGGCTGCAGTGTCCAACGCCCCCTTCTTGCTGCTGGGCATCGGCGCTGCCGTCGTTCTGCAGGTTCTATTCAGTCAGTGGAGCGGCATGAATCTGCTTTTTGAAACCGCGCCGCTCACCTGGCGTCAGTGGCTCATCTGCTTGGTGCCCATGGTGCCCATGGTGCCGCTCGCCGCGATGGCCAACTGGATTGATCCCTTGAATGGCAAGACGAAAACTTCTCCTTGACCCTACCGCCGCCGAGGCCGATGTCATCGGCGATCAGCAGCGAGGTCGCCCAGGTTAGCGGCGCTAGCCCATCAGAATGACGGTATCGATCACGTGGATAACGCCGTTATCGGCCTCCACGTCCGGCAGCGTCACCGCGGCATTCTTCACCTCAAAGCCGTCCGATAGGTCTAGGGGAATGGCTGAACCCTCAACCGAAGTCAGCTCGGCTTGGTCCGCCAAATCGGCCTGCATCAGCCGCCCGGCTACCACGTGGTATTTCAGGATGCGGGCCAGCTGGGGCGGGTTTTCCACCAATGTCTGCACGGTCCCTGGCGGCAGCTTGGCAAACGCGTTATCCGTCGGAGCAAACACCGTGAAGGGGCCGTTCCCCTTGAGCACGTCTACGAGGTCCGCCGCTTTGACTGCGGCTACTAAAGTAGAGAAGCCCTCAGTGGTCACGGCAATGTCAACGATATCAGGCATAGTTCGCGGTTGATGTAGACGATTGGTGTAAGTAGAAAAGTAGAAGTTAGCCAGAATTCACGCCAATAGAGCGTTCTTTGCGCATCTTGTAATCCCCCGCCTCTGGCACCCCCCTGATTCAAGGGGGGCAGGGGGGATCCCTACGCTGAGCGATAGTACGAGGATTTCTTGTACATCATCCTGCTAACGGTAGTCTTGACGCTGAATGTCCCGCAGGCGGGCCTCCGGACGCAAAAAGCGGTCCATCTGGGCCTCAAAGAACTGGCGGTTGGCCTTCAGATGCCTAGGATTTGGATCATCCAGCGGATAGAGCAGCGCCTGACGCAAGGCCTGAATCACGGCTGAGGTGACGTTGTACATCGATCGCTGAAAGGTGATGCCGAGCTGAATTAGCGCGTCGTTGCTGCCGCGGGCGTGCTGCCGGTAGTAGTCCTTGAGGTAGGGCGGCAGGAAGTGGAGCATATCCTGCATGAGCAGCGTCGGCGGGATGCCGGCGGTGCCCACGGGAAACACATCGGCGTAGAGAATGCCGTAGTGAAAGTCGGCCTGCTCTTCCGGCACCTGCCCCGCCTGAGCGTTGTAGGACTTGGTGCCGCGAAAGGGTGATGTGCGGTAGAAAATAGCTTCTACGTAGGGCAGGGCCGCCTCGTAGAGCCAGGTAAAGCCCTTAGACTTGGGGATGATTTCGTAGCACTCGCCGCCCACGTAGAGGTGGTGGTAGATGGGCCGGCCCGCCACGGCGAAGATGCCGTTCACCAAGAAGTTCATGGCGTCCGGTACGCCCTTAAAGCCGCCCTCGTCGTAGATATCGGACATCTCGAAGAACACCGGGGCCATCACCTCCCAAAACAGCCCCAGGTTCGAGTAGTAGGATAGCTCCCGCACCTTCTCAATGAACATCTCGGGAAACAGCTTGTAGAGGCCCAGCATGGCGGGGTTGTTCTTGAAGTAGGCGCGAATGGCGCGATCGCAGTTGGTCCGGTACTCGTCAGTGTCCAGATAGGCGTCGAACTGGTTGACCGGCGCCACCATGTGGCGGTGCCAAAGCATGGCCCGCATACAGGCCTCGGCAAATTCCATATTGATGCGGTCGTGCCAGAGGTGGTGGGCTAGCTTGGGGAGTGGCCGCTTCACCTCTCCCTGGGCCATGAAGTCTAGCAGCTCGGGGTGGGTTGTGGCGGGGCCGCGCCAGACGCGCGGGCTACCTTTGTCTCCGGCGTATTGGTTGGGGCGAGCCAGGTATTCCTGCGAAATGAAGTATTTGAAGAAAGGCAGCGGGTTGAGAAACACCCGCTCAGCAATGTAGAGCAGGTCCCGCCAGTAAAAGTCCATCGGCACCGCGTAGGCTTTGTAGATGCCGATAATTTGCATCAGGTTTTCGGGTGTGTCGGGCAGCATGGAGCCGCCGGCCTCTAGACGATGGATTATATCGGCAAAGGGGTGGGTGGATGGGGGAATGGTCGAGGGGTTGGGTTGGGGAAGGGTGGCGGTCATGGGAATCGTTTCGGGTATCGGTGGGGAAGGAGCACAGCGTGCTGTGCCCGTACGGCATGAAGGGGGGATGGAGGAATCGGTCGGGGCAAATGGCCATTTTCCCGTGCGGGATATTGGGCAAAGCAGGGTGGCGTCAAATTATTGCAATAGCCCAATAGCCGGGGCCGCCGCTTTTGATTAAGGAGGCAGCTGCGCCACCCTCGCCGGC
>JBHJHD010000120.1:0-9527 GCA_050331115.1 Elainellaceae cyanobacterium
CCCGACAACAACGTCGTTACCAGCGCCCGCTACGAAGGTATCCACTGCAGAACCGCCCAGCAGCAGGTCGTCGCCGTCGCCGCCGTTGGCCTCAATTGCAGTCGTGCTCGCCGTGGCGTCGAGGGTGTCGTTGCCCTCACCACCAGAGAAGACTACCTTTTCCACGGTGCTGCCTGTGAGATCGCCCACCGTGAGGGAGTCGTCCCCGCCTTGGCCGTTGATTTCGAACTGCTCGATGTTCTCGTTAGTGAGGGTGAATAGCCCTAGATTTAGGCGGTTGAAAATCGCTTGACCGTCCACTTGAGACAGGTCAAACTCGTCGCCTGCGCCGTCTGCACCGTTCACCTGGGTCACATCAAAACCCGCGCCGCCGTTAATGAAGTCGCTGCCGTCGCCGTTGTTCCAGATGAAGCGATCGCGACCCGACCCCAAGAGCGCAACATCGCTTCCAGTTTGACCCACAACAGTGTCGTTGCCTGACCCGGCAAAAATAAGGTCGTTACCAGCGCCAGCCGCAACCCTGTCATTACCAGGACCAGCGAAAAATAGATCGTCATTGTCTCCGCCTTGGAGCTGATCATTTCCAATGCCACCAATAAAGATGTCGCCGAGGTTTTGAATGCCGGCTGCATTCTCAAACAGGTCGCCGATGATCAGGTTAATCAAGTTAACAAGTAAAGGATTCATGGTGATTCTCCAAAAAATGTGCATGAACGAAGTTCTGTAATAGATACAGCGGTCAATTAAAATCGGTTTTAAAGGAGTTAAAAATTTCCCGTGTCGTGAAACGTAAAGCGGCGCGCTGACGATTATTGCCAGGGCAAGGCGATCGCGTTTACAGTCCGGTATAGTAGGGTACGCTATGGAGGTTTTGACCATGACGACGACTCCAGACGCCTCAGTCAGTCAACCCACAGTGGGTCAGCCGGCAGTTAGCCAATCCACAGTAGGCCAACCGACAGTAGGCCAACCGACAGCAGGCCAACCGACAAAGCCGCAGGTTGCTGATCCCATCTGGGACCCACCCGAACCCCCAACAGACCTGATCTTTGACGACGGAATCCCTTTGGAAAGCAACCGCCATCGCATCGCAATGAATGCGCTCATTCGATCAACCCAGCAGGCTCTCCAGGCGCAGCCCGACACGTTTGTGGGCGGCAACATGTTTGTCTACTACAGTCGCGACCAGGCCATGAACCGAGATTTCCGCGGTCCCGACTTTTTTGCGGCGCTGCGGGTCGAGCGCGATCGCGATCGACAGGGCTGGGTGGTCTGGGAAGAGCAGGGCCGCTACCCCGACGTAATTGTCGAGCTGCTGTCGCCCAGCACCGCCGCCGTGGATAAGGGCGTCAAAAAGGACCTGTACGAGCAGGTGTTCAAAACCCCTGACTACTTCGTGTTTGACCCCTTCGACCCCGGCTCATTAGAAGGTTGGCGCTTAGATCTAACCCACGGCTACCAGCCCCTTTCCCCCAACGAGCAGGGACGGCTGTGGTGCGAGAGTCTGGGGCTGTGGTTAGGTACCTGGGACGGTGCGATTGACCGGGAACCGATGACGGGGAGTTGCCCGTGGCTGCGGCTTTATGACGCTGAGGGCAATTTAGTGCCTTTGCCCGAGGAAGCGGCACAGCAGCGGGCTGAGCAGGAAAAACAGCGCGCTGAGCAGGAAAAACAGCGCGCTGAGCAGGAAAAACAGCGCGCCGATCGCCTGGCGGCGAAGCTGAAAGAATTGGGCATCGACCCAGAGGCGCTGTAAGCTCATGACTACTCCCACTGCACTTACCATCGCCGGGTCCGACAGCGGCGGCGGGGCGGGCATCCAGGCCGACCTGAAGACCTTTGCCTTTCACCGCGTCCACGGCACCAGCGCCCTCACCTGCATCACCGCCCAAAATACCCAGGGGGTGAGCCGCGTCGACGCCCTGCCGCCCGAGGCAGTAGTCGCCCAGATTCAGGCTATTAGCAGCGACATCGGTATTGACGCCGCCAAAACCGGCATGCTGCTCAACGCCGATATTATCAACGCAGTGGCCCAGCAGATTGAAGCCAACCCCATAGCGCACCTGGTCGTCGACCCCGTGATGGTGTCGCGTACAGGGGCGCAGCTGATTGCCGACGAGGCGATCGCCGCCCTCAAAGCCCTGGTGCCCCTGGCCGCCGTGCTCACGCCCAACCGCTACGAAGCCCAAATCCTCAGCGGCCAAGAGATTCACACCTTGAGCGACATGAAGGCCGCGGCCCAGGAAATTCTGTCCCTCGGCCCGAAAACCGTCATCGTCAAAGGGGGGGGCTTTAGCGGCGAGCTGCGGGGGACAGACGTATTTTGCGACGGCGATCGCACCGAAGTGCTAAAGACCGAGACGGTAGATACGCCTCATACCCACGGCACCGGCTGCACCCTTTCAGCGGCGATCGCCGCCAACCTAGCGCTGGGGCATCCCCTGCTGACGGCGGTGCAGCAGGGCAAAGGCTACGTCACCCAGGCGCTGCACCACAGCTTGGCCATTGGCTCTGGGCAGGGACCGGTGGGGCACTTCTTTCCGCTGCTCGCTCAGGACGGCTAGTGCGACGCGCATCGCTGCTGGGCATCCTGCTGGGGTTGAGCCTCCTCACGGCGCTAGTGCTGTGGCAGGGCGCTGGACTGCTCGCCCAGACCTTTAGTCAGCTGGGCTGGCGCATCGCTTGGCTGCCGCTCGTGTATCTGATGCCGCTGGGTGCGGCGCTGCTGTCCTGGCGCTATTTGTTTCCCTCCGGCAGAGCTCCCAGGTGGGGGCTATTGCTCTACGGCGTCTGGCTCAACTATTCGATCAACTGGCTCTTGCCTGTGGGCCAGGTGGGGGGAGAGCTGGCGCGTATCCGGCTGCTGCTGAGCCGGAAATTTGCTTCGGCCCCCGCGATCGCCAGCATCGTCGGCGACCAAACCCTGCAGCTCGTGACCCAGGCGCTATATGCGCTGTTGGGGATAGCGCTGCTGGCGTACAGCCAGCTGGGAGAGGGATACAGCGGGCGGCTGTGGGCGGTAATTGGGGTGAGCCTCGTCGTGCTGGTGGTGGTGAGCGGCGGCTTTTACTGGGTGCAGCACCAGGGACTATTCCGGCTGCTGTCGCGGGTGGCCCGCAAGTTTCCCCGCCTGTTCAGCCGCGCTGACCAGCCCATAGAGGAGCAGGCCCAAGCGGTTGACCTGGCGCTGCAAGCGCTGTATCGGCGGCGCGATCGCCTCTTGGTCGCTAGCCTTTGGCGGGTGGTGTTTCGGCTAACGACAGCGGCGGAGACCTGGCTGGTGCTGGATTTTTTAGGCATAACCGTGAGCGTGGCCGTTGCCCTGGTTTTGGAGAGCCTGGGGCAGGCGATTCGCTCGGCGGCGTTTTTAATTACGGGAGGGCTAGGTGTGGAGGAGGGGGGGTTGATGGTGGTCGGGGCGGCCCTGGGGCTGCCGCCCGCCCTGGGGCTGTCGCTGTCGCTCTGTAAGCGGGTGCGCGAGTTGCTCATTGGGGTGCCGGGGCTGCTGGCGCTGCAGATGGAAGCGGGGTGGCGAATGCTGAAGTGAGTCCACCGATGCCTCTAAAGTGGAGCATAGCTCCAACAGCTAGCGAATGCCGAAGACATCTATATGCTTTTTGGCACTTCGACCACACCGGCGGTAACGAAAACCTGGGCAACGCTGGGGTAATGATTGTCGCCCATGACGAGGTCTGCACCCGCATGAGCACCGACCAGTTCATCGAGGCGCTCCAGAGGCGGGCTCTCGCATCGCCCGCCGGGAGTTAGAGGACTACCGGCGGATGCTGGGGGATGTCAGGGTGCGCACCGAGCGGGCGATCGCCGACGGGCTCACCCTAGAGGAGTTTTTAGCCTCAGACCCCACTGCAGACTACGATGACGCCTGGGGTCAGGGCTTTCTTAACCCCCGAGCAGTTTCTCACCATCGTCTACCAAGACCTAGCGGAGTAGCCGGGCGGTCCTGGGACTGCATCTTCCAAAACGACCAAAGCGGTTAGTGATAAGAGCGCATCCGACCCATCATCACGCGAGACCCCATAATGCAGGCCATGGCCAGGCCTAATGCTGGCACGATGGAGAATTCGCGTGATGCGGTTTGCTCGGGAGATTTTTTGGCGGCAGGCTGGGTCAGCGGGATGTAGCGCTGCTGGGGCTCGATCACCGAGACGGGGTTCTCGCGGTGGAGCGACAGCATGACCACGTTTGGGTGCAGCAGCAGCGCTAGCCCTAGCCAACAGAGCAGCATGGTCGATAGCCAGGCGCTAGACCACAGCAGCATTGGATGGGAGAGCATCCAACGAAGCGCTGGTGGGCAAAGCGCTGGCGGGGGTTTGGGGTAAGGCATGACGGGTTCAGGAGGGGGCAGTCGCAGCGAAGGCCGCACCTCAGCGGCGCGATCGCTCACCGATTACCGATAGATACCGCAGCGGCGGGGATAATTCCGCTGGGCCGGGCAAGCGCTACCCTTATTATGAAGACTGGCTCACGAATGGCGATCGCCCGCGAGGGTGATTAAGCGGTGCACCAGCTCTGGGAAAGACACCCCCGTGTTGCCCCATAGGGTGGGGTACATGCTGGTAGCGGTGAAGCCCGGCAGGGTGTTGATTTCGTTGATCAGCACGTCGCCCGTCGCCTCAACGTAAAAGAAATCCACCCGCGCCAGCCCGGCGCAGTCCAGCGCCTGAAACGCTTCTATGGCCCGCTGCTGCACCAGGGCGGCGATCGCTTCGGGCAAAGGCGCGGGAATCAACAGCTGGGCTTTGCCTTCGGTGTACTTGGTTTCATAGTCGTAGAAATCGGCGTCAAAGGTAATTTCCCCCACCACCGACACCTGGGGCGCATCGTTGCCCAGCACGGCGCATTCGACTTCGCGGGCCGTCACCCCCGCTTCTACAATCAGGCGGCGGTCGTAGCTGGCGGCGCTGTCGAGGGCGGCCTCTAGCTCATCGCGCGATCGCACCTTAAACACCCCCACCGACGACCCCAGGTTGGCGGGCTTGATGAAGCAGGGGTAGGGCAAAGCTGACTCAATGCGATCGCACAGCTTGGGAAACACGCAGGGGTTAGACCACACTTCCTCCCGGGTAATGGCCATATAGTCGACCTGGGGCAGTCCCGCCTGGGCAAAGGCGCTCTTCATCGCTAGCTTGTCCATGCCCACCGACGAGGCCAGGATGCCGGGGCCGACGTAGGGGACGCCCATGAGCTGCAGCAGACCTTGAACGCTGCCGTCTTCACCGTTGGGGCCGTGGAGCACCGGAAACCAAATATCTACGGTGGCGGCCTCGTCGGGGAAGCGCCACAGACTGCCGTCCGCGATCGCTTGAGGCAGCGTTCCTGCCTCGAGGACAGGGGCGGAGAGTTCTGGGGCTCGCCACAGCCCGTCCTTCTGAATGTAGAACGGCAGAACGGCGTAGCGATCGCGGTTTTCTGGGGCCTTTAGGGCGCGGGCGATCGCCTGGGCTGAGCGGATAGAGACCTCATGCTCCCCGGAGCATCCACCAAATAGCAGTCCAATGCGCTTTTGTTCCATATTGCCCCCTGGCCAATGTGCCCTCGCAGCTCTGCCGACACTCTACCACCCAGAGGCGCGCTGAGAATTGACGGACCAGTCGAGCTCAGCTTACGGCGTAATCTGGCAGTCTTGGGCGCTCCGACCCGTGTCCAGGCTACCGAGCAGCGAGCGAATAATCACGCAGCGATAGGTCCCCGAACCGTCTGGCGTCACGGTTAGATAGATGGGCAAATCCGTCGAGGCTGCGCCCTGATTGACGTCGAGACCTCCGTTGGCGCTAAATATCAGCTGGTTATTATCGAGGGAATTCCCAGCCTGATTTTGAACGGTGAAATCAAACACGTTGGAGGCCGGGCGAGTGGTCCCTAAGCTTCCGGTATCCAGCGGCACCGCTCCAGGATCGCCATCGCCGGGGTAATCTATCGTGACTGCGGCTTCGTCAAACGTAATGGCGCGATCGCTGCGCAGGCGGCGAGCCTCTGACTGCGTTTGCCGCAGCGCCTGCCTGATTTGGTCAGTGGCGAGCTTGGCTTTTTGCCGGTTGGCAAGCGTCGCCCAGCCCGGGGCCGCGATCGCCGTCAGTACAGCAATGATGATCACGACAACGAGTATCTCAAACAGCGTAAATCCTGATTCGGCCTGCGAGCGCATTCTAGCCACGGTGCATCTCCTCTAAATAGTCTGTGACAGTGATAATGCTAAGAGTCATCCTTTTTATCGAGCGTGCCTCGGATAAAGACTCGGGTCTCAATAGGGGGCAAGAAGGTATTCTCCCGCATTATGCCTGAGCGCTGCGCGGCGTTACCCCGCAGGTAGATAACCACATCCTGGTTACCGATGGTGCTGTCGGGTTGGCTAACGCAGGCGTAGAAGCTCCGAGGAATGTTGTCGCTAGGGGTCAGCTGGTAAGTGACGTCGGTAACCGCCGGGCAGGACGGCGTGTCTCCGGCAGCCAGGCTGCCGTTACCGTCATCCACAAAGTCAACCAGCAGCTCTGGCTGAGAAAACACCGGCGCGTCTCCGGCAGCGGGCCAGCCCTTAAATTGCGGCGTCGCATTAAACGGGTCGGCATAGCCCGTGAGAGCAGTATCGGTGATCGACATCTCGGAGCGAAAGAGTCCCGCTTGTCCCCTTAAAGCGAACGGATCGCTGGGGTCAAACGGGCCAGGGTCTCTCTGCTTCCAGGAGTAGACCACTAAGGAATAAGAGTTTCCGGCTAGGCAGGGCACGTTCGTGGGAGCACCAGAGCTGCAGGCAGCGGTCTGAACCGCCTGCGGAATGGGCTGCAGTCGCCAAAAGGCCAGCACCGGCGTCATCCCCGCAGGCAGGTTGAGGTTGCCCCAGTTGGCTGTTCCCTGGCACTCTGCATCCGTGCCGTCAAGACATTCCGCATTGTAGACGTAGATGGCCTGCCTCAGCTCTGACTGCATGAACGTCAGGGCGAGCTGCATGTCGCGCTGCGTTTCGGTGCGATCGCTCTCTCTTTGGTCCGACTGAAGCGTTTCAACCGCTAGGTACATCAGCCCTGAGACAATTCCGCCAGCCAGAATAACGGTGACCAAAAGCTCAATTAGCGTAAATCCGCTGGAAGATGATTTGGCGGTACGGCGTAGGTAGCGTAGAAACGATGTTGCGGCAGACATAGGTTAAGACCCTAAAGCAATAGCGCAGATGGATAGAGCACAAATAGAAGGCATATTTAGCACGAGCTGAAACCTAAGGGCACGAGCTGAGATCCAGATACTCGCAGACGGACTGCGCGCGATCGCTCCACACGAAGTCGGAGTAGAGGACGGCTAGCGGCTGTACCCGCTGGTTACCTAGACCTGAGGCATATTTTAGCGAGGCTTCCGTAATTTCTAGGTTGGCGAAATTATCGGCGGCAGACGCGGCGTACACCCGAACACCCATGCGAAACTCATTCAACTTATCCGCATCCGAAGCATTGGCCGTGCCATCGTCTCGAAAGGTTTGCATGAAGTAGTCGATGTCGCAGTCGCCGTCTATGTCGACTTGGAGAGCAGTTTGCGCATTGGGAAGTGCCGTTCCGTCAAAGGTATCGCAGCTGTCGCTGACGGACTCAATCTCTGCCGATAGCACAGCCGGCGGAGGGGCCGTAGCGACATTGGGCACAGGCTGGGGCAGCACCCGTCCCAGAAAAGGGGCATTGGTTACGGGATCAACGCCTCCGACGGACTGACGCTCCTTTTCGATAAGCAATCGCACCCGGTCAATCTCACCTTGGGCAATTTTGAGGGCCTGCTCAGCTCGCCGATTTTGCACCCGGGTTGCAGCCGAGATAAACAGTGGGGGCGTAATCAGAAGGCCGGTGATGCCCACAACCGTAATGGCCACGAGGCACTCAACGAGGGTTAAGCCCTGCTCACCGGCTTTGGGAGCGATCGCGGCGGATTGGCGATTGCTCCAGGGGCGGCGTAGATGACGCATGATCTTCTCCAAGTTGATGTCTACGGGGTTTGCGCAGGGCCAAAGAACACAGGCAGCCGCGATCGCTACGGAGCGGGGCAGAAGCTATTCGCGCCAGCAACTTGACGGCAAAGCTGCGCAATATACGGGTCATCTAGCGTTGGTTCGCTGTAGAACTCGCTTCGAGCTGGCGTCTGCGTCGCAAATCGGCTGGCGATCGGGGCTGGACGCACGTACTGCAGCCCAACGTCATATCCCCAGAGGCGCTCCGGCGGATCGTAGTAGGGGTAGCGGTCTACCGCAGTCGTTGGGTCATCCCCGGGTTCCCAAACCTCCTGGTCGTAAGGTGCCGTAGCAGCCGTACTGAAGTTCAGCTGATAAAAGGTCCCGGACATCGAGAGGGGCACGTCGCCCCAGTCCTCAAGGAAGCGGGGGAAGTTTTGCAGCCCGCCGTAGGGCTGGTCGACGCGAGACGGGACAATGCCGCTGATCAGGGCGAGGTTGACCGTTTGCGGGACAGCGGTAATCAGGCTGTTGTTTCGGTCGGTGATGTAGCCATCCCCATATGGAGCGTCACCATCATCTAGAGGCGCGCCGTTCCTATCGATCACAATAGGGGTGTCGTCGTCACCGTCGAGCTGTCGCTTCCAGGTTCTGCCGTTGCGAGGCCGCCTTTGGTTGACGTAAGACGTCCACGGATCGCCCGCACTGACCGTACAGCCATACAGAGCGGTGGTATCGTCACCTAGCGCAGCGTTTATCGATACCGATGCATTCAGTGTCCCCGCCGTCTCAAAGCCGTCTTCGATCGCGCCGTCGCAGAAATTCGACGACAGAATGGTAACGGCGTCAGCCAACACCTCTGTGGGTCGCCAGTCATCGACGGTAGGAGCAGAAAATCTTTGGTCAATCGTGTTTCGGGTGTAGAAGTTGTTCCAGTCGGGCGTTAGCGGCGTGAGGAACTCCTGCAGCACTGTACCTCCAGTTTGATGCAGGTTGAAATCGCCTCTAATATAGGCGCTGTTGTCCGAGATGAACGACATACCGATGCCCCCATCGCCGACCCGCTTTAACGTCTCACCGTTGATGAGCCGGAATCCGTGGGGCCGCCGCCCCGGATCGCCGATGAAGTCTACAGCCTTCATGCTGAAGTTACCCGTGAGCAGCTGTGGGTCGGTCGAGTCCGTGAGCGCGTTTCCGTCGGCGAGGGTTTGGCAGGTGGGGCTGCTGTTGAAAGCAGTGAAGTCGTTGCAGGCCGCCGCGCCAGCCGTGGCTGGGCGCACGATGGCGTCTTCTCGCACGGCGTCTTCTCGAAACGCAAAGACAATACCGCTGAGCGGCAGCCACCGCTCGCCGCCGGGAAAGTTTGCCCGTCGCAGCATGTCGAGGTCTATATCGAGGGCGCGGACGCCCATGCGCTCGCGACCGTCGTACAGGGCCGCGTCCTTGAAGGGGACTTGCCAGGTTTCAACACCGATGCTTCCCGCACCGCAGGCCTCGTCCACACAGCGAATTAGGGACCGCTCGTTTGAGTTGGGGTTGACGCTAGGGTCGCTCGCTAGCGGAGCGGAAGCAAAGGCTGTGG
>JBHJHD010000121.1:0-8680 GCA_050331115.1 Elainellaceae cyanobacterium
GGAGATCTACGCCAACGAGCAGCAGCGGGTAGACCCCTACTATTTGCTGATGGAGCTGCCCAACGAGGACCAAGGCGAGTTTTTGCTGTTTCGCCCCTACACCCCGGCCCAGCGCCGCAACCTGATTGCCTGGCTAGCGGCGCGGTCCGATGGCGATCGCTATGGTCGCCAAGTGCTCTACACCTTCCCGAAGCAGGAGCTGGTGTTTGGCCCAGAGCAGATTGAGGCCCGCATCAACCAGGACCCGGTGATTTCCCAGCAAATTTCTCTGTGGAACCGGCAGGGGTCACGGGCCATCCAGGGGAACCTGCTGGTGATTCCCATTGAGCAGTCGCTGCTGTATGTAGAGCCGCTGTACCTAGAGGCGGAGCAGAACCGGCTGCCGACGCTGGTGCGGGTGATTGCGGCTTATCAAAACCGCATTGCCATGGCCCCAACGCTAGATGCCGCCTTGAGAGCGGTCTTTGAAGCACCCGACTCAGCGGAGGACGAAACCATCGTGCGGTCGGTGGACGAGGCGCCGCCAGATCTAGATAGTGCGGTATCGCCAGATGACCTGACCGACGAGACGGGCAGCGACGCAATTAGCCCTCCCAGTGGCCTCAGCGAGGAGACGGGGAGTGATGCGATCGCAACGCCGGAAGCAGTAGAGTAAGTGCGTAGCCACAATTGAACGAAAGGGGGAGCGCCCCCCCGGCGGGAGGTGCTCCCCCCTGACAGCTACGTTTACTTACGGCGCTCTACTTAGCTATAGCGATCGCTATCAAAAATGGCACGATATAACCCTTTGTCTCCTGCCAAAACACTTGATGAGAGACGGCAGCAGGCCCTTGAACAATGTGAACACCTCATTCAAGACTTTGCCCACCGCGCTGACCGCCACAAAGGGCGCTACAAGCGCCTGCAGGTAATTAGCATCGTACTTGCCGCCAGCACAACGATTCTCTCTGCCCTGTCTGCCAGTGAGCTTCTCGGTCCGTTAGATTGGGTCGTTCTCGCCATTAGCGGCTTGGCGACCCTATCGACGACGTTGCTAAGCCAAACCAACTCCCAAAAAATGTGGGTTCAATCTCGCAACATTTCTCAAAAATTTCAGATGGAGCTTTTCCTGTATCTTCAGGGCAGTGGAGAGTATGCTGCCTCAGAGAATGAATCAGAAAATCTCAAGCTATTTTCAAAGCGCTTGATGAGTGCTTGGTCAGAAGGTCAAGAGGTCTGGTCGCAGCAAGCCTCATCTCAGCGGTAAGGCGCTAGGAAGCAAATTTCCACTCACCCCACAAATGCCCCGTTTGGACAGTCTCTTTACGCCCAAACTCTACGACTGACTATAAATTACTAATAGGGGTCTGGACATGTTTGTCCAAACCCCTAAAGTTTTGCTAGCCGCTGCAGCCGAGCAGCTAGCCTACAAACTAAATTGGACCTTTAGTAGCGACCGCCGCCACCACCACGGTTAAAGGAACCGCCGCCGCGATTCTCGCGGGGCTTGGCCTTGTTGACCTTGAGGTCGCGGCCCATCCACTCTGCGCCGTCAAGCGCTTCGATCGCAGCCTGCTCCTCAGCGTCTTCGCTCATTTCCACAAAACCAAAGCCGCGCATCCGGCCCGTCTCGCGGTCGGTAGGAAGCTGGACACGTTTTACAGAGCCGTACTCTTCAAACACCGTCTTCAGATCGGCTTCCGTAACGTCGTAGGATAGGTTGCCTACATAAATTGACATGGACTATCTCCCAAAAAAAAGTAAGGAATGTGTAGAGAAAGATTTCGGAGAAAAGTCTGTCAATGGAAAAACGTGAAAACCCGTTAATACTAGAAACAAGTGCTTGTTAACCGATCAATACTCTTGAGCTGCATTCTAACACGCACACTAGGCCGTGTGGCTAGGGGGCAGAAGCCTAGCCATTAGATTAAGTTATGTCTTACAGGATACATCAGTTGCAGCGTTGGGCAAAGCGTTGGCGAGGGCGATCGCCGATTTACTGGCAGCAAAGGCTACCGCCGGTAGAACTCGACTTCCTGAGCTAAGACCCGCACGTCATAGGCCGCGAAGAAGTCCTGACCCAAGAGGCCTTCGCCCCTGTCGGGAATAACTGCCACCCGCACGTGACTGATACTGGCGGACTGGACGGCCACGGAGCGAGCCCAGCCCCACTCCAGGGTCACTAGGCGACCGTCAGCCACCCGGACCTGGCACCACCCAGAGCGCTGCAGGCCAATGGTGCGAGCCATCAGCTCAGTAATCACCGTCATGCCTGCACCCGTGTCTACAATCATTTCAAAGGTATATTGCCCGTTGAGCTGCACCTCGATCACGGGGGTGCCCCCTCGGCGATATTTAATTGGAACTCGAATTGTTCGTGCCGCCTCAGCGGCCTTCTCCTCGGCCTGCTGCTGCACCACGCCCTTGAGGGCATTGACCCGCGACACGGTCCGCTGGTGCCCCGCCCAGTGCCCCTGCTCTAACCACAGCGATGCCGCCCGCTGATAGTCCGCGATCGCCCCGTCCTTGTCCCCCATGGCGTCCTGCACCTCTCCCCTAGCGCAGTACAGCTCGGCTTGGTCGCTGCCGTTGCCAATGCCGTTAGAAAAGTCTTTGAAGGCGTTGTCAAAATCCTGGAGCTGCTGGTATCCCCGGCCTCGCTGCAAAAACAGCTCTGGGCTATGGCCCTGCTCCGTCATTACATGGGTGAAATCGGCTATGGCCCCGTAGACATCCCCTAGGACCAGCCGCAGCTCACCCCGCTTTAAATATAGGTCTGGTCCAGACTGAAGCTTGAAGGCCCGCGCCATGTCCCGAATGGCAGCCTCCCCCTGGCCGAGCTTGGCTAACACCGCGCTGCGATCGCACAGGGCTTCCACATGGTTGGGGTCAAACTTAAGGAACCAGTTCAGGTCGCCCAGAGCCTGCTCGTACTGACCCTGCTTCGCCCGCGATCGCGCCTGCTGAAGAAAGGCCTCGGGAGACATCAGAGGGGCAGGGGCTGGCTTGGGGGGTGTGATGGATTTAGGGGGCGTGACGGATTTAGGGGGCGTGACGGTTTGGGTCGGGGCTTGAAGCTGCTCGATTTGGGCCAGACAGTCCTGGGCGTTGGCCTTATCGTTCTGGGCTAGGTAAGCGCGGGCGGCAGCTTTGTAGGCGGCGATTGCTCTGTCAGGGTAACCTTGCTGGCGATAGGCTTTGCCCAAAAGCCGATGGGCTGGGGCAAGCTGGGGGTTCAAGGCCACGGCCTGCTGCGCATCTTCAACGGCGTCGGACAGGTTCTTTTCAGCCAGCCGCAGCACGGCCCGACTTAAATAGGCCTCCGCCGTCGGCTCCAAGCGAATCGCTTTGGTAAAGTCTGCAGTGGCGCCAGCGGCGTCCCCCAGCTTCAAGCGCACCCGCCCCCGCTGGTAATAGGCGTCGGCCCGCTGGGGTTCCTCCATCAGCACCCGGTCTAGGGTTCTCAGCGCGTCTACAAAGTTCTCCGCATCGATGTGGGCGATCGCCTGTTGGTAAGTCATATGCCGCTACCGCTTTTGGGCTGATTGCAGCTCTATTATCGGCGGATGCTCTAGCAGGAGCAAGTCTGTTCCAGCACTAAACACCCTGAGCGCTGGGATTTTGCGTGCTACGCATCTTGGGCGCTGCGGTCTGTGGCAGCCCAACGTCGCCGCAGCCGATGCAGGCCCACACCCACCAGCAAGATCAAGGCCAGATAGGGGCTGTACACCAGCAGCCACATCAACAGCTTCACCAGGGTCACCGACAGATTGCGGAAAGAGAGGGTGGCGCGCTGCCAGGTGTTGCTGAGCTCGTCCTGCAGCCGAATTGGCGGAGCACTGGCGGCGATCGCAGACTCTAGACGAATAGACACCGTCGAGTAGCTGACCCGGTTGCTCAACTGCTGAAGCTGGGCGTCGATCTGCTCGATGGAGGCCCGCACGTTGCTCACCTCTTGCGGCACCTTTAGCACGTCAGCCACTTCCCCAGAGCGCTCCATGATACCCAGCAGCAGCTCCTCGGTTTTACGTAAGTTACGCAGGCGGGCGTCTAGGTCCACGAGCTGGGTGGAAACATCTTCTGCGGTAATCTTCCTCTGCTGCACGGTGCCTAAGTCGGCCAGCGCATCGAGGGTCGCTTCTAGGCGGGACTGGGGAACGCGGACGCGCAAAAAGGCCTGCTGCTGGGCACCCGAGTCTGGGGTGCTGTCTTCTAGGGTGAGGATGTCACCTTGTTGCTGGCGGGCGAGCGCCACGGCCTGGTCGATGCCCTCGGCGACGGCGTCAACCCGCAGGGCAATGCTGGCGTCTTTGGCCAGCTGGGGCGCGGGAGCAGGGGTATTTAGAGGCGTGGCCGCAGTCTCAGAGCGCTCGGCTGATCCATCCGCTGCTGGGGCGCTCTCCACCTGGGCTTCTGAGGCGATTTCAGAGGAAAATTCAGTGGCGCTGCTGCAGCTGGTCAGTAAGATGACGCCGAGGACAGGGCCGAGCCACAGCGAGCGGACGGAAGACTGGTTCATGGTTTCGTGCCAACGGTGTTCTACTCTATGAAGACATCGAAATCACCAGACGTCAGGGTAGTTACGAGTTTCGTAACGGTGCTACGCGGCGCGGTTTAGCTCCAGCCTGCCCGCCTCTTTCAGTGACACATCCGGGAGGTTCCGCTGCACGGCGTCCCACGTGCTGTGAGCCTGAAGCGCTTCCACCACCACCGGCAGGGGTTCGGGGAGGATGGCCGGAAAGTCTGCCTCTTCAGGAAACTGGAGCTGAAAGGCGAGCCGCTCGTGCGGTGGGTCAAATTGGGCGTTGATCTCTGGTCTGTTGCCGCGGGCATCGATACGGTACCAGCCGCTGGGGATCTGCACGGCGTTCAGTCCGTGCAGGCAGTAGGGGGCGCCCTGGTCGTTCACGCTCAGCCGCTGGTAGCAGAGCCCCGCTGGGATACCATTGGCCCGCAGCAGGGCCGCCAACAGGTGGCTTTTGGCGTAGCAGTAGCCGGTTCCGTGGGCTAACACATCTGAGGCGCGGCAGGTCACGGGGTTCTGCTGGTAGTCCACGCTGTGGTGAATTTCATCGCGCACCCACTCAAAGCAGGCTTTGGCGATCGCCTCTGTGGTGGTGCCAGAAGCAGCCAGTTCCCGCGCCTGGGCCAGGATAGCGGGGTGGCGCCAGTCAATCACCTCGCTGCTCTCTAAGTAGGGGTTCATGGCAAACGACCTTACGCGTTCTGCTCCACTACCGTATCAGGCTTCACCAGGGCCAGCGTCGCCTCAGTGGGGGAGAGCTTCAGAACCTGGGCGATCGCCCGTCGCCGCCGCTCTTGATCATCCCGGATAGACCATAGCGTGTTGCCCAAGCCCGGGGCGTCCCAAGTTCCTGTCTCTGGGTTGATATACGCCCAAGTGCGGGCCCATAGAATGGCATCCGGACCCTGCAGACCTTTGTCATAGGCCTCCACTAGGCGATCGATATAGCCCCCTTCTCCCAACGCTGCCTCTGGGGCTTGATTAGCTAAATCGATGGCGTTTAGCTCTTCTTCTAAGCCCAGGGTCATATTCAGGCTCGCCGCCCGCGCCCGCATCTGCGCAGCCTGACGCTGCAGGCGCTGGAGCTGCTTAGCGTCCGCTGCCTCAGGGGATTGGGCGCCATGCTGATAGGAAAAGCTGCCCAAGTTCCAGGCGCCGTTACCCGGATCGGTGTGGCCGTAATAAGCCTCGGTCTTCTCACCGTCTGCAGTGCGGGTGCCCTCAGCGTGGCCAACCGTTCTGGCCACTAGAGACTCAGGCCCCCCTTCAAACAGAGCGTCTAGCGTCATGTCTGGCGCAGGGCTGACTAAAGCTGGCGCTTGGGAGACCTCAGCAGGCTCAAACACCATGCCTTCCGGGGGCGATGGCTGCTGGGGAGACGGCACTACTTCTGTAACTTGGCTATCGGAGGCTATCTGATCTTGAAAATAGCCCAGTGCGCCAGTTATGGCCTGATAGGGTACTGCTACGACGGCTAAGAAGATGCTGATTGCCGCTAGCCACGCCGGGAAAGCGCCTACCGGGTCAGCGGTGTAGTGAATATTGAGGTTCGGCGTAAGGGAATGGACGTTGACAGAGAGGTCAAGAAGTAGCACAAGAATTAGAGATGGTGACGGCAGCAACGCTTGGCCCATCGTAACGGCTGCCTTAGGCCAATGGATAACCCCCCTTTTATAGATTTTCTATAGATTTTATAAAATTCGCGATAGTCTGAGAAAACGCTCGCGTCTATCCCGTCCTATGGCTGTACAATCCAAACCCTACCAGCGATTCGCTTTCTTGCAGCTCAGTCTGTCGCGTCAGATGATGTGGGCTGGAGTTGTGATCACGGCGCTATACATTGCGATCGCCCTATTCGCGCCGCTGCTTCAGCAGATGGGGCTACTGCAGGACCCTACGGCGTCTTTGGTCAATCCGATTCACGAACCTCCGTCTGGAGAGTACTGGTTCGGAACTACGCGCCAAGGCTATGACGTCTTTTCGAGAACCCTGTTTGGCACCCAAGCGGCGCTCAAAGTAGTGCTGCTGGCCACAACCCTAAGCCTAGTGATTGGCGTGCCCCTCGGGATGGTGAGCGGCTATTTGGGAGGAAGACTGGACCGAGCGCTGCTGTTTTTTATGGATACCATCTACACCATGCCGGGGCTGTTGCTGTCGGTGACCCTGGCCTTCATTGTCGGTCGAGGCGTGTCCAATGCGGCGATCGCCCTCAGCATTGCCTACATCCCGCAGTATTACCGGGTGGTGCGTAACCATACCGTCAGCGTCAAGGCAGAGCTGTTTATTGAAGCGGCCCAGGCCATGGGAGCTTCGACTTGGGCTGTGCTATCCCGCTACGTGTCGCTCAACGTGGTGCAGAGCGTCCCCGTTCTATTTACCCTCAACGCCGCCGACGCTGTTCTGGTTTTGGGTGGGTTGGGATTTTTGGGGCTAGGCCTGCCCGATCAAACTCCAGAATGGGGTCAGGATCTACGGCAAGCCTTGGACGCCTTGCCCACTGGTATCTGGTGGACGGCGCTGTTTCCCGGTTTAGCCCTGACAGGTTTAGTGGTGGGATTGTCGCTGCTGGGAGAGGGGCTAAATGAGTTAGTCAATCCGCTACTGCGTCAGGAGGAGTAGTGCTGGGCTGACGCCAGCTGGCTTATCTTGGCACATCACTTTTCCAGAACGTAGCGCAAAAAGGCATAGGCCTTTCCGGTCGGCATGCGCAGCTTCTTTCCTTCGTACTCAATAATATAGTCGCCCATCACTTCAGGGCAGGCGGTACAGGTTATGGCTTCTTTGCTAAGTGCATCAACGCTCAGTTTCAGGATCTGCTGGCTAAGCCAAGATTCAAAGTCTTGCATCAGGGGTAAGTCTTGCTGGGCCATGGGTGCGCTCCTAATGTTGACTAAGGCCTGTGGTTCTGACCTATAGGGCTATGATCTTAGGTTACGGTCACTTGATGAGATTTAGGTAAGGAGCGCTGAAGCAGCAGCGGGGAAGATTCTCAATCGATAGAGACCTGTGGCAATTCAGATGAGAGATCTTCCCGCCCTACTGAAAACTAATCAACCGAGCAGCCGTCTTGGTCACAGGTGACAGACCCAGACACAGCGCTTTCAGGAACGACCGTAAATCCACCAACGCTAATTCCTGAAATGTCGTACTGCTCTTGCAGCACCTTGTTGAAGCTAGCGATAATCTCAGGAAGCCGCTCTTCGAGCACCGCTTTGATTTGATCGGCTTCAGGGGGTGGATTTCCAACGGCTTTAATGCTCATGTCTTACCTAGATAAAGAGTTAGGCTAATTATAAAGGATTTGTTAATTCCGTTGGCGCTTGGGCTGTGGATCTAATGAGCTTCTGATGCTGCGCCTGAGGGTGCTCCCCTAACGTCAAAGCTAAATCCCACAACCCAAGAGGAACGTAGCACTTGTGCTGCTTTTTTCTTAGTGAAAACGGAGCAAAAGCTTAAGAGAGCGCCGGATTCCTTTACTTTTCGTTACAAACCCTGTAGTATTCAATCAGTGAGAAAAACCGAAACGGATACAAACTCACTTTTCGAATACATTTTCAATAAGGCACTCATCACATTATGACGACTACCCTACAGCAGCGCTCTAGCGCTAACGTATGGCAGCAGTTCTGCGAATGGGTCACCAGCACCAACAACCGTCTATACATCGGATGGTTCGGCGTACTGATGATTCCTACTCTGCTAGCTGCTACCACCTGCTTCCTCATCGCCTTCGTCGCGGCACCTCCTGTCGACATCGACGGCATCCGCGAGCCCGTTGCAGGCTCTCTCATGTACGGCAACAACATCATCTCTGGTGCAATTGTTCCGTCATCCAACGCAATTGGTCTGCACTTCTACCCCATCTGGGAAGCTGCATCTCTAGACGAGTGGCTGTACAACGGCGGACCTTACGAGCTGGTAGTGTTCCACTTCCTGATTGGCGTCTTCTGCTACATGGGCCGCGAGTGGGAGCTATCCTACCGACTAGGCATGCGCCCTTGGATTTGCGTTGCATACAGTGCACCTGTTGCAGCGGCAACTGCAGTCTTCCTCATCTACCCGATTGGACAGGGTTCTTTTTCTGACGGCATGCCGTTGGGCATCTCGGGTACGTTCAACTTCATGTTCGTGTTCCAGGCAGAGCACAACATTCTGATGCACCCGTTCCACATGCTA
>JBHJHD010000122.1:0-11655 GCA_050331115.1 Elainellaceae cyanobacterium
TTACTTCCCTGCTTTACAGATTTAGCCATGGGTAGCGCCGTGTCGCAGATGGAAAAAGTAAGGCGACACACAGGGCTACAAAACAACGGAAAACAGCTTCGAACTCAATCTTTAAGAGGCAGTGACAACAGTCTTTGGCCATCTTTGGCCATGGCGCAGGAGACGCCCTGCTGAGGGCCGAGGGAGACGATATCCTGTAGGAGCGATCGCTTCTTCTAGGATGCTGGCAACGAGCAGCTCATTGGGGATGGCGGCCGCTTTTCACGTTGTATAGCGCTCTGCTGCCTGGGAAGTTTAGCGTTTTCAGCCGATTGTGCTGTTCTAAGTCGCGGTGCCAACGCAATAAGATTTCAGCAGCCGCAGCATCGCGGCCACAGAGGACAGCGACGCCGTCTCATTGGGCGTATGGTAGTCCGTTGTTGGAATTTGCAGCGTCGTACCGCTAATCGCGCCGTCCGTTGCGGCAATCAGACGGCCTATTTCGGTGCGGCCCATGGAATAGGGCTTAGTCCGCGTCTGGTTTTGAGCGTCAATGTAGTCGTCTTTATAGCTGTAGGCAATGCCCAATTGCTCACACCGCGCCGCTAGCTCCTGCGTCATCGCCCCGGCAAACGCCGCGCTCGCATCTTTGCGGCGCAGGACCACCTGCTGCGCATCGGCGGCTTCGCGGCTGTGGTAAGGGCTGGTGTCGAGGGCAATCAAGCGCTGAGTCGTGAGCTGATGCCGCTGAAACCACGATAGGGCATGACGCCAGCTGCGACCTGATTCCTCCTGGGCCGTGAATAGCGCTGTCCCCTGAAATCCACAGCGAAACAGAAAAATGAGCATCGCCGCGCTGATTACGTTGTCGAGTTGAGCCGAAATGTAGCCCCCGTCGGATCGTAGGCGATCTAAGAAGGCAACCGGCGTCCCCGGCTGCAGGTGCTCTAGGCCATCTACCTCAAAGATCAGGTTGTGCCGCTCTGGGCAGATGTAGGAGTTTGTAATTGTGCCTTGGCCGATGTAGGCCCCGGTATAGGGCTGGTGAGCCTGCACCCGCTGGTCTTGAAAGCGATTTTCAATGGTGTTGAGCATCTGCTCGGACACCGAGTCGCCGCTCAGCTCGCCTTTGTTTCCCGCCACGAAAGCCGCGTATTGAAATTCGTTGGGTCCGGTGCAAAGGAGGCCGTGACGGTCAATATGGGCGGAGAGCATCAGCGACTCAGGGCGGCTGCCCTGGGCAACGAGCACCCCGTAATAGTAATGGACGTCGACGCCTACCTCTTCTAGCTCTCGGCGCAGCACTCTAAAAAAGGAGTCTTCGCTACCGACCACCGCTGGCTCTCGGATTAGCTGCCGCAGGATCTTGAGGAAATTTTTTGTATCTGTAAGTTCGTTGCGCTGACCGTTGGCAACAACAAGGGGCTCGACCACGACATCTACAGGAATCATATGGTATTGGCCTAGTTGAATTTTGGGCGGATGACAGCGACGATCGCGGCAAGCGGCGCTCGCGTCACGAACTGGAGACCTTGATCTTTAATGATAAGGCCTGACCCATCATCAATTAGTATTTTTTGATAGCGAAGCACATTCAAACGCTAAAAAACAAACGCTGAAAAACAAACGCTAAAAAATTAATGCGATGGGCAACTAATTATTGTTACGCAGGTGCGCTAAACATCCCCCTCCCCTTCAAACAGGGTCTCTAGCGGCTCTGCATCTAGTCCCAGCGCCTCCCGCAGGTAGCGAGCCAGGGTGTCTGACTGGCCGTGGGTGACGTATATCTTCTCAGCCTGGGTTTCTTTTACCGTCTGCACTAGTCCTGGCCAGTCAGCATGGTCCGAGAGCACAAAGCCCCGCTCGTAGCCCCGACGCCGCCGCGCGCCACGCACCGCCATCCATCCCGAGGCAAAGGCAGTCTGGGGCTGCTTAAAGCGCTTCATCCAGCTCGAGCGGTGGCCGGAGGGAGGGGCAAGAATCAGGTCGCCCTGATAGCTGTGGGTCTTCGGCACTTCGGTCGTGGGGACCGTCTCCCCCAGGTCGATACCCTGCTGACGGTAGATCTCGTTGAGCACGGCGATCGCCCCGTGCACATAGATGGGACGACGGGTGAGCTGGGTAAGCTCCGCCAGCACTCGCTGCGCCTTGCCGAAGGAATAGCAAAACAGTAGAGAGGGGCGCTCCGGGGCGGCCTGCCACCAGTCGTGAATCTGCTGAGCGGTCGCCGCACCGGACTGCCAGCGATAGATCGGCAGGCCGAAGGTGGCCTCGGTAATAAAGGTGTCGCAGACCACCGGCTCGAAAAGGGTGCAGGTGGGATCGGCGTCTCGCTTGTAGTCCCCCGAGATCACCCACACTTCCCCCTCCACTTCCACCCGCACCTGCGCCGAGCCCAGGACGTGGCCCGCCGGGTGAAAGGAGACCACTGCACGACCCAATTGAAAGCGATCGCCGTAGGTAACGCCCTGAAAGTCGATGTCCTGCCCCAGCCGCTTGCGCAAAATGCCTTCCGACTGCTGCGTAGCCCAGTAGCGCTGCGCCCCGGTGCGAGCGTGGTCGGCGTGGGCGTGGGTAATCAGCGCCCGGTCCACGGCCCGCCAGGGATCGATATAAAAGTCTCCTGCACTGCAGTAGAGACCTTCAGGACGAATTGAAATTATGGCCATGGCGAGTAGGAGCTTAATGGATAGTAGGCGCTCAAATGACTAGCGCTGCGTGCCCCTAGCAGGGTAACCTACACCCCATACGCTCGCGCGCCACCGCGGGCATAATTGTGGGCATGGTCTAGTTCGTCAGGTTGTATTAGACAGCGTCCTAAGAAATTGATACCAGTCAGGATTCGCGGCACCTCAGCGCCTCTACTCGGCGCATCAGCACCGGACGCATCAGCACCGTATGACTCGACTCACCTCAGCTCAAATTCCTTTCCACCGCTGGCTGCGCTGGCTCAACCTGCGCCCAGAAGAAGCGCCGCGCACGCTGCTGATGCTGGCCTTCTATCTGTTCTCTTCCATTGGCATTCTATGGTTCGAGTTCACGGCGGCGGCCCTGTTTCTCGGGGAGTATAGCGCCAACGCCTTGCCCTGGGTCTACATCGCCAGCACCGCCATGGGAACGGGCCTGGGCGTACTCTATTCCCAAATTCAAAAAGTGCTGCCCCTCAGGCGGTTGATTACGGTGATCCCGCTGCTGATGGCGCTCCCCATCTTTCTGTTTTGGCTAGAAGTGAGGGGCGTCATTGTCTTTGCCTACAGCGTTTTCCTCATCCGTCTATGGCTAGAGGCAATCTACACCCTCAACGAGCTCAACACCTCCATTGCCGCCAACCAGCTCTTCAACATTCGGGAGATCAAGCGCACCTTTCCCATCGTCAGCAGCGGCATTCTAATTGCCGACATCGTCAGCGGCTTTTCTCTCCCCCTGCTGCGCCAGCTCATCGGCCTGGAAAACGTTCTGCTGGCTGCCTGCCTGCTGCTGCTGGTGGGCGCGGCTATTTTGGCCTACCTGAGCTCTAGATATAGAGACTTTTTCCCCAACCTCGAGCGTCGCACCAGCGGCAGCCAGTCTGCCCCCGCCGCCCAGCGGCTCCAAGGTCCGTTTCAAAAGTATGTGGTTTGGGTGGTCGCTTTCTTTGTCATGTCGCAGGTGCTGCTGCTGCTGATCGATTTCGAGTACCTCAGCCAGCTGGAGCGGCGGCTGGCGGATCGAGAAGGCAGCATCGCCGACTTTATTGCCCTGTTTAGCGGCACCCTAGGCATTTTTGAGGTGATTACCCAGTGGTTTGCCTCGAGCCGCGCCATCGAGCGGCTAGGGATTTTTACCGTCAGCGCGCTGCTGCCGCTGCTGATTATCAGCTGGAGCGGGCTCACCCTAATTGGCCTCGTGCCGGTCTTTGTGGGGGTAATTGTTCTCAAATTTGCCGACGATCTGCTGCGCTACACATTCATCGCCTCTACCGGACCGATTATTTTTCAGCCCCTACCTGCCCTCAGCCGGAACCGAATCCAGGAGCGGGTACGAGGCCTAGCGGAGCCGCTCGCCATCGGCCTCACCGGCGCTGGCTTTCTGGCGACCATCTGGCTCTGCCGCCGGCTGCTGCCCAACGCGGAAGCTAGCTTTGTGGCGGAGGTGCAGACGTTTGTCTTCTTAGCGGAGATCATGGCCTTTGGCCTGGTGTGGCTGCTGGCGGTCAAAGTCCTGCGCGATCGCTACTTAGACCTGCTGGTGCTAAGCGCCGAGCGCGGTCAGCTGGTGGCCACCCGAGACATGGACACCCGCTCCTTTAAGCAGGCCATCATCGAGACGATTGAGAACCCCGGCGTGGAGGTGCACAAGCGCGCCTCGTGCATCGATCTATTGGCCAATCTTGATCCCCGGCAGGCCGGCGAAGTGCTCGCGCCCCGCCTCATCGAGCTGCCGGTATCGCTGCAGCAGCAGAGCTTAGACCTAATGCTGCGCTATCCCCAGCTAGAGTACATCGAGGAGGTGCAGCAGCTCATCGACCAGTCACCGCCGCCAGAGGTAATCACTGGGGCACTGCGCTACATCGGGCTGATTGCCCCTAACCCAGATGTGCGCCAGCTCCAGCCTTATCTGCATCCGAAGACCCACCCCAGCGCCCGGGCCACCGCTGCGGCGCTCGTGCTGCGGCGCGGCAACGCCCGTCAGCAGGCAGAGGCCACGGCCGTGCTGCGGCGCATGCTCACCGATCGGGAGCAGGAGCTTGAGCGGGTGAGCAGCTGTCGCGCCCTGCGAGACGCCCTGTATCTGCAGGCGCTGCGCATCCACATTCCGGGACTGCTGCGCGATCGCTCCCTGAGGGTCCGGGCCGCCATCCTGGAGACCATTGCGGCGGTAAACCTGCAGGAGTACTACCCGTCGCTGGTGAAGGCTCTGGCCTACCCCTCCACCCGCAAGGCGGCCATGGGGGCGTTTGTTGAGCTGGGGGACGACGCCGTGCCGCTGCTGGTGGCCATCGGCACCGACGCCTATCGGCCCACCAACGTGCGGGCCAGCGCCTGGCGCATTTTGGGGCAGATCGGCAGCGGAAACGCTCTGCGGGAGCTGGTGGAGCATGTGATCGTGATGTGGGGGCCAGAGCGCCGGGGCCTCTTGCGATCGCTGCTGCTGCTCTCCAAAGAAGACGGCATTGAAGCGGTGAACGAGTACCTGGGGCGACGCGGCATCGAGCAGCTGATTGGCCAAGAGCTGTGCTTTATTGCCCAGATTTACGCCGCCGAGCTAGATGTTAAGGCCCAGGACGCCAGCTGGAAGGAGCACGGAACGGCGGATCTGTTGAAGCGCTCCCTGGGAGACCAGCGGACCGACGCCACCAATCGTCTCTTTTTGCTGATGCAGTTCCTCTACGCGAGCGACACGATTGCCGCCGCCGCGTTCAACCTGCAGTCCCAGTCCTCAGACAGCGTGGCGCGAGGGCTAGAGATTTTGGACAACACCGTGGACCTCTCGGTGAAGACCATCTTGCTAACACTGCTCGATCCCAATCAGCCTACGCTGGAGCACGTTAAGGCGCTGTCGAGCCTGGTGCCCTACCAGCCGATGTCCGCGAGCGATCGCCTGCGTCACCTGCTGGAGCTGCGCCCCTTCCTCTCAGACTGGTCGGTGGCCTGCTGCTACCACCTGGCGAGCGACGCCCGCTGGAGCATCGCGCCGGATCAGGTGCTCTGGGGCGTGCGCCATCCCACGGGGTTTGTCCGGGAGGCGGTGCTGCGGTATCTGGCGGTGGCCTCACCGGCGGTGCTGCGATCGCTGCTGCCACAGCTCAAGAGCGACCCCGACCCTTTAGTCATGCGGCAGGTGCGGCAGCTGTCCCAGGGTCTGGCGGCTCGTGAGGCAGCAAGTTAGGCGTAAAGGTGCTAATAAACCGGCAAGCTATTGTGTCAGGCGCACAAACCGCTTCTTGCCCACCTGCAGCACTTTCCCCGCCAGCTCATCTGCAGAAGCCACCTCCGCGTTAGCATCCGCCAGGCGATCGCCGTCCAGCCGCACCGCGCCCCCCTGAATTTGCCGCCGCCCCTCCCCGCTGCTCTTGCACAGGCCGCTTGCCCCCAGAATGTAGAACAGCTTTGCGGGGAACGCCACCCCAGCCAAAGAGAACTCTGGCACCGCCTCGGCCTGGGCTGCATCCCCCTGCACCAGGGTCATCGCGGCAGTTTGGGCATCCCTCGCTGCCGCCTCGCCGTGGTACTGACTGACGATATCGAGCGCCAGCTGCTTCTGCCGCTCCCTGGGGTTTTCGGGCAGATGCTCCTGCGAGAGATGGGTCAACAGCTCCACATAGTCGCCAATCAGCGCGTCGGGGGTTTTTTCCAGCTTGGAGTACATCGACAGCGCGTCCTCCCGCAGCCCCACGTAATTACCTAAGGATTTCGACATCTTCTGCACGCCGTCGGTCCCCAGCAAAATCGGCAGCAGCAGGCCAAACTGAGGCGCTTGGCCAAAGCGACGCTGCAAATCTCGCCCCACCGCCAGGTTGAATTTTTGGTCCGTCCCCCCGAGCTCCACGTCGGCCTCTAGGGCCACCGAATCGTAGCCCTGCATCAGCGGATAGAGAAACTCGTGCAGATAGATAGGATTTTCCTGCCCGTAGCGCTCGGCAAACCCCTCCTTAGCCAGCATCTGCCCCACCGTCATCGTCGCCAATAGCGATAGCGTCTCCGGCAGGTCGAGCTGGGAGAGCCACTCGGAGTTATAGCGAATTTCCAAGCGGCCGGGGGTGTCAAAATCGAGGATGGGCCGCACCTGGTCGAGGTAGGTCTGGGCGTTCTGGGCTACCTGCTCTGGGGTCAGCTGCTTACGGACCTCTGATTTACCGGTGGGATCGCCAATCTGGGCCGTAAAATCACCGATAAGCACAATCGCCGTGTGACCTGCATCCTGAAATGCCCGCAGCTTCCGGAATAATATGCTGTGGCCTAGGTGTATCTCCGACCCTGTCGGATCGATACCTAGCTTGATCCGCAGCGGGCGATCGCTCTGCAGGATGCGCTGCTCTAAATTGCTATTGGGATCGCTAGAATCAAGACTGTTGGGGAAAATTTCGCTGATGCCGCGATGGAGCCAGGAGAACGGGGAATGTGACATGGCGGATGATGTATATAGAAATGCGGATGAGACTATTCAGCGAAGCGGCACAGACTGTATAAACTGTAAGTTATCCGGGTCATTTGAGGTAGTTCTAGGGCAACCCTCCAACAGCAGGGTTTAACCCGGGCAGCTTCTACTGTATATCGTTGTAATACGTACTGCTGCCATTGGGGATTCGCTCACGCTCTTTACTCGCTCTGTTCTGCTTGCTTCGTAATGCATTCACCCCATTACATCTGACCTATCAGCCACAAGGATTAATTAAGCGCACTGTGTCTTCAAGAAGTCTCGGTCAAACCTCTGTTCCCAATGATGCTTCCCCCAAGCGATCGCCGTCACCGGCTCGCTTTGTACTGGGCGTGGGTCAGTCCATGGTGGGCACGCTGCTGGGCATAACCATGTTCACCAGCTCTGTGGTCGCTGGGGGACTAGTAGGGCTGGCAATTAGCTTCCGAAATCTGCCGGACGTCCGCGCCCTGCGCAGCTACATCCCCACGGAAACGTCTTACATCTACGACATCAACGGCACCCTGCTCGACAGCCTCCACGACGAGGTTAACCGCGAGGTTGTCAACCTAGAACAGATTACCCCCAACCTCAAGCGAGCGGTACTGGCCATCGAAGATAGCCACTTCTTCTCCCACCGAGGGGTAAACCCTACTGGCGTAGCGCGGGCGTTTGTCGCCAACCTGCAGGAGGGTTCCACCGTTGAGGGCGGCTCCACCGTAACGATGCAGCTGGTGAAAAACCTGTTTCTCACCCCAGAGCGCACCCTCAGCCGCAAGGTCGCGGAGGCTATCTTAGCCCTGCGCATAGAGCAAATTTTCTCAAAAGATCAGATCTTTGAGATGTATCTCAACCAGGTGTACTGGGGACACAACACCTACGGCGTCGAGACAGCGGCTCAGAGCTATTTTAACAAGTCTGCTACCGACCTAAGTCTGGCCGAATCAGCCATGATGGCGGGGCTGATTCAGGCCCCGGAAGACTTTAGCCCTTTTCTAGACTATCCGCTCGCCAAGCAGCGGCAGGCCATCGTTTTAGAGCGCATGCGCCGCCTTGCCTGGATTACCCAAGCGGAATACGAGGCGGCCAAGCAGGAGCCGATTCGCCTAGGTCAGGTGACGTCGTTTCGTAAAAGCCAGTCTCCTTTCGTCACCGATGCAGTACGCCAAGAGCTGATCGACCGGTTTGGCCGTGAGGCCGTGCTCAAGGGCGGCATGCGAGTCCAGACCACGATAGACGTCAACTTTCAGCGCATGGCGGAAGAGGTCGTGCAGCAAGAGTATCAGCGGCTGCAGTGGCGCGGGCTGTACGCCGACCAGATTGCCCTAGTGGCGGTAGACCCTCGGACGCATTTCGTAAAAGCTATGGTCGGGGGCGTCGACTACAGCGCTAGTCAGTACAACCGAGCCACCCAGGCCCGCCGCCAGCCCGGCTCGGCCTTCAAGCCCCTGGTCTACTACACGGCGCTAGCCTCAGGAAACTATTCCCCTGGCTCGATCATCAATGATGCCCCCGTCAGCTACCCCGATGGCAACGAGCTATACTCGCCCCGCAACTATGACGGCACTTTTGCCGGCGCCATGACGCTGCAGCGAGCGCTGGAGCTATCGCGTAACGTGCCCGCCATCAAGCTGGGCCAGTCGGTAGGCATCGACAAGGTAATTGAAGTGGCGCGATCGCTGGGTATTGTCAGCCCTATTGAACCCGTAGTTTCTCTGCCCCTAGGCTCTGTCGACCTGACGCCCATGGAGATTGCCGGGGCCTACGCGACTTTCGCCAGCGGGGGCTGGGGCTCAGAGACCACGTTTGTCGTGCAGGTAGCGGACAGTACGGGAACGCTACTGCTAGACAACCGCCCCAACCCGAAGCGTATTTTAGACCCCTGGGCGGTGGCCTCTCTCAATCAAATGCTTCAGGGCGTTATCAATCAGGGCACCGGCAAAAATGCTCAGATCGGTCGCCCTGCGGCCGGGAAAACGGGCACCACGTCCTCAGAGCGGGACATCTGGTTTATCGGATACGTCCCTCAGCTCTCGGTGTCGGTTTGGGTCGGCAACGACGACTACCGTCCCCTCTCCGGGAGGGCAACTGGCGGTCAGTTTGCGGCTCCTATTTGGCGGGCGTTCATGACCCGAGCATTGGAGGGTGCTCCGGTGCAGGAGTTTGCGCCACCCTCCAATTTCTCGCGCCCCCGCACCGATTAAGGCCAGTATCTGCTTAGCGTCCGGTAAGGCCCCCTCTATCTCCCCGCCTTAGCTTTCGCGCAGCGCGTCCTTAGGACGAAGGGGGAGTGAGGGGGTTAAACTGGCGCTAGTTCTCCAGCGCTCCAAAGCAGGACGACACGCCCGGCACGTTGGTGAACGCCGCTGGCCCTGGGTTTAGGGTTACGCCACCGTCGTTCAGGCTAGATACATTCGGCAGGTTGACCACCTCAAAGAAGGCCGGTACAGCGCTGATGTTGCTGAATTGAATACCGTTGACGGTCGTGTTGCCTGTCGCAAAGGCGCAGGCGTCGTTGGTATTCGCGGTCGTGGTGACCTCGATGTCAGGCGCGCCCGCCGTCTCGTTGTCCTCCGAGGTGTTGCCCTGAATATCGGCGATGACGGTTGCGGAGTCAAAGCCCGTAACGGAAATGGCCTGGCCGCCGTTGTTGGCAATGAAGTTATTGCTAATGCCTAGGGAGTCATTGTCCGCATCAGTAACGTACTCTTGGAAAGCGAGGTTCTGGGCGATCGCCACGATGCCTGGTCCACCGTTGTTAACGATCTGGTTTCCGCCGATGGCAAACTCCTGGGCGACCACCTCATTGCCCACGATAGAGATACCTGCGCCATCGTTGTTGGCGATCGTATTGTCGTTGATGAACACCTCTTGCGCTGCCGTAGAAGAGCCGTCAGGCGTACCGCCAATGACGCTGATGCCGTTGCCGCCGCTGCCCCGGATGGAGCTCTCTTCAATACTCACTTCTTGAGAACCAACGCTGGTGGCCAGCACGAGCACGCCATCCGCACCGCTGTCAGCGATGCTGCTGTTGGTGACGCTAACGGCCTGGTTGCCCAGATCCCTCGCCTCAACCCGCAGACCTTCCTCAGCGCTATCGTCGATATCTGTATTGGTAACAGTGACAATCTGCTGCGGATCTTGGGCATCGCCAAAGTCGCCGTCCGCAGTGATGTCGAGACCGACGCGAGTGTCCGAAATCGTCTGGCCGGCAATGCTCACCTCGACGGATTCGCTGAAGGTATTGTCAATCGCGATGCCCTGTCCCGAATCGGCCCCACCCGTTGTGTCACTGATTACGTTGTCAAACAAGATTACGCTGCCGGTCACGTCCACGAGGGCAATGCCCTGTCCCGAATTGGTAATCGTGTTGTCGCGAATCTCAGCGTTTTCGACGTTGGCTGCCGCGACAGCGCTGCCTGTTGCGCCGTTGATGATGAAGCCTGATAGAACGGCAGAGTTCTCCAGGGTGACCAGGGTCTGGGCACCGTCCTCCTGAATGAGCGGAAAGTTACCGTCTCCTGACTCAGGGACCTCGACGAGAATACCGTCATCGAAGTTGATGTCTGGCGAGAAGGGCAGGCGAGAAGAGGCCTCTGGGAAGCCGGGAAACGACAGACCCGCCAAGAGCTGGGTGGGTCCTTGAGAGAGGACTCTCACCCGGTCGGGGATGGTAAAGGCCGGGATGTCAGGATTGCTGCCGGCGTCGACGTAGACAATGTTATTGCCGTCAGAGATCGTATCGTCGATTGCCTCTTGAACGCTGCCAAACGGGGCTTCAAAGGTGCCGTCGCCGCCCGTCGCCCCGAGCTCAACGTGAACAAACCGGTAGGCTTCTTCTTCCTCCGGGTTCATGAGCGGCATTTCGAAGCTTTCTGAGCTGTCCTCAAAGCTCTCCTGGGTCTCGACCGTAATACTAGAGTTGCGGCGCGTCGCCTCGCCCATGCGGGCGATGACCTGGTCTTCGTCAGCAATGGGGCTCTTCGGCCGCACGCGGGGGAAGCTGAGGCTGAAGCTCCCCACCACGTTGGTCCCAAATATATCGTCCTCTTGAACTGACACCCCCAGCACAACCTGGCTAATAGGGCGCACTTCTAGCCCTACGCGGTAGCCCAGGCTGCTGTCAACGCGTCGCGCATCCAAGAAGTAAAATCCCGCAAAGCCTCGCAGATCGCCGTCGCCGTCGTTCCAATCAAAAAACTTAGCGCCCACTTCCGCATCAAACCCACCCAGGGCAAACTCTTCAACCCGGCGGACGCGCTCGGTGACGGTGCTGGAGAGCACGAGGAGATTGCCCTCAAAACCGCTGGACGTCGTGGCAGAACTGAACACATCTTCGTCGATGACGTGGCTCGTGTCGCCAAGGGGAATATAGCCGTTGATGCGGGCGTCAATCACGCGGCCTATGGTTTCTAAACCCAGGCCAATCTGGTAGAAGTCTTCCTCCTCGGGCTGCCGGTTATCTACAGAGAAGTGCGCCCCCCAGGTGCGGTCGCCCCGGCGCGTGTTGGCGCGGTGGGGAATGAGGATGTTGGCGCGCATCTGGCGGGCGGTCTGCTG
>JBHJHD010000123.1:0-17519 GCA_050331115.1 Elainellaceae cyanobacterium
CCGTCCCCTCCCTCTATCTCGTCGTCGCCTTCTTCTCCAGAGAGCCTGTCGTCCCCGTCGTATCCCTCTATCACGTCGTCGCCGTCGCCCCCCTCTATCTCGTCGTCGTCCACGCCGCCAAACAGCTCATCATCGCCGTCCACGCCCTCGAGCGCCGCGTCGCCTTCTGCGCCGGCGACCTCCTCGTCCCCGTCGCCGCCCTGGATCTCGTCGTCGCCGTCGCCCCCCTCTATCTCGTCGTCGTCCTCGCCGCCAAACAGCTCATCCTCGCCGTCCTCGCCGTCGATAAAGTCTTCGTCTTCTTCGCCATAGATGATATCGTCCCCGTCGCCGCCGCGCAGCTCGTCATCATCATCAAAGCCGAGGATAACGTCGTCGCCATTCTGGCCGTCGATGTCGTCATCCCCCGTACCGCCGTCAATATCATCGTCTCCAGCGCCGCCAAAGAGGCGATCGCTCCCCGCACCGCCGCGAATGCGATCGCGGCCGCCAAAGCCAGAGATTGAGTCAGCAAAGCCGGTTCCGGTGATCGTATCGCGAAAGTTTGAGCCTTGAAAAATTGCCATGGAACGCATTCTCCAGTGAGAGGATTTAGCCTTATTGCTCGCAGGCCACTGTCGCGCAACCCGTGGGTGGAATTGTAAAATGCTGTACTATTACCTTGCCTCGCCCAGCTGTAGCAGGCCGAACCTTCTGTGACGGTATGACATCTGCACCTCGGTGACGCACTCAGTCTGCAAAATCGGAGATACTGAATACTGTAGGGGTGTGCTGAAGCGCTGCCGATTTATGGGGCATCATCAGCGTCTCCTAGGTCAACATTGCCCGCTTGGGTGTAGGGCACGATAAGTCTTAAGGGAATCTACTACAGCCTGTCTGCTAGAAATGCTCACTCATTCGCCTCAGTGAGTTTAGACGTAAACACGGCGGGTAATTTTGGAGAGAGCTCCAGCGCCAGTTACAGCCGCAGCAGGCCTGCGCCCAATTGAATCGTCTTTATTTTTCGGGTTAGAACAATGGTCAGCCTTCATAGAAAATCGATCAGCAGACTACTGGGTAGCTCGCTCGTGGCGCTTTCGGTCGCAGCGTCTATTGTCGTTCCGGCGATCGCCCAGTCGAACGCAAACTTTGGCTCCGTCACCCTGAGCAACGGCTCTGCCCAAATGCGGGGCTACACCCAGGGCGGGACTCCCCTCTCAGCGATCGCGCGGGAGGGCAGCCGCGGCAACCACTGCGTCGGCTACGGAGAAACGGAGCCCGACCATATCCTGGTGCTGCCGAGCCCGGTCTCAAGCATTACCCTGTCGGTAGACAGCGGCGGCAGCGACACCACAATCCTCGTCCGTTCTGCAGAGCGCGGGGCCGTCTTCTGCGCCGATGACTCCAACAACGCCGATGCCGAACTGCAGGGGCAGGGCTGGGCCGCGGGGTCTTACGAGGTCTGGGTCGGCTCTTTCGATCCAGAGACGCGCTTCGACTACCAGCTCACTGTACAGGGTCGCCCCTAGCGCTCTGGGGCATCTTCTGGGGCATCTTTAAGAAACCGCAGCAGCGTCACTTTTCTATTCAACTGCTGGATTCTGGGCGGGTAAAGAGGGCTACTATAATAAAGTCTGACGCATCTTCGGGGTTATCATCCGTGCTCTCGACGCTCGCCGCTGACTTTCAGATTATCTTCGACCGGGACCCGGCCGCTCGCAGCTGGTTAGAGGTCCTCCTGTGCTATCCCGGCCTGCAGGCGATCGCCTTTCATCGCTTTTCCCACCTGCTCTACCGGCTCAAGGTCCCGTTTCTGCCGCGCTTTATCTCCCACCTGGCTCGCTTTGTGACCGGAATTGAGATTCACCCTGGCGCCCGTCTGGGTAAGGGTGTCTTCATCGATCACGGCATGGGGGTGGTTATTGGGGAAACGGCTATCCTGGGAGACTACTGCCTGATTTACCAGGGCGTCACCCTGGGCGGCACGGGCAAAGAGAGCGGCAAGCGCCACCCCACCCTGGGCGATAACGTCGTGGTCGGGGCCGGAGCTAAAGTGCTGGGCAACCTGCAAATTGGCGACAACGTGCGCATTGGGGCCGGCTCGGTGCTGCTGCGCGATGTGCCGTCAGACTGTACGGTGGTAGGCATTCCCGGACGTATCGTGTACCGATCTGGGGAACGGGTTGACCCCCTAGAGCACGGCAGCCTGCCGGACTCAGAAGCCCAGGTGATTCGGGCGCTGGTGGACCGCATCGAGAGGCTAGAGCAGCAGTTGACGACGCTGCAAACCCAGAGCGCGCCCGATCGCGTTCCAGAGTTGGCGGGCGCGGCGCACCGCAGGTCTACCACCTGTAAGCTGGAAAATCGAGAGATCGAGCAGTTTTTAGACGGGTCAGGAATTTAGCGCAACTTTTGGGTTGAGCCTGTACGCGTTTAGCGCCGCTCAACCCAAAATTCTTGATCTAAAATTCAACCTGCTGAACCGCCTGACGGGCTATGACGCCAGCGCAACCTCTAGCATCTGCTGCAGCTCGCCTTTCTGATAAAGCTCAATTAGAATATCTGACCCGCCGACCAGCTCGCCGTTGACGTAGAGCTGGGGAATTGTAGGCCAGTTAGAATATTCTTTGATGCCCTGACGAACGTCGTAGTCTTCGAGCACGTCAAACGTCTCGTAAGGCACGTTCAGCACGTTGAGGATCTGAACGACGTTGTTTGAAAAGCCGCACTGGGGCATCAGCTTGTTGCCTTTCATAAACACCACCACAGGAGCGCTGTTAGTGATGGTTTCGATTCGCGCTTTAAGTTCTGGAGTCATGGTGTGGATAGCGTCCTAAACGCTGGTGTTGAGCAGTAGTCGTTCGAGCGGTGCGTCGGGCCAACTGAGCGTTTAGCCAGTCTGCACCTTCCATTCTAAAGATTTGGCCCGCTAGACGGACTTAAAAGCAAAGGCGCTTTCCGTCAGGGTGCAGAGGTCTTTAGGGACAGGGCGTGAATAGCCTCAGTAGACATAGCCTGGTTCACGGCGCGGTAAACCATCTGGTGCTGCTGAATCAGCGTTTTACCCGCAAACGCCGACGACACCACCGTCACCTGGTAGTGGTCGCCGCCGCCCGTCAAATCCTGGACTTGGACTTCGGCGTCCGGGAGTCCAGCCTTAATCATGGTCTCGACTTGTTCTGGGGCAATCATTAGTAGTACTCGCCTAGTGCTCTAAAACAGTGCTCGCCTTAGTTCTCTGACTCTGCTGGGGCTGTGGCCGCCGAATCGTCGGCCTGGGTTCGAGGATAGGCCGCATCTACAAAGCCTAGCTCAAACAGCTGCCGATAGGCTTGTCCCCCCAGCTCCCGGGTGGGGTCCTGGCTTTGAATAATCTGGATTAGCAGGGGAACCGCCAGGTCTGGCTGACCCTCAGCGCGGTGCACTAGCGCCAGCTCGTAGGTGGCTTGGTCACGCATTTCAGCGGTTTCTAGGGCTAAGTCCCGCTGCTGCTCGGAAATGCGGCCGTCAATGCCGATAAAGCTATCCGACAGGCGGCGGTAGAAATTCGAGAGCTGATTGAAGACCTGGCGAGCGTCCTGGTACTTGCTCACCGCCGTACTATAGTCTTGGTCTGCAGCGGCGTTACCGCCCTCGCGCATCAGCCGCCGGCCGCCGGTCAGGCTTAAAACGCTGCTCTCCTGCGCCAGTGGGCGGGTATCCGACTCTATTGCTTCTGAGGGCTCCTCAACGCCGTCGTCGAGGAGCTCAAGACCACCGTCGTCTAAATTCTCAAGATTGATATCGCCTGGCGTTTGCGCCACGATCGCTGAGGGAAGCAACACAGCCGTAGCGGCTATCCCCATCGACAAGCCGATTTGACGGCGGCAAGCGCGCCAAAAACTAATTGCATGTACCATTAGGTGCCCTCGGACAGGAAACTAAACACAACTGACCGTATCTATAATACTGAGCTATATTATCATCGCCTTTAGCGTCATGACACCTTTGCACCTGTCACTATAGCTAATCCCTCATGATTAATCCCTTTTCCGCGGCCTTTGGCAATCAGCCTAGTAGGCAGCCTAGCGGGCAGCCTGATTCGAACGTCTGGGCCCGGCAGCTGCAAATCCCCGTAGCGGGCGAAGGCCTGACGCTGCAGCGCGGTGGGGAGCAGATCGCGCTGCGTAAGGTGGGCGATCGCTTTACGGTGGGGTTTGCCGACCCAGAGTCAGCCGGCCAGTCTCGGCCCGTAGCCCAGGCGGCGGGGGGGGAGGTGGTGCAGATCATGCCTTTGGTCTCCCTCACCGAGGTGCAGGTCTCGGAGGATGACCAGCTCGACCCGGCGATGGACCGGGTCAGGGCTAGGGAAGAGGTGGCCTTTGCCAGCCATGTCTACCAGGTTGAAGACAGCCCAGAGCAGCTGTACCTGACCGATCAGCTCACGGTTCAGTTTAAGCCCGACGTCGGCCTAGCGGAGGTGGAGGCGATCGCAGCGGCGGCGGGCTTGGCAAGGCTAGAGGCGATCGACGGCGTGCCCAACGCCTACGTGTTTCAGGTGACGGTGGACGCGGTAGCCAATCCGCTGAAGCTGTGCAACCGGCTGGTGCGGCTGTCCCCAGTGCTGCTGGCAGAGCCCAACGTGGTGGTGTCGGCCCAGGGATTCTACCGCCCCCGAGATTCCCGCTACCCCGAGCAGTGGTACCTGCAGCACCAGGGCGGGCCGAGCCTGGTCGCGGGGTCCCACATCTCGGTAGAAGCGGCCTGGGACATCACCCGGGGCAGTCGATCGATTGTGGTCGCCGTCATTGACGACGGCTTTGACCTCAACCATCCCGACTTCAGCGGTGAGGGCAAGCTAGTGGCCCCCCGAGACCTAAAGGCCAGCGACGGCGTGCCGTTCCCCGAAGGCGTCAATGAGAACCACGGCACGCCGGTGGCGGCGATCGCGATCGCGGAGGAGAACGGCAGCGGCATTGTCGGCGTGGCGCCAGGCTGCGCGTTCATGCCCATCCGCTACTCGGGCATCATTGACGACCGTTCGATTGAGGTCATGTTCAGCTGGGCCATCAATAACGGCGCTGACGTGATTTCCTGTAGCTGGGGTCCTGTGGGCACCCGCTATTCCCTGTCTCTGCGGCAGCGGGCCGCCATTACCCGCGCCGCCACCCGAGGCCGCGACGGCAAAGGGGCTGTGGTGGTGTTCGCCGCCGGCAACGCCAACCGGCCGCTAAACGGCACCATTGACGAGCGCGGCTGGCCTGGCGGGGCGCTGCAGGGCAACACGCCGTGGCTGAACGGGTTTGCGGTTCACCCCGACGTGATTGCGGTGTCGGCCTGCAGCAGCCTGAATCAGAAATCGGCCTACAGCAGCTGGGGAAAAGAAGTTTCGGTGGCCGCCCCCAGCAACAACGCCGTGCCGGGGCTATTTTTACCCCAGCGCGGCTTCGTAAACACAGGCCCCGCCATCCGGCAGCCGCCGGGGCGGGGGGTGCTGGCGAGCGATCGCTTGGGCGCTCTCGGCTACTCTCCCAGCGACTTTATCCGCACCTTTGGCGGCACCTCTAGCGCCTGCCCGGTGGTAGCAGGGGTAGCGGCGCTGATGCTGTCGGCCAATCCAGATTTGAGTGCCCAGCAGGTGCGTCAGATCCTGCAGTCCACCGCCGACAAAATCGTCGACCGCCAGACGGACCCGCAGCTGGGACTGCGGAAAGGTACCTACGATGCCCAGGGTCATTCTGAGTGGTTTGGCCACGGCAAGGTCAACGCCCTGCGGGCCGTGCGAGCGGCCCAGCAGCGCCTCAGCGCGCCTCAGCCCGTGTCGCGCTGGCTGGAGTGGAACGACGCGCAGCGGATCGCCATCCCTGACAATGTGCCCCAGGGAATTCGCCGACCTATTAACGTCTCCCAGGGCGGCGTTCTGTGGAATGTGGAGGTGACTCTCAGCCTGCAGCATTCTTTCTTGGGCGATGTCGAGATCAATCTAATCGCCCCGTCTGGAGAGGCGGTGCGGCTCCAGTCTCGCCTACTGGGCCGGCAGCAGACCCTCAGCACCACCTACTCAACCCAAACCACGCCCCTGCTCAATCGCCTCCTGGGTCAGTCGATTCGAGGCGTCTGGCAGCTGCAGCTGTGCGACTGCGCCGTGGGGGACGTGGGGGAGCTGCAGCAGTGGCGGCTGCGGCTTGGCGTTTAATCCTTGCCTGATGATTCTTGCCTGATGCCCCTCGCCTGGTGATCCTCGCCTGAGACCAGGGACCACGGGCTAAAATAGAAACTTAACCCTCGACTCAGCACCTTGTAGGTTGCGATCGCCATGACTACCTTCGACGCCCCTTCCACCCAGGGCCACGACCACAATGCGGCCCACGACCATAATGCGGGTCGCGACCACGTTCATAGCGAAGAATCGCGTCGTCGGATTATCAATCGCCTCTCGCGCATCGAGGGCCACATTCGCGGCATCAAGACCATGGTGTACGAAGACCGCGACTGCCCCGACGTGCTGGTGCAGGTGGCCGCCGTGCGGGGGGCGCTCGACCGGGTAGCCCGAATTATCTTAGACGAGCACCTGAGCGAATGCGTGAGCCGCGCGGCCCAAAAGGGGGCTATTGAGGAAGAAATTGACGCCCTGAAAGCCGCTCTAGATCGGTTTTTGGCGTAGCGGTTTTGACGTAGAATCGCTGGCATGGCACTAGAAATGGGTGAGGGAGCGTGATGGTAGGTGTAAAGGGTGCGCTAGGGTTTGTAGCCGGAATCGCCGTTATGGGGGTCGGTCCAAGTGCGCGCGCTGAGGAACCAGCCCTAAACCTGGTCTATCCCCCCAACGGCCATGAAACCACGGCGGCGCAAATCTTTTTTATTGGCACTGCCGCCGCTGCCGCCACCATCAATGGCCAGCCCGTTGCCCAGAGCGGCGCGGGCCACTTTGCGCCCTCGCTGCCGCTGGCGCTGGGGGAAAACCGCTTTGTCATCCGAGCCGGGGACGCCGAGCAGACCCTGATTGTCGTGCGCAACGCTGCCGTGCCGGCGCTGCCCGAGGCTGGTTTTGCCGAGGGCAGCCTTTTCCCCACCGTAGCGGTTGCCCGCCAGCCTGGCGAGACCCTGTGCTTCGAGGCGATCGCCCCCGCCGAGAGCACTGTCTCCCTGACTCTAGCGGGCCAGACCATTCCCCTCTTGCCCCAGACGGTGGTAACGCTGCCGCCCAACTCAGCGGTGCTGACGGGCCAAAACGGACCTGTGGGGGAAGGGACGACCTACGGCGGCTGTCTGGTGCTAAGCCAGGTCGGCCTGCTGGGGCCGCCGCGCTACCGTTTGGAGACGGGCGATCAGCCGCTGGAGCAGGCGGCCACCGGCACCGTCGAGGTTCTGCCTGCGGTGCCGTTTCAGGTGGCCACCGTCACCGCCCCCTCCGGCACGGCACGCACGGGCCCCAGCACCACCTACTCTCGCCTGACGCCCCTGCCCACCGGAACCCAGGCCGCCGTCACCGGACGAGAAGGGGACTGGTGGCGGCTGGACTACGGCGCTTGGATTCGGGCTTCTGATGTCGCCATAGCCGATTCAGCCGTGCCGCCGCGATCGCTGGTGCGCAGCGTGCTGGGCCAAGAGCTGGGCGATCGCACCGAAATCCTGTTTCCGCTCCAGGTGCCGGTGCCGGTCTCCGTGGCGCAGGGCAGCGGCCTGTTTACCCTGACGCTGCACAACACCACCGCCCAGACCGACACGATCCGCTTAGACAATGGCCCGGTGGTAGAGCGTCTCGACTGGAGCCAGCCCACCCCGGATCAGGTGCAGTACCGCTTCAGCCTCAAATCAGCCCAGGCCTGGGGCTACAGCCTGCGCTACGAGGGCGCGAATCTGGTGCTGACCCTGCGCCACCCCCCCGAGCTTGCAGATGCAGAGGCACCGCTGGCCGGTACCGCCATCCTGCTGGACCCTGGCCACGGCAGCCCCGAAGATCTCGGGGCGAGGGGTCCCACCGGACTGCCAGAAAAAGACGTCACCCTCGCGGTGTCGCAGCAGCTCCGTCAGGCCCTAGAGGCGCGCGGGGCGACGGTGTATATGACCCGTGAAGGCGACGACGACCTCTTCCCTAGCGATCGCGTCGCCATGATTGAGTCCCTAGAGCCCACCCTAGCGCTGAGCGTCCACTACAACGCCCTGCCCGACGAAGGCGACGCGGTGAACACAGCGGGCATCGGCATGTTTTGGTACCACGCTCAGGCCCGCGACCTAGCGGCTTTTTTACATGACCACCTGGTAGAGACCCTAGATCGACCGTCCTATGGCCTGTACTGGAACAACCTGGCCCTGACTCGCCCCGCGATCGCCCCGTCGGTGCTGCTGGAGCTGGGGTTTATGATCAACCCAGAGGAATTTGAGTGGATTGTTGACCCTGTGGCGCAGGCGGAGCTCGTTGAAGCGTTGGCGGCGGGCATCGAGCAGTGGGTTGCCTCTGCCGCGCCTTCGTCTCGCGAGCCCTAGCTCGCGGCCTGCTGGTGCAGGCAAATGACCAAATCCTCTAGGGTGTAGAGCTGAGCCCCTAAAAGATGATCAGAAATGTCGTAGTCGAAGGCCGCCTGAAAGTCATCGCACAGACCAGTGTCCCAGTCAAACTCGCAGATATGGGTCCAGCTTAGGTCACTCTCGAGGTCATCGCTAGGGCGCAGCTTACCCGCCGGTAAGCCACTATATTTTGGGATGCGATCGTAGAGAAACGCTAAAATTTTGGCGGAGTAAATATCAGGCCATAGGGTACGACACCAGTCGTGGCGGCATAGGTTGCGCCTCTCCTTTAGCGCGAGCTTGATCTGCCGCCGCTGGGAGATATCGGCGCTGAGGTCGCCGTAGGTTGAAACGCTAAGATATGCGTTTTTGAGCTGCTGCCACGGAATCAACGGCTTTTCCTTCAAGGTAATAGAATCAGACATGCCGCACGCCCGCATCACTGTCGGGTTGGGAAAAGTTTGAATATTGCATTGGGCCTAGTATGCCCATCTCTTTAGTCGTCAAAATGCGGCATAAAACCCGATAAAACCAGCCATTTCACGTGTATTTCCTGAGAGATTCATCTACCCGCAAAGCTTAATCAGCGTCGGGACAAAGTCTGGGTAGGAAATGGACGCGGCTTCGGCGCGATGAATCGTTGTGGGTCCGGAGCCATTTAGGGCGGCGATCGCCAAGCTCATCGCAATCCGATGATCAGTATAGCTATCGACCGCGCCGCCGCTGAGCGGGCTTCCCCCCTCGATGGTCAGCCCATCGTGCTGTTCGCTCACGGCAGCGCCGAGCCGCCCAAGCTCGCTAGCCATCACCGCAATGCGATCGCTCTCCTTCACCCGCAGCTCTGCAGCGTCGCGGATTACCGTCTTTCCGCGCGCAAAGGCGGCGGCTACCGCCAGAATAGGAATCTCGTCGATCAGCTTGGGAATGAGGTCACCCTCAATGGTGCAGCCCGTCAGCGCCGAGTGTTTGACCCGCAGGTCGGCCACCGGTTCGCCGGTGACCGTGCGCGTATTCTCTAAAGTAATGTCTGCATCCATACGCGCTAGCACCTCCAAAACGCCGGTGCGGGTAGGGTTGACCCCCACGTTCTCAATGGTGACATCAGCGCCAGGGGTAATCGCCGCCGCCACCAGCCAAAACGCCGCCGAGCTAATATCCCCCGGTACGACGATGGACTGCCCAGTAAGCTGCGCCGGTCCGTCAAGCGCCACCCGCCGGGCCTCAGGGTCCACCCGAATTTCAGCCCCAAAAGCGGCCAGCATCCGCTCGCTGTGGTCCCTAGAGCGGGCGGGTTCGGTAACAATAGTGGTGCCCGCTACGCCTAGTCCCGCCAGCAGCACGCAGGATTTGACCTGGGCTGAGGCCACGGGCGACTGGTAGTGGATGGGCGAGAGGGCGTGGCCCTGCACCGCTAAAGGCGCAAACCCGCCCTGGCGGCACCAAATCGATGCCCCCATCTGCCGCAGCGGGTCGATGACGCGGGTCATGGGGCGCGATCGCAGCGAGGCGTCCCCGGTCACCGTAAAGAAGCGATCGGGTTGAGACGCCAGCAGTCCCAGCATGAGGCGCATGGTCGTGCCCGAGTTTCCAGCGTCCAGCACGCTGGCGGGTTCCTGCAGCGTTAGCCCCGTCCCCGTTACGGTAATCGCGTCCGCGCTTAGCGCTGAAATAGTCGCCCCCATGGCCCGTAGACACTGCGCTGTGCTGCGGGGATCTTCCCCCAGCAGCAGACCGTCAATGTGGGTCTCACCCTGGGCAATTGCCCCCAGCATGAGCGCCCGATGAGAGATAGATTTGTCCCCTGGAATGCGGATGCGACCCGTAAGAGAAATCCCTGCCTTAGGGGGGGAAATCGTTAGAGACTGGCCCGACTCGGTCGCGTTTAAATTGATGATGGCAGGTGCCATTGCAGCGCGGGGTAGATATTGTTTTATACAAGGCCAGTATGCCTCATCTTCTACGCATTTAGGCGCTCTGTGATAATCTACGGCTGCAGTTTGGCATCATGAGGCATTCCACGCTATAACCGAATCAGTACTATAGTCAGGCCAGCGTACGGTCATAGCTCAAACGCGATCGCCCAGTGCGCGATTGCAGTTTAAGCGCGATCGCCCAGTGCCAAATATTTATTAATGCCGGATATCGGTTCAAGACTGCCATCGTCCTGAGCGCTCATCACCGTCCCCCCATGCTGAATCAGCACCACCGTCAGGTTAGCCTTTCGTTCATGTCTTTCGATATGCCGGTTTGGTCGGTGACGCGGGCCGCTGCTACGCTATACCCCCAGGACGATAGCCAGTTCCACGTCTTGATGACCGAGCCAGTTGTGCAGGAGCGTCCCCTTGAGTGCGAGAGCAGCGTCAAGACAATGTCGTCGCGATCGCCGCGTCTACTTTGGCTGGAGCTTTCGGCGTACCGAGTCATTATGACCATGCAGGGCAACGGACGCTTCAGCTACCGGCACTTTTGGGAGCCCGGCGTCTATGGCACCAACCGCTACTGGCTACAAAACAGACAGCGCGAGTCTGAGCAAATCTGCCTGCGCAACTTTACGCGCTCTTTGGATTTGGTGAGCCATGGCGTTCCCGAACGGCTGCGCCTAGAATATGAGCTCTGGACCCAAAATCTCTGCCTCGGCCACTACGTGATGAATTTGGACGTTCATACGGACTGATCCAGACCCATTTCACGGACTGAATCCAGGCCTACTTACTCATACGGCCTAAACTAGGCCTACTCACAGAGACCGCCGCGACTCACTATGGACATTTCACCAGCGCTACCCACGTTCGTCATTACCCTGAGGGAGGGCGTCGAGGCGACGCTTGTCATCGGCATTGTTTTAGCGTATCTCGACAAAGCCGGGCGCTCCCAGCTCAACCGCTGGGTCTACGGCGGAATAATCGCCGGCATGGCGGCTAGCGTTGGCGTTGGGGCGCTGCTTAGTCAGGTGCTGGTGGCGCTAGCGGCCTCCGACCAGCCCTATGCCGCCGTCGTCAAGCCGCTGCTCGAGGCTGCGTTTGGCGTCATCGCCATTGGGCTATTGAGCTGGATGCTGATTTGGATGACGCAGCAGGCTAAGAGCCTCAAAGCCGATATCCAGGAGAGCGTCAGCCAGGCCTTAAAGCAGTCGCGGGGCTGGGGCATCTTCAGCCTGATCGCCATCACCGTTCTGCGGGAGGGGTTCGAGACGGTGATCTTTATTTCTGCCCAGTTTCAGGAGGGCTGGCTGCCGGTAGCGGGGGCGATCGCCGGCCTTGTCGGGGCGGCGATTGTCGGGCTGCTGCTGTTTCAGTTTGGCGTCCGCATCGACCTGCGGCAGTTCTTCCGCGTGCTGGGGCTGCTGCTGCTAATGATTGTGGCGGGGCTGATCATCAGCACGCTGCGCCACGTGGATGCGGCAGCGGTGGCGATCGCCCAAATTGTGCCTCAGCTCGACCTGTGCTCTGGCTCTGGCGCTTGCATCCTCGGCCCCCAAGTGTGGGATACCAGCCGCATCCTTCCCGACCGCCAGTTTCCCGGTATACTGCTGCGCGCTTTCTTTGGCTACACCCAGACCCTCTATCTCGCCCAGGCGATCGCCTACGTGAGCTTTTTGCTGATTGTCGGCGGGCGATATCTACAGACCCTCTTCCCGCCAGCAGCGCAGACCACCGCTAGCGATCGCTGAGGGGATCTTCAGTCCCTATTGCGTTGGCCCAAACGATCCCGGTTCCTAGGGAAGCGGGCGCTGCCGCGGGGGGCGATCAAAAACAATCTCCTTCCGCCGTATGACGCTTGCGAAATGGCAGAGACTTCGATAAAAGTAGGGCAGAGCAACAATATGTAAACTTTCATAACATAGCGCCCAGCCCAGCGAAGGAAACGCGATGTACATTATTCAAATTGCGTCTGAATGCGCCCCCGTCATCAAAGCAGGCGGTCTCGGTGACGTAGTCTATGGCCTCAGCCGGGAGCTAACCACCCGCGGCCACGCCGTCGAGCTCATTCTGCCGAAATACGACTGCATGCGCTACGACCACGTCTGGGGTATGCACGAGGCCTACAGCGGCCTAGAGGTGCCCTGGTACGACGGCGCGATTGACTGCACCGTCTACTGCGGCTGGGTACATGGGCGGCAGTGCTTCTTCATCGAGCCCCACTCCGGCGATCGCTTCTTCGAGCGGGGCCGTTACTACGGCTGCGACGATGACCCCATGCGCTTTGCCTTCTTCGCTAAGGCGGCGCTGCAGTTTATGCAGCAGAGCAACAAAAAGCCCGACGTCATCCACTGCCATGACTGGCAGACGGGCCTGCTGCCCGTGATGCTGTTCGAGATGTACCAGCACCACGGCATGGCCTACCAGCGGGTGTGCTACACCATCCACAACTTCAAGCATCAGGGCATGGCGGGCACTGAAGTGCTCTACGCTACTGGCCTCAGTCGCCCCGACTACTACTTCACCCCGGACCGTCTGCAGGACAACTTCAACCCCTTCGCCATCAACTTTATGAAAGGCGGCATTGTCTACTCGAATGCCGTCACCACCGTCTCACCCCAGCACGCTTGGGAAGCCCGCTACACCGACATTGGCTCTGGCCTGGGCCACACGCTCTATCTGCATCAAAACAAGTTCCAGGGCGTGCTCAACGGCATTGACTACAATATCTGGAATCCAGAGGTAGATACCTACATCCCTCAAAACTATAGCGCTGAGAAATTTGAGGCCAAGCAAGCTAATAAAAAAGCCCTGCGGGAATATCTGCTGCTGGAAGAATCAGATAAGCCCCTAGTGGCCTTTATCGGCCGGCTAGACCAGCAGAAGGGCGTCCATCTAGTGCACCATGCGATGTACTACACCCTCGGCCAGGGCGCTCAGTTCGTGCTGCTGGGCTCGGCGACGGGGGCTGAAATCAACAGCAAGTTTCAGCACGAGAAAGCCTTCCTCAACGACAACCCTAACGTGCATCTAGAGCTAGGCTTCGACGAAGAGCTGTCCCACCTGATCTACGCCGGAGCCGACCTGATGATCGTGCCCAGCAACTACGAGCCCTGCGGGCTGACCCAGCTGATCAGCCTCAAGTACGGCACGGTGCCGGTGGTGCGAGCCGTGGGTGGCCTGGTCGATACGGTGTTTGACCGCGACTACAATCAGTCGGTGCCGCAAGAGAAGCGCAACGGCTATGTCTTCCACCAGCAGGATAACTACGCGCTGGAGTCGGCGCTGGAGCGGGCGCTGCAGCTGTGGCACAACCACCCCGATGAGTTCCAGGAGCTGGCGGTGCAGGGCATGAACTGCGACTTTTCCTGGAATCTGCCGGGCGGTGACTACATAGACCTCTACGAGCGGATTCGTCAGCCCTGGTAAGGCGGTGATTCTCTAGCTCGGTTAGGGGCCTGCCTGGTGCGGTTCAACTTGACCGGACACCCTGTTGTGGCAATCCCTATTGGCCAAACTCAAAACGGACTGCCCATCGGGCTGCAGGTGGTGGGTCAGCGTTGGCGGGATATGAACCTGCTGGCGATCGCCCCGGACCCAAGCGAGGTTGTGGGCAGCCTGCGGCGGCCTCCCGACGCTGAGTCAGATTAGCTGGGCTTTGGTCACCACTAGCGAGCTGGATAAGCTAGGCGAGCTGGGCCCTACTTTTAAGCGCAGGGTGCCAAATGTCTAAATGTCTTAATCTAAGGCCGACTTTACGATTGGGTGCGATAGCTTAGGGTAGAGCAGTGCCTTGCTCCTGTCGTAAATGTCCATTATTTACTTTCAGTAAAGTCCTTGATTTACGGGCATATTGAATGAATAGAGTTACTGGGGCCGCTACAGCCTCCTTGTACTGAGTGCCAGAAGACCGAATCTCAGCCCGTTCTCTAGCTGGTGTTGTCCGTCACTGTGCGATCACTGTGCGATCGATCAATTTGTACCGCGCGAATACTTCTAATCAAGATGAGGTTGGCCCTAGTGCGCCTCGCCCCTCATTACGCCGGCCCGCGCTCCGATTTTGGGGGCTAGCGGCCGCTGTGCTCGGTGGCCTGATTGCAGCGCCGCCAGCGATCGCTGCCGAACGGCTCCACATTCGCTTTGGCCCCATTGAGCAGTCAGTGAACGTGGAGGACCTAGAGCGGTTCGCCCACGCCGGCACTGTGCCGCCGGCCCTATCTCCCTATCGTCCCCTGCTGACGAACGAGGTCCGCCTAGCGCTAACCACCTCAGTACCGCTCAACCCCAGCGCTAGCGAAACCCTGATGGCAGACTTGCTTCAGTCTGCGTCCGGGCAGCAGCTTATGGATGGCCTATCTATGGCTCTGCCGGACAGCACCCCCCAGACGATTGAGGCGGCCCTCCGGCAAACAATTCAGGAGACCCAGGGCCTTAGCCTGCTGACGTTTCTCAAAGCCTATCCTGAGCGCGATATTACCGTGAGCGTTACGGCGGCGATCGCCCTGGCCTCGCAGCTCAACCTACCCCACTGGCAGCGCCATAGCCTAAACTCTCTGCTAGAAAAAGAGCTGACGGTGGAAACCTCAGCTTTAGCCGTGCCCTTCGACCCTGCCAGGGCGGGGCATGCCCAGGTGCGGCAGCAGTCCCTCGTCTTTCGCGATCGCGATCGGCGGCGCTCTATTCCCGTAGACCTCTATTGGAGCCGTCAGCACCACGGTCCGCTGGTGATCATTTCCCACGGGTTCGGGGCCGACCGCCGCTTTTTGGGCTATCTGGCTCAGCATCTCGCCTCCCATGGCCTGACGGTGGCGGCGCTGGAGCACCCCGGCAGCAACATTACCTGGCTCTCCCGGGTGGCTCTGGGCAAGCTGGGGGAAGGGGGAATCAACGATCTGCTGCCGGTGCAGGAATTTGTGGAGCGCCCGCAGGACGTGAGCTTCTTGATCGATGAGCTGGCGCGGCTCAACAAATACTCGACGCTGCTGCACCGCCGCATCAACACCGAGCAGGTAACGGTGATTGGCCATTCCTTGGGGGGCTATACGGCCCTGGCGCTGGCTGGGGCAGACCTAGACCTAGACGGTCTAGCAGAGTTTTGCAAAAGCCACAGCCTCTTTGGCCTATCTCCGGCAGACTGGCTGCAGTGCAGCGCCGTAGATTTACCGCGCGACCTGCCGGATACCTATGACGAGCGCGTGTCGCAGGTGATTGCCCTCAACCCGCTCATGGGCCGCATCTTTGGCGAGGCGGGGCTGTCGCAGGTGAAGGTGCCCACGCTGATTCTATCGGCGAGCGAAGACCCGGTCACGCCTGCCGTCTCGCAGCAGCTGTTGCCCTACGCCGCGCTTCAGACCGAGTCTCGCTACCTTGTGGCCGCCATCGGCGCAACTCACCTGAGCATGGGAGACCCCCGCAACCTAAACTACGCGCTGGCGAGCAACAGCTTCCTGCGGGAGCGCCGCTGGAGCGAAACCGAGCCGCTGCGCAATCTGGTGCGCAGTCTCAGCCTATCGTTCATCAAGCAGCAGACCAGCGAAGCCAGCCTCTACGCGCCGTTTCTCTCCCCCAGCTACGTTCAGTCTTGGTCAACCAGCGGCGTCCGCACGCGGATGGTAAACGATCTGCCGCCCAAGCTTGAAACCTGGCTGCGCATGGGAGCGGTCCCGTTTGAGCAGGTGGTGGCCTCGACCATTGCCAAGCCTCGCAAACCCAAATTTCGCCATGCGACAACCCTAGAGCACCTGTCAAAAAGCCTGCCGCTGCTGCTGGTGTTTCCCCCCAGCTTTCTCTCTTTTGGCCTCTTTAAGTTCTGGCGGTGGCCCTTTAAAGACCGGCCATAAGCCATGGCGCTAGGCGCTTCTTTGGCCAAAATTCTTCCGCCAGGGTGCCGCATTTAACCCTTTCGAGGGGCGATCGCTCACCTCGTCTGAGCCTACCTTAGAACAGGCTTGACGCAGTTTGAGGAAAATTATGGCTACTGAGCAACCGGCGAACCAGTATGTGGGTAAACCCGACGACTCGTTTCAGAAGGATCTGAATCCTAACCCAGACGCCGGCATGAACGATGGGCCGTCGACTGAGGCCCTAGACCGCTTCAGCCAAACGGCGGCCGATATTGAAGCGCTGCACGATCGCCTGTCAGGGTTTAGCAGCGAAGAGCTAACCCGCATCCCAATACTAAAGACGGGTACTCGCCTGCAGCAGGGGGGAACCTATATCAACCTTCAAGATCCAAAGCGGGAAGAGTTCACGGGCATGGCCGATATGTCGGTGACGGAGAAAGACTACATCGTGCCGAAGACGGAGGTGCCTTACCCCCTGTGGAACCGCTTGATCGGCGAGCCCCGCAGCTAAGGGCGATCGCCTGTCTCCCGCCCGCAGGGGTGTCCGTCGTCGTTGTTGATGTAGTTGTAGCGCTCTTATCGTAGGTCAATCGCACCGTCTGCGGTAAGATCGCTTACGATACGGGGAATTAGCTCAGCTGGTAGAGCGCTGCGATCGCACCGCAGAGGTCAGGAGTTCGAATCTCCTATTCTCCATTGGATAACTCTGGGAACTAGCTCAGCTGGTAGCTGCGTTGGCAAAGCCTTGCCGCAGGCAGTTCGCACCGCAGAGGTCAGGAGTTCGAATTTCCTATTCTCCACATCTCTCACCTTGGCCTATATCAACGGTTTCACAAGTAATCAAGAGCATGATTTAGACCAGCTTGCTCCTCAACTTGTAGATTCTGTTGCTCCATTTTTGGCCATTTTGAATAGAATTTGGATCGAAAGTGGATCGAAAAGTTGAATCGATCCGCTTTCTAGCCCGCCGCATCGTTGCCACAAGCGTCCCCACTCCCACCTCGACATCCCCCAGCTCTTTAAGCCATTCCTGCTGCTTGCCATAGGACAGATGGCCATAGTGACTCAGCCACACCAGCATCGCCTGCAAGCTCACCCCCAGGTCTTCTCCTGCCACCACATCCTCGGGTAGGGGCGCAGCAACCTGACTACCACATCCCCCGCAATACCCCCGCCACAGCTGGAATTCCACAACTTCAATCGCCTTGGCCACCAACTGCGCCCCCTGCTACCATCCGTAGCTAAGTCCCAAGCAATCGATATGACCACTTCCGCAACTCGCGAAAAACAC
>JBHJHD010000124.1:0-5171 GCA_050331115.1 Elainellaceae cyanobacterium
GTCGCCCATGCGGACGGCAGGGGTAGCAATCTTGTAGGTCCATAGCCACCCCATCAAATCGCGGTGGGGTTCAGCGTGGGGTTCAAAGCGCTGGGGAGAAGCCATGTAAACGACGCCTTCGATCAATTCAGCTTTTTTGACGTGGGGCATCGCCCGGTAGCGGCGCTCAAACTCCAGGCGCGTGAGGCGATCGCCACTCTGAAGCGGGGGAATGGCGCTATGAGGGACGCGCGAGCGAGAAGGCTGAGTATCTACCATGCCAACCAAGTATCGGGGGGGCTACCTCCAGTCTATCTAGAATGCTTAACCCTAATGTGGAGCACTTTCTGAGGAGGACGGCACCTCCCCTGTAATGCGGCTCAAAAACGTCTGCAGGCGATCGCTCTTGGGACGGGTTAAGATTTCCCGCGCATCGCCAGACTCCTCGATATGGCCCTTATTCAAAAACAGCACCCGGTCCGCCACCGCCTTGGCAAACGCCATCTCGTGGGTCACTACCACCATGGTCATACCCTCGTCGGCCAGCTGCTTCATCACCTCCAGCACCTCCCCCACCAGCTCCGGGTCCAGGGCGCTAGTCGGCTCGTCAAACAAAATCACCTCGGGGTTCATGCACAGGGCGCGGGCTATAGCCACCCGCTGCTTTTGCCCCCCGGAGAGCTGCTCTGGGTAGGCATCGGCTTTCTCCAATAGGCCCACTTTGTCCAAATACTGCCGCGCCTGCCGCCTGCTCTCGGTTTTAGACTGATTGAGCACCTTTTGCGGCGCTAGGGTGAGGTTTTCGAGCACCGTGCGGTGGGGGAACAGGTTGAACTGCTGAAACACCATGCCCACCTTGGCCCGCAGCCGACGCAGCTGCTTATTGGGTAGATCGGGGCGTGACAGGTCGATGTCGTTGACGACGAGGCGACCGCCGTTGATGGTCTCTAGCCGGTTGAAGCAGCGCAGCAGGGTGCTCTTGCCGCAGCCCGACGGCCCGATGATGGCCACCACCTCCCCGCTAGAGATGTAGCCGCTCATGCCCTGCAAAACTTCCAAATCGCCGTAGCGCTTTTTCAAACCTTCAAAAACAATGGGAGTCGTCATAGCGGGTCTATTCGCCTCGTCAGGTGCCTGCTGCTCTATCCTGTCGTACTAGCATAGGGCCAATTGTAGCGATCGCCACATTCAGCACACCACGGCTTGTTTAGTGTGAGGCGGTGGGGAGGTAAAACCGCTGCGGTCCCGCCCAAGCTATCCTTATCCCCGGTAGCCCTGTATTATCTATAATCCAGCATCGTTAATAAAATCTTAACCAGTCAGTTCTCAGGAGATCTCCTACTTTGATTACCTTTTTACGTAAGCGCTTCCTGCTGCCCGCGGCGCTCGTAGTGCTAGTTGCGGCCTGCGGCGGCGAGACGGCAGATACGGGCGATACCGCCGAGACGGCAGAAGCCGAAGCGACGACAGAGGCAGGCGGTACTTTAACGGTCGCCACAGAGCCAGCGTTTCCCCCCTTCGAGTTTCAGGCTGACGACGGCAGCTTTGACGGGTTTGATATTGACTTGATGGACGCCATCGGCGAGGCGGCAGGGGTAGAAGTTGAGTACGAGAGCCTACCCTTTGACGGCATTATTCCTGCGCTGCAGGCCGGCACCGTAGACGCCGCCATCAGCGCCATGACCATCACTGAGGAGCGCCAGGAAGTGGTCAACTTCTCGCGGCCCTACTTTAAAGCGGGTCTGGCGATCGCCGTCCCCGAGGAGGACAGTGAAACCACCTCTATCGATGATCTTGAGGGTAAGCGGATTGCCGTTCAGATCGGCACCACGGGCGCTGAAATGGCCAACGGCATTGAAGGGGCCACCGTCAGCACCTTTGACTCTGCCCCGCTGGCCCTGCAGGAGCTGTCCAACGGCAACGCCGACGCCGTAATTAACGACGCCCCCGTCACCCTAGACGCCATCAACAGCGGCAATGTCAGCGGCCTCAAGGTGATTGGCGAGCTAGTGACCGAGGAGTATTACGGCATCGCCACGCCCCAGGACGGCGAGACGGTGGAGATCATCAACGAAGGGCTGTCTACCATCTTGGAGAACGGCACCTACGATGAGATCTACCAAACCTGGTTTGGCGCCGAGCCGCCCGAGCTGCCCGAAGAAGCCTCAGCGCTGTAGCTATAAATCTATGAGCTATAGCGCTATAGCTCATAGGACAGGCAGCCCAGATCCATAGCCCCTAACGCGAGTAAAAACCAGTGTCTTTTGAAGCGATCGCTGAAGCCATGCCAACGCTCCTAATCGGGGCGCTGGTCACCATCCAAATTACGGCCCTGTCTATCCTATTCGGCATGATAGGCGGCTCCCTGCTGGGGATTGTCCGCCTGTCCCCTATCGGTCCCGTCCGCTTTGCCGCCAGGGCCTACATCGACTTTTTCCGAGGCACGCCGCTGCTGGTGCAAATCTTTATGATTTACTTCGGCATGCCGGCGCTGCTCCAGAGTCTGGGGCTCGACTTTCGGCTCGGGCGTCTGTTTGCGGCAGTGCTCGCCCTCAGCCTCAACAGCGCCGCCTACATCGCCGAAATCGTTCGTGCTGGCATCCAGTCGATTGAGCTGGGTCAGCGGGAGGCGTCAGAGTCTCTGGGGCTAGGGCCTGTACAGACCATGCGCTACGTCATCTTTCCCCAGGCCTTCCGGCGCATGATTCCGCCGCTTGGCAACGAGTTTATCACGCTGCTGAAGGACACCAGCCTGGTGGCGGTGATTGGCTATGAGGAGCTGTTTCGGCGCGGGCAGCTGATTGTGTCTCAAACCTACCGGGCCTTTGAAATCTATGTGGCAGTGGCCTTTGTCTATTTGGTGCTGACGCTGATGTTCTCTCGGGGGTTCAGTCTACTAGAGTGGTGGATGAACCCGGTGGCCCGCCAGAAGGCGTCTGGGACGGTTGCGGAGAAGTCTGCCTGATGGATATGCCTGATAGCGGCTACCGCGCCAAAATCGCCATTCCCGCCGCCGGAAGCTGCAGCGACACAAATGCGACGCCGTCCAGCTCCTGAACGGTTACCGTTTCCCCAGCAGACTGCAGGGCATCGCTGCGATAGCGATAGGTCATCTGCGAGCCCGGCGGCGTCATCCCAAAATCCACCATCACATCGGCCCGCCGCGCTTCGGTGGCGTGGGTATTGAATACGACCAGCACTTCCTGCCGAAACAGCAGCCGAGACCAGGCCGCTAGCTCCCCTGCCTGGGAGTCTCGAAAGCTGCTGCCCCCATAGACATCGGAACCAGAAGCATCGGTGCGGATAGGCCGCAGATATTGGCGGCCCCGACGCAGGGTCAGCCCTACCGAATCATCGGCGTTGCGGACGCGGGCGATCGCCGCGATGTAGCGATAGGTGCAGTGACTGGGGTCAAAGAAGTGGTAGCCTGCGGTCTGGAACGCGCCGAAGGGCGTGCGATCGGGGTAGGCGCTGCCGCCAAACATGGATTCCCGCACGTAGCGGTCTTCGTAGTAATGATCGTCCTCGGCGGCGGCGGCAGCGCCGCTAGCCTCAGCGCCGTCAAAGCCTTGCTCAGTGCCATAGTAGATGCAGGGAATGCCCAGGGTGGTGAGCATAACGCCGACGGCGTGGGCGATCTGCTGGTCTAGGGTGTCGATGGGATTGTTGGCGGCAAAGCGATACTTTTGGGGCCGCCCCACCATGTCATGGTCGTCGAGGATAGAGACGTGGTAGCGTCCCAGCTGGCGGTGGTTGCCCAGCTCGTCGTGGCCGCCAAACTGCTGGAAGAACTCGCGAGCTGGAATCTGGCCTTTAATAAAATCGGCCAGCCTCAGGGTCGGCTCGCCAATGTCCAGCACCGCGTCGATGTTGCGGCCAAAGATCTCGATGTAGTTGCGGGCGATTTGGGCGCCGCCGGTCACCTCCCCCAGAAGCAAGAAGTTTTCCTTACCAATAGACTCGGCAAACTCTGAGACGCCGCCGCAGAAGTCTCGCGAGGCCTCCCACGGCAGATGCTTCACCGTGTCAATGCGGAAGCCGTCGCAGTCGCTGAGGGCAATCCAATATTGATAGACCTCGATTAGGGCACAGAGGGTCTCCTCTCGCGTCAGGTTGATGTCCTTTAGCTCAAAGAAGTCGCCCCGGCGAAACTCCACGTCCGGGTGCATGAAGTCTTCCCAAGAGGCCACGTCCCAATTGACGATTTTTCCAGCGCAGGTGTAGTAGTCGAGGTTTTGAAACTCCTGCGGCCAGACGCCGTCGTCAATGTCCTCAAGCGGCTCCGACAGGGAAATCGAGCTGCCGTCCTTGGAACGCCAGCCGTGCACTGGGTAGGGTGGCCAGGGTCGGTAGGGCTCGGCTTCAACCGGCGCACCGTTTTGGTCGTAGAAGAAGTTGTTGCCGCTGTGGTTGTAGATGATGTCGAGCAGCACGTACATGCCGCGATCGTGAGCGGCATCGACCAGGTCCCGCAGGTCTTGGCGGGTGCCGAAGCGGGGGTCCACGTCCAAGAAATTTTGGATGCCGTAGCCGTGGTAGGTTTCGCTATCGCTGCGCTGCCGCCAGATAGGGCCAATCCACAGAGTTGTGACGCCTAAACCCTGCAGGTAGTCAAGCTTGCTGCGAATGCCGTTGAGGGTACCACCTTGAAACTGCTTACCCGCAGCGGCCCAGGCCTGCAAATCTTTGGCTTTTTGGGCCCGGCTGGGGTCGTAAAGAGGGCGATCGCCTTCTTTACCGTCGCTAAAGCGGTCGGGCAGCAAGAAGTAGAGCACCTGATCGCGCCAGGTGGCGGGGCTAGGGTGCACTTTGCCACGGGGCTTAAGGCTGGCTTGAGCGAGGGAGCGGGGCAGCTCGGCTTCAATAGGGGTCGTCATGATGAGGCAGATGGAGGCGTCTGTTTTACTATGTCTATTACGGAATAACGCTCTTAATATGACAAGGGGTCATGCCCCCTACCTAGCTCGGTTACCCTGGCAGTGGGGCCAGGCAATTCGCCATAGCGCATATTCTCTTCAAAACCACTGCTAGATCTTAGAGTTATCTCATGTAGGGCTTACTAAGAGCCGACTAAGATTAAATCAGTCCAATACCGTAAGTCTCCAACACCGTAAGTCTCCATGGCCTTCATCCACATCCCCAAACCCTGGCAGCTTCCAGAGCGCCGCGTTACCTTAGAAGCTGCCTACTGG
>JBHJHD010000125.1:0-6798 GCA_050331115.1 Elainellaceae cyanobacterium
GTTCATCGAGCAGGTTCTGCTAGCGCACATTCCTCAGCAGATCGTTATCTTCATCGATGAAATCGACAGCGTATCGAGCTTGCCCTTCAAGGAAGATTTCTTTGCCCTAATTCGCGCCTGCTACAACGAGCGCGCCGACAACCCCGACTTCAAGCGGCTCACCTTTGGTTTAATCGGGTCAGCCGCACCATCTGATTTCATTCAAGACAAAACCCGAACGCCGTTTAACATCGGTCGAGCAATCAACCTTAGTGGATTTACATTCGATGAAGCCGCAAAGCTAGCTCAAGGTATTGTTGATAAGGCAGATAATCCGCAGGCGGTCCTTCAAGAGGTTTTAGATTGGACTGGAGGACAGCCCTTTCTAACTCAGAAGCTTTGCAAAATCGTTAAAATATACTCGCCACGAATATATTTTGGTCAGGAAAAGAGTCAAGTGAGCTGCTTAGTCGAAAACCACATTACTCGAAACTGGAATGTTCAAGACGAGCCCGAGCACCTCAGGACAATTCGAGATCGGGTTTTAAATGCCGAGCGACAGACGAGTCAGCTTCTCAGCCTTTACGAAAAAATTTTGCGTGATGGTAGTGTTCCTGCAACTCAAAACTCAGAGCAGATGGCACTTCAGTTCTCTGGTCTTGTTGTTAAGCGGCAAGGCCAGCTAAATATCTACAACCGAATCTACCGGTCTGTGTTTAATCAAGATTGGCTGCGGCAAGAGTTTCGGAGTGTCAAACCCTACAGTGATGCTATCTATGCATGGCAAATATCTAGTAAAGACAATTGCTATTTGCTAAGAGGAATAGAGTTGCAGCAATCGCTTTTATGGGCAATCGGCAAGAGTTTAAGCAGTTTAGACTACGAATTTTTAACTGTTAGTCAAGAACGGCAAGCAAGAGAATTTCAGGAAGACGTGAACAAGCTTCATCAAGTAATTGCTGAGGTGGGGTATTGGAACTCAGAGTTACAAGAAGAAAGGGAAAATGGCCAAGATAAGCCACTAGCACATGAGTCTCAAAAATCGGCTTTTCAGAGACTTCAGCAATTAGTTTCTCACATGAGCCCTACTAGCTTTCGTGGGATTATTCCAACTTTAGAAAAAAACTTTAGCCTGATTAGTCAAACGCTGTCTATGGTAGATGAAATAATTGATAGCGGAGAAATTGGCACTGAGTTCTATCGGATAATAGAGTTGATTGCAATGAAGATTAGCGAATTTTTGAACGCTGATCGCACTAGTATTTTTCTACTAAACGTAGATGCTGATGAGTTATGGTCTGTGGCAGCTGAAGGGGAAAATGGCTCCTGGGAAAAAATTTGCGTTCGCTTAGGCAAGGGTGTCGCTGGTCAAGTTGCTCAAACAAAGAAAATCGCCAATATTCCATTTGATTTCTATAGCGACACTCGATCCAGTATGGCAAGGGTTTTCGACCATAGAATGGGTTACCGGACTTATACTATGGTTGCTGTTCCTTTGTTGAATGAACAGCAAGATCTAATTGCAGTAGTCCAAATTCTCAACAAGCTTAAGCCAAAGGTTGACCCTTTACTACCTCTATGTGAAAGAATCGATAAACGGGGCTTTAATGAAAGCGATATTACAAGCTTCTTGGGATTTGCACCCTCTATTCAATCTGCCCTCGAGTCCTTTCAATTTCTCTACAAAACAGCTCAAAAGCAGCAGGCAGCAAAAGCCCTAATGCGCTCCATTCAATCACTCAGCCAAAGTAATTTTGATTTAGACAAGACGCTAGCTTGCATCATCGACGAGGCTAAAAGACTTATGAACGCCGATCGCAGCACGCTGTGGCTCATCGATAAGACCCGCCAGCAGCTCTGGACGAAGCTCCCTAGCGTCGACGGGGTAATGCAGGAGCATCGTATCCCCATCGGCGCTGGATTTGTCGGCCAGGTTGCCACCACCGCGCAGCCCCTCAACGTTTTGTTCGACCTATACGACCGCTCCAACTCCGACACCGCAAGACAAACCGATCGCAAGACTGGATATCGAACCTGCAGCCTGCTCTGTATGCCGGTATTTAGCCCCCATGGGGAGCTATTGGCCGTGACTCAGCTCGTCAATAAGAAGCGCTATGGCCATCCCTCAGCCTACGACCCAACGCAGTGGCCCAAGGTGCCTGACTGCTGGAAAGCGAGCTTCAACCCGACCGATCTTGAGTTTATGGTGGCTTTCAATATTCAGGTTGGCATTGCGCTGCAAAACGCCTAGGGCTTTAAAGTAAGTCAGACGACGCCCGCTAATCTAAATAGCTGGCCCAAATAAAAGATGCCAGCCCACAAGCGCGATCGCTAAATCCGCTAAGAGGTGGCTGATGTAGCAGACCCACAGCGAGCGATATTTGAGGTAACACCAAGACCAAATCGCGCCCGCAAGAAACACGCCGAGGGAGCCCAAGAGCACCACGGGCCCGCTCCCCGTATAGGCGACCAGCGCAATGATATGGTGCAGCGTAAAGCACAGCGCGGCAACGTATAGCGCGCTCGCGCCGCGAAAGACTGCCTCGCACTGGCGGCATAAAAACCAGCGCCAGATGTATTCTTCAACTAGGGCGTTGATGACCGTGAAATATACCGCACTCGCGAGATAAACCAAGGGCTGAGTCAGGCCGATCTGTTCAGCCTGCGATCGCACGACGGCGGGATCAATCCAGCGCTGCCCTACAAGCCAGTAAGCGCCCAGAATAACCCCGAACATGGCCGCGCCCAGAATCACGCCGTCTTTGCCCTGTTGCGTCGTGGGCCACGACAAATTTAGCTTTCCTCCCTCTACCCCAATAAACCAGACCAGCGGCAAGGCCAGCATGAAAACCCGCGTCAGCACGAAGAAGACTTGCCCCCCCGAACTTGGGATGAACAGGCGAGCGGCGATGCCGAGACTGGCTGCAGCGGTAATCAGCAGAGCAGCGAGCCTTGGGTGGCGGGAGGTGGCAGGACGCACGGGCATGGCCGTCTTGAATAGGGCTGCAATCTTGACTCTACCCGATGTGAGCAGACGACTTGATAATCACCTTAGTAATCGCTGTCGGCGACGCAAATCCCTTTACACTTGATGCCGTTGGTTGGCGTGCGTCGGCAGTGGGGACAAAGGATCTTTTCGCTCTCCTCTTGCGGAGCCGACTCGCGATCGCTCGACAAATCGCTCTGGCTAGATAGGTCAGAAGTCATTGGGCAAATTGTAGACAGCGTCAGCTTCTATGTTACATGTCTTTACAAAAGGCGACGGTAACCCCATGACCGCACCCGACCTGCTTATAGAAATTGCCCGCTGCCCTCAAATGCAGCGCTGCCTAGCGAATCCCCGCCGGGATCATCCTTGCCGGGACGTGGTCACAGCGCAAGGGTCGGCAACATTGGCCGAGCATCGCCTGCCTCAGCCCTGGAGCGGCAGTCTGCAGGCGCCCGTTCTCTTCGTCAGCCCCAACCCCAATCTGCGCGCTGAGGTGGTCTATCCCGACGGCTCGTGGCCCGATGAAGCGATCGCCGACTTCTTCAACCACCGCTTTAACGCCGAGCGGGGGTGGATTAAGGACGGCACCAAAGCCTTGCTCACCGGCGGCACCTACAGCCGCAGCATTCGCTTCTGGGTGGAGATTCGCCAGCGGGCCGCTGAGCTGCTGGAGCGCGACGCGGTGCCTGGCACAGACTACGCGCTAACCCATGTGGTGCATTGCGAGGCGGTAGGCGGGGCTGGGGTGGCTGCGGCTCAAGACTGCTGCGCCCAGACCTACTTAGACCGGGTGCTGGCGCATTCTGAGGCGAAGGTGATAGTGGTGCTGGGTCGACAGGCGCGGCAGGTGGTGCAGCGGCGCTATGGCCTTTCGCCGGAGGTACGGGTGGGCGGGCCGGTGGAGATGGGGCGCGATCGCTGGTTTGCGTTTTTGCCCCACACGAATGCGCGGGGCTACCGCTCGTTTGAGAAGTGCGTATTGCCGGAGGAGTTGGCGGAGCTACGGGTTGTCCTACAGTAGATTGCTATTTGGGTCAAATTACAACGCGGTGCGTTTGCCTGGTAGCAATGGGCCTTAACCCAACTTGCGTGGTGCGCTTGCCACTTAACTATGGCGTGGCGCGTTTGCCTGGCGGCAGCACACCCCACCTAAAGGCTACCCGGTCGCGCCTTGATAAAACTTCTTCATATCCTGCAGCCATGCCTCACGGGATTCATCCCAGGCGTAAAACATATGCCCTCCCAAATAGTGCTTCAGCGTCAGGTTTGATCGCAGCTCCGGGTCCAGCCGCATCAGATCCACCAAATGGTTCGAGCCAAAATACGGCGTTACCAGGTCATAAATGCCGTGGGAAATCCAGACCTTCATGTGGGGGTTGAGGGCCATCCCCGCCCGAAATTCATCCACCGAGCCCACAAACCCCTGCCGCCACTCGCCCTTGAGGTCGTACTGCCAGGCCTTAAACGTCTCAAAGTTGAGCAGGTGGTAGATCAGGTCGGTCTCCACCCCCAGCGTGTCCCGCAGGTGGCTGTTGATGGCCCCGGTGAACAGGCGGTTCAGTCCGTCTAGGGTGGGGTCAGCGCCGTCAAAGGTGGGGCGATCGGGGAAGGGGTCAATGGCGGTAATAGACGCGTCATAGAGCCCCACAACTCGGTGCTGCGATCGCAGCAGCTCCCGGGCAAAGACGCTCAGGTCCACCCGTCCGGCCTGGCGCTGCACTAGCGACACCGGTAGTCCAGTCATGTCGGCCATCTGCCGGTAGGCCGCCTGCCGCTCTTCTGGCGGGGCGGCGTCGCCCATGGCCAGCAGCGGCAGGTAGGTGCGGCGGGCAAAGGCTTCGGCTTCGCTGAGGCAGGCGTCCAGGGTCTCGGGCTGGGTGAGCCCGTGGTGGGCCGCCGCCGCCGCAAAGGAAGGCAGCACCGTCGCCCAAGGCGTGACGTTGTAGTCGCTGCCCCCTAAAAGGCCAAATTCTAGCGCCGGGGAAATCAAAATTGCCCCCGACAGCCCCACGCCGTAGTCCTGCTGCAGCTGCCGCACTAGCCGCGCCACGCGGAAGCCCCCATAGCTTTCTCCCGCGATGAAGATGGGGGAGAGCCAGCGCTGCTGCCGAGACAGAAAGCCCTGAATAAATTCGCCCAGAGATTTCAGGTCGCGATCGACGGACCAGAACGGGGTCTCTTTGGGCCTGTCGTTTTCTTTGGGCGCAGTCTTTTTATCCTCAGTCTCGTCCTCCAAGCTGCGGCTGAAACCCGTGCCTACAGGGTCGATAAACACCAGATCGGTAAAGGTGAGCCAGGTCTCGGCGTTGTCTACCACTTGCACCGGCGGCTTGGGCAGGCTGCCGTCGGCGTTAAAGCGCACCCGCTTGGGACCCAATGCCCCCATGTGAAGATAGGCCGAAGCCGCGCCGGGGCCGCCGTTGAAGACGAAGGTGAGGGGCCGCTGGGGGGCGGCTTGGTCGTCGGCGAGGTAGGCCACGTGGAACAGCTCCGCTACCGGCTTGTCGCGATCGCGCAGAATTTGCCAGTCGGCGTAGGCGGTGTAGGCCAGACCGCCGTCTGTGGTGCCGCCGTCCGTGGCGAGGACGTGCTGGGTGCGGCTGAACTTGTGGGCAGGCGGCTGAGCCGGGGAGTCTGAAGGGTTAGGCATGGTTGCGGTAGTATTCATAAGGGCAGCGCATTGAAAGCCCATATTTATGGCGCATCTGCCACGATAGCAGCGTCGCGTCTTGTGCCACAACTCGACCTATGGTGACCCCGTCTCAATCTGAACCCGCCTGGTACAAAATCGTCCGGCTGCTCCGCTGGGATAAGCCCGCCGGGCGGCTAATCTTAATGATTCCGGCGCTTTGGGCGGTGTTTTTGGGGGCGCACAGCTTAGCGCCCGGAGCCCTGCCGCCCCTGCCCCTGGTGGGGGTGATTGTGCTGGGCACCTTGGCGACCAGCGCGGCGGGCTGCGTCGTCAACGATCTGTGGGACCGCAACATCGACCCCAGCGTCGAGCGCACCCGCAATCGCCCCCTCGCGTCGAGAGCCTTGACGGTAAAAACGGGCGTGGCGGTGCTGTTTGTCGCCTTTGCCTGTGCCCTGGGTCTGGCCCTCTACCTCAACCGGCTCAGCTTTTTGCTCTGCGTGCTGGCGGTGCCGGTGATTGTGCTCTACCCGCTGGCGAAGCGGGCGTTTCCCGTGCCGCAGCTAGTGCTGTCCCTAGCCTGGGGCTTTGCGGTGCTGATCAGCTGGAGCGCCGTGACGGGCCAGCTGTCGGTGGCGGCTTGGCTGCTGTGGGAGGCGGTGGTGCTATGGACCTTGGGGTTTGACACCGTCTACGCCATGGCCGACCGCGAGGACGACCGCAAGCTGGGGGTGCGCTCTAGCGCCCTGTACTTCGGACCCCGAGCGCCGCAGGCGGTGGGCCTATTCTTCTTGGGGACGGTGCTGCTGCTGGCGGCCACTGGCGTTGTCCTAGCGCTGGGCGCGGCGTTTTGGCTCACCCTGGCGATCGCCGCTGGGGGCTGGGGTTGGGAATACCTGCAGCTGCGCCGCCCGCACCTGCCCCCCTCGCTCTACGGCCGCATCTTTCGTCAAAACGTTTACCTGGGGTTTGTGCTGCTGGCGGGCATGATTCTAGGGGCGATCGCCTAAACCAACCCCCCTAACGAAAAATGCCATCCTTTCAGTACCACCTCCAGTCTCGCTGCTCTGCCACCCAGGCGCGCGCCGGCGTCTGTGCGGGGGGGGGGGGGGGGGGGGGGGGGGGGGGGGGGGGGGGGGGGGGGGGGGGGGGGGGGGGGGGGGGGGGGGGGGGGGGGGGGGGGGGGGGGGGGGGGGGG
>JBHJHD010000126.1:0-13491 GCA_050331115.1 Elainellaceae cyanobacterium
AACATGGTAGACAAGGCGCTGAATCCCTCTATTGACGGGCATTTCAGGCGAAACGGAATCAATTTCCTATTTTGTAGCCTGTAACCCTTGTCACGAAAGGCTTTTGGCGATCTCTACTCAAACTTTTGTCAGTCAACCAGGTCGAGCGGTTAGACGCCGTATATAAACTATTACGACGGTAGCTGTATCTTCTGAGCGTTTCACTTTTTCAACTCAGTGGCGACTCCGGCTCCCCCACATATAGCCGCGCAAACTCCTGCGCCACCTCAGAATCAATTTTGCGCAGCGCATCTCGCACCGAATCACCATATCCTCACCAGGGTCCCGTACCTCATTCACCCAGCGATACACATTCGATCGCCCAATCCCCATCTCCACCACAACGCGGTTCTAGCTAATGCCGTAATCTTCCAACACCTGCCATAAGGCTTTTCCAGCTCTTCCCATACCCCAATCAAGCCACGTACATCCTCAGGGCCGTAAATCCTCCAGATTGTGCTTCTCAATCAGCGCCTGATTCTCCGGCTTACTCACCCAGTCCTGCAGCGCCTCCGTCAGCACATCGCTCAAGCTCCAGTCGCGTTCGCTACAGCGAAGGCTCTGCCTTTTCGCCATTCTTAAGCGCCGAGAGTGCCCGTACCAAGCGACTCAGCTCATCAGGGACGTATCCGCGAAACTCCTTCTTACCTACCATGGCCCGTGCTGCTAGCGATCGCCCTAAATCCCTGTGTCGCACTACCGAACCCAACTCCATCCCTGGTGCATCATTCGCCTCCTACCCAAGGCCCAACGCATCACCCTCGCCCGCTTCCGCAAACGCGCACGGGCAGGTTTTGCAGAAACGTTTTGAGATAACCAGAATGCGAGTACCAAACCTGCCCCGACAGGTTCACATGCGCACCCTCAAGCGGCTCATTCCCCAAGCCCACTTCATCATCATCATCGATCCACCCCATACGGGCACAGCACGCTGTGCCCCAACAACCCCACCATCGACGTCAAATTCGCTACAAGGGCAGCAAGGCAATCCCTCAGCAAAAGCAGGCTCCCATGGTCCCCCCGATGACGGCGCTTCCTTAATGCTCCACTTCAACAGTAAAAATCGACCCCGCAACAAGCTGACAACGGTTCATAATTAAGCTTTGTCGATTCAACTTGAGCGGTATCAAATACTGCTTAGGTGTTGGCGAGAAACACTCAAGCGTTACCTATGGGTGAGTAAGCAGAAATGCATATCGCTTAAGTGTTTTGAGGATTCCCCTGCTGGTCAGCCATAAACGCCCAAGCGTTTGTTATCAAACAGATAGTCGTAGCGGGTTTCGCTAAGTTAGCCCTTTGGACAACATTGAAGGAAACGCTGCCTTGGGCGATAAGAGCTTCGCCCTAAGAGCGATCGCGATCGCGGTAGCCGATCAAATTGACTGCTCGATGATGAACCATTCGTGATACAGCGTTGCGACATAAAACTCCTCCCCAACGAGCTTGTCGCATACCGCCAAAAAGCCCGAATCATACCACTCATTGCCATAGGTCGTATCTTTAAGGAACAGCGTAAGCGACTGTCCATCGGCGCTCCATATCGCCCGCAGAACGGTAACGTTTTCATGGTGAGAGCGCTCCACCGGCAGCAAGACCGCTCGTCCCTCCACCATCAAAAATTCCGGGTCGCCCCACCTGAACCGTGCAGCCCAAGTCTCTGGTCCCTCGTGTTTCTCAATTATTCGGTCCCAGCGCAAAGATTTAATCTTATCGAGAGTTTGTTCGGGCAACGTTGCTACTTGCATCACCTTCAACAGCGCGTGTGGGTGCTGAACCTTAATTCAACACACGTTTCAAATTAAGCGTAAACCCTGGCAAAATCGTTTCCCCTGACAGCATGCTCGGATTTTCCAAAACTTCAACCGCTTGACCCTGGCGATAGACCTTTACCCGCTTAGTTTTAGGGTCAATCAGCCAGCCGAGCTGCGCACCGTTCGACCGATACTCTTCCATCTTGTCACGGAGAACCTTGAGATTATCTGTCCTAGAGCGTAACTCAACCACAAAGTCAGGGCACAGCGGAACAAATCCTTCCCGCTGCTCAGGCGTTAGGGCCTCCCAGCGCTCTTTAGAGACCCAAGCAGCTTCAGGAGAACGGTTAGCGCCATTCGGCAGCTTAAAGCCAGTCGATGAGTCAAAGGCTTCACCGAGCGTATCGTTTGCTTCAAACCAGAGTCCAAGCTGAGTGCTGATACTCAAATTTCGCTTGCCAGATTCTCCTCCCGTAGGTGGGTTCACAATCAGTTCTCCCGTCCTGCTCCGCTCAAATCTAAGTTCTCGGTTCGCAGCAGCTAGAGCTGCAAACTGCTCTGGGGTGACCCGTAGCGCAACGTCACTGGGGAGCTGAAGTGAGAGCGATTTGAGTTGATGAGGCGCTTGTGCCGTCATGATTCCTCCTCCTGAATCCAGTTCCGCACAGCACGAATCACCTGATTCTCACCCTGTCGCTGCCGAGCTAGCAAAAACTCATTCAGCTGCGCCACAGAAACCTGTTGAAATGCCACACTCGTTTCGGTCTCCGCATACTGGCCAGCTTGCAATTGATAAATCACAAGCCCTCGCCGCTTGGTATACCGCCACATCTCTGGCACTTCCAAGGCCTCATAGATTGCCATACGCTGTGCAGATGGGCTGGTAATATCCACCTCAATTACCAAATCTGGCGGTAGCCCCTCCGGAATCTGTGGATCGAGCCCCTCTAGCTGAGCCGCATTTTGGATATAAAACCCGGTATCTGGTTCCGCTCCCTTCTCCAAATCCTCCCGTTCCAGCGTCATCGAGCCCATATCTACCCCCTCCAGACCCAGATCCTCTGTCATCGTTCCCTGGTCGAAGGCGAGGCGGGCCGCCCGATGCTCTCCCATGTCCGCCAACATGGCCTGATAAGTTGGCCAGCTAATGTTGGTCAGCACCACAGTCTGGGTCAACCGTCCGTCGACGTGGTCGATGTCAAGCTCGCTGACCTGGGTGGAAATCATCACGGCACCACCATCTCGTACGGTAGGCCTATTCTAAACAAAACGCCTCACCGGCTGCACCATTCCCCTTGCCTTTTGGGTGCTGAAGAGCCCGCCTGAAAGAGAATATATTGCGTTGGCCCAGCTGCTTATGGCAATGCGAACGGCCCAACGCCCCAACGTCTTGTAGACAGCTGGGCGCGCAGATATTCTGATGCATTAGGACATCTGCTATGTACGAAAAAGTACGCAGGCTTTCCAGATTTAGACCTAGCGAGGGCTTGGGCAGACTAGCTGCATAATTTTGAGAGCGAGGAGAGCGTTATCCGTGCTTATCGACGCTAGAGAGGTGCCCGGCGGCAGCACGCTATGCTACGACATTTGCATCGTTGGCGGCGGGCCTGCAGGCATTAGCATCGCCCGCGAGTTTATTGGCAAAGCGCGGCGGGTCTGCCTTTTGGAGAGCGGCGGGCAAACCATTAACGGCGATGCGCTGACGGACTCTCTGCGCGACGGCGAAAACATAGGCCGGCCCTACTTTTCAATCCGGAAGCTGGGCGATCGCGGGCTGGGCGGCAACTCGCAGCGGTGGGCCTCATCGGTTCGTCCCCTCGACGCGCTGGACTTTGAGAAGCGGGACTGGGTGCCCTACAGCGGCTGGCCGTTTAGTAAAGGCGAGCTGATGCCTTACTACCGCAGGGCAAGTCCCCTCTGCGGGGTAGGGGCCTATAGCTACGACACCCATGATTTAGTCTCTGGCCGCCGCATTGAGGACCCCGACTTTCAGCCCCTTTCTCTCTCGTCTGACCGGCTAAAGACCCGGGTATGGCAGTACGACCTGCCTCCGCTCCATTGGGGAAAAGCCTACGGCAGCGAGCTAAAAGCTGCTCCCAATATCGATCTATATCTCTACGCTAACGCTGTCGAAATAGAGCCAAACAATGACGTCAAGCGGGTAGAATCGCTGCGAGTCGCCTGCGTCTCCGGCAGTCAGTTTCGGGTGTCTGCGCGGGTTTATATCCTAGCCGCAGGCGGTGTCGAAATCCCAAGGCTGCTCTTGGCGTCTAACAGTGTACAGCGGGCCGGTTTAGGAAACCAAAATGATCTGGTGGGGCGGTTTTTCACGGAGCATCCCCACTACAACCGATCTGCCTCTTTCATCGCCTCCCGCAATCACTATCCTGGCTTATACAGCTGGAAATCGGCTTGGCGATACGGCGTGCGCGCAGGGCTTTCCCCGTCTATCAAGACTCAGTCAGAGGAGACCCTCCTGAACTATACGGTGCGGCTAGATCCCTCCAGCCATCCGTTCCCCCAGCGTCAGCTTGCGCCGTCCTTGGGCAGCACCCTATCCGACATTGCGCACCACGCCAATGCTGCAGGGCGCAACAACAGGGTCGCGCGGCGGCTGCAGGTGCGCCCCGCGGTGCAAACCGTTCTAGACTTTCTGGTCATGGCAGAGCAAGCGCCGAACCCCATCAGCCGGATTATGCTTAGCCCTGAGAAAGACAGGCTAGGGCTGCACCGAGTTCGGCTAGACTGGCGGCTGAGCGCTTTGGACCGGCGCACCGCCGTGCGGATGCCGCAAATTATCCAGGAGGAAATTCGGCGCGGCAAGCTGGGGGAGGTGAAAATTCACCTGACTGAGCGGGACGTCGCTTGGCCTGAGTTTGATACCCACAAAGGCCCTGCCCATCCCACTTTGGTGGGCGGCTGGCACTTTATGGGCACGACCCGCATGCACAGTGATCCTAAGCAAGGCGTAGTCGATGCCGACTGCCGCGTCCACGGTTTGAGCAACCTCTATATTGCGAGTTCTTCGCTCTTTCCTACCGTGGGCTACGCGAACCCAACGCTGACTGTCATTGCCCTTGCATTGCGGCTCGCTGATCACGTCGAGCGGCAGCTATTGGCCCATGAGAGCCTTAATCTTGATGAGGGCTTCAGGGTATTTCAGACGGTCTAGAGACGTTGTGCTATGGCATCAAGCTAGGCTGCTGCATCACCTCCAGCAGGTTGCATTCATACCATCACTGCACAATCTTGCCGTTTGACATCCTACCCGCGATTTTAAGGTGGCGGATATCCTGATCCGCGTGGAGCAGCGGCGTTTGGACTACACAAAGGCCCTGTTTCTAGGCGTCGGCTTCACGCCAGCGGAGGCGATTAGCGGAGATGCGACTCAGATACGCTATCTTGACCCGTCAAAACTAGCGCCGCTTTCGCCAGTCCTCCACCGTCAGCGCCCAGCGCTCGTGGTCCCGCCATTCGCCGTTGATCTTTAGATACCGGGGGGAGAAGCCCTCTTGAGTAAACCCCAGCCGCTTCACCAACCCAATAGAGGCGGCGTTCTCAGGCTGAATGTTGGCCTCAAGGCGATGCAGCTTTAGGGTCTCAAAAGCGTGGGCGATCGCCAACCCGACCCCTTCTGCCATCAGACCCTGCCCCGCAAATTCGACATCGGCGTAGTAGCCGAGATAGGCATTTTGAAAAGCGCCGTAGAAAATTTGGCTGAGATTGACGACTCCAACAATTTCGTTGTCGGCCGCTTGGCAAATGAGCAGTCCTTCAAAATCTTTATTGCGACAGCGGTTGATGTAGTCTCTGCACTTTTGCTTGCTTAAGGACAGAGAAACCCAGGGCGCGTGAAAGGCTTTGCCTCGCTGCCTTAGGGAGAGCAGCTTTTGAAGGTCGTCTGCGGCTGGTTTTCTGATGTAGACCCGCGATGACGACAGCGATAGAACCCGCGAGCCGATAGCCTGGCCTAGAAGGCAGATCGTCTTGGTTTCCGTCACGCGAAAGCCCAGGGATTCATAGAGCTTTTGTGCTCTGGGGTTATCGATATCGACGCTGATAAAAACGGCTGTGGCATTCGCTTCAGCAATGCACTGGGACAGCAGCTGGCGGCCAATGCCCCGATTGCGATACTCCGGCGCGACGGCAAGGTTGCCGATGTAAAACGAACCTGCAGGATAGCTGTGCTGAAGCAAATGCCGCAGCAGCAGGCTCTGCAGTAGGGCTAGCCACAGCTGCTGCGGGCCGGAGAGCGTTTGGCAGTCGGCGTCGTTGCCGAGCTGCTCGGCGGGAATCATCACCGCCATGCCTACTATGCCGTGGTCTATGCTGTGGTCTGTGCCGTGGTCTATCTCCGCTACGCGAACGTGCCGGTGGCTGAAGTGGTTATGCGATCGCCTCACCAGATCTGCGAGGCGTTTAGCGGCCCGGGGCTGAGAGCCAAACATCAGTCGAAACAGCGCTGGGGCAGACTCGTAGATGAGAGCGGCGATCGCCTCGGGGCTGTGGCGCTCTAGCGACATCGGCGAATAGCGAACCGGATTGTGCTCAGACATCATCAATAGTGAGGCCTCAAAGATCGAGCCGCATAATCAGCTCTCCATCTTCGTCCTGCTCGCCAGTGTACGCAAAGCCCTGCTTCTCATAAAACGGTCCAGCGTTTCCCTCTCCAGGGACATGACTGGTAAACAATGCCTTTGCACCCGGGCGCGTTTTGACGTACTCAACCGCCAAAGCTAGAGCCTGCCGCCCGAACCCAAGCTTTTGAAAGCGGGCATCCAGCATGAATCTCCAAAGGGAGTAGGATTGCTTGGCGGAGTCGTCTTCAACCATGACAAACCCGATAGGCGTTTCGCCTGCATAGATCGCTCGAAACCAGGCTACCTCTGGATAGAAATGGGCCTGAGCAATAGATACTGCGTTGGAGGCAACAAAGTTCCCTTGCGCTTCGGCCACTTTCAACCTTAGGACATCCGCGAGATTCTCCCGAGTGATCTCTCGCAGCGTAACGACCGCATTGGGCGAAATCATCGGCGCTCTCCTAAGGAAAGGGGTAGCTAGGCCCATGATAGCGAATCGCCATGTATGGCAATCCTAAATGATTAGCCAGGATCAAGACCCATGCTAAAACTCTACGGCGGCACCTTCAGCCGCGCTTCCATTGTTGAGTGGTATCTAAACGAGATTGAGGTGCTCTACGAATTTGTCACCCTAGATATGAAAGCCGGACAGCACCGCCAGGACAACTTTCTGCGCATCAACCCCATCGGCAAAGTGCCGACCCTCGTTGATGACAAGGTCACTTTATCCGAGTCGGGGGGGATTTTGCTCTATTTGGCCGACAAGCACCAGCAGCTTCCCGCCAGCCCAGAGGCGCGGGGCAAGCTCTACCAGTGGGTGCTGTTTGCCAACTCAACCTTGGGTGAGGGCCTATTTAATGACGCCCTACGGGAAAAACAAATGCCCCAGCTGCTTTGGCCCCTAGACGATTTGCTGAAGACACAGCCTTACTTGGTCGGTGATTCGTTCACCGTAGCGGATGTGGCCGTGGGCGCCGTCGTTGGGTTTGCGACGCAAACGCTTAAGCTAGACCTGAGCGCCTACCTGGCCCTGCTCAGCTATGCTCAGCGCCTTGGCGATCGCCCCGCCTTTAAAGAAGCGATGGCCCCCAAAGCCCAGCCCCCCAAGGCCTAGCAGCAGGCAGCGTGACCTAGCCTTAGCCCCCGTGAACCAGCTTGGAGTACTAAGCCACGTCCACTACCGTCAGCTCAAAGGTCAGATCCTCGCCGGCTAGGGGATGGTTGCCGTCAATAGTCACCCCTTCTTCCTGAACATTTATCACCTGCACCGGTAGCGCCCCCTGCGGCGTTTGCAGCTGTAGGGTCTGACCGACCTCAGGATTCATGCCCTCCGGAAACTGAGCGTGGGGAACCGTCGCCACCATCTCAGGGCGAACTTCCCCATAGGCTTGATCGCTGGGGATAGTGATGGTTTTATTGTCGCCAGCATCCATCTGCTGAATGGCGGCGTCAAATCCGGGAATGACTTGGCCAGAGCCAACCTGAAATTCTAAGGGATCTCGACCTTCTGAGGAGTCAAACACTTCTCCGTCATTCAGCGTTCCCTTGTAGTGCACTTTTACGGTTTTTCCAGGTTCTATCATAATAATTCTCGGTTTCCGTCGATCTGGCACTGTCGGTGCCACACTTCAACCTAAACCCCTCAAGGGGATTCTGCAAGCGAGGGGGTAGACCGCGCGCTAGAGGCCTGAATTGTTTGGGCACTTTGAGGTAAGTAGCCCGTCTCAAAATTTGTTGATTGCAACGCATGATTTGTGGTGTGGATTACATACATAAGTTAGGTTAAAAGTATGAGAGGCGGTTTTTTTAGAAGAACCTTGGGTGTGCATTTGCCCTGATATTGACGTTATCACTAGGTCCTTGACGAGAAACGCAGAGTCAAAATGGCACATCAACGAGTTTACTTTTTAGGTCGAAACGGCTTCGGCGAGGCCGTCTTCGCGGCTAAGGTTCTGGAGAACCTCTATCGGCTGGAGGGCACTCCCGCTCAGAAGCACAGCAATTTTTACGGTATCGGTTTTGGCGATATCGTTTTTGTAGAAGAGATGCAGGACGCGCTTGAGAGAGGGGTGCTTGCGGTTAAGCAGGTTGCCCTGAAATCTGGATTGGTCCACTCGTGCTGGCACCCCTGCCCGGGCTTGCTGGCAGAGCAAGACGTTCAGCACCTAGAGGCTTATTTAAGCAATATTGCGCCCGCTTATGCTGAAATTCTCACAAATCATCAGAGCACTATTCCCTACGAAATAGAGCTGTCTTGCTTACCCAAGCAGTTTGTGCAAATCGCTGCATTTCTGATTGAGTATGGCTTTATGCGAGTAAGCTAGCGCTATGCCAGCGGCGTTTGCCTACAGCGCTACAAAAAATTAACCTGAGCAGCCGGCGCGCCTTTTTCACTGAAGCGTTTACTAGACGACACTGCGATCGCCTCTACAGGCGGTAGGTTGTACAGTGAGGTCTACACGACTCACTGCTATTCGCACCCTGGTCAGGCACTGGGGTGTTTTTTTGGCAGTTTGGGCAATCCGCGTTAAAAATATTCGATCAGCTCAAAGCGTGTGGGTGATCGCCCTACGAATGATTTCGGTGACCTCGGCGGCCATAAGGGCGTCGACGTAGCGGGCCTCCTCATCAAAATTGCCGGTGTCCTTGGCCGCAATTAGGGTAAACCCGAGGGCATAGTGCTGATGGCTCGCGGTGAAATCGGGAGCGCCCTGGCGCGGGAGGCTGAAGTGGACCAGGGCGCAGTAGGATAGCTCCGTGCGATCGCGCTGGTCGCTGCGGCCGAACCCGCTTTTGGAAATAATGACGGGCGAAGTCGCCTCGCCTGCCAAGCCTAGGGTCTCTAGCGCCACGTCGATATAGCGGGCCGCGTCTGTGCCCATAGCGCGGATCACGGGCTTGAGGCCGTGGCCTTTAGCTGTGGCGAAATTGGCCTGACTCGAAATGGGGTAGTGCCAGGCTGTCATGGTCAACAGGCGGGTTAAATCGTAGGTGGAGACGAGGTTGTCGCCCTGGTGGACGGCCCCAGCCGGTCTGAGCAATACCTGCCGCGTTTGGGCGTCCCACAGCTCCGGACGCCGGATGAAAGGCACTTCCCCGTAGCGCCCTCGAAACGAGAGCTGCCCGTTGCCCGTAATCTGCCGCATCCAGCGCTCTAGACCGGCTGGCGTTTCGAAATTTTTGACCGTCACGGCTAGGGAATTAGACGTGGCGATGCGGTTGTTGTAGCTGACAATGCCTTCGGCAAAGTTGTAAAAAGGGTGGCCGGTTGGGCTGCCTTCAGCGCGAATGCGGCAGCGATCGACGGGAATATCAGGGGCGATCGCATTGACGCGGTCTACTACGTTGAGCAGCGGCGCAAATTTTGTCGCGCTCCACATCTGGCGGTTAACGAGCGCGGCGCGGCCTAGCCAGCGGCTGTGGAGCTTGCCCTGCTGCAGGGTCGCTAGGCATAGACAGCCCGACACAATATCTGGCGAGAGAAAGTCTAGCCCTGTAGCCTCTATTGCGGGGCGGGCTCCCCTGGTGGGGTAGGCCGCTGCCTTAGCTAGCGTCAGAGGAACGGCCGCTGGCTGGGCAAAGGTCTTGAGCCGGGGCGCGTATTCGTTCAGCTCGCGCCGATAGGGCGATCGCTCAATGCCGCGATCTAAAAAAGCCAGCTTCTCTGAATTGAAGCCTGCTTCCTGCTGAAGAAACTGCTGAAACACCGCCTGTTGGTTCGCTGCGACGCGATCGCTCGTCAGCTCGCTGGCGGGGACCTCTAGGACGCGGCAAAGCAGGGCCGACACTTCGCCTCGGGTAATGACCTGATTGGGGCGCAGGGGCCGGGGTTCGGGGAGCTGCTCTAAAAGCTGCCGCGCTAGCCCATTGGCGATCGCCCCTTGAGCCCAGGTCGGAATGTCAGCCGCATCGCTAAACTGCTGGCTCAGCTGAGCTAATGGCGCTGCGGTCTCAGGGGGCTGGCTGGCCTCAGGGGGCTGGCTGGCCCCCAGCCCCGCCTCTAGCACAATGACGGCCTGCAGCCTGGAGATCGCCACCTGGGGGCGAAAGGCTCCGTCTTCAAAGCCGCTGAACAGCCTGCGCTGGCTGCCCCAATTAATAGCGTCCCTGGCCCAAAACTGCTCGCCCACGTCGCGGAACGACGCGCTGGGCAGCTGCTCGGGCAGCTGTGAGAACACCCGCGTCATCAAGGCTGCGAACTCGGCGCGGGTAAGCCCCCAGTCTGGCCGAAAGGTGTCGTCGGGGTAGCCGTTGACTAGGTTCCGCTTCGCCAGCGCTGAGATACAGCGTCTAGCCCAGTGGCGTGAGATGTCAGAAAACACGTTCGCTATCCGACCTCGCTACGACGCCCGTGGGTTTAGGTGTTAATAGATGGGCTTGCGCCACGGTTTTACTAGCCTCACCGTTCAGCTCATGCCACAGCTTAACCGTACCATCCGCCGTCGCCAGCAGTCTGCCGTCTGGGGTCACGCCTTTGTGGTTAAGCCTTTGTGGTTAAGCCTCCAGGTAGGATCTAAAGTTTGCGCGAGGGGGCGTAGGTGAGGCCAGCACTCACCACTACGGCGATCGCAGCGGGCACTAGGGGCATCCAGCCGCCCTGGTTGAATATCACCAGACAGAGGCCGTAGAGGCTAATTACGGTAGCGGTGATGCCGATGGTGAGGTAAACCTTCGAGCCGGACGTGACGTAGGCGATGAATCCCCCTGCGATCGCCCATGCCAGCACCCACAGGGCATCGCCCCACTGCATCGCCTTCCACTGCGGCAGTCCCCAGATCAATGGGCGGCCCTCAAGGACGGCGCTTTTCATCTGGCTGACCATATGGGCATGGAGCCAGATGCCCGCCATCGCGCCATAGGGCGTGTCGAAGTAGTCCCGAGCCACGGGCGCAGTATAGCCGATTAAAACGATGCGATCCTTGATGATGTCGTCAGGGACGCGCCCCCTCAGCACCTCATCTAGCGTGACCTGCATGGCCGGCTGATTAGAGCGGTAGTTGAGCAGGATTTGGCTTTTCTGCCCGTCCATATGCTGGTATCCCACAAATCGCATGGGCACTTCGTGGAACGCCACGGAGCCGAACTGCCATTCTAGAGACTCATTGACGGTTAAGGGCTCGACCCCAGCGTCCCATAGAAATTGGTACGCGAGCTGAAAGTTGAAGCTGTAGGGTGTCGTGCAAATAGACGGATCTGGCAGGAGGTTAGGATCGTAGGACAGCATCTGACGGCGCACCATGAGGTCCTCGGTGGCGATTTCGCTGCTCACCACCATGTCGCTGCGGGTGGGGTCTTTGCCCTGGGGCAGACCATCCACCAGCAAATCGCTGAAGCCCACCTGCTCGGTGAGCTGTGCCTGTGAACTGACTGGGGGAGGTCCGTAATTTCTGTCGGTCGAGCTGAACGCGCAGACCAAAAAAAGGTTTTGGTTGGCGTCAAATTCAGCCATTAATTCGTGGTGCTGCCCCGTCAATCGAGACCGATGAATGTCGAGGCCGATGGCGGCGGGCTCATGCTGCTGAAGCTTTTGCGCCAGTTCGGCCAGCGTTTCGTCGCTAATTGGATAGCCATACTTATTCGTGTCTTCTTGGGTAATTTCGACCACGACCAAATCGGGGTCAATGGCTTCCACGGGGCGGCGACGCATCAGGTGATCATAGGCGCTCAGCTCTACCGGCTGCAGCAGGCCCAGCAGCCGCACGCCCATCACTAGCCCTGTGGCCATGAGGCCACCCCAAAGCGGCGATCGCCAGCTGCGTCGCCACCTAGCGCCCTTAGGCAGCATGGCGGGTCGGATGGGCGCTGGTTCTAAGGCTGGTTGGGGGGCTGGCTGAGCGACTGATCGACGAGCAGCGGTTTTAAAGGATAGGTCCAACAAGACCTCTGCGCCTTCCCTGCTGGATAAATCTGACCAGTTGAGCGCCTTTGCCGCTGGGTTCTGCCACAGGGACGGCAGCCAGGAGGCGCAGGGCACATCTCGCTCGAAGCCTTCTAGGCGCTGGCGGGCGATGCGCACCGCCTGGTGGAGGGGCATCCCCTGGGCGAAGGCTTTCAGCAGGGCTTTAAGGAAAGCTTGGGCCACCCGGTCGGGAATGGGCTCCCGCATTACGATCACGTAAGGCATGTTGAGCGCCATCAGCGCTTTTGCCAGCCCAATGCCGTCGCAGGAGTTGAAGATGGCGAGCTTCAGGCCGTGTTTAATAGCCTGGGTCAGGGCGTGCTTAATTTGGGGAATGGTTAACGATTCGGCTGGGCTGATATGGATCTGCCCCTGCTCCATATCCGTTTGGCTGTGCCCGGCGAAGAAGACGATATCCCAGCCCGACTGCTGCCACAGAGTATCGGTTAACGTCGTGCGGGAGGGCTCCTGAAGAATGCAAAGCTCGACGTCAGGCAAGCTCTCAAGGATGCGGCGATCGCTCTCCACGTCGATATCGGTTGTGTCGCCTAAAACCGACAAAATCCTGACGCCGGGTTTGGTCGCGGCCAATGTGGGTATATCGCGCCAGTTGAGGGGGCTGACGGCAACTTCGGCGTTGGGATAATCGTCCGTCAGCTGCCACAGATGCCAGGGCAGCGACTGCAGCGAAATATCCTCTACGCTAAGAATAATCTGAACGACGTCGGTGCGGCTCAGCTCGACGCGCAGCATTTTGTCGATTGGACTGAAGGCCCGAGAATTCAGCCAGCCATTCAGCGAATCGACAACCCGCTGAGTTGAGCCGTGAAAGTCTTGCTCCGAGTACCGAAGGCCTTCATCCTGCAGCAGCCTAATGCGTAAGGATTGGTTCTCGTTCCGCAGTCGATAGAGATTGCGCCACTGCTGATAGGCCGTCGCCAGCTCTGGGCAGGGCGGCAAGCTCCCGACGCACCGCATCAAATGCTGCTGATTTGCGCCAGTGATTTCTGCTGCGACGGTAGCATATCCGCTCAGCAGATTCCCCTGACCCAAACTCAAGACAACCTTTTTCATTGCTTCTAAGGCAAATTTTGGGCTAGACCACAAACTGCTCGAGGCGGGAGAGCGACCCAAGGGCCAGACGAATGGCAAAGCGCTCCTGGTGATTGCCGGTGAAGTAGGGCAGCTGGATGAAGCTGTCCTGCTGCTGCGCCTGCACCGC
>JBHJHD010000127.1:0-2961 GCA_050331115.1 Elainellaceae cyanobacterium
ATGAATGACGCGAGCACAAAGACGACCAGTCCGGTTAGCAGTCCAGCTGCCATAGGTATGCTCCTTTGGTAAATAACGTAAATTACGTAGGGTGCGTCAAGACGCACCGTTTTCACAATGCAAATTTTGCGTGGGGTTGATTGAATATACCGCGTGGAAAGAAAGGTGCGTCATCAACGCACCCTACACGGCGACGGCTTTGTCGAGGGCCGACTGGATGCGGGCGTTGCGAATTTGACCCTCGTGGGCCGCGCAGGTGCCGCTAACGATGTCGTCCTCAAAATCAAGGGCGATCGCCTCATCTTTCACCAGCAGCATCACGAGCGACTGCAGGTTTTTGGCGTAGGTTTGGCTGGCGTGCACGGGCATGGAAGCGGGCAGATTGGTGGGGCCAATAATGGTCACGCCGTGGGCCACTACGTCTTTCCCGGCCTCGGTGCAGGCGCAGTTACCGCCCTGTCCGGCGGCTAAGTCCACCACGATGGAACCCGGCTTCATGCGCGACACCATCTCTTCGGTGACCAGCAGCGGCGCTTTGCGGCCCGGCACCTGGGCGGTGGTAATCACCACGTCCGCCTGACTCACGTGGTCCGCCACCAGCTCCAGCGCTTTTTGCTTCGCCTGCTCCGACAGCTCCTTGGCGTAGCCGCCTTCAGCGTTAGTATCTTCGTCTAGCACCAGCTCCACAAACTTAGCGCCTAGGCTCTGCACCTGCTCTTTCACCTCGGGGCGGATGTCGTAGCCCTCTACTACTGCACCCAGTCGCCGTGCGGTGGCGATCGCCTGCAGGCCAGCCACCCCTGCCCCCATGATGAAGATCTTGGCGGGGCGGATGGTGCCCGCGGCGGTGGTGAGCATGGGGAAGAATTTGGGCAGGGACGCCGCCGCAATCAGAACGGCTTTGTAGCCCGCCAAGGACGCCTGGGAGGACAGCGCATCCATGCTCTGGGCGCGGGTGCTGCGGGGCACCATCTCGATGGGAAAAACCGTGATGCCGTGCTCAGCCATCTCCTTGATTTGAACGGGCTCACCGAGGGGATTCATGAATCCGACAAGGATAGCCCCTGGCTTCATCCAGCGCCAGCCCGGCTGATTGTCATCGCCTGCTTGGGTGCTGCACACCGTCAGCAGAATCTCAGCCTCCCGCCAGAGCTGACCGGTATCGCTCACCACGGTCGCGCCTGCGCTCTGGTACGCCTCATTTGAAAAGAAGGCTCCCTCACCTGCGCCCGACTCAACATGAACCTCGAACCCAGATTTGACTAGTTTTGCAGCGACGTCAGGCGTCAAGGCCACGCGCCGCTCATCAAAGCCGTTTTCTTTAACGACAGAAATCCTCATGAACTCTCCTTTTACCAACAGATTTAATAGCGTCCAAAGCCACGAGCCACAGATTAGACCAGGTCTGCTAGACGCTCAGACTAAAACTCGGGAGATTGCACGTTGAACACCCGCTGTGGATTCTAGAGCATTTTTGCACTCGTCCCTCAAGGTCTGTGATTTGCCAAGGTACGCGCTCTAAAACACAGCTAAGTTATGATATCCCACCCGGCCTGTGATCCCCGGAGGTGTAACGTTCTGTTATCGGCATCAGTAAACGGGTAGATACTTCGCCTAGCAGCCGTCTGGAGAGTTTCGCATCCGAGGGCGATCGCCCCCAGCCAGACAAGCTGGCGCTTTGGCTATTATTTAGATTCTGTTTAAGGTTTGTCACAGTGCAGCGTTTGTTACAGTGCAGCGTTTGTTACAGTGCAATCGACGTGCGGTGTAGAGACGCGCGGTATCATAGCGGCGCTGCCACTTGCAACCCACCATGACGCCATCCCCAATCCATCTGCCAACCATAGGCTGCGGCACCTGGGCCTGGGGAAACCGTCTCCTATGGGACTACAGCCCAGACATGGATCGGTCCCTGCAGGCCGTCTTCGATACTTGCGTCGGCCACGGCATCACCCTCTTCGACACGGGCGACTCCTACGGCACCGGCAGGCTCAACGGGCGTAGCGAAAGCCTGTTGGGACAATTTTCTCAAGCCTACAGCGGCCCCAATAGCGAGAGAATCTGCCTGGCCACCAAGCTCGCCCCTTACCCCTGGCGGCTGACGCGCGGGTCTATCCTCTCCGCCCACAAGGCCTCTGACGAGCGCATGGGGCATGTAGACCTGGTGCAGCTCCACTGGTCTACCGCCAACTATTTCCCTTGGCAGGAAAACGTCCTGCTCGACGGTCTGGCCGATCTTTATGGACAGGGCCTCGTCAAAGGCGTCGGCCTCTCCAACTTTGGCCCTAAGCGCCTGCGGCTGGCCCACGATCGCCTCAGTAAGCGGGGCGTGCCGATTAAAACCCTGCAGGTGCAGTATTCGCTGCTGTCTACTTATCCCGTTGACGAGCTGGGGCTCAAGACGGTGTGCGACGAGCTGGGCATTCGCTTGATTGCCTACAGCCCGCTGTGCCTGGGAATTCTCACGGGTAAGTATTCTGAGGATGGCCCCTTTCCCAGCGGGCTGCGGGGGCTGGTGTTTCGGCGACTGCTGCCCAAGGTGCGCCCCGTGCTTAAGACGCTGGAGGATACGGCCCAGCAGCGCGGTAAAACCATGGCGCAGGTGGCCTTAAACTGGTGTATCTGTAAGGGAACGATGCCGATTCCGGGTGCGAAGAGCGCCCAGCAGGCAGAGGATAATCTGGGGGCGATGGGCTGGAGCCTGACGCCGGATGAGGTTGGGCAGCTGGATGAGGCGATCGCCCAAAGCGGGTCGGCGGTGCAAAATCCGTTTCAATCTAAATAGGAGGGATATTTAAATGCCAAAGTCTGACCCTGCTAAGCTCACGCGCGTCAGCATCAACCTACCCTTTGGTATCGGCGGCGCCGCTTGGGAGGCTGACCCGACTGAACGCAGGGCGGCATGGGAGCTCTACGTGGAGCTGGTGACCCGCGTCGCGGTGCAGACGCTCAGCCCGCAGG
>JBHJHD010000128.1:0-7886 GCA_050331115.1 Elainellaceae cyanobacterium
GGTAGAAGTCTTCCTCCTCGGGCTGCCGGTTATCTACAGCGACGTACCCCCCCCAGATGCGATCGCCCCGACGACTGTAGGACCGGTGACCAATGAGGATGTTGCCCCCAATCTGACCGTCGTTATCCAGCAAGAACTGGGGCTCAAAAAAGGTGATGTTGCGGCCTTCTTCCTGCCGTAGCGGCAGGAAACCTCCAAACTCGGTGGTGCCGTCGAAGCCCGCGCCAGAAGTGGTGTGACCGACGCTCAGGCGAGGGGAGATCAGCAGGCTGGCTCCGGCCGGGGACTCATCGGGCGCATTTTCTGGAGGGGTCTGTGCTGAAGCCAGCCCCCCAGCGCTCAGGCAAGCGACTATAGAGAAAATAGATGCGAAAGCGATTGATTTCATGCGGAATCCCTCAATGTGTTGGTTTGGAGAACACACCCCGACAATTTTCAGGTGTATGGAAGGGGCCAGCGCAGGTGTGCCCCAGGGCATACTGAAATGCCCTGTACTGTTATACAATCTCTCACCTGCAATACGGCGTTACAAATATAAAATATAAGATTCTACGTTTGAGCGCGCTTATTCTACCCAATTTGCGACGCTAGAGCGCAAAATGCCGAATTGAAAGCGCGTCAGCGTCAAGGTCCTCCAAAACAGTAAGACGCTCGAAGCCATCAGCCCCCGCCACGCTAACAATCGCATCTCCACCGCGCTGGGTCAACGCAATATCATCCGTCAACTCGGGTTCCTCGCACCCGGCGCAGTAGAAATGCGGTCCTCTAAAGCTTCAAAATCCCTAATCACGTCCCCAGATTCGCTGACTTACCGACAGCTATCGGATCAACGACCGACAAACGTACTCATACAGACTGATTCTGCATGCGAGCTATCGATATCAGGCGCTTCCGTCGGTAGTTCCGGCTCGTATAGCCAAAGCTGCAGCATGGGACCAGACTTGCCAATTCGTATCTTTGTCCCGTGCTCTACCCAGCCAATTGAGGTCAATATGCCATCGATATAGATACCGTTCATCCCAATGCTCTGTATGCTCCAAAGGCCTTGGGTAAGAGTCAGCCTCATGTGATATCTAGACACAATCGAGCTGTGCAACACTACATCGTTATCACTTGAGCGACCTATCCTGACAGCCGAGCGATTTTGAAAGGTCCAGTCTTGCGCAGAATGTCCGGTTCTCGGATGATGGAGTGACACCCTCAGAAAGTTAGGTCTCTGAAGAAGAGATGGGTAGGAAGGCTGAGCCTCTGGCGGCGCGAAGTTGCCATGTTGCATAGTCGTTGTAGGTATAGTGCATCATGGCAGATGTCCCTGATTAGAGCGGCCTATATCGCATTAGCCCAGTGACTTAGGACAATGCGGCTGGCCCAAAGCCCTAGGCGTCGTAGGCAGCTGGGCACAGCAAATGTCCGATACATCAGGACATTTGCTGTGCCATCCGCTCAAGCTGAAACTGAAGTAATAAGTGACTGGCCATAAGATAAAGCGTCGTTTGCTTATGGCCTCTTACTTACCATTCTTAGCTTTAGGTCGGTTGAACACTTTGTTTGTATGCCCACTGACCACTGCGGAAATGCTCAGTAATTGTGCGGGAACAGCAAATGACTGGTTTTGGGATGACTGATGGTCAGATGGTTGATCGGATGCGGGCTCTGTCATATGGCTAGCCGCCCCGCAGCACCGCCAATGGAGGCGGGCAGCCCCAGCAGCAAATTATGACATTCCCCAACCGGCGACCGACCGATTATCCTAGAGAACAGAGAGAGGAGGCGAGGCGGTTGCGGACCGAAAGGTCCGAGGAAAGTCCGGGCTCCCTAAAGGCCAGACTTGCTGGGTAACGCCCAGTGCGGGTGACCGTGAGGAGAGTGCCACAGAAACATACCGCCAGCGGAAGGCTATAGATTATGTCTTTGGCCTTTGCGGGTAAGGGTGCAAAGGTGCGGTAAGAGCGCACCAGCAGCATCGAGAGGTGCTGGCTCGGTAAACCCCGGTCGGGTGCAAGGCCTATGGAACTACGGTTGGCCTTTTACCAGTTCCACGTTCGAGAGCCGCTTGAGGCGTACGGTAACGTGCGTCCCAGATAGATAACCGCCCTCCGTCAGGAGAACAGAACCCGGCTTATGTCCTCCTCCCTCTATTCTTTGTCATACCGATTGGTTCACCCCCTCTAACTTCCCCTTCCCTTTGGCGCAGCCTGCCCGCAGGGCGTAGGTAGGGGGAATGAAGGGGGCAAACCAGCGCATCATGGCACCCCCTCCGTGCTTGGAAAAACAAATACCATGTCCTCCCTTTCAGAGCCTCGCCAGCGATCGCTTCAAACGCTCGTCGCTGAGCTTGGGCTCACCAACACCGGCAACCTTCAGTGGCCCCTTGTGGACCAGGCGCTCACCCACGTCACCGCTGACGCTGAGCGCAACTACGAGCGGCTAGAGTTTGTGGGAGACGCTGTGGTGCGGCTGACGACGGCATCGTTCTTGTTCAGCGCCTACCCCCAGCTCCCCGAAGGCGAGCTATCCGCCATTCGCGCCGTGCTGATGAGCGATCGCATCTTGGCCCAAATTGCGAATCGCTACGGGCTGCTGCGCTACGTGCTTATGAACGCCAGCGCCGCCGCTGATATCCCCGCCCAGGGCACCATTGCCGCCGCTGCCTTTGAGGCACTATTGGGCAGCCTCTACCTCAGCCGCCCAGACTTTTCCCTAATCCAGCCCTGGCTTTGGCCCCACCTGCAGGAGTTTGCCGAAGATGTGCACCAGGACCCCGCCCACCGCAACTACAAGGGGGCGCTGCAGGGGCTCACTCAGGGCCACCACCAGACGCTGCCCGACTATCGGGTAGAAGAGGTAGCGCTCATCCACGGACATCCTGAGCGGTTTGTCGCCCAGGTGTGGCTGCAGGGCAAGCTGTGGGGCGAGGGCAGGGGGCCGTCTAAAAAGCTGGCGGAGCAGGCGGCGGCTAAAGAAGCCTTGGCAGCGCTTCAGGAGGAGTCCAATCCAGGGGAGCCCAATTTAGGGGAGTCCTGAGGCTGTAGGCGACCTTTAAGCCAGTAGGTGAGCATGTCGCCTTTGCCCTTGACGTTCACCAGGCCCCGCGCCTCAAAGTGATAGCGATCGCGCAGCCGCAGCCACACCGCCTCAGTGACCTGGATGCCGCCGGGCTCCCCATGGGACTCCATGCGGCTGGCAATGTTGACGGCGTCTCCCCACAGATCGTAGACGAAGCGCTTGCGCCCAATTACCCCCGCCACGACCGGGCCAGTGTTGATGCCGATGCGAATGCTCAAGGGACGACCCTGCTCCTGGCTCAGCCTGACGATCGCCCGGCGCATGTCTAGCGCCATGTCGGCGACCGCCTCCGCATGGCGCTGGGAAATGTCGGGGATGCCCCCCACGACCATGTAGGCATCGCCAATGGTTTTGATTTTTTCTAGCCTGTGCTTGTCGGCAAGCCGGTCAAAGGCAGAGAAGATTTGGTTAAGCAGCTCGACCACATCGTGAGGGAGCATGGCTGACGCCATTTGGGTGAACCCCACGATATCGGCAAACAGCACCGTTGCCTCGGCAAAGCTATCGGCGATGGTGCCGTTGTCGCGCTTCAGCTTCTCGGCGATCGCCTGGGGCAAAATATTCAGCAACAGCTGCTCGGAGCGGTTCTTTTCTAGTTTGAGGGCCTGACGGGTGGTGAACTGCTGCCACTGGAGACGTTCGTAGAAGTAAACCGACAGCGTCGCCACCCCGCAAAACCAAAGAATATAGAGGGTCTGCCTGAGATTCCACTCCAGGGTGTCGTTGGCCAAGGGCAGCCCCAGCAGCGTATTGACGCCGTAGTAGTAGCCCAGCACGGCGAGCTGGGAAAGTAGATGCAGCGGCCATCGAAAGGGAAGCAGGGTGGCCTGCACGAGAAATACCAGGGTCCAGGAGCGCAGGCCAGGATGGGCGAACCCGTTGAGGGTGGCCCATACCTGCTCGACAAGCGTCACCGTGAGCGACGCAGCGACGAATATCCGGCCCGGATGCCGCCGCCCCCAAGGCAGATGCAGCAGCCAGAGATAGAACAGAAGCAGCGACTGGACGATGCCCGCCATCCACAGCCAGTGGGGCGTCTCGCGAATCGACTCGGGCGTAGCGATGAAGCGCAGCAGCGTAAAGGTGATATAGATACCCACCGCCAGGGCGATCGCGGTGACGAGGCGATTGCGCATAAATCGCCGCCGCCATAGACGATAGCTGGGCTTGACTTCTAGAAGCAGCTTGCCACGCCAGTCTGCAATGACTTGATCGATCGGTCGGTTCACGGGCACCCCTAGAAGCTTAGCGGCCTTAGCGCAGTGGAGAGCGCTATTAGGCCATATTTGATTGATAATTCTCAATCGTCAACATCGGGTCAAAAATGGCCCAGACATATCAGCGGCCCAGCGCCGATTTAACCCAGTGCCGATTTAATGGATCTCCTTTAGCGCTAGCGATCGCCGCAGCACGTTCAGCTCATCGCGATGGCCGGTCACGTTAACTGAGGGCTGATTTGGAATCAGGTCAAGAATAATCTTTTCCACTCGCGCCGACCGTCGCCAATAGAATACCCCAGCCAGGGGCGCGAGCAGACCCAAGCACAGCGCCCAATCGCCAAGCTGTGGCAACAGCTGGCTGATCACTAGCCCTAGGCACAACAGCCCAATTGCCGCTAAAGCGATGAGAAATATCGCCAAAAAGACGCTGGGCTGGACCTGTCCCGATAGGACAATGCGCGGATGGGTGGCGGAAACTTCTCGGGGCAGGGGGGTATAGGCCCTCTGGGTGAAGTGGGTGACGAGGTCGTCGACGAGCTGACGCGGCGATTGGGTCTCGGTAGCAGCAAACCGCGCGGTTTCGAGCCGCTCTTTGGTGGAGGCGCGGATGAAGAAGACTAGCCCTATCAGGATGAGCAGGGTTACCAGCAGGGTGGAAGACAGGACAGGTGCAGCAGTCATACCGGATAAATCTGGGGGTTTCCCCCCATTATCTATCAGGAAGGGCTCCTTAAAGGCGAGCGGCGAGCGGCGAAGCCGCTTGTTAAAATCTTTGGCCAAAGCCAAAGTGAAACCGCGTGTCTCCCTCGTCGTTGAGGCCGAAGTCGGCGCGGATGAGGCCGATGGGAGAGCCAAACCGCAGCCCGACGCCGTAGCCCAAGCCAGTGCCCGGTTTATCCCGCACCCCAGCAGGGTCGCCAGGCACGTCTTCTCCGGTGCCAAAGTCGGTGGCTAGGTCAGTGAACAGCACGCCACCCACAAACCGATAGATCGGAAAGCGATATTCTGCCGACGCCAGGGCGTAGGTGCGGCCGCTGCCCACATCGCCTTGCCCGTAGCCCCGCACCGAGTTGGCCCCGCCCAAATCAAAGGCCTCGTAGGGGGGCAGATCGCCCAAGATGGTTCCCGCCTGTAGGTTGAACGCGAATACCTCAGGGTTACTGATGCGGCCTGAGCCCAGAAGGCTGACGGGCAGGTAGCGAGAATAGTCGGCCTGTAGCCGGTTCATAAAGATGCTGCCGCTGCCGATGGGCACCGACTGCTCGGTGCGTAGGGAAAGCACCGAGCCGCCGCTGGGGTTGTTGGGGTTAATGCGGCGGTCTTGAGTTAATCCAAGGCCGAGCGTGAATAGGTCATCTACGCCGGAGTCGCTGAAGGTGAGCTGGTTACCTAGCTCGTCTTCATTGAGGCGATCGCCGTCGTCGTCGCGAATGCTGGTGCGGGTATAGCCCAGGCCTAGCTCTGCGTCCCAGTTTCCTAGAGGCCGCATCACCGACGCCCCGCCGCCAAACTGTCGCTCCCGCGCCTCGTCGCCGTTGGCCAGCAGCACCTCGTCGCTAAAGGTGAGGGACTGAGTACCGCTGCGGAACGCCTCTAGGCCATAGCCCAGCCGATTGGGGCGGCTCTCGCGGTAGGGGCTAGTGAACCCAGTATTAAAGTTGAGGCCGCGCCCGCCGATCTGCGCGCCGAGCTGCACCGACTCGCCCTGCCCCCGAAAGTTGCCGTCGCGAAAGTTGAGCGAGCCAAATAGCCCCAGCTCCGTACTCACGCCGCCTCCGACTCGGAAGGAGCGGGCCAGCTGCTCCTGCAGGCGATAGGTGACGTCTACCGCGGGCTCTGGCCCCGACTCGTCTACGTCGAGCTCTACCGCCGCCGTCTCAAATACGCCCAGGCTCACTAGCCGCTCTAGGTCCTGCCGAACGCTAGCCTGGTTAAAGACCTCCCCCGGCTGGGTCTCTAGCTCCCGGCGCACAAATCTTTCTTGGGTGCGGCCCTCCACAGGCTCTCCATCAGCGTCAATGCCGCTGCCGGTTTCATCTAAAAACCGGATCACGACCTCGCTCACTAGGGGCTCTTCCACCTCCACCGTTAGCCCACCGTCTGGGTCAGCCATCAGCCCCACGACCCGAGATAGGGTATAGCCGTTTTCAAGATACCAGCCGTCGAGGCGATCGCCGATGCCGTCGAGTTCTATGCCGGTTAGAGGCGCGCGAAGCAGGGGACCTGCGACCTCAGCGGCGATCGCGGGCGTCAGGGCCCTAGCGCCAACCAGGGTAAGGGAAGCCTCAGCGGCGTCTGGATAGGGCAAAATAGGAAGCGGAGCAACGGCGGGGAGCGGCGGTGAAGCTGGAGGATAGGGCTGGGGCTCGGCGATGACTGTAGATTCAGTGCCCGTAGCGCCCACGGCCTCGGGACCCGTAGCCTCACTGCCCACAGACTCGGCACCTCTGGGACCAAGAACTGTAGAATCGGTGCTCGTAGACTCAGGGTAGATCAGCACCGCTTCAGGATCAGCCTCAATGTCGCTCCAGGTTTGAGCCTGGGCTGACAGCGCTACCGCGCTAAATGCGACTCCAGATAACAGGCAATTCAGTACAGTCCAGTTCACGCCGCGTCTCCTAATGGTTAGCGCTTATCCTTCAGCGCTGGATATTCGGACAAATCGTCTGCGCCCGCCGCTCCGGTGGAGGCTGCTCCTGCCAACCCGACAGTAGACCCTGTAGCTCACTCTGCAGCATGGTTAGCTCGTCGATCTGAGCCCGCACCACCGCTAGCTTCTCTACAAGATAGTCTTTCACGTCGCCGCAGGGCAGCTGACCTTGGTCATGCACCCCCAAAACCTGCCGCACTTCGTCCAAGCTTAAACCCAAGGACTGGGCGCGTTTGATAAAGGATAAACGGTTAAGCACCAGCGGCGCAAACAGCCGGTAGCCCGAAGGCGATCGCGATACGGTGGGCTCCAGTAGGCCAATGTCTTCGTAGTAGCGAATGGTCTTGACGGGTAGCCCCGACTCCTGAGCAACCTGACCAATCTTTAAGCGGGCTTCGGCGGCAGATGTCACTTGACTCATATCAATGGAGATTATCAACTAGCCTACCGCGAGTAAGCACAAAGCTCGGTATAGGGTAGAGACAGTAAAATGCTTAAAAGATGCGTCTCTAGCGGCGGCGTACGGGCAATAAATATCCGGGTGGATCTATATTAGAATAGTAGACCTGCTAGAGCGCTGGCCACATCGCTTAGGACAACGCCTCGGGCTTGAAGCCTGACGGTGCTGGGCAATGCGGCGCGCAAGAGTCCTAGTGCATGTCTTAGCGCATCAGGACGCTTGCTGTGGCAGGCCGGCTAAAATCTGGAGAGGTGGCAGAGTGGTCGAATGCGCTCGACTTGAAATCGAGTGTACCGAAAGGTACCGTGGGTTCGAATCCCACCCTCTCCGTTCGGCCTTCATTGCTTTCAAGGCAAATTTTGGGCTAGACCACAAACTGCTCGAGGCGGGAGAGCGACCCAAGGGCCAGACGAATGGCAAAGCGCTCCTGGTGATTGCCGGTGAAGTAGGGCAGCTGGATGAAGCTGTCCTGCTGCTGCGCCTGCACCGC
>JBHJHD010000129.1:0-24795 GCA_050331115.1 Elainellaceae cyanobacterium
CAGCGTCAGGGACTTAACCCGGTGAGGAAACTGCCGGGCGTAGAGCAATCCCAAAAGTCCGCCCGTGCTGTGGCCGACCAAGTGCAAGGGCTGGCTGCATGTCTCTATGTAGTCATTCATTAGGGCGATTGCGCCCGCGAGGGAACATGGCTCATCGGGAGATTGGGAATAGGCCCAGTGGGCCACGCTGCATTGACTGGCAAGGCAGGCTAGGAGCTTTCGATCAAGTCGTTGAAAACCAGCGCTGACGCCGAGCCACAGGGCGTCGGCATTTGTAATTGACAGTTGGGGCATCATGATTGGCTTTGAGGCGTGATGGACGATTCACTCAACTCGTCGCGCACAACAGCCGGGCGTCGCAGGAAGATAAGTCGGGTGAGTAAGTGCATTCTATTTGCTAATGAGACTAATTCGCAATAGTTTTTCATTGTATTTGCCGATACGCTTTAGGAATCGGCAGGACATATGTTCGATTGATTCCCTGGCGAGGCTTTTAGAGCCTGGCGCAGAGCTTTAGGGCTGATTCGCCTTGGCAAGAATGAGACTAGCTCTCATTTAAGCGATTTACGCTACTGCTATGCCCTACAGCCGAGGAAGATTTGAGCGACCCCGGGCCCATAGTCCCCTAGTGCGATCGCCAGCTTCCTACGAAGGGGGGCGATCGCGCTGCAGCAGGTTAGGCTCAGCCTAAATTTTTGGCGCTATTTCTCTGGCGCTATTTTAGGGCGGCGCTACTTCGTATCCTTGAGGGCCCGAAAGCGAGCGTCGACATATGCCTTACCGCGCTGAATTGCGGCTTGGCGGCTGGGGGCGAAGGGCACCGCTACAGCGCTGCCGTCGATATAGTTGGCCCAGACGGAATAAAACACAAATCCGTCCTCCTCGCTCTGGTCGATTTCGAGCTGCCAGCCTCGATAGCTAAACGACCAGACAACGTGAGGAAAGTCGGGGTCTAGGATGATCATAACGGGCTCAACATGCCATGTAGCGCTAATTGATCATAGCGCTCGAGATGGCTCAGATACAATAGACTGACGCGATCGCCCGACTCAAGCGCAGTTTAGCCGACTCACTCTGATATCATGCCCAACTCTGCATCAGTTGATGACCCACGAGCCGACGCCGCATTAGACGGCGGGGTGGACGCTGGGGTTGTCATGCAGGAAGTGATGAGCATCGAGAAAGCGCAGCGGATGGCAGAATTTTTCAGCGTCTTAGGGGACCCGGGCCGCTGGCGGATTTTATCGGCGCTTGCGGGAGTAGAAATGCGGGTCAAAGATCTCGCTGAAGCGGTGGCGATGAGCGAGTCGGCGGTATCGCATCAGCTGCGCATCCTGCGCGTAGCGCGGCTGGTGAGTTATCGAAAGCAGGGGCGAAACGTCGTTTACTGCCTCAAGGACCACCACATCCTCAACCTGTATCGGGACGTGTCGGAGCATTTAGACGAGGTCGATTAGGGCCATAAGCGGTCTCAAGTGACCATAAGCGCTGCGAGAGCCTAGGGCTTGATCGCATTTGACGCTCTCATTTTCATTAACGCACTTCTTAATGCCTTCTCATAGCGGCGTCACGTCTAGCTCACGGCGATATTTAAAGATGAATTATGCCGGTTGACGGCAACGTTCAGCAATTATCAGGAGGAGAGATGGGCTATTCGCTGTCCATTCAGCTCGATCTAAGTAACGTGATCGAAAGCGCCTTTCGAAGTCAAGAATCTGCGGCAGTGCCCCCAGTTCGCAGCGTGCGGCAGATTGCTAAAGGGGAAACCATCTATCAGTATGGCGATCGCGCTGCAGCAACTTATCATCTAAGATCGGGGCGCATTAAGCTCACTCGGCATACGGCGGACGGTAAAGTGATTACGTTCCGCACGGTAACGCCGGGCGAACTGTTCGGAGAGACGGACATCTACCTCGATACGCATCAGTGCGAGGCCTCCGCAGAGGTGGATAGCTCTGTGATTGTTTATCCCAATTCCCAAATTTTATCGTGGGTGTCCGAGGACGCCAGTTTGGCAAGAGCATTTCTTCAGCAGGGTCATCTGCTGCTGCTAATGCTGAAAAAGCGCCTGACGCTGCTGATGATTCAATCCGTCCGAGAGCGCACCCTAGAGTATTTCCGAGAGCGGACGGCAGATCTCTCATGCGATTGCCGAACCGTTGCGCTAAATAAGCCGCTCAAGGCCGTGGCTGAGGAGCTCGATATTAGCCCGGAGGCGTTCTACCGCACCCTAGCCCGCTTAGAAGCGGACGGCCTCATTCGCCGCGACAGACGGCAAATTACGCTGCTCTAAACAGCCTTGTGTGGCGGGCTAGGCTGGCTGGGCTCTCGCAAGACATAGCCGACGTAGCGCACTGTGTGAATCAGGCGTCTCGGGTTGTGGACCTCAAGCTTCAGTCGTAAATAGCGAATGTAGACCTCGATGATGTTCGAGTCTCCCGCAAAATCGTAGCCCCATACGTGCTCTAAGATCTGATGGCGCGTCATCACCTGCTGGGGATGGCGCATCAAATATTTGAGCAGATCAAATTCTTTTGCGGTCAGCGTGACAGAGTACTGCCCGCGATATACCTCGCGCGTTCGAGGATTGAGCATTAGATCGGCAAACTGGTAAATTTCACGGCCCACTGTTCCAATGCGGCGGCAGTAGGCCCTGAGTCTGGCATCTAGCTCCTGCAGATTTAAAGGCCGAGATAAACAATCGTCGGCGCCCGCGTCCAGAGCGCTGATGCGGTAGGCCGCCTCAGCCTGCTGAATTACCGCAACCACATAAACTTCATCGCTGACTAGCCTAAGCTGCTCGCACAGCGAAATGACGCGCTCATGGGTATCGGCCCAGTCGAGCAGAGCAATATCGATGTGCTGGTGCTTGAGCTGCTGCACAGCCTGGTCGATATCAGTCGATCCTGAGACCTCATAGCTGTTTTGGCTGAGGTGACCTGTCAACCGCTCTACCGTAGACCAATGTCGAGCAATGACCAAAATAGAGGCCGATAATCTAGTGAGTCTGAAGCGATCCGCTGGCGACAACGGCAGGGTACTCCGAGCGAGGGGATACAAACGGTAGGGTACTCCGAGTGAGGGGACACCATCGAGGGCAATTGCATCCGAGTGGGCGTTGGCTGCGCTCATCATGCGTGATTGATGCCGCAGAGGCCTATGACCCCTGTCATAGTTGTCGTAAACGCGCTGTCCCAGGCGATAGATATGATTTATGTAAAGTTAGCGATACAATTGGTCAAGGCACTGAAGAGATCGATTTCCTGACTCAACGCCTGTCCTTAAGCTCGACCCTTAAACCCGTTTAACGACTTCTATGGCAACCGCAGACGACCGTAAAAAGCGCATTATGGAGCATCTAGCTCGCAGCACGGGGGATTTTATTAAGCGATCGCCCAACTCTTCTAACCCAGAACGTAAGCAACAGGTAATGGACCATATCCGACGCACGAGTGGCTAGGGTCTGATTCCTGCAGATCGATTCGACGTATAGGGGAGGTAGCGGTGGCTGCGTCCCCTTTTTTAGCTCTAAGGGACGCCATCCGCCGGCAGGTTTAGGCCTCTAGAGCAGGGCCGCCGCTGCCAGTTTTAGTAAAAACTACTATAATCCAAAAACAATATTCCACTATCCGCAATGGCTATAGGTTAACGCCGTGTTTACTACTGCCCCACGCCCCGCTGCCCCGCTGCCCCTCGACCTGTTTGCTGCAATCGCCGACCTCAAGCGTGAGCTCAACGCTGTCGTTCTAGCCCACTATTACCAAGAGGGCGACATTCAAGACGCCGCCGACTATATTGGCGACTCTTTGGGGCTGTCTCGTCAGGCCGCCGCCACAGATGCCGAAGTGATTGTGTTTGCGGGGGTTCACTTCATGGCCGAGACCGCCAAAATTCTCAATCCAGACAAGCTCGTCCTGCTGCCAGACATAGAAGCCGGCTGCTCGCTAGCCGACAGCTGTCCCCCAGATCAGTTCGCTCAGTTCAAGGCGGCGCATCCTGAGCATTTAGTGGTGTCTTACATAAACTGCACGGCCGAGATCAAGGCCATGAGCGACATCATTTGCACCAGCTCTAACGCCGTCAAAATTATTGAGCAGATTCCCGAAACGCAGCCGATCATCTTTGCCCCGGATCGCAACCTAGGCCGCTACGTTGCCGCCCAAACCGGGCGAGATCTCTTGCTTTGGGAGGGCAGCTGCATTGTCCATGAAACCTTTTCTGAAAAGCGCATCGTCCAGCTTCAGGTCGAGCATCCCCAAGCAGAGGTGATTGCCCATCCCGAGTGCGAAGCCGCCGTACTGCGCCACGCGAGCTATATTGGCTCAACCACGGCGCTGCTCAACTATGTTCAGAGCAGCGCCTCGACCACGTTTATCGTGGCGACCGAGCCCGGCATCATTCACCAAATGAGCAAGCAGGCCCCCAGCAAGCGCTTTATTCCGGCTCCTGCCCAGGGCAACTGCGCCTGCAACGAGTGTCCCCACATGCGGCTTAATACCCTAGAAAAGCTGTACTGGGCCATGAAAGCCAAGTCTCCAGAAATCGCCCTACCGGAGACCGTTCGCGCGGCCGCCTATCGCCCCATCCAGCGCATGTTAGAAATGAGCTAGGCCTCCTCAATAAAAGTCGCGATCGCGTGCTAGCTGCCCGCGAAGTTGCGCAGCTCCTGGGTCAGCGTGCCAACCATCTCGTCGGGCTGGTGCCCCTCAGCCTCTACCTCAGCCTGAATTTGCTGGACCTCTTCCTCGGGCAGGCTGATTAAATCCTTTAGGGTGTTGTAGGCGGCAGCCTCATCGTCGTTGATGGCGGCCTCTCCGGGCGATCGCGTATTGGCGCGAATCACCTCATAGCCAAGCCGCAGAACAAACTTCCGCTCCTCGTGGGTTTGTAGCTTAGGGACTAGCTCTTCCAAAGGGATTTTCTGCATCAGGTAGGCGCGCAGCTCTCTCTGCAGGTCCGCCGCTTGCGCCTCGTCCTTGGCGAAAACGCCGCTGAACCGGCTGAGCATAACGCCGGCTTCCTCCTCGGCCAGACCGCCATCGGACCAAGCCATGTAGGCGACAATCCGCAGCAGATTCATCTGACGTGGCGTAATGGAAGGCGGTGGTGGTGGAGTTTGCTGGACCATGCCGTTCTCCTCAGCTAAAGGCCATCTAATTTGACTGTACGGTACCACGACGGGTACGGGCCTGTACCGGCCTTAAGTATGTGTTTGGAAATGAGCAACACTTCTTTACCGCCAGCGCGATCGCTAAAGCTGGCCCGCTAGGTGAGCCAGCTGCTTGCTGTTGGTCAGATAGATCGCCTGCTCCTCCGGAACCACGTTGATCCATCCCTTGCTGCTCAGCTTCTCTAAAACTTTCTGGGCGTCCTCTGGGGTGATATCGGTGACGTCTGCCAAATCCTTGGGCGGGACGTTGAACATCTTGGCGCCGTTCTCTGTGGGGTGCCCATACTGCTCCGCAAGCTGAATCAGCGTGCTGGCCAGCTTGATGGCCGGGGGCTGGTGGCGGAGCTGAAATCTGGCGTTGGTTTGCCGAAGACGCTTCACCATCAGCTGCAGCAGGCGATGATGGAGCTGTGAATCTTTGAAGAGGGTTTGGATGAATCGCTGGGCGGAGACGCTCAGCAACTTGACCGCAGATAGGGCGATGACGTCAGTTGACCGGGGAGATTCGTCTAAAATAGCCATCTCACCAAAAAAATCGCCCCGGCCTAAAATAGCTAAAGCCGCGACCTCGTCTCCGGCATGACGGCGAACCTTGAGCCACCCAGACTCAATAAAATATACGGCGTTGCCCCAGGCATCTTCCATAAGAACGGCGCGGTCAGCGGGATAGTCGTGCTCGACAGCGATGGAGAGCAACCACTCGAGCGTTTCTGGGCTGGCAGAACCAAACAGTGGAAAAAGTTCGCTGAATGCTTCAGTCTGCATGAAATATATACGGCGTATAGGTGGACGACTAATACCCTAGCGCGCCCTAGCGCGGTTGAGGGCAATCAACACCGAGTGTGGATGATTGGGGTCGCCATAGAGCGATTCTACAGTAGCGATCCTATGGTACAGAGTAAAGGAACTCAGCCATTTTGGGAAGCAATGGCGATCGCCCTGAGGACAAAAAAACGGGCTGACCAAACGGCCAACCCGAAATCTGGGAACGCTTAGGGAGATGCTTACTTCTGCATAACCAGCTTGACGTTTGCGCCTTGTAGCCCAGGACGCTTGACCTCGGCCAGCGTCTTGTTGACGGCGTACTTCTGGTTGATGGAGTTGATAAGCTCAGTCTGATTGTGCTTCTTGGCGACGCCCCAAAGGTCAGCAATGAGATCGAAGGACCCATCGCTGTTGAGGGACCAGCCCAAATCGTACTCACCGTCTAGAACAGCAACGATGTCGGCCCGGACGCGCTGGCTGTTGTAGCCGCGTACATCAGCGTTTGCCTTAACCGTGATGCCTAGATCAGCCAAGGAAGACTTCAGAATGACAGCGTCAGTAATCTTGGTGCGTAGTGTGCTAAAGTGAGACATTAGTATTTCCTCCTACGGAAATAAAGAGAGAAACAACGTTTGACAGAGATAAACCGTAATTGCCTAAAGGCGGATTAGCGGTTGTTTTTGCTGCTAGCGATGCTAGCCCATCCTCTGCGCCCCGCCGGGAGTGCAGAAGAAAGCTTGTTAGAACTCTAGCCGCTGATACTCAGCGACCGATGCAGCAGCAGGACGCGCGCGCTGCCTAGCCCAATCTCTTAGGGCCGTTACCTGCTCGCTCATGGTTCTAGAAAGGGGTAATGTCGCCTTGATGGCCGCAATAATGTCGAGCTGAGTAAACTCGCGGTCTTGGGCGAACGCATCGTACATTGCGGCGATCAGCGCTTGCTCAATTTCTGCTCCTGAGAAGCCATCGCAGACGTTGGCGAGCTGAGCTAGATCGAAGCGACCGATGTCCCGACGCCGCTTGGAGAGGTGGATATTGAATATCTCTTCCCGCTCTTCGGCATTGGGTAAATCAACGAAGAAAATTTCGTCAAAGCGTCCCTTGCGCAGAAACTCGCTGGGCAGCCGCTCGACTCGGTTAGCGGTGGCCATAACAAACACAGGGGACGTTTTTTCCTGCATCCAGGTGAGGAATGAGCCAAAGATTCGGCTTGACGTCCCGCCATCGGAGTCAGCGGACCCTGAAGACCCCCCGAAGGCTTTGTCAATCTCGTCGATAAACAGAATTACGGGGGAAATCGATTCGGCTGTCTTGAGGGCGCTGCGCAGGTTGGCTTCGGAGCGGCCAACCGTAGAGCCGTCGTAGACCCGGCCCATGTCTAGGCGCAGCAGCGGCAGGCCCCACAGCCGGGAGGTAGTCTTGGCGATCAGAGACTTTCCACATCCCGGTACGCCCAAAATAAGCATGCCTTTCGGCTGGGGCAAACCGTACTCACGGGCTTTCTCGGTGAAGGCGTCCGAGCGCTGCTGGAGCCAGCGCTTAAGCTCAGCTAAGCCGCCAACGGAGTTGATAGTCTCGTCCTCCTCGATGTAGTCAAGGATGCCGTTGCGCCGAATGAGCTGCTTTTTCTCTGATAAAACAACGTCAACCTCCTCATCCGTGAGCCGCCCCGCAGTGACCTGGGCCTTGCGGTAGACTTTTTCGGCTTCATCGCGGGTCAGGCCCAGAGCCGCTTTGAGGAGCTTCTCCCGCGCTTCGGTAGAAATACGACGGGTTTTAACCTGGTCAAGCTGATTGGAGAGCACCTGATTGAGCTCAGACAGGGTGGGGAGGGGAAAGTCGAGTACAACGACTTCTTTCTCTAGCTCGATGGGGACCTGCTGAACAGGCGACATGAGAATGATAGTTTTCTGAGTACCCTTAAAGCTGCTGATCGCGTCCCGCAGCCAGCGCGTCACCGCAGGAGAGTCGAGGAAGGGGTGAATATCCTTAAAGACGTAGATCCCAGCCTCCTTTTGTCGCACCGTCCACTCGATTGCGGCCTCGGGAGAAACCGTATTGTGGCTGGGCTGAGATGCGCCTCGGGAGGCATCGTGCTCGATGACGCCGCGGGTTACGGTCCATACAAACAGCTTGCGGCCCGGCTTAAGCTGAGCAAGCGTGTTAACCGCCCGCTCCTCCTCTGACGTCACGAGGTAGATCAAAGGGTATTGAGCTTGAATGAGTATGTTGAGCTCTTCTTTCATGATCAGTCCTAACGTTGTGACAGAGAAGATTGACGGGGCTCGGGCGCTGGGCTGTCGGGAGATGGGGTCAAGCTGCTTTCGTCGAAAAGCTTTAATCGAAGAGACGGTGACCCTATCGGAACGGTGCGCTAGCAGGGTACAAGTTCTTCAGGGTCGCGCGCCTGATTGGGCAAGTAATTATCGTCCTCAGCGCTCTCAGCGGCATCACCCGCTTCTTTAATAACCTGATCTTCGATAACCTGGGAGCTAACCGCGTCAGGAGAGCTCGGCTGGCTGGCGATCGCCCTCACCTCTCCATTTCGAATCACGAAGTCAGCGCTGCACTTGGGGCAGCTGTGAATTTGATACGCGTGGCCGTGACCACAGTCCTCAGCGCTTTCGAGGTACGACGTTAGCGCTCGCTCGGCGATCGCAGACATAGCCTCAGAATCCACGGCAGACTGAATCTTTAGTTGGCGATGCAGCTCTGGAGGGATGTATAGCGTGACCTTCTGCTTATCCTTCATATATTGATTAGACATATTCAAATACCCGGGTATGTTTGACAGAATAGGGGGAGGACGAGGTGCTGTCAAGACAGCATGCCGTCTTGACGTCATTTCTGTCACATATGTTTACAGACAGGCGGACGGCGTATCGTAGCGACGGGCGCACAAATTCGCTGGCGCACAAGAATCGCGCACGAGCACATTCGCCAGCTGCGTCTGATGCCCACTAGGGCTGCGCTTGACTGGCGTAACGCAGATATACCGCTCTCTAACGGTACGAGAATAGCTACTGCAGCGCAGCCGCTGAGCACCAAATCTTAACAGTCCCGTTCCAGCTGCCGCTTAACCTGTCCCAGCTGCCGCTTACTTAAATTAGGACAGGCGATGACGTCTGAGTAAAGGCGACAGACCACATAAGGCCGGGATATTTGCCCCTCAGCTGAGGGAAATGAGGCCAGCGCCACATCAGCGGGCTTGACGGCTCCGTGGTGCAGCCCCGCCTCGTGAAGAGCCTGCAGGATAGGCAGCAGGTTGATCGGCAGCTGTATGACGCCCGCTTCATTCAGCCCCATACCTTGGTCTTCTAGCGTCGGCCCCTCAACGTGAGGAAACACCCAGTATTACTGTCCCTGCTGGCTAAACCAGGCCAGCAGCGGTGCCATCTGAGGGTGCTGAGACTGTCCTAAGGCGGCGCAGCTACGCCTCAGGAACTCCACTGGAAGCGGCGCTCGGTCTAGGGGAGAGACGGGAGCTTGACGAATTACGCAGCGGCTTTGGACCTGAGCGTCTGTAGCGATGAACGTCTGGCTAAATTGCCTGTGACCAACGCGGGCGGTGGCCTGGTAGCGATCGGCCAGCTGCAGCTGCATTCCGCAGTGGGCGCAAAACTGGGCGCTGGTGCTTTGGGCATTAGCGCTTTGGGCATTGGCGCTTCGGGCATTGGGGTCTGAGCAGGCAGGGTCGAAGCAATACCTCATAGCCATAGCTGATACTGACTCGTTAGACTGGTGACGATCGGCGTAAAGCTCATAAAATTAAGCATACATTCGGTTAAACCGTCGCCGCTGCCAACTGCCATGACCGCCCACCGACCGCAGTCTCGATCAATTTACTATGCCCCTCGCGTCCTCCGGCGAGCGGAGCGGGCCGCGCGCTGCTCCCCGTTCTACCGGCGGCTGTTTGAGGTCATGCAGTGGCAAAGCGTCGCCCTGAGGGAGATTGTTGGGCAGCTCGGCGTCCACAATCGCTACGTGAGGCGTCCCCTTCCTGAACTCAACGTTGAAAATGAGCTCATGTGGCTGATTCAAACCGGCCTACTGCGGCGCGAGGTAGATGGTCAAGGCCTCACCGACAGCTTTCGCCTCACGCCCCTAGGCCGTCAGCTCATCGAGCAATGGAATTACGGCGAGAAATACAATAATTTTCCGTATTGGCTGGACTACCTCTTGAATAGTGTTAACCGATGGGTCCGAAAACCCGGTTGGCTCTTTTAATGCGATGTTTAGTGCCGCGGCCAGTGCCGTAGCGCATTCCCATAGCGATCGCAAGGCTGGACCCAGGACTATCAAAACTGTCCCAGCGACACCTCTCACGCGGCGCTGCCTTGAGCTCTACAGCCAGGGCAGCACCAAACTCTATCCCAGCGGCAATATATTCTCGGAGGACTTGGATGAAAGCCATCATGGTTGTAGGGACGACCTCTCACGCGGGTAAATCTTTTGTGACGACGGCGCTTTGCCGCATCCTGCACCGCAAAGGGTGGAAGATCTCTCCCTTCAAGGCTCAGAACATGGCGCTCAACGCCTACGTCGCCCCGGCGGGGGGCGAAATTGGCCATGCGCAGGCGGTGCAGGCCTGGGCCGCTGGGATCACGCCCCGCATCGACATGAACCCCATCCTGCTGAAGCCCCAGGGCGACCAGACGTCACAGGTGATTATTAAGGGACGCCCCGTTGCCACCGTCAATGCGGTCGAGTATTACGATCGCTTTCTAGAACCAGCTTGGCAGGCGGTGGAAGAATCAATAAAGCGACTCGGCGATGAATTCGATGTGCTGGTGTGTGAGGGAGCCGGCAGCCCAGCGGAAATCAACCTGAAGCATCGCGATTTGGCGAATATGCGGGTCGCCAAGCACCTGAACGCCCCCACGGTTTTGGTGGTGGATATCGACCGGGGTGGGGCCTTTGCCCACGTGGTCGGCACCCTAGATCTTCTGGAGCCGGAGGAGCGGGCCCTCATCTGCGGCGTGGTGATCAATAAGTTTCGCGGCCAGCGATCGCTCCTTGATCCCGGCATTAAATGGCTAGAAGAGCGCACCGGTATCCCGGTTCTGGGGGTCATCCCCTGGATGGATCAAGCCTTCCCCGCCGAAGACTCTTTGTCCCTCGACGGCAGGACCGCGAGCCGGGGCCAGGACCTTACCGTCGGCGTGATTCGCCTGCCGCGCATTTCTAACTTCACCGACTTCGACCCGCTGGACGCCGAGCCGTCGGTTCACGTGCGCTATATCGGCCTCAAAGAATCGCTGGGCTACCCCGACGCGCTGATCATCCCCGGCTCTAAAACCTCTATTGCCGACCTGATTGCCCTACAGCGCACCGGTATGGCCGAGGCTATTCAGGATTACGCAATGGCGGGGGGAACTGTCCTAGGTATCTGCGGCGGCTTTCAAATTATGGGGCGCATGCTGGCGGACCCGGAAGGGGTCGAGGGCCACGAGGGGCGCTTCCGGGGCCTCGACCTCGTGCCGCTCAAAACCGTGATCACGGGGCAAAAGATCGCCCGGCAGCGGCTGGTCACCTCCCGCTATCCCCAAACCGGTCTTCCTGTGGCCGGGTACGAGATTCGCCACGGGCGCAGTCAGGTGATTCGGGCTGAATCGGATGGCGAGAGTGAGTCGACCTTCAACACGGTGTTTGACGACGCTAATCTGGGCATTGTCGATGACACCCAGGCAATCTGGGGCACCTACCTGCACGGTATCTTTGACAATGGTCCCTGGCGGCGCACCTGGCTCAACCGCCTGAGAAAGCAGCGGGGCCTGAGCTCTCTGCCAACGGGCATCCCCAACTACCGGGAGCAGCGGGAGGTGATGCTGGACAACATAGCCAATAGCGTAGATGCACACCTCAACCTCACTCCGCTGCTCAAAAAGCTGGAGGCCATGGGCTAGCGCTACCATAGAGTTACCCGCTGTTGCCCGATTGCCTCCAGAATACCAGGCTTCAAATCAAAGGCTTGGTTAAGCGATGGAGCTCCCGCAGTCTAAAGTTTCCTAGCCTTTTCGATATGACCGTCACGATTCACTTTTTACCTGACGATGTTACTGTAGCCGCGGCGGCGGGGGAGCCCTTCCTGCAGGTGGCTGAGCGCGCTGGCGTCTCTATTCCTACCGGCTGCCTGATGGGCTCCTGCCACGCCTGTGAAGTGGAGCTAGACGATGGCGACGTGATTTGCTCCTGCATTTCTGCGGTGCCGGCGGGGCGATCGCAGCTGACGGTAAATATTGCGGTGGACCCCACTTGGTAGCGCGGGAGTTGGACGCACGGGAGTTGGACGCACGGGAACTGGATACGCAGGAGCGCAGCGGGGCTGAGGGTGGGGTGCACCGGGCGGCGATCGCCCTGGGCAGCAATTTAGGGGACTCTCAAACGATCCTACGCGGCGCGGTGGAGGCTTTGGCAGGGCATGGGGCGATCGTGGTTTCCCGCTGCTCCGGCGTCTACCAGACTGCCGCCGTCGGCCCACCGCAGCCGGACTACCTGAATATGTGCGTGGTGATCAAAACTACGCTGCCTGCGCCAGCGCTGCTGCAAAGCCTGTTGGCGATCGAGCAAGATTTTGGGCGAGAGCGGCGAGAGCGCTGGGGTCCCCGCACTTTAGATTTAGATTTACTGCTGTTTGATGACCGGGTAATACATCGCCCTGGGCTAGAGGTGCCCCACCCCCGGATGACGGAGCGGGTTTTTGTGCTGGTGCCGCTGGCGGAGATTGCGCCGGACTGGGTCGAGCCAGTGTCGGGGAAGGCGATCGTGGTTTTGCTGCGGGATTTGGGCGTTCGGGGGAATACAGCAGGCTTCAATTTTGAGTTAGGGCGAATAAGGTAGCGCTTTGGCCATGGCTGAGAAGGTGAAGGGGGGCGATCGCCTTTCTATTACGCGCCGTTGGGCAGCCCGCGCATGATTCAATAAGAAAAGCCGCTCAGCGATCGCCTCATCTATGACCCCTGGACAAGAACCGCCAACCCTGCTGCAAAACCGCCTCTCCTATAAGGGGCGATTTGGCTACGAAGTCAATCGCCTGCGGCTCCCCAACGGCGTCGAAGGTGAGTGGGAATGCATTCGCCATCCCGGCGGAGCCGTGGCCGTACCGATCACCGCCGAGGGGCAGCTGGTGCTGGTGCGTCAATATCGCTTTGCCGTCCAGGGACGGCTGCTGGAGTTTCCAGCGGGGACTGTGGAAATAGACGAAACGCCTGCCGCTACGGTAAAGCGGGAAATCGAAGAAGAGACCGGGTACCGCGCCCATCGGTGGCAAAACTTGGGGCAGTTTTTTCTCGCGCCGGGCTACTCCGACGAAATTATCTACGCCTTTTTAGCCCAAGATCTAGAAAAGCTGGCGGCACCGCCTGCTGGTGACGCAGACGAAGATATTGAGGTAGTGCTCATGACTCCCCAAGCGCTGGAGGACGCCATTCAAGATGGCGCGCCCGTAGACGCAAAATCCATCGCTTGTCTGATGATGGCCCGCAGGTTTCTGGGCGCCGGGCTGTAATGCTCAGTCTTGAACTTTAGCCCCCCTTACCCCTATGGCAGCTTCTACCCTGACCGCCCTCCCCGGCCCGCCCTCCGGACTCGTCGCCCGCTGGCGCAGTATATTGCGCTTTGGCGACAATTCAGTAGGGTACGCCCGCGAGCTGTTTGAGGCCTACGGGTCGGTGGTCCGTCTGCGGCAAGGCGGGCCAAACCTCTACGCCTCAGACCCAGGCTGCCCGGGCACGGTGCTCGTCTATGGCCCCGAGAACGTCAGGCAGGTGGCCAACGAAAACCAGGTTTTTCTCAAGCATCCGCTCTCAGGGCGGACGTACCGGCGGCGGGGCGGCTCTGAGCGGGCTGAGGCGCTGAACCACTTCGGCGTGGGGCTGTTTGGGGTGAACGGCGATCGCCACCAGCAGCACCGTCAGCTGATGATGCCCGCCTTCCACAAGCGGCAAATTGCCACCCACCGCGACGACATTGTTGCCTTCACCCAGGCGGCGCTAGACCGCCTCCAGGTGGGCCAGCAGTACGACATGTCTGCCATAATGCGCAGTCTGACTATGCAGGTGGCGGCCAAGGCATTTTTTGGGGAGGAGGAGGCCCCTGGCGGCAGCACTGGCGGCAGCACCGGCAGCGCCAACGACTCGACAGGTCCCCTAATTCAGGCCATTCTTCGCACCATGGGCAACCCCTGGGTGTCCCTGCTGCCGCTGGACTTGCCGGGGCTGCCCTACCGCCAGTTTTTGACCCGACTCAACCAGCTCGACGATCGCCTGCGGGAGCTCATTGCCCATAAGCAGGCCCAGGCAGACCCGGGCTACGACGTGCTGGCCATGCTGCTTCAGGCTCGCTACGAGGAGAGCGATGAGGGGCTGACCGAAGCGGAGCTGATGGGCCACGCCAACGTAATTTTTGTGGCGGGCCACGAGACCAGCGCCAACGCCCTCACCTGGACGCTGTTTCTGCTGTCCCAGCACCCAGCGATCGCCGCCGACTTGGTGGACGAGCTAGCGGCGCTCAATGGGCCGCCAACCCTAGCGCAGCTGGCGCAGCTGCCCCTGCTGGACCGGGTGGTGAAAGAGAGCCTGAGGGTGCTCTCGCCGGTGCCCTGGAACGGCCGGATTACGTCCCAGCCGGTAGAAATGCAGGGGCATGAGCTGCCCGCCGGGACGGAGGTGTTCGTCAGCATTACCCAAACCCACCAGATGCCGGACCTTTACCCCCAGCCCCGCCGCTTCGACCCGGCGCGCTGGGAAACCCTCTCCCCCACGCCTTACGAATACAACCCCTTCAGCGCCGGACCCCGGCTGTGCATCGGTGCGGGCTTTGCGATTATGGAGATCAAGCTGGTGCTGGCGATGCTGCTGCAGCGCTACCGCCTGCAGCTGGTGCCCCAGAGCCTAATTGACCAGTCCGGCGTGATTGTTATGTCGCCCGTGCAGGGCATGCCGATGTACGTTCATCCCCAAGACCAAAAGTTTGAGTCTGGGGGCGATGTGCGGGGCAATATCCACGAGCTGGTTGAGCTTCCAGTCAGGCGATAGGAGCATGGCAGTGCCATGTCCTTACAAAATGCAAACCCTAAATCAGCAGCGCCTTTAAAAAATTGGAATCAAAAACAGTGATGTCAAATCCCCAAGCAGAACAAATCAAAGCCCAGCTCAGCGGCATCAACATCTACCTTGTGGGCATGATGGGAGCCGGAAAGACCACGGTGGGTCGCCATCTGGCCCATCTGCTCGGTTACCAATTCTTCGACACCGATCAGGTAGTCGAACAGGCGGCAGGTAAATCGGTGGCGCGAATCTTTGCAGATTCAGGGGAAGCCGACTTTCGTCAAGTTGAGACCCAGGTGCTCAGCCAGCTCTGTGCCCATCAGCGCCTTGTTGTGGCGACAGGCGGCGGCATCGTGCTCTCGCGGACAAACTGGAGCTATCTGCACTACGGCGCTGTGGTTTGGCTTAGTGCCTCGGTTGACACCCTCTATCGACGCCTCAGCCGAGACACGACCCGTCCGCTGCTGCAGCGCGAGAATCCGCGCCAGGTCTTGGAAGATCTTTTGGCGGAGCGTCACCACCTCTACGCCCAGGCCGACCTAACCCTGAATACGCAAGTCGATGAGCGGCCCCAGGAAGTGGCGCAGCGCGTTTTGACGGAGCTGAGTACGGTGGTGAAGCCGCCTGCTGAGGGCTCGCAGGTCAATTAATTTACTTTAGAATTTTGCTTTAGGTTTGGGTCTCTGCAGTCTTGAGGCGCTGATTTCGCTCACTAGGCCGGCTCAATTCTCCGGCTGGGGCTGCTGGGTGGCGATGCCAAGCTGAACTTCCTCGACCTGGCGCAGTTCGTCCATAACCGCAATCACCGCGCCGTGGCTCACCCGTTCGTCCGCGTTGAGCACTAACAGCACTGGGGCAGCGCGGCCCGCTTCAGCCGACTTTTGGGCCGCCAGCACCTCCACCGCCGCCGCTAGGGTTTTGAGGGATGTCGGCGACTGATTTAGGGCGATCGCTCCTGACTCGTCTATGGTGACCACCAGCGGGTTCTCTAGAGTGGGTTCGGCGGTGCTCGCCTCCGGCAGATCGACGGGTAGCCCCTCTGGTCGCGTGAGAAATAGGCTCGACACAATCAAAAACGCTAACACGGCAAAGATGACGTCAATCATCGGCACAACGTTGATCTGGGTGGGGACATCGGGTTCGTCGGGGATCTTCACGGCGTAACTCATCAGGGGGATACCTCAACATTAGAGTAAAAGATTACCGACGCGAGCATAGGCGCAGCCGTCTAGGAAATCTTGAGAAGGTATGATTACAGCCACGAACTTCGCCGCTAGGATATAGCTGTCTTTACGTTGAGGCGCTGCGCTCCTTGGCTAAAAATTATTCTCAACGCTGGTCATCTATTCGGATAAGCTTTCGGTGGAAAACGCTGAGGACGCTCAAGCGCATCAACGACTACTGGAACCACAGCAGCGGTGAATGGCACTGGCTGACCGAAAAGCCGACGCCTATCGCCGCTATTAACCGTGAGCTATGGCGGGCCGCCGTTCCCTCCGTCAGCTTTTGCGTGCTGTCAATGCTCTCCTGTGCCATCTCAACCTTTGGCCTGCTGGCTGGCAGCACCGCTACAGTAATTGGCGCTATGATTGTCGCCCCGCTGATGGGGCCGGTGATTGCGATGGCCTACGCGATCGCTGTCGCTAACCGCCGCCTGTTCCGCCGCTCTGCGCTGACGGTGGCCTGCGGCATTGCCATGACGGTGCTCATCTCCTGGATAATCGCCAGAGTTATTGGGCTTCAGGTTCTAAATCCCGAAATTCTTTCCCGCACTCGCCCTACCCTAATTGACCTGGGCGTCGCGATCGCCGCGGGCGCTGCGGGGGCGTTTGCCAACTCGCGGCGGCGGATTGCCGATGCCCTGCCTGGGGTGGCGATCGCGGTTGCCCTGGTGCCGCCGCTGAGCGTTGTGGGCATTGGCTTTGCCCAAGGCAACGAGCAGGTAGGCATCGGGGCTCTCATTCTATTCGTCACTAACCTCATTGGCATTGTCTTCAGCGGCAGCCTTGTCTTCCTGCTGCAGCAGTATGGCTCAGTGGAGCGCGCCAAACAGGGCCTATTTGCCGGCGCTGTGATGCTGTCCATTCTCGTACTGCCCCTGAGCATATCGCTGCGTAACCTGTTGGTTGAACAGGCCGTGCGCAACCAGATTCAAGCCTCAATCCGCAATCAAATTTCCGCCCCCGATGAAGTGAATATTCAGTCGGTCCGGATGCGCTTCAGCCACAGGAAGCTGTTTATAAACCTGCAGCTTACAGCGCCAGAGGGCTTTGTGACCCGAGAAGAGGTAGAATCGCTGCGGGATCTGCTGTCCACTCAGGTCGATCGTGCGATTGAGCTCAGAGTGCAGGTGACGCCTATAGAAACGTTTGACTTACCCAACTAGCGCCCGGACAGCTAATAGATATGGAATCGGTGATTGATCTGGCTTTGGCCGGAGGGGCGGTGATGGTGCCCCTTTTTCTGCTCTCTATTGCCGCCGTAACGTTCATTTTGGAGCGGCTGCTGTTCTGGATGAAGATCACGCGCCGCCAGCCCGCAGTCATCCGCGAGGTGCTCCGCGCATTTCAAGTTAGCCCCGGCGATGCCCAGGCCCTGCTTGAGCAAAATATTGACCTGCCGATTGCCCGCATTCTGCTAGCGCCGCTGGAGATGCCTCAAAGCCTAGCAACACGCTTATCGCCTGCGGGCTTTCGCCTGGCGCTAGAGAGCGCGACCCAAAGGGAATTGCCCCTGCTTCGGCGCTTTAACACCATATTCGATATCATCATCAGCACCTCACCCCTGCTGGGTCTGCTGGGCACCGTCTTGGGTCTGATTCAGTCATTTTCGTCGCTGCAGCTTGGCAATCCTAACGCCAGCAGCGCCTCCGGCATCGCGGCCGGCATCAGCGAGGCGCTGGTGTCTACCGTAGCCGGTATGGCGATCGCCATCGTGACGCTGGTGTTTGCCAATGCCTTTCGGGGGCTGTATCGCCGCCAAACGTCCCTAATTCAGCAGTACGGCAATCAGATGGAGCTGCTGTATCTGTGCCGCTTTCAGAAGAAGGGTACCGCTTCTAGGTAGGGCTGCTGAGGCGATATAGCAAATGTCTTGATGCATCGGGACATTTGCGCGCCCAGCTGCCTGCGGAATGTCGAGGCTTTGAGCAGTTGCCATTGTCCCAATACTAATTCCATGTGTGCTTGCACATGTTGGGGACCCTCTGTAGTTCCCCTTGGTAAGGGGGACGGCGACAGCTGGGGGTAGTTCAAAATGTGCATCTTCACATTCGTTCGGTATAAGCAACTGAGCTAATGCAATATATAGAAGCACCCTCACGGCTCTGTGCGCAGGGTGCTTCTATAGGTTTCTTCGCGCTGGCTACCGTGTGGACAGCCAATTTTTAGTTGGAGAAGTCTCTAAAAATAACCGACCGCCGGCAAAATTACATTGCAGAAGGATAAACTTCATCCGCAACAAAGACCGGCTTCTCGGTGTATTCTGCCTCAATTTGCTCCTCAACGGAGAGGTCCCAGTCTAGGTCATAGTCCCTTTCGAACTCTGCTTTGATGTAAGGGCGTAAAAACCCTGTAACCGTCACTCTCTCACCGTCTTGGGCTTGAGGTGCGGCCTCTTGAGTAACCACCAATAGGTCGCCCCCAAAGAGCTCATCGTCTTCCATTGAGAACGTGGTGGGCGTGAAGATTTCCTCGATCTCGCCAGCGACTGCAATTCTGCGATCGTAGAAGTTTTCAGGGTTGCTGGTTAGTTCACCAGGGTCGGGGGAGACCGCAATTGACCGTGCTACGATGACTGGCCGGTCTTCGTAATCGATATAAAGCTCAGGGTCGAGATCAAGGCCATACTCGGTTTCAAAGTCGGCAATAACGAGCTGCTGAACCTCTCCACTGACCTGCACCGATGTATCGTCATCTTCAGGAAGTAAGAAAGGCGTTTCAGCCGCGTTGAAAACTAAGATATCTTCGCCCCCAAAGAGCTCATTATCTTCAAGAAAAAAGGAGACCTCACCAACGGGCTCCGCAATTTCTGAGCGAATGGACACCGTTTCACCAATTAGGCCTTCCGCACCTTCAGCCAATTCCTCAGTTGTTACGTTTTCGGCGGCTTCTTCTGCGGTAGTGACTTCTGGCGGCGTCTCGGCACAGGCAGAGATTACGGTGGCTGAAGCTGCAAACAGCAGGCCTGCTACCAAAATACGCTGACGAAATATTTCTTGAAACACACTATTCTTCATGCGACTAAACTCTCTTGCAAAAACTGCATGGAAGTAGAAGATAGCGATTTTTTGAGCTAATTTATCTCTACCAGCAGATAGAAGGTGGGACGCGCTTTTACCTATTTCTTTTGGCATAGGTAGAGTTTTGCGAGCCACTTTGCCGCCATCAAGTAGCGGGTTAAGTTCTAGTGGCGTAATTTTGCTGCGAGCGAATTCTTTATAAGGGCCCTGTGCACAGCATTTCCTCGGCAAAGCTCTCCCAAGCAAAGCGGGTCAGAATCCGCCTCAGCGCCAAATTTTCATTTTTTCATTTGGCACAGCCGTCATCGGGTCATCCCTGCTACCCTTTGAGATAAAGATTCTGCACCTACAAACTCGCCCCGCCACCGGCCGGGACAACACGGCGACACCTTATTGCGACACTATGGAAAAGCCAGTCATACTCACCATCGATGACGACCCCGCAGTTTTGCAGGCCATCGCCCGCGACCTGCGCAACTACTATGGCGATCGCTACCGAATTATGCGGGCCGACTCGGGCCAGGCTGCCCTCGATGTCACTCAGCAGCTGAAGCTGAGGGGCAGCACCATAGCGCTGTTTTTGGCCGACCAGCGAATGCCGGGCATGAGCGGCGTCGAGTTCTTAGACCAGGCTACCGAGGCCTTTCCCGAGGCAAAGCGGGCCTTGCTTACCGCCTACGCCGACACCAACGCCGCCATCGACGCCATCAACAAAGCGCGGCTCGACTACTACCTGCTGAAGCCCTGGGACCCGCCAGAGGAGAAGCTCTACCCGGTGCTCAACGACCTGCTCAACGACTGGCAGGCTAGCTTTAAGCCTGAGTTCCAGGGGGTGAAGATGATCAGCGATCGCTGGTCCCCGGCCTCCCACGAGCTGCGCGACTTCCTAGCCCGTAACCAGGTGCCCTATCGCTGGCTGGACATTGAGCACGATAAAGAAGCCCAGCAGCTGGTCAGCTACGCCGGCGAGGCTAACACCCCCTGCCTGCCTCTCGTGCTCCTGCCCAGCGGCGAAAAGCTAGTGAAGCCCAGCCCCGCTGAGCTGGCGCAGCACGTAGGCATGCAAACCGAGGCGGCTAACCCCTTCTATGACCTAGTAATTATCGGCGGCGGCCCCGCTGGACTGGCGGCGGCGGTGTACGGCGCGTCGGAAGGGCTAGAGACCGTAATGGTGGAGCGGGAGGCCCCCGGTGGCCAGGCGGGCACCAGCTCTAGAATTGAGAACTACCTCGGCTTTCCCGTGGGGCTGAGCGGCAGCGACCTAGCCCGCCGCGCCGTCACCCAGGCGAAGCGCTTTGGCGTGGAGATTTTGACGCCCCAGGAGGCCACGGCGATTCGCACCGAAAACGGCTACCACACCATTACGCTCTCCGACGGCAGCGAGGTAAGCTGCCACGCCATGATCCTGGCCATGGGGGTGCAGTGGCGGCGGTTAAAGGTGCCCGGCGTGGAGCGGTTCAATAATGCGGGGGTGTATTACGGGGCGGCGCAGACCGAGGCGGCGGCCTGCAAGGACGAAGAGGTGTACGTTGTCGGCGGCGCTAACTCGGCGGGCCAAGCGGCCATGTATTTCTCTAAATATGCGCGGCGGGTGCGGATGCTGGTGCGGGGCGAGTCGCTCACTAAGAGCATGTCTCAATATCTAATTGACCAGATTGAGGGCACTGAGAATATCGATGTGCTTACCCACCACAGCGTTGTGGAGGCGCTGGGGGAGGGCAAGCTGGAGGCGCTGCGGGTCGAGAACTCTCAAACGGGGGAAACCCATACCTTTGAGACAAACTCACTGTTTATCTTTATTGGCGCTACCCCTGGCACCGCCTGGCTCGACGGACTGGTGCAGCGCAGCGATCGCGGCTTTATCTACACGGGGCCGGATATCCCGGAGGGTACGCCCTGGCCCCTAAAGCGCGATCGCTTTTTGCTGGAGACCAGCGTGCCCGGCATTTTTGCCGTGGGGGACGTGCGCCAGGGCTCGGTGAAGCGGGTGGCCTCTGGTGTGGGGGAGGGGTCGATCTGCGTGCAGTTTGTACACAGTCATTTAGCTCAGGTTTAAAGAGGTAGCCATGCTCTGCTCACACTCTCTTTTGCAGATGAAGCCATTCCAGATGCTTCCGCCAGAGCGGCTGGAGTGGATTTGCGATCGCGCTGAGCACATTCACCTCGACCCGGGTGAGGTGCTGGTGCGCGAGGGCGAGCCCGCCCTCGGATTTTTCATTCAGGTGAGCGGCCAGATCACGGTCTATCGCCACAGCCGCGGCGCTGACATCCCCGTGGGCCGCCACGAGAGCCCGTCGTTCTTTGGCGAAATTCAGGTGCTCACTGAAGACGTGGTGCCCGTCACCCTCACCGCCGACTGCCCCACCGATCTCTACCGCCTCAACTGCCCTGACTTTTTAGACGTGCTTCACAGCTGCCGCGAATTTGAGCGCGACATCTTCCGCACCGTCAGCACCCGGCTGCGGGGCCTCGAATCCTTCATTCGCAACCGCGAAAAGATGGCGGCCCTGGGCACCCTGGCCGCCGGTCTAGCCCACGAGCTGAACAACCCCGCCGCGGCCCTGGTGCGCGTCCTCAAAGATATGAGGCCCGCCATACTAGAGCTGCAGCGGATGAATCTGGTCTACGGCCAGCGCCAGGTGGACGAAGCTCACACCCAGGAGTGGCTCAACCTGCGAGATCAGGGCTTTGAGGCGATCGCCCACCCCAAGAATGACCCGCTTGCCCAGAGCGATCGCGAAGAGGCCCTGGGCGAGTGGCTGGAAGATTACGGCGTGGAGAATCCTTGGCAGCTGGCTGAGCCCCTGGCCGCCGGGGAGGTAGACACGACGACCCTAGACGCGCTTACGGGCCGCTGGCGCGACGACCCCACCGAGCTGCGGGACATGGGGCTGCGGTGGCTGGCGCTGTCTTTCGACGTGGTGGGGCTGATCAAAAGCGGGCTGGACGGGGCCGAGCGCATCTCTACTCTGGTGCAGTCCATGAAGTCCTACTCTTATATGGACCGCGCCGCCCAGCAGGAGATCGACATCCACACCGGTATCGAAGACACCCTGCGCCTGTTTGCCTTTATGCTAAAGCACGGCGTCGAAGTCTGCCGGCACTACGACAAAAACCTGCCCCAAATTATGGCCTTTGGCAGCGAGCTGAACCAGGTGTGGACCAACCTAATTGACAACGCCATTGACGCCTTGAACGAGGGCACCCCCGACGACGTCCCGCCCACGATTACGATCCGCACCTGCCAGAAGAACGGGGATATTCGCGTCGAGGTGGAAGACAATGGTCCGGGCATTCCCGCTGACGTCAAGCACCGAATTTTGGAGCCCTTCTTTACCACCAAGCCCATGGGCAAGGGGTCGGGACTGGGGCTAGACGTAGTGCGCCGCTCGGTGGAGCAGCGGCATCAGGGCAGCTTGATGGTAGAGTCTGAGCCGGGGCGCACCTGTTTTACGGTGCTGCTGCCCGCTCAAAGCTAGGCGTTGGCCATGGCCTATATCTTCATCAGCTACCGCAGCCAGCCGCCGGACAGCGACCTCGCCCAAACGTTTCTTTGATTTCGCCTAAATTCTGTAGATTGACTTTGAGGCCATGAGAAAGGTTGAAGTTGTTTCACCAAATTTAGCGTGGTTCAGTGCGTTTGAGGTTGAGGCCAAGGCAGTTGCCGCCGCCATAGGTAAAATTACCGCTGCGGTGCACCACATCGTTAGTACAGCAATCAACGGTACAGCGAACTCAAGCGGCGGCTTGCGAAACAATACCCAAACAGTATTGAAGACTATATGGACGGCAAAGACGGGTTTATCAAAGCAATTGACCAGAAGGCAGCTCGGTGGCGATCGCTTTGAGCCTAAACGCTGCATTGAGGGCGCGATTAATGATGCCCCTCTTCAAACGATGTCCCTCTTCAACTGACGGTCTCAAATTCCCCCATGACACCTAGACGAATGGTGATTAACTCTACGTCCGTCAAAGCTTCGTGAGGGCCTTGTCTGGTCCCTTTAGGTGTGGTCCAGAAGCATCCGGCTGCGCACAATCGATCCCCTGTTTTAATACGACCTGAGACCACAAAGACGTACTCGTCAGCAGGGTGAGCGTGCGCTGGGACAACGGTGCCCTGCTTCATTTTCAGTCGATGAACTGAGCCCTCGGGTACGGGCTCAGCGAGAATGACCCAGCTTGCGCCTGGAAAGGCGGGTAGGTCAGTGAACTTTTGAGTGGCAAGGTCCTGGAAAATTTGCGTCATAGCTTTATGTCCGTTTGAAATCAAACTATTTCCATCCGCATGCTCAGATCTAGCCACCGCGATCGCGTAATCGGGGCGCTAGTTGAGACATAATCTACCCCCGTCTCCGCCACCGCCCGAATGGTCTCCAGCGTTACGTTCCCCGACGCCTCAATTTTGATGCGATCGCTCTGCTGCCGAATCTTTTGCACCGCTTCGGCCATAATCTCAGGCGGCATATTGTCCAGCATAATAATGTCGGCCCTACTTTCTAGCGCTTCAGCGACCTGCTCCAGCGACTCCGTTTCTACCTCGACGGTCAGCGGGTAGGGAATGCGATCGCGAATCAGCTTAACGGCTTGAGCAATGCCGCCAGCGGCGGCGATGTGGTTGTCCTTGATCATTACGCTGTCGTCCAGACCCAGGCGGTGGTTTTGCGCCCCGCCCACCTGCGCCGCGTATTTTTCCAGCAGCCGCAGCCCTGGCGTCGTCTTGCGGGTATCGACAAGCTGCGTCGGTAAGTCGGCGATCGCATTGACGTATTGACGGGTCAGCGTCGCAATTCCCGATAGCCGCATGGCCAGATTCAGCGCCACCCGCTCCCCAGTCAGAAGGGCCTCCAGGGGGCCTTCAATCTGGGCAATGGGCTGGCCCGCGTCGCAGGTGCAGCCGTCTTCAATGACCGGCATAAACTCAACTTTTGGGTCCAGGAGCTGAAAGACGCGAGGCGCGATCGTTAGACCGGCAATAGTCCCCGCTTCCTTACAGACCCATTTGGCCTTCCCCTGAGCCTTCCCCTGAGCCTGTCCCTGCATCGGGCGACCTGTAAATAGAGCCGCTGTAGTGCGATCGCCGCGCCCTATATCTTCCCGCAGCCAGTTGCTCAGCATAGGGTCTAGCAGGAAGGGAGAGGGGGCGATCGCCCTTTGGCCACGCGGCGTAAACGTCCCTGGCGAGGGTGAGGGCCTGCTAGAAGCTGCGCTCTGGTACTCTTCAGACATAATCGAAGCCCATACTTTCGGATATTGGGGGGCTCGCCGCCTGGCGATCGCGCCCCGTTACGCACAAATTATGGGCTAATCTGGGTGAGATGTCGCGATCGTGGCCAAACCGCTGGCGATATCCATAGCGATCTGCTTCATCGCTAAGACAATGTAACGCCGTCAAGCCTAGGTTCCACAAGGATTTCGGGGAAAGCCCAAAAAAAAATCTCCATTTCCCCGAGGATTGAGTTGACACTTCTTAGAGTTTTTCGTTATATTGTCTAAGCGGTCGAGAGAGAGGGAAGCGCGAGCGACCCAATCTAAGGCTGATGAACCTAGACAACGAAATAGTTTGAAAGCTAAGC
>JBHJHD010000130.1:0-3552 GCA_050331115.1 Elainellaceae cyanobacterium
CTGCACCGAACTTACCGTTCACTTTTTGGACGGCCACAACGAGTCCTACACAATTTACGATCCGACGGAAAAAGGGCGGCTTGCAGGGTTTCAGTCACGGCTTGAGGCAATGCTAGAGAAAAGCTGGTGGGTGCTGCACCTGCCCGACCAAACCATTCTGCTTAACCTCGCGAACGTCACGAAAATTGAGGTGAGGCCCGGCATCCCGCAAATCCAGGGCGACGCCGTGCTAGAAGACGTCGACCGCATGTCGGCGCTGCGGAAAAGCCGCAAGATGATGTCTGCCCTAACCGATGAGGATTGATCCATGAACCGCTCCCACGCCGTCAGTCTTCTGCGTGCCGCTCACTATGACCGCGACTTGGAGGCCAACCTCGCCGCGCTGCTAGCGCCTTTAGGCGGCATAGCTGCCTTCGTCAAACCGGGCGATCGCGTTTTGCTAAAGCCGAACCTGCTCACCGGAGCGCGGCCCACCCACGAATGCACCACCCGCCCGGAGATTGTCGCCGCCGTGGGGCAGATGGTGATTGATGCGGGCGGCAAGCCCTTCTTGGGCGACAGCCCCGCCTTTGGCAGCGCTAAGGGGGTGGCCAAGGCCAACGGCTACCTGCCCATGCTAGAGCGGCTGGGAATTTCGGTGGTGGAGTTTAGCGGCCAGCGCTGCGGCACGGGCAGCGACGAGTTTGGCCACCTGCGGCTGAGCAAGCAGGCCATGGGGGCCGACGTGGTGATTAACCTGCCCAAGGTGAAGTCCCACAGCCAGCTCACCTTGACCCTGGGGGTGAAGAACCTATTTGGCTGCGTCCCCGGCAAGATGAAGGCCTGGTGGCACCTGGAGGCCGGCAAAGACAAGCAGCGGTTTGCCCGCATGCTGGTGGAGACGGCGAGGGCGATCGCCCCCGACCTGACGATTGTGGACGGGATTGTGGGCCACGAGGGCAATGGGCCGAGTGGCGGTACGCCTCGGCAGTTGGGGGTGCTGGCGGCGGCGCGGGACCCTTTTGCCCTGGACCGGGCGCTGGTGGAGATTTTGCAGGTGGACCCAGAAATGGTGCCGACGATTGTGGCGTCGCGATCGCTGGGGCTGTGCCCGGAGCTAGGGGCGATCGCGTTTCCGCTGGCGACGCCGGAGGAGCTACGGATTGAGGGCTGGAAGCTGCCGGAGCGGCTGGTGCCGATCGACTTTGGACTGCCTCGGGTGATGCGATCGACGATTAAGCATCTGTATATTCGCTTTATCCGCGAGCCGATTAATGCTTACGGGCGGTAGTTCCGGAGGTGGGCGCCAAGTTTCCGTAGGTGGGCGTTAAGCGAAGCGCAACCCAACAGCCACGAGCTACCCACAGCAGCGGGCCTTATCGGCGAGCATCAGGCGAAGAGCCGAGAATCGAGCACAAAGCCAGGGAGAATGGCCTCGCTGGGTTTGACGGTTCCACAGGCCCAGGTCGATGGCGATGTAGGCGTTGCGGCGACCGCTGTCGCCTCCGGTGGGCGACATAATAATCAGTTCTCCCTGGGCGGTGCGCTCGAATTTGGCGTCTGGGTTGGCGCGGCAGAGCTGTTGGAAGGTGTCGCGGATGAGGGGGCCGATGGGGGCGAGGGTGAGGGTAATGGCGGTCATGGCGGTGTCGCTATTGGATATAGGACATGACCTGTCGGCATCGGTACGGGTAGGGACATGGCATTGTCATGTCCTGCGATGCGTACGGGGCAGACCGATAACGTCAGATGTTTTCACATCATAGTTCAATTGAATTGAGGGTCTGTAGATGCTGTAGATGCTGTGTCGGGCAAAGTCGGGCAAAAACAATTGCAACGTTGCGGCGACACCTTAATCCTAAGCGCCAGCGAAAAATCGCCCCTATAATATTCACGGTCTCGAAGCGACGCCGATTTTGCCCCTGCTCCGCCATGCCCCAACTACCTCTCACACGTAAGGAGCTTCGCCGCCGCTACCGCCAGGGCGAGCGGGATTTTAGCGGCGTGGATTTGAGCGGGGCGTCGCTGCGGGGGATGGATTTGCAGGGGATAGAGCTATCGGGAGCAGATTTGAGAGGGGCAGATTTGCGGGGAACGCGTCTGGATGGGGCGACCCTGATGCAGACGGCGCTGCAGGAGGCTGTAACTGGAGCGCGGCGGTGGTGGCTGGTCTTCAAGCTTGTAGTCACGGCTGTGTCGCTGGGACTATCAGTCTTTCTAACGACCGCTTTCTACGTGCTGTCCTCAGCCTTCCTAACCGAGAGCGGTAATTCTTTTAAGCAAGTAGATATTACTCATATCAGTATTGAACTAGCCGGGCTAGCGTTTATCCTTGCTATGGTGGGCGGCATTTATGCCAGAGGCATGCTTGTTGGCATAAGAGTCGCTACTTTCGCTTTCGCTTTTGCTGCTGCTTTCGCTACCGCTGGCATAATCTCTCGCACGATCGCTAGTGCTGGTGTTGGCAGGTTCTCTGTCTTTATCGCTATCGCTTTCGCATTAGCTCTCGTACTAGCATTAGCCTCTGCTTTTGCTTTTGCTAGCGCTCTAACTTTCGCTGTCGCTGGTACTTTCGCTTTAGCTCTAACTTTCGCTCTAGCTGTCGCTGGTACTTTCGCCGTCGTTTTCATCATGGTTGGCGCTGATCCAAGACCAATTGCTCTCATCATCGTTTTCAGTATCTGCAATATCATCATTGATCTTCTCGTCAGCCGCCGCGCCCTCAACGGCGACCCCCGCGATCGCCTCATCCGTGATGTTGCCGTGTGGTTCAGTTCCCTGGGCGGCACCAGCTTCCGCAACGCAAACCTCACGGGCGCCGACTTCTCTAAAGCCACCCTCAAAAACGCTAACTTTACCGGCGCAAACCTCACCCGCACTAACGTCCACCTAACCCAAAAGCTCAACCTCGCCCGCCTTGGAAAAACCATTCTGTCCGACTACGCAATTCTCAACCTGCTCACCACCCATCGCGGCAGCGGTCAAGACTACACCAGCAAATCCCTCAAAGGCGCAAACCTAGCCGGAGCCGATCTGGCAGACGCCACCTTCACCGAAGCCGACCTCAGCCAAGCCGACCTCACCGGGGCTGATTTGCAGCGGGCCACCCTGATCAAAACCCAGGCCCTCGGCACCCAGTTCCGCCAAGCGGACCTCACCGGAGCCTGCCTCGAAGCCTGGAACATCGACAGCACCACCCAGCTTGAGGGTGCAGTCTGCGAGCATGTCTACCTGCTGCGCCACCAGCAAGAGCGCCGCCCCAACAGCCGCACCTTTCAACCGGGGGAATTCACCAAGCTATTTCAAGAAGTGCTCAACACCGTTGACCTCATCTTCCGCGATGGGCTGGACTGGAAGGCGTTTGTGCAGACCTTGGACCAGGTGCAGGTAGAACATCAGGGGGCGAATTTGGGCATCCAGGCTATCGAGAACAAAGGGGATGGCGTGGTCGTGGTGAAGCTCAACGCCACGCCTGATGCCGACAAAGCCGCCATCCACCAGCGGTTTCAGCAGCAGTACCAAAAAGCCCTCAAAGCGGTGAAGCAGCGCTACCAAAAGCAGCTCAAAGCCATG
>JBHJHD010000131.1:0-2670 GCA_050331115.1 Elainellaceae cyanobacterium
TACAGCCGCGCCCCAATAAAGGCGGGAATCAGCACCCAGATCAGCATGTCCCAAAAGTCGTCGGGGTCCTGGCCTTGGCGACCGACGTAGCGGCTAGCGATCGTCGCCCCCGTCAGAATGGCCACCATCATTAAGAGGCCATACCAGCGGAGGGCGATGGGGCCAAATTCGAAGATGATGGGGTCAACGGGAGGATACATGATGGTAAGACCTAGCGTTCATGCCGCCTATGAGTGTATCAGGTTCACGTAGAGTGGGTTGAGCGGTAGGGTGGGTTGAGCGCGAGCATAACCCACCACAACCATCGATTACGAATTTGGCTCATTTGGGGCAGGGGGCAGCAAAGATTCTAATTGTGCTTGTAGCGGTTCTAGCTCTGAGTTGATGACAGCCCAAATGGTGTGTTGTCTAATTTCCTCATAGCGATGGGCTAAGACATTTCGTAGTCCGATAATCCGGCGCCAATCGATTTCCGGATGAGCATGACGGAAATTATCTGATAACCTACGAGCGGCTTCACCTAGGATTTCAAGCTGTCTCTCTACGGCGCTTTGAGTCAAAGCGCTTTCCAGATATGCGTCATACGTCAGATTCGTCACAAATTCCTGAATCAGGCGAATTGCTTTAAGCATATCCCAGAGCGATCCGGCATCACGGTTGTTTGCTTGCATGAATAACCCGGTGAGTATTCAAAATTTCATATCGCCGATAGGGATTTTTGAGGTATTCCTTGTCTGCGACATCAACCTCTCGCCCCAATAGAGATTTGAGCTCATCCCGCATATCGACCTCGTCAAACAAGCTCCAGCCCGGACTTGGGGCAAAGGTAACAAGCACATCGATATCGCTGTCGGAGCGAAAGTCGTCGCGCAGCACCGAGCCAAACAGCGCAAACTCGACGATCTTCCAGCGATCGCAAAATTCAGCAATCTGCTTAGGCGTCGCCTGAATGCGATCGCCCACCAGCTCTTTCAGTTCAGCCGTCATCGCTTCACCCATCAGTCCTCCAGGTATCCCAAATCCCGCAGTCGCCGCTGCACCTCCGGGTCGTCAAAGCCGGGGGCGCGGTTCGCCACGCTGACGGGCACGTTCTCCCCCGAAAAGGCATCCAGATAGTCCTGCAGCACCTCCGTATCCTCCGGCAGCATCGCGCTGAGGTTGAGGTCTTCTGTGGGGTCTTGATGGACGTGGTATAGCTCTAGCAAGTTGCTTCCCGTCTCAATCAGCTTGTAGTCCCCCAGCCACACCGCCCGTCGGGTCTGGTCGCAGAAGCGATCGCGAATTAGATCGGGCTGGCGCTTCTCTAGCAGGCTGACCACATTCTGGGGCGGGATGGCCTCTGAGAAAACGTAGCTGCCCTCGTTCGAGGAAGTCTCAATCAGCGAAAGCGCCTGCTCCTCTTCCTCGGCCAGACCAGCGCTGGCAAGCATCGTATGGAAGAGCTGCCGCGTAGACACCGTATCCTCGCGCACGGTGCCGCCTGCCTGCCCCGGCCCGTGAATAATCAGCGGTACGCTCACCAGCTCGTTATACAGCGTGATGGAGTGGCCGATGAACTGCTTCTCCCCCAGGTGCTCCCCGTGGTCAGAGCAGATCACCAGCAGGGTGTTGTCTAGTCTGCCGCTCTCCCGGAGGCGATCGAAAAACACCCCCAGCTGATCGTCTTGGCAGGCCACCTCGGCGTCGTACATACCGTCCAGCGTCGCCTTCTGGTGCTCGTCCAGACAGCCTGCCAGCGGCGCCAGCCAGCCATAGATGTCGCTATTAAACTGCCGCAGGTAGTGGCGCGCCTTTTCGTCTTTGAGCACGTTGGGGGCGAAGCGCTCGATGTAGCGGCGGGGCGGGTGGTAGGGCATGTGGGTGCCCATCAGGTTAACGAAGGTGAACACCGGCTGGTCGGCGTCGGTGCCCTCGCGATTGATGAGTAAATTGGCGGCGTCTTCTAGAGACTTGGCGGTGTTGCCCTTGAAGCTCAGCGCCGTCTGCCACAGAGGCACCATCAGCGGCGAAAACGACAGCATCAGCATCAGCTCGGAGCGGGCAAAGGCGTCCTGAATCTGGTTTAATCCTTTAGCCAATGCCCGCTTGAAAAACTGTCGGTAGCGCCCCAAAATTCCTTTATGCAGCCCCGCCTGGTTGGGGTGGGAGGTCAACAGACCGCTGTAGTTCAAAAAGCTGTAGAACCCCCGCCGCAGGCCGTTGTTGATTACCCCCACCAGCGGGTTATTGCAAAAGCCTGCCGTGTAGTAGCCGCCTTGGCTCAGCCGCTCGGCCAGCGTCGGCACCCCGTCCGGCAGCACCGAGTAGGACTGCAGCACGCCGTGGGACGAGGGGTAGCGTCCGGTGAACATGGAGGCGTGGGAGGGGATGGTCCACTGGGCGGCCGAGATGGCGCTAGTGAAGCGGGTGCCAGACTCGGCGATCGCGTCGATGTTGGGGGAGGTGGGCAGCGGGTAGCCGTAGCAGGAGAGGCGATCGCGGCGCTGGGTATCGAGCACCAAGAAAACAATATCGGGACGCTGGGACGGCATAAGCAACACCACTAAAGGGACAGGCGACGGGCATCACCTATTCCCCCATTTTGCCTCTCCAGCGTCAGATCGACAGAGAAAACCGTCTGTCTCCCCCGTCCGACAGAGCAGAACCTTACTTGCCGCCGCTAATTTTCGC
>JBHJHD010000132.1:0-18747 GCA_050331115.1 Elainellaceae cyanobacterium
GCTCTGGGTCTGGTTCTGGCGCTGACGATGGGTCTGCTCTGTCGATGGCTCTGTCGATGGCGCTGGCTCTGACGATGGCGCTGGCTCTGACGATGGCTCTGGCGCTGGCGCTGGCGCTGACGATGGCGCTGGCGCTGTCGATGGCGCTGTCGATGGCGATGGCTCTGGCGATGGCGCTGTCGATGGCGATCGCCAATGCAGTGGCTCGGTTCTCATAGCCGATAGGGGCGGTATTAGTGACTGTCTCAGCCCATTCCACTAGGTCTCTAAGCTTTTGACTCGCGTCAAGGTGCTTAAGTGCCTCTCGCTCTAGAGCTAACAACAGTATTTGGAGCCGCTTTCCCGACAGACCGGCTATGAGCAATAGCACCTCCCGCCACTTGTCTCTAAGGGCGTAGGCTTCGACAACCTCCTCCACTAAGCTGTTGCTGACAATATATTGAGCCGTCAGATACTCCTGAATTGTCAGATGCGAAAACGAGTAGGTCTCCGTCGCCCGCTCCACCAGCAGCCCCTGCTGCACCTCGATCGCCTTCAGCACCGCCTCCCCATCCAGCCGCTTCGGCACATCCAGCGTGTCAGACAAAAAATCGGTAATTTTCTTGGTGATATCCGTCTTAGAAAAGAAAAGCTGGTCCTGCACAAAGCTGTCGTAAGCAATCTGCGCCAGAAGCTCCTTTTCTAAATCAGGGTAAAACCCCTCATAAATCGGGTCTCGCTCCAGCCGCTTCTGCGCCGCCCACTCCTTCAGCAAAATGTTCAATGCGTCCCCATACAGGCTGCTGCGAACCTTAGGCAGCGTCTGCTCCCGGTCGTAAACCAGACAGAGAAACGTCAGCAGCAGCGGCGTCTGCGCCAGCTCCTTAGCCCCCTTATTCTCCGGCTGCGACAGCATCTCCCAATATCGCTCAGCCGTCTGCTCTTGCCTATCCTGTTTGGAGTTAAACCACCGCTTAATGAACTGCTCGATCTGCTCATCGTCAAACTCGGCAATGGTGACGTCGGTAAAGCGGCGAAAGCTGCTGTCGTAGGCGGCGATGCGGCAAGAGGCCACGAAGCAGTTCCTATCGTGCCGATCGACAAAGTCCTCAATGCATTCAGTAACGGCGTTGAGGTTTTGCTTTGGCACCTCGTCCAAGCCATCCAGCAGCACCAGCAGGCTGCCCTGCTCCAGTGCCTTAGCCGTGAAATCCTTTGCCGCAGGGAAGCCGCAGGTTTCGAATTCCTCAGCAATCACCTTGAAAAGATCGACGTCCTGCTTACGGAGCCCTTTTAGCTCAACAAACACCGGAATGCGCGCTTGCTTAAACTGACCGTCTTTTTTAAGGGCTTCACTGCCCAGCTTGCGCAAAAACGTTGACTTCCCGATACCCGGTCCACCCAGTACCATTAAAAACTGCTTCTGATTAGCGATCGCCATTCCATCTACACGCTTGTCTGACCCGAGCTGAAAGCTTCGCCGTGGCGACTGGCGATAGGCTTCCTCTAAATCCTGCTCAGGACGAAAGTACCTCAAGTCCCTATCATTCAGTAGCTTCACTGCCGTATAGATCGAATCTAGTGGTACCGGTTCCTTCATCAGCCCTGGCATTACCTTGATTTGCCCATGGCGATCGCGATACCGATCCTCATAGCGGCGAATCGCAGAAATCAGCTTTTTCTCTAGGTCTTTCTTAGTGCGGTACTTCTGTATCCATCCAAATACGCCGCTTCCCGCCTGCCACATCTGATCGAAGATGGGGCCGGCGATCGCGCCAATGATTGTGCTGCTAATGGGATCTGCCATATCTTAAGCAAGTACACCGTCAGACCCATCATAGTTTTATCCGCTATCTGACGATGAGCGACGATAGTACGGGGAGAAATAACGGCGTTAGTGAATCAAGAGTAAGAATCTGCGGTATTGGATAGGCCCAGAGCCGAATGGTAGGGACATGGCACTGCCATGTCCTTAAAAAATGCACACCCTAAGCCAGCAACGCCAGAATAGCCATGGAAGCCGAATACAACTTCAATCAGGGTAAGCGCGGTGCGATCGCCCCAGCGGCACCGGGCAAAACGCGTATCACCATCTGTCTTGATGACGACGTGTTGGCCTGGTTCCGCGAGCAAGTTCACGCAGCGGGTGGCGGAAACGACCAAACGTTAATCAATGACGCCCTACGACAGCATATTCAGCAACAGCGTGAACCCATAGAAGAAACCTTACGCCGCGTGGTTCGCGAGGAGCTGCGCGGTGCACAATACCCACACCCATCCCGACCCCGGCGAATGTAACGGATTGCAACGAGAAGATTTATAATTTAGGCTGGATAAAGCCACAAACGGAACTAAGGATAGTAGCACTACATGCGAGTTGCAATCGCTGGCGGCGGTTTGGCAGGGTTATCCTGCGCCAAGTATCTCACCGATGCAGGTCACACCCCTATTTTGCTGGAGCGCCAGGACGTCTTAGGCGGCAAAGTCGCCGCCTGGAAAGATGAAGACGGAGACTGGTACGAGACGGGGCTGCACATCTTCTTTGGGGCCTATCCCAATATGCTGCAGCTGTTCGCCGAGCTGGGCATTGAAGATCGGCTGCAGTGGAAAGAGCACAGCATGATCTTTAATCAGCCTGAGACTCCGGGTACCTACTCTCGGTTCGACTTCCCCGATATTCCCGCGCCTTGGAACGGCGTTGCCGCCATCTTGGGCAATAACGACATGCTCACCTGGGGCGAGAAGATTCGCTTTGGGGTGGGGCTGCTGCCGGTGATGCTGCGCGGTCAGACCTACGTCGAGGAGATGGACAAATACTCTTGGACCGAGTGGCTGCAAAAGCACAGCATTCCCGAGCGGGTCAACGATGAGGTGTTCATCGCCATGACCAAATCCCTCAACTTCATCGGCCCCGACGATATCTCCTCGACGGTGATTCTGACGGCTATGAACCGCTTCCTGCAGGAGAAGAACGGCTCTAAGATGGCCTTTCTGGACGGTTCCCCCACTGAGCGGCTGTGCGAGCCCCTGGCCGACTATATTCGAGAGCAGGGCGGCGAGATTCACCTCTCCTCATCCCTGAAGCAGTTCCTAGTCAATGAGGACGGCTCGGTGCGCGGCTTTTTGATGCGGGGGCAAAGCGGCGCGGAGGATTACACCATTACCGCCGACGCCTACGTCTCTGCGATGTCGGTGGACCCCCTCAAGTCTCTGCTGCCGGAGCCCTGGCGCGAGCTAGATTACTTCCAGCAGCTCAACGGCCTGGAGGGCGTGCCGGTGATCAACATTCACCTGTGGTTTGACCGCAAGCTTACGGATATCGACCACCTGCTGTTTTCGCGATCGCCCCTCCTTAGCGTCTACGCCGACATGAGCAACACCTGCCGCGAGTACGAGAACCCCGATCGCTCTATGCTGGAGCTAGTGCTGGCCCCGGCCCACGATTGGATCTCGCGCTCCGATGAGGACATTGTGGCGGCGACGATGGGCGAACTGAAAAACCTATTTCCAGACCATTTTGGCACCGATGACCCCGCAACGCTGCTAAAATATAAAGTTGTCAAAACGCCGCGCTCGGTTTACAAGGCCACGCCGGGCCGTCAGCAAAACAGGCCGAGTCAGGTAACCCCGATCTCCAACTTCTATTTGACGGGAGATTACACGATGCAGCGCTACTTAGCCAGCATGGAGGGAGCCGTACTTTCTGGTAAGCTTACAGCGCAGGCCATTAGCCGCGCTGATGCTGCCGCTGACAGCCTGCCTCAGGCAGGAGCGGCGGTCGCCTGACGGTGAGCTTGGTATGAAAGCTATCCCAATGTGGATACGTTGCGATACCCAAGCCATGTGTCTTGGGTATCGCCGTGTAAGCGCGAGCCAGCTGTAAACCTGTTGGAGAAATTGGCTGCTTGCTGTAATGTCTGAATCTTCCCGCAACGCAATGCTGCAACTGACTAAGCCTATCTCCATGACTACACTGGCCTCGCTGGAGGACGCTTATGAGTTTTGCCGACGAGTAACGGCTAAGTACTCCAAAACGTTCTATCTGGGGACGCTGCTTATGCCCGAGGCTAAGCGGCGGGCCATTTGGGCGATCTACGTCTGGTGTCGCCGCACTGATGAACTCGTCGATGGGCCAGATGCCGCGTCTACCACGCCTGAGACGCTAGACCAGTGGGAAGCGCAGCTTGAATCTATTTTTTCAGGTCAGCCCCTCGACGATCCCGACGTGGCTTTAGTGGATACGCTAGCGCGCTTTCCCATCGATATCCAGCCCTTTCGCGACATGATTGCCGGGCAGCGCATGGACCTGTACCGCAGCCGCTATGAGACGTTTGAGGACCTAAACCTGTACTGCTATCGCGTCGCCGGCACCGTGGGGCTGATGTCGAACAGCGTTATGGGCGCAGACGTAAGCCAAAACGCGACGCCCTGGTACCGGGAAGATGAGAACAGTAACCCCGAGCAGGAGGCTGTTGCCCTAGGCATTGCCAACCAGCTCACCAACATTTTGCGGGACGTGGGGGAGGACGCGCGTCGGGGGCGCATCTACCTGCCCTTGGAAGATCTATCGCTGTTTAACTACACCGAAGACGACCTGATTAAAGGCGTCGTAGACGAGCGCTGGCGAGGGGTGATGCGCTTTCAGATTCAGCGGGCGCGCAAGTTTTATACTGAGGCAGAGAGCGGCATTTGTCGTCTGAGCCCCGACGCGCGCTGGCCCGTTTGGACGGCGCTAATGCTCTACCGGCAAATCTTAGATGAAATCGAGCGCAACCGGTACGATGTGTTTACCCGGCGGGCCTATGTACCGAGCCTGCGGAAGCTGGGGACGGTGACCCTGGCGCGGATGCGGGCAGAAGTGCTGTAGGCTGACGTTTAGGCCTCGCCAATCTGGGCCCTATTTTAGCTACGATCAACATGTCGTGAGAGGGAGCATGGGGCCGGGTGATAACCACTCAGCAGCTGATTCAATACAAGCGCGATCAGACGCCTATTGTGGTGTTGACGGCGGCTGACTATCCGACGGCTCGCCTGCTGGACGACGCTGGCGTCGATGTCGTTTTGGTGGGCGATAGCCTTGGCATGGTGACCCTAGGCTATGAGACGACGCTGCCCCTGACGCTCGCTGAAATGCTTCACCACGCCAAGGCCGTGCGCCGCGGAGTGAAGCAGGCTTTGATGGTATTTGACCTGCCGTTTTTGAGCTATCAGGCCAGCCTTGAGCAGGCGACCCTAGCTGCCGGACAAGCGCTAAAGGAGGCCGGCGCTCAGGCGGTGAAGCTTGAGGGCGGCTACCCGCAGCTGATTGAAACGGTAGCCCATCTGGTGCAGGTGGGCATTCCGGTGATGGGCCATTTGGGCCTCACGCCCCAGTCTATCCATCAGCTGGGCGGGTTTCGCAAGCAGGGCAAGTCTCCTGAGGATCAAGACGCACTGGTCTCCCAGGCGATCGCTCTCCAGGAGGCCGGAGCCTTTGCCCTCATTCTGGAGCATATCCCGGCGGATTTAGCCCAGCGGGTGACCCAGACCCTAGCGATCCCCACCATTGGCATTGGGGCCGGCCCCCGCTGCGACGGTCAGGTGCTCGTAACCGCAGACGTGCTTGGCCTTTCGGACTGGCAGCCCCCCTTCGCCAAATCCTACGCCGATTTGCGCGGCGCGATTACCCAGGCCGTGCAGTCCTTTTCCGACGACGTGCGGCAGCGGCAGTTCCCTGCTCCCTAAGGGGGCGAGCCCGACAGCATCTTTCTTCCATAACGTTTTTACCGCAGTTGACAGCGAGACGACCGTGACCCAGCTCGAGCACCCCATTACCCTTGAGAGCTTTGCCGCCATCGACCGAGAAATTGGGCCGCATAGCTTTACGCCCGAGGAGTATGCGGTGGTGCGCCGGGTAATCCACGCCACGGCGGACTTTGAATTCGCTGAGCTGATGCGCTTTAGCCCGACCGCGATCGCCAGCGCCCTAGCGGCATTGCGGACAAAAGTCCCGCTGGTTGTCGATGTAAACATGGTGCATCAGGGCGTCCAGCGCCGGGTCCAGCAGACCTTCCAAAATCCGGTTTGGGTTGCGGTCAACCAGGCTGAGGCGGCGAAGCCCGGCATGACCCGCACCGAAACGGGGCTGCTGCAGTGCTGGCAGCGCTGTCCCCACGCCGTCTATGTGATTGGCAATGCCCCAACGGCGCTGCTCGCCCTCTGCCGCAGCCTCACCCAAAGTCGCAGCCTTGCCCAAAGCTACAGCCTCGCTCAAAGCCCTAGGGTTTTCCCTAGCCTCGTCGTGGGCGCGCCGGTCGGATTTGTGGCGGTGGCGGAAGCCAAGGCCGCTCTGGCCGCCCTCGAGGTTCCCCAAATCTTGATTACAGGACGTAAGGGGGGGTCCGCCGCCGCCGCCGCCATTGTCAACGCGCTGCTGGGGCTCGCCTGGGAAAGCCCGTCGCCTAAGTCAGTCGATGGGGCGTAATCTATCTCATTTGCCGCCCGTCCACGTGGTCGGCATTGGTCTAGATGGGGCTGCCGGCTTAGCGCCGTCTAGTCGCCAGCAGGTCGAGGCGGCAGACGTGCTGGTGGGCAGCGAGCGCCAGCTGAGCTACTTCCCAGAGCACCCAGGCGATCGCTGGTCGCTGGATAACCTGCTGACCTGGCTGCAGAACTCGGCGACGCAGCACGCTGGTTCAGCGACGCGAGCCCGCATCGTCGTGCTGGCCTCCGGCGACCCGCTTTTCTTCGGCGTCGGTCGACTGCTGCTACAGCACCTACCGCCCGAGCGCCTGATGTTTCATCCTCATCTCAGCGCCGTTCAGCTGGCCTTCAGCCGCATCAAGCTACCCTGGCAAGATGCAGAGATCATCAGCGCCCACGGGCGATCGCCCGATGCCCTCCTCACCGCCCTGAGGCGGGGAGCCGCTAAACTGGCCATATTGACCGACGGCGTAATCACCCCGGCTGCGATCGCCCAGATGCTGCTGAGCCTGGGGCTGGGCGATCGCTACCAAATCTGGGTTTGTGAGGCGCTGGGCAGCCCCCAAGAGCGGGTGCGCAGCGCCCGGGCCGCTGACCTTGTGAACGCGCCAGACTGTGCCCCACTGAACGTCGTTGTCCTTCAGCGCTGCCTCACCTCGCCTACTGCCAGCGCCCCCATTATTGGCATTGAAGACGCTCAGTTTGCCAGCTTCCCGGACCGTCCCGGCCTAATGACCAAAAAGCCGGTGCGGCTGCTTGCCCTTGGCCAGCTCGAGCTACAGAACGGTCAAGTGGTGTGGGACATCGGCGCCGGTACAGGCTCGGTCTCCATCGAAATGGCGCGCCTGTGCCCCCGCTCCCAAATCTACGCCGTGGAGAAGAGCGCCGCAGGCATCGCGCTCGTCCGCGACAACATGGCTCAGTTCAAAGTGGCTAACGTAGCGCCTGTTCGAGGGCGAGCCCCTGACTGTCTCCCCGCCTTGCCCGATCCCCACCGCGTTTTCGTGGGCGGCAGCGACGGCAATCTAGCGCAAATTCTCGGCGTTGCGCAGGCCAGATTGCAGGCAGGCGGAATGCTCGTTGCGGCTTTGGCCACGCTCGAAAACGTTGCGATCGCCACCCAATGGCTTGCAGATCGCCCTTTGGAAATATCCACCGCTTGGCGTCACCAGTTCCTACAGATGCAGATCAACTGCTCCGTTCCCGTCGGCCCCCTAACGCGTTTTTCTCCCCTAAATCCGGTCACGCTACTGACTTTGAGTCGCCAAAATCTACAGGATTAGCTGCCAGGGCGTAATCCACAGCAAACCCGCGGTTCCTAGCAAGAAAAGCAGCGCCCCCACACCCGCCAGCGGCTGCCCAGCCTGTCCAGTTACCCAAATAGGAACTTGCGCTGTTGGGGTGAGCGTACCTTGCATTTCTGCCAAGGCCATGCCCAAAATCCAGCCTGCGTGAAGTCCCCAAGGCAGGCCGATGGAAAATCCATTTACCCTGTAGGCAAAGGCAAGCACCATTCCCATGATCCAAAGTCCGGGAAGCTGAAACTTTGTGTTTTGCCAATCCCAAACCAGGTGGAGCAGCGCAAATATTGAACTACTTATCGCGGCGGCAAGGCCGAAGGAAAGCGAGCGAGCGAGCTGGGATATTAGAAAGACGCGAAAGATCATTTCTTCCACTAAGCCTACGCCTACGGCCAGGATGGTGCCCAGAAAAACCGCCTCAACAACCCTTCTTACTCCAATTAAGTCTTCCCCACGGCGAAGCCAGGCCAGCTTAAGCTGAGCCCAAAACAAAAGCGCCAGACCACATAATCCGACTAGAAATCCTAGGCCTGCTGAGATCAAGACATCAGGCTGATTGAGGCCATAAATGATTTTGCGGTCGGCGATCGCCTCAGTCGTTAAAAGCGCCAGCGGCGCTGCTGCATACAGCGTTAGCAGCAGCGGCAGCTTCTGACGAAGTGTCGCCGTCTGGAAGGGGCTCCAGCTAAGCCAGGCCGATAGCGGAAGCGCCAGCGGAAGCCAGTAGCCACACCAGACCGCAAAAAATAGACCAACGAGACCCATAGGTCAGCGACGCTCGCTTACCGACTACTCATCCGCCGGGACAGAGCCGTTGCTGTCTACTTCGGAGGCGTCGAGCTTGACAAGCTGAATGTGCTTATAGCCCAGCTTAATTTCAAACTCGTCTCCAGACTCTAGTCCCATTTTTTCCGTGTATGTAGAGCCAATAACAATCTGACCATTCTTATGGACGCTAACGCGGTATGTGGGCTCTCGGCCCCGACCGTCCTTAGCCACATCGATGCCAACGGGAACGCCGCTGGCAGTCAGGATAGCCTCTGTGAAGTCAGATAGGTTAACACGAACTTGATCATCTTTTCCGACAGTGTAATAGCCACAAAGCCTTGCTTTTTCGCGGCGCGATAAATGGGAAAGCTCTTTGACTTTCTGTAACAGTGCCTTGCCTGTTAGGGGAGTTGTTGCGGCCTCAGTCATCACAGTCAAAATGTCCTCAATAAATTTAAAGGTAGGAAAGCGCTAAAAGGATCCACGTATGCTTGTGTGCGAGGTTGAACGTATAGAAGTAGATTTTAGCAACAAAGCAAAGGTTTTAGCTAATCTCACAATAATCAAATTTAGCCTGTTCTGAGGCCTCTATCGTATTTAATTTACTAATTTCTGATAATCTGCCAAGATTGCTGGGCTGAAAATGATTTTATAGCTGAAGCCTTTTGGATCCGCTGTGGTTGCTTCGAGATCTTAAGGATAGTCCGAAGCTGGAGTTTGGGAATAGCGGTTCGCCTAGCAAAACGGGCTTTATGATGATCTGTATAGGCCGATCGCTTACCCACAGATAAATTATGTACGTCACACTTAATATTGTTCGTCAAGCACAGCAAGCGCCCTATATCGCCCGTTACAACCTAGAGATTGAGGCAAGCGCTACAATCTTGGACTGCCTAAACCGCATTAAGTGGGAACAGGACGGAAGCTTGGCGTTTCGAAAAAACTGTCGCAATACAATTTGCGGCAGCTGCGGCATGAAGATTAACGGTCGCTCCGCACTGGCCTGTAAAGAGAATGTGGGTAGCGAGCTGTCTCGGCTTGCGGCGGGGGTGGCCCCTATAATCACCATCGCCCCCATGGGCAACATGCCCGTTATTAAGGACTTGGTGGTAGATATGCAGAGCTTTTGGGACAACCTAGAAGCGGTTGATCCCTACGTCAGCGCTCAGGCCCGTCAGCTCTCTGCTGACAAGCCTTTGCAGGAATCCTTACAGACCCCAGAAGAGCGCGATCGCCTCAACCAGGTCGGCAACTGCATTCTCTGCGGGGCCTGCTACTCAGAGTGCAACGCCCGAGAGGCTAACCCTCAGTTTGTGGGGCCCCATGCGCTAGCAAAAGCGCAGCGCCTGATTGCCGACTCAAGGGACCAAAAGTCAGAAGAACGGCTGCAGCAGTACGGTGAGGGCACCAGCGGCGTCTGGGGCTGCACCCGCTGCTACTTCTGCAACACAGTCTGCCCCATGGATGTGGCGCCGATGGATCAAATTGGTGAAATCAAGCAAGAGATTTTGGCGCGCGAGACGGCCGAGGCGAACCGACCCATTCGGCACCGTAAGGCCATGGTTGACCTAGTTAAGCGCGGCGGCTGGGTGGATGAGCGTCAGTTTGGACTCATCGTGGTAGGCAACTACCTCCGGGACCTGCAGGGACTCGCCAGTCTTGGCCCGCTAGGCCTGCGTATGCTGATGCGCAGAAAGCTGCCGTGGCGCTTTGAGCCTTCTGAAGGAACTCAGGAAGTGCGATCGCTGATCGAGGCGGTACAGGAACACAATGCCGCGGAACACAGCGCCGTGGAGCGTCATACCGCGATCGCCGCAAAAGAAAGCTAGCGGCGCGCGGCCTCAGCTGAAGTGGGTTAAGCAATCAGCGCTAAAGCGTCTGTAGCGCTAGCTCTGTAAGACAAATGGCGCTAGCCCTGCGGGACAGGTAGCGCTAGCTCTGTGGGACAAATGGCGCTAGCCCTGCGGGACAAGCATTGGAGTATTGAGCCTGACGTGCGCTTCGTAGAGCACCCGAGCTTCGTCGACGCTAGCAACGGGATACTGAGCTTTCGCGCCGTTGCCTAAAGGAATAATCAAGCACAGCCGCATACGACGATCCGCAGCTCGGATGGGTTTGCGTTCAATCAGCATAGCAACTTGGGGGTAGACGGCAAAAGGCTATACCCATGCTTTACAGGGGCTGCCGCCATGTTTCAGGAAAAATTGCCAGAAAATTACGGATGAACTGCGTAAATGCGTAGTTTGCTTGCGTTCTGCAGCCTGTGGCAGAACCGCTTATTGCGTTAGCCCTTGCTGCTTAGGGCAACACAATTGGTTACAAAGCCTCCTCGAGACAGCAGAGCGCGCAGTTGTCCTCATACATCAGGACAATTGCTATACCCTAAAATAGTAGACAGCCGATAGCTTACCTCTAGATTCAGGAGTACCTGATCTCATATGACTGCCTCAGACGTAACCGCCCCAAACTCCGCCACTTCAACTGCCGCCCGCGATATCTTCCGCTCAGCCTACGAAAACCGCTACACCTGGGACAGCAGCTTCCCTGGCTACACCGCGGACGTAACCTACACCATGGGCGACCAGACCTACGAGGGTATGGTGCGAGTCAGCTCAGACCTAAAGGCTGAGGTTTCCGGCATCGAGAACGAGCAGGCCCACAAAGAGGTTTCTGGGCAGCTCTTTGAAATTGCCATCCACCGGGTACGCCGCGCTTTTGAAGACACCCACAGCAAAAACACGTTTTCCTTTGTGGGTGAACCAGCGGGTGAACCAGATGACTCTGGGACGGTAGAGCTGGTGGTGAGCGGCAAGGGCGAGGGCGATCGCTACAAGGTGAAGGATAGCGAGATTACGATGGTGCACCGCCATATCCACGGCATCGTGGTTACCATCTACACCTTCAGCAGCCACGACACCGGCGAAGGCTACCTGTCCCACCGCTACGACTCGGTCTATCACGACCCAAATACGGGCGAGCAAAAGGGCGGCAAGAGCCTAATTACCGACGAATACGAGAAGGTGGGAGACTACGTAATTCTTAACCGCCGCTACGTTGAAACGGTAGGCGAGGCCAATAGGGACCTTGTCTTCTCCAACATCCAGCTGCTGTCCGCCGAGTAACTGCGGTGCAGCCAGCCTGGGGGATTGCCGCTGCTGCCGCCCTTGCCCTTGCCCCCGCTGCCGCAGCCGCCCAGGCTACGGCAGCCCAAACCGCGGCCCAATACCGGCAGCAGGGGCTAGACTATCGCAGCCAGGGCCGCTTCGATGAGGCGATCGCCGCGCTAGAGCAGTCCGTCGCCCTAGCGCCAGACCACCAGGAAGGGCAGGTAATCTTGGGCTGGACGCAGCACCTAGCAGGAGAAACCGAGTCGGCGGCGCAGACTCTAATTCAGGCCTTCTACGCCGACCCGTTCGACGTGCCCACCCTCAACGCGCTAGGGATCGTCCAGCTGGTACAGGGGCACCTGAGCCCCGCAGTGGTCAGCCACCTCTGGGCCGCTCACCTCAACCCAGACAACGAGGTCGCCTACTTTAACCTCAGCCTTGCCGCCCAGCGGCTGGACCTTCACGGCTGGGCCACTGACACCGCCGCCGTCGCCGCCCAGCTCGAACCCTACAATCCTCATCCGCTAATTGCAGAGGCCGTGGCCCTATGGAGCCTTGGCGATCGCCCAGCCGCTCAGCAGCGCTACCAAGACGCTCTCGCCCTAAGCCCGCGCTACGGCACAGCTGATCTAGATTTCTATCTAGATCAGGCGGCCTTCAGCCCTGCTCAGATTGCGATCGCCTATGCGATCGTTGAGTCACTTTAATATTGCCAATTAATACTGCCAACAGAATCCGATGCGTCACTGACGATGACGGCATCCTATCGTGACTCAAAATTTGACCGCGCTCAAAGTGACGGCGTCCTGCACACGCGGTCAATATGGTTCGTTACCTTCGGTGACGGCACCCTACGCAAAAAACTGACATTACGCAAAAACTGACATTACACAGTGCGACTCTCTACAATAGGGTCTATTCATCCAGCGTTATCTCGTGAGGCGTCGTGCGTCTATGTGTGGAATCGTGGGCTACATCGGAACCCAGGCGGCCAGCGGCATCCTAATCGACGGGCTGCAGCGGCTAGAATATCGCGGCTACGACTCTGCCGGCATCGCCACCCTCTCCGAAGGCGAAATTCGCTGCATCCGCGCCAAGGGCAAGCTGCAAAACCTCAAAGATAAGCTGCAGGGTCTAGAGGACCCCGCGCCCATCGGCATTGGCCACACCCGCTGGGCCACCCACGGCAAGCCCGAAGAGCACAACGCCCACCCCCATCTCGACACCCAGCGGCGCGTGGCCGTAGTGCAGAACGGCATCGTCGAAAACTACCGAGAGCTGCGCGATCGCCTGCGACAGACGGGCTGTGAGTTTTTCACCGAAACCGACACCGAAGTGATCCCCAATTTGGTGGCCCTGCACCTTGACAAGCTCCACCACAGCGGCGAAGAGGGCCGCTACTTGTCACCCTTCACCGAAGCCACCCGCCGCGCAGTGCAAGAGCTGAACGGCTCCTTTGCCATTGCCCTCATTAGTCTCGACTATCCCGACGAAATCGTCATTGCTCGGCAAGATTCTGCCCCGCTCGTAATCGGCTTCGGCCAGGGTGAATTCTTTTGCGCCTCTGACGTGCCCGCCATTTTGCCCCACACCCAGGCCATGATCACGCTGGAGAACGGTGAGCTGGGCACCATTACGCCGCTTGGGGTGCAGATTTACAGCGCCGGGGGCGATCGCCTGCGCAAGCAGCCCCACGTGATGACGGGGGCCGCGATCGCTATTGAGAAGCAGGGCTTTCGCCACTTCATGCTCAAAGAGATCTACGAGCAGCCTGACGTAATTCGCGCCTGTATTAGCGCCTACTTCAACCCGAGCTGGGCCGCTGGCGGTGAGGGCTGTCCAATTCAGCTGGGCTTGGCGGAGGCCTTTTACGAAGACCTGCACCAAATCCAAATTGTGGCCTGCGGCACCAGCTGGCACGCCAGCCTAGTGGGTAAGTATCTCCTGGAGCAGCTTGCGGGTATCCCGACCCAGGTGCAATATGCCTCCGAGTTTCGCTATGCGCCGCCGCCGATGACGCCCCACACCCTCACCATCGGCGTCACCCAGTCCGGCGAAACAGCAGACACCCTCTCGGCGCTGTCCATGGAGCAGCGCCGCCGCACTCACCAGCCCGCCGAGCAGCAGCCCCGCTTTTTGGGAATCACCAACCGCACCCAGAGCACCCTGGCTCAGATGGTTGACTATTTGGTCGACACCAAAGCCGGCATTGAAATCGGCGTCGCCGCCACTAAAACCTTCACGGCCCAGCTCTTTGCTTTCTACTGTTTGGCCCTCGACCTAGCCCACCGCCGTCGTACCCTGCCCGAAGAAAAGATCGAATCTATTCTGTCTCAGCTGCGGCAAATTCCAGCTCAAATTGAGTCGAGCCTGCAGGGCCAGGAGGCGCAAGCTGAGGAGCTAGCCCATCAGTTTGTGGAGACCCAGGATTTTGTGTTTGTGGGCCGGGGCGTCAACTTTCCCATTGCCCTTGAGGGGGCGCTAAAGCTTAAGGAGATCAGCTACATCCACGCCGAGGGCTACCCGGCAGGGGAGATGAAGCACGGCCCCATTGCCCTACTGGACGCCAAGGTGCCCGTGGTGGCGATCGCCGTGCCGGGGCAAACCTACGAGAAAGTGCTCTCTAATGCTCAGGAGGCCAAGGCGCGCGATGCGCAGCTCTTCGGCGTCACAGCGGCAAACGACGAGGCCGCTGAGGAGGTTTTCGACGCCCAGCTGCGGGTCCCCCAGGGGGATGAGCTGCTGTCGCCGCTGCTGACGGTGATTCCGCTGCAGCTGCTGTCGTACCACATTGCGGCGCGGCGGGGTTTGGATGTGGATCAGCCGAGGAATTTGGCCAAGAGCGTCACCGTAGAGTAGAGCCGTAAAATGGCATCGCCATGTTCAGCGTCTAACATGTTCAGCACCTAAAAGGTCTACCAAATCGGCCCTAAATCCAACATGAAATTGGGCAACACCGCCTCACCCGACAGCGTTTTAGGAGCTTCCAACACCTCGACCGCATGGCCCGGTCGATAGATTTCCACCTGCTGCTGTTTCCGATTAATCAGCCAGCCCAACTGCGCCCCATTTTCTTGGTACTCCCGCATCTTTTGCTGAGTGCGCTCCAATGAGTCGCTAGGAGCCATCAGCTCGACCACAAAGTCCGGACAGAGCGGGACAAAGCGATCCTGCTGCACCGGCGTCAAAGCATCCCAGCGATCGCGCCTGACCCAGGCTGCGTCAGGAGAGCGATCGGTGCCACTGGGGAGCCTGAAGCCGGTAGAGGAGTCGAACACTTCGCCCAAACCGGTGCGCGTGTTCCATAAGTCGAGCTGAGTCGTGAGCTTGACGTTACGCCTGCCGGTATTGCCTCCTGTCGGCGACATAATGATCAATTCTCCAGATGCGGTCCGTTCGAACTTAAGGTCACCATGATTTTGACAGAGCTGAAAGAACTGCTCGTCGGTCAAGCTCAAATCAAGCACCAGCGGCGTGGGCAGCGATTGGGTCGGAAGGCTCACCATGGATCTTGAGCATTGGGGACACCTACCAGTATACGTAAGGGAAGTTGTGTGGAGGTCTGAGCCCCGGCTGTCTCTCTTCAAAACGCTGGCTCAGCTTGTCAAGGTCAGTATAGGATGTGCTCCAGTCGTTGCTGAGCCCTGCCGACCCAATCGCTAGATTGAGCTGAAGCTACAGCGAACAAAATGATAAATATCACCCTCCATAGCGCACACTTTGAGACTTAGGCACTATAGTGGAGACGAAGCTTAAAGAAATATTAATTATGGCTGTTGAGCTTGCTCCTTCACCCGTATCAAGCCAGTCCCCTCAAGATACCGACAAGCTGCGACAGGTCTTTACCTCTATTGGCCCGGAGAGCTGCCCAAGCTACTACAACTTCCACATGCACACGGTGTTCTCCGACGGGCGCATGCAGCCGGAGCAGCTGGCCGAGCAGGCCGTGAGGAGAGGCCTGCGGGGTTTTGCAATCACAGATCACCACAACACCGGGGGCTTTCGTCAAGCCCGTCGGTGGCTGCAGGAAAACGCACCTGACAATGCCCCCCACCTGTGGAGCGGCGTTGAAATCAACGCTGGCCTGCTGAACTGCGAAGTCCATATCCTGTGCTACGGCTTTGCCCCTGACCACAGCACCATGCAGCCCTACGTTCAGGGCCACAGCGTCTCGGATCATCGCTATGCCGCCGGCGCCGTCATTGAGGCAGTTCACGAGGCAGGCGGGCTGACGGTGTTGGCCCACCCCTCCCGCTACCGACAGCCCGTCACAGAGCTCGTGCCTGAAGCCGCCCGGCTGGGCATCGATGGTATTGAGACTTACTACGCCTACGAAAACCCCTCGCCCTGGCGGCCTTCGCCCAAGCAAACGGCGATCGCCCGTGAGCTTGGGGAGCGCTACGAACTCTTTCACACCTGTGGTACTGACACCCACGGCCTAAGTCTGCTCCAGCGGCTCTAGCCGTCTTGCCCCAAGGTCGTCTTGCCCCAAGGTCGTCTTGCTCCAAGGTCGTCTTGCTCCAAGATTGTGGATGAGGTCAATAAAAGACCGCCACTAGTGTTCTACTTAGCCGACAGCTGCCACAACTTTTGTAAAAATGGACCTGTTAATGTACTGCGAACTTCATTCAAGTGCGTAGTACATTGCTCTGTTGTGTGTTTACCTGCTGTGTGCTTCCGTAGCGACTATGACTTTTTTGGCTTTCCTGAGCGGCACCGCCGCCTGCGTTTTTTTGTATATTGGATTTCAGCAATATCAGGCTTGGCGAGACTATCGTCGCTACAGTCAAGGTGTTCTAACCCTTTTGACGATTCGCGACAAGCATCATCTTCGTCTCTCTAGAGAGCTTGGGCTCAGCCTGCGTCGTCTCAACCCGGTGCTGCGCTGCTTGGAGAAGCGGCGGCTCATTCAGGGCTATTGGGGACCGTACGTGATTGCGCTTGCCAAAGGACCGCGCTATCGCTTCTATCGGCTCGTTCACCGCGTGCCGGCAGATGTCCCGACGCCGGCGCTCGCCTCTAGCCTCTACTAACGCTTTCAGATGACTCTGCCAGATGTGCCTCCCAACTCAACTCATCCCCTGACGCGGGACGACTGGCGGGCGTGGCTAAGAGAGAACCACCTACGGGCTGAGAATGTTTGGTTGATCACTTATAAGAAGTCCTCAGGTCAGCCGACCCTGAGCTACGACGACGCGGTGGAAGAGGCGCTGTGCTTTGGCTGGATTGACAGCGTGCCGCGCAAGCTTGATGAAGCGCGCAAGATGCTTTACTTCGCGCCCCGAAAACCGGGGAGCGGTTGGTCGCGGCCCAATAAGGCGCGCGTGGCCCGGATGGTCGCTTTGGCGAAGATGATGCCAGCGGGGCTAGCGAAGGTAGCGGCGGCCAAGGCCGATGGCTCCTGGTCAGCGCTGGACGACGTCGAGAATCTCATTGTGCCAAATGATTTGGCGGCGGCATTGGCTGCCATGCCGCCAGCGACTGAGCACTGGGAGGCCTTTCCCCGCTCGGTGAAGCGCGGCATTTTGGAGTGGATTGCTAGCGCCAAGCGAGAGGCGACGCGGGGGAAGCGAATCGAGGAGACGGCTCGGCTAGCCCAGGAAAATAAGCGGGCTAATCAGTGGCCACCGCAGCGCTAGCGATCGCCCACGGACTGGTGGATGCGGTGGGGACGCGGGGCGAGGCAAAGAGCGATAGAATGTCCTTCCCAAGCTTCAGGAATATTCGAACCGCCGGGGGGATGCTGAAACTCTTCCACCAGCAGCGGCTGCCAGCCCAGCGCCTGGCTTGAGGCAATGGGATGGGCAGTCGGGGGCTGTGGATCGGGCAGTCGGTGGCGATCGCGGTGGTGGCGGGACTATTTGTATGGCGGCTGGGCAGGCTAGTGCGGCAGCGGGCAGGTCACCATCAACGGCCGAAAGGCTGCGCCCACTGTAGCAGTTGGCTTTGAAGTCAGCTTGGCAGCTGGTCGGCTTGAATTAGCGCGTACAGCCGGGTCAGCTCTGTCTCCACACCAAGACCGTACCGAGCATTATTGCTAACCGCCACTATCGGTAAACATCTGTTCTAGCTATCCTAGAAGGTGAGTCCTTATGACTACCGCATCCTGTGACCCCATCACCGCTGCCCCTTAAAAAAGACCCCGATCGCCTCGAAACCCGGCTGAAAGAGCTTCCTCTCTCGCCAGGGGTCTACTTCATGCGCGACGCCCACGACAATATCCTCTACATTGGTAAGTCGAAGCGGCTGCGGGCCCGGGTGCGCTCCTACTTCCGGGATGACCATCGGCTCAACCCGCGCATCGGCATGATGGTAATGCAGATTGCCGAAATTGAGTTCATCGTCACCGACACCGAAGCTGAGGCCCTGGCCCTAGAGGCGAACCTGATCAAGCAGCACCAGCCCCACTTCAACGTGCTGCTCAAGGACGACAAGAAATACCCCTACCTCTGCATCACCTGGTCCGAAGACTACCCCCGCATCTTCATCACCCGCAAGCGCCGCAAGCTCGGCCCCCGCGATCGCTACTATGGCCCCTACGTCAACGTGGGTGCCCTGCGCCGCACCCTCAACATCGTCAAGCGGGTGTTTCCGCTAAAGCAGCGCAAGCAGCCCCTATTCAAAGACCGCCCCTGCTTGAACTACGACATGGGCCGCTGCCCCGGCGTCTGCCAAAGATTAATTACCCCCGACGACTACCACGCCACCGTGCAAAAGGTGGCGATGATCTTCCAGGGCCGCACCCAGGAGCTGGAGGACGTACTCACCGCCAACATGGAGAAGTCCGCCGAAGCCCTCCAGTTTGAGGTGGCCGCCCGCATCCGCGACCAGCTTAAGGGCATCCAGTCCCTCCACGCCGACCAAAAGGTCTCCCTGCCAGATGATACGGTGACGCGGGATGCGATCGCCCTGATGGCCGACGAAAAGCATGCCTGCATCCAGCTGTTTCAGGTGCGGGCCGGTCGGCTGGTGGGCCATCTGGGCTTTATGGCCGAGGCCCAGTCGGGGACGCCGGGGGACATTTTGCAACGGGTGCTGGAAGACCACTACCAAACCGTAGACGCGGTGGAGATTCCCTCAGAGATTTTGACCCAGCACGAGCTGCCCCAGGCGGATATGCTGGCCAGCTT
>JBHJHD010000133.1:0-4037 GCA_050331115.1 Elainellaceae cyanobacterium
CAAAGTATTCTGAATCGCCAGCGGCTCCCCCGTCACCGACTCCAGATTGTCCAGCATCAGCACGTAGCTATTCGCCTTCAGGAACTTGGTCAGCTTCGCCACCTTCGCCCCCAGCGTCGGCATCGCCTGAAACGTCGCCGCCTCATAGCGGTCATACGCCCGCTGCCCCACGGTAAACACAATCTGCTCGACGGTGTAAGCTTGCTTATCGTAGCCAAAGTAAAAAATCCCTTCGGCAAAGTGGGTCGTCTGCCACCACTCCTGTAGGTAGCGCAGCAGCGTCGTCTTGCCGGTTCCCCCCATCCCCTGCAGCAGCAAGATGTTGTGACGGTCTAAAGAGCGCTCCAGCTTCAGAATGTCTAAGTCTCGCCCCACAAAACCATAGGTGGGCGCTTCAAACCGATAGCGGGCCGCATCTTGCTCAAAGAACTCCGCATCTTCCTGGGGCGTAAACGATCGCAAATTCAGGTCCACTGCCTCATTGCAGTAGGCCACCGGCAGCAGCCAGTCCTCCAGCTCCACCGTCTGGTTTGAGTAGGCCTTACGTGCTTTACGCTGATACAGCTCCCGCCGCGCGGCGCGAATGGCATCCGGCAGGACGTCCTGCGCCAAGAGCTGCTCATACAGCCGCTCCATAAACAGCGCCGCCGCCGTCACCGTCACCGTGTAGCCCATGGCCACCACCGTCTGCAGCCCAGCGGCCATCAGGCGGCTAGCGAGGCTAGTTTCGCGGGCGTCGGCAAGGGCGGCAATGGCTTCAGGGGTGCTGCTCTCTTCTGCGTCTTCAGCCTCCTCGTTCCCTAAAACTTGCTTTCCCGACTGGCAAGCGTTGAGTACGCACACCGGCACCCCCTTACCCTTCAGCAGTTCTGCTAGGGTGTCGGCTTCAATCAGGTTGGCTTTGCCCTTACCTCCGGCCTCCAGCAGCAAAAAGGCTTTGTAGCCCGCATACTCGGGAACCGGGCGGTTGTCATAGCCCTGGTAGTAGATGTAGTCTTGGTCCTCTTTTTTCTCGCTTTCTCGCAGCGCCTTCACCTGCTCATAGGTCAGCAGCACCCCGTGGGTGTCGAAGTGGACAATGTGATAATGGCCCTCCTTTCCCTGCAGGTGCTTGTCTAGCGCCTCATAAGTCGCGGGCCGCAAAATCTCCACGTGCACCGGCAGCTCAGCCTGCTCGATCGCCTCAATCAGCGGACGAGATACCGTACGGTAGCCCACGTCGTCCTCTTCCCCCGGCCTAGCCGTCACCAATAGCAGGTTGAGGTAGGGCGATTCTTTGACGCGAGCCGTAAATGATGTCGTGCGAACCGGGCGGCGGGCGATGGTGCAGTTTATCGCTAAGGGGTCCTCTAAGTCTGGGTCCTGTAGCGCCTCCCAGTGCAGCGCCTGGAACTCTGGCGACTGGCTCTCAACGCTAATTTCGATGTCGCTCAGCCCGGCGTTGCGCAGCTCTCGGTATTGGGCGTAGAGGTCCACATCGCTGCGAAACACCTGCTTAAACAGCCGCTGACCGTAGTCCTTAACGCTCTTTGCCGCCTCCGCCGCTTGCACCTTCTCCACAAACGGAAAGCGAATCCACCGCTCAAAGTACCATTCCAGCCGCGCCTCTTCCGCCTCGCCAAAGGGATTGGTCACCGTGACGGCATACTCCCCCCGCCCAAAGCTCACCGTGGCCTCAAAGCCCTGGTCAGTCTGCTGGCGTTCTCGGATGGTGATGGTGGACATGGCAGGTGAAGCGCGGCGCGGTTTCAGGTATGCCTTGTGTTTAACACATCATTTCTTATCCCTCAGAAATTATAGGGACAGTCTAAAGGTTGGCCTTGCGCCTGCGGGCATTCCCCACGCCACGCCAACACATCAACGTACCGGTAGGGACAACAATCATCAGCATCAGCTCCCCTCTTTAGTTCCATCTGTAGGGCATTGCCCACCTGTGCCTCAAGGGGGAAAGCGGGGTTTCCTAGACAAGGTTTATACTTAAAGCCGAGCAGCATGAGGTTCTAAGCATGACAGCTTCTTTTCGAGATGTATTTGATGCTGCCCAGCGGCTAAGCTTGGCTGACCAAATTCGCCTCGCCAGACAAATCATGCAGCTTGTGGAGCAAAAGATACCAAAATCCAAAAGTGAGAGCACAGCCACTTCTCAAGCAAGTGATCCGCTTATCGGTCTTTTTTCGGGCTCTCCTGAGCTGGCGGCTCAATCAAAAGATATTCTTCACCAAGACATCCGCCCAGATTCAGGTTTTTCGTGGAAAGAGTAATTGCTGACACTGGCTTTGTCGTTGCCCTAGCCAATCGGTCAGACAACCGTCATGGCGATGTGGCCCAAATCTACCTTCAATATCCCCACATCCTACTGCCGCAGCTTGTACTTGTTGAGGTCGCTTATCTGGTTGGCCGCGATGCTGGTATTGCCACTACTGTAGAGCTTCTTCGAAGCTTGACCACTAGCCGATTTGAGCAGATTTCAGTGACAGATGATGATGTTGAGCGCGCTGCCAATATTTTAGAGCAATACATGGATAGCAAAGTCGACTTTGTTGATGCCTGCATAATGGCGATCGCCGAACGGCTGAACATCAAGACTATTCTGACGATTGATCAGCGTGATTTTAGACTGTTTAGACCCAAACACTGCGATAGTTTTAGCTTATTGCCATAAGAGCGGATATTCAGTCTTTGCTAGGCTTTTTCAGCCCGAGACACAGCCATGCTGAAAGGCTGCGGACACCATCCGCCAAAATGAGAATTGCGCAAATGCAGTATCATCGTGCGAGAGCGCTTCGTCATAGCGCTAACGCAGTATCATCGGGTCTGTCCCATCCCCCTTCTTATGAGGAGAACCGCCTCACCCCACTCAGAATCGCCCTCAGACTCATCGACGCTGCCAGTTGTGGTCTACACCCACAGAAGCCGGCTGCGCCAGCCCAGCGTTTTGCTCCAGGAAATCTGGAGCGACCTGCGATCCTCCCGCGAGCTGGCCTGGCAGCTGACCTACCGCAAGATCAACGTGCGCTACCGCCAGTCTTTGCTAGGGCCGCTGTGGGCGGTGATTCCCCCCATACTGGCGGCGCTGACATCGCGGGTGCTGCAGCGCAGCGGCGTTGTAGATGTGGGGGAGACCGAGATTCCCTATCCGCTCTACGTGATGTTTGCCACGGTGCTGTGGCAGGTCTTCTCCCGCAGCCTGGCCATGCCGCTGCAGGCCATGAAGGACGGTATCCAGCTGCTGCGCACGATTCAGGTGCCGGTGGAAGGCCTAATGCTGGCGGGGGTCGGCGAGCTGCTGTTTGACCAGGGTATTCAAATCATGGTGCTGATAGCGGTGTTTATCTTCGCGCCGGTTCCTATCACCTGGGGGGTGATTCCGGCAATCGGGGTACTAATTATGCTCATGCTGCTGGGCATCAGCATCGGCCTGTTTCTAGTGCCCTTTGGCAGCCTGTATACCGACGTCTCCTCCGCCCTGCCCTACCTGACGCGGTTCTGGTTCTTCCTCACCCCTATTCTCTATCCGCCGCCGGAGCGCTGGCCCTACTCGCTGCTGGTGGAGCTCAACCCGGTGACGCCGCTGCTGTCAGGGGTTATCGACCTGACCACCACGGGCCGCTTGAACAACCCGGTTTTATTTGTGGTTGTGTCGCTGTGCACTGTCGCGCTATTTTGCGTAGGCTGGGTGATCTACCGGGTTGCCGTGCCGCTGCTGGTGGAGCGGTAGGGCGATGAGTCGCGCAATTGGAGGGGAGTGATGTCGTCAGACGAGATTTTAGTCCGGGTTAACAGCGTCTCAAAAAAGTACTGCAAAGAGCTGAAGCGATCGCTGCGCTATGGCCTACAGGACTTGGCCAATGAGATACTGCTGCAGGGCGAGCCCAAGCCCGAGCTGCGCCGCCAGGAATTTTGGGCGCTTCAGGACGTCAACTTTGAGCTGCGGCGGGGGGAGTCCTTTGGGGTGATTGGCGTCAACGGGTCCGGGAAGACGACGCTGCTCAAGATCATGCAGGGGGTGATCAAGCGCACCACCGGCGAGGAGACCG
>JBHJHD010000134.1:0-43348 GCA_050331115.1 Elainellaceae cyanobacterium
GCCCCCTTGCTAAGGGGGAGAACCGGGCGTCCCCCCTTTCCAAGGGGAGATTGAGGGGGGTAAGACCAAAGCATATGGTCTTTTTCTTCAAATCCGCCAAACACACAGTTTCCTTGAACTTAGTCTCAAACTGCCTTACCCCACACTGCCCTCTAGCTTCAGAGCCAGCAGCCGATCCGCCTCCACCGCAAACTCCATGGGCAGCTGGCTAAACACGTCCTTGCAGAAGCCGCTGATAATCATGGAGATGGCGTCCTCCATGGAAATGCCCCGCTGCATGAAGTAGAACAGCTGGTCCTCGCCAATTTTAGAAGTGGAGGCCTCGTGCTCGATGTTGGCGGTGTTTTCCTGCACCTGGATGTAGGGAAAGGTGTTGGCCTCAGCGCGATCGCCAATCAGCATGGAGTCGCACTGGGAGTAGTTCCGCGCGCCTTTCGCCTTCGGACCCACCTTTACCAAGCCCCGGTAGCTGTTCTTCGAGCGGCCCGCCGAGATGCCCTTAGAGATAATCGTGCTGCGGGTGTTTTTGCCCACGTGCACCATCTTGGTGCCGGTGTCCGCCTGCTGCATGTTGTTGGTCAGGGCCACGGAGTAAAATTCGCCCACGGAGTTGTCCCCCACCAGGAGGCAGCTGGGATACTTCCAGGTGATGGCCGACCCGGTTTCTACCTGGGTCCAAGAAATCTTAGAGTTGACCCCCTGACACAAACCGCGCTTGGTGACAAAGTTGTAGATGCCGCCCTTACCCTCTTCGTTGCCGGCGTACCAGTTTTGCACGGTGGAGTACTTAATTTCGGCGTTGTCAAGGGCCACCAGCTCCACCACGGCGGCGTGCAGCTGGTTGGTGTCGAACATGGGAGCCGTACAGCCCTCCAGGTAGGTCACCGAGCTGCCCTCCTCCGCCACAATCAGCGTGCGCTCAAACTGGCCCGACTCGCCATTGTTGATGCGGAAGTACGTCGAGAGATCCATGGGGCACTTGACGCCCTTAGGAATGTAAACGAAGGAGCCATCGCTAAACACCGCCGAGTTGAGGGCGGAGAAGTAGTTGTCGCCAGGGGAGACGACGCTGCCCAGGTACTTCTCGATCAGCTCCGGGTGCTCCTTCACCGCCTCGGCGATGGAGCAAAAGACGATGCCGTCCTCAGCCAGCTGCTCCTTAAAGGTGGTCGCCACCGAGACGCTGTCAAACACCGCGTCCACGGCCACGTTGCTAAGCCGCTTTTGCTCAGAGATAGGGATGCCCAGCTTCTCAAAGGTTTCTAGCAGGGTGGGGTCCACCTCGTCCAGGCTGCCCAGCTTCTCGCTTTTCTTAGGGGCGGAGTAGTAGATGATGTCTTGGTAGTTGATAGGCGGGTAGGAGACGTGGGGCCAGCTGGGCTCCGTCATCTTCTGCCAGCGGCGAAACGCCTTGAGGCGGAACTGCAGCAAAAAGTCTGGCTCATTTTTCTTGCCAGAAATTAGCCGCACCACGTCCTCGCTGAGGCCTGGGGGAAGCGTGTCCGACTCAATGTCTGTGACAAAGCCGTATTTGTAGGGCTGATTTACTAAGGATTTAACCGTGGCAGTCATAGGTCTTGGGGTATCGGCAGAGTGGGGAACTAGCGCTGAGGGAACCTAGTACTGGTTCGTTGCCTCACGAATTTCGTCGAAGGTAATGTCCTGCTTCTCGCCAGCAAAGTCGTTGTCTTCCGTTAAGAACAGCATGCAGTGGCACTCTTTGCGCTCACGCATGGGCACGCAGGGACAGTTCCAGTAGGCGGCTGCAGCTTCAGCCTGCTTATCTTCGTAGTGACGGCAGGGGCATAGCGGCGCACCAAGGTCGTCTTTGTGCTTCGCTAGTCCTTCAATCACGACCGCCGTCACGCCTGGGTCAACGCAGAAGTAGGTGTCTGTGCGCTTGGCGTAGGTTTCGGAAAAGTGGCGCATGGCCTCTAGACTTTTATCGGTGGCCTGTTCGGTTTTAGTTTGAGGTGATGTCATGGGAAGCTATAGGCGAACAACTGCGGCTATAATTAAAGCAACGATCAAGTTGCTTAACTCTGTTATATTTACCGATCTTAGTCCACTTTAGCAACATTCAGGTTTCTAAAGTATCCCCCAAGCGATAAATCTTTCAAATTTATCTTCTGTGGTCCATGTAGACGTAAGCGGATATATTAGCTGCTGACGATGACGGCAACGCACCAACCCTCCAGTAAGGAGGACATCCTACAGTATTTAGTCAAGCAAGGCCAGGCGAGCGTTCAAGACCTGGCGACCCATCTCAATATCAGTCCGCAGGCCACGCGTCGCCACCTCAAAGCCCTGGAAGCTGAGGGGCTGATTGAGCATCAGACCGTGCAGGTGGGCATTGGGCGACCTCAGCATCAGTATTGCCTCAGCGATCGCGGCCGCGATCGCCTCCCCGACCAGTACGACGATTTCGCCCTGTCCCTGCTCGATACCTTGGCCGAGACTGTTGGCCCCGAAGAAGTGGGCTCGATTCTCCACAGGCAGTGGATGCGTAAGGCGCTAGACTACCGCGATCGCATTGGGTTGGGCAAACTAGAGGAGCGGGTGAAGCGGCTGGTGGCGCTGCGCCAGGCGGAGGGCTATATGGCAGAATGCCACGCCTCACCTCAGCAGGACGCTGACGGCGCGCAGTTTATCATTACAGAACACAACTGCGCCATTTCCCACGTGGCTCGTTCGTTCCCCAGCGTCTGCGGCCATGAGCTAGAGATGTTTCAGGTGGCCCTTGACGGCGCATTGGTGGAGCGCACCCACTGGCTCGCGAGCGGAGAGCACCAGTGCGGCTATTTAATTTGTGAAAAGTGATACCCCCGGCTGTCGCTGTCCCCTTCTAGGGAAACCGTAATATCTAGAAGTACCCGAGACCAATGGCCCCGGCTGTCGCTATTCCCCTCTAGGGGGACTGTAGAATTTAGGAGCACCCGAGAGCGATGTCCAACTCTCCAGCAGACTTTTTGACCGTTGAAGAATCCATGGCCGTCGACCAGGCGATGATGACCGCCAGCGATCGCTTCTCTACCCGCGCTGCGATTTATTCTCTGAGGGTCTTGAAGCAGATTGCCCAGCACGAAAATGTCACCGTGGAGGAGGTGAGCGATCGCCAGGTCTCAGACTGGGTGAACCAGGAGGCGATCGCAGCGCAGGCGGCGGCGCAGGGGCTAGATACGGGTGGGCAGTTTGCTCAGTTTTTCGTGCAGCTGGTGCTGTCGTCGCGCAGGCCGCTGAGCCAGGCCGCAGCGGCGAGTGGCGTGGCGGTGGAGGATTTGACGCTAGAGCAGGTAATTGGCTGGTTTGAGGAGCAGGCGAAGCAGCGGGTTCAAGGACGGTAGACGAGCCGCCTGATCTCCAAGGTCACGACCTTTGTACTCAGCACCGCAAAGACAATTAAGTGGAGAGCCAAAAGGCTTCGATGTCATCACCTTGAGGCAGCGAGTGTCACGATTTGTCAGGCGCAGCTTGGCGTTTTCAAATGTCATTGGGTTTAACTCTCCCTTTAAGCGGCAGTTCACGGAATATGCCGTGAGTTAATTCAATGCTATCTACCCGTCCTGGGATTCGGTCTGACTCGCCTCAGACCCATCCACATCCTCCATCCCCTGGAGCACCTGATCTGCCGATCGCCCATCCCCCTGATAGCCGAAGTGCCACAGCACCGCCGCCGCCTCAGCCCGAGTTACAGCCTTCTTCGGCTGAAACAGCGTCGTGAACCCGAAGGCGCGACGAATATTCGACTGGTCGCCATTGGCGTGGTCTGCCAGCACGGCCCGCAGCGCCTCGGGGTCAATTTTAGCGGCGTCCTGAAATCCCCAGGCCTGCTGCACTGCGTCTAGGGTAGCGTTGGGCAAAGACTGCCGCAGGTCCAGCGGCACCTTCCACTGAATCAGGGTCTCCCGGGTTACTGGGGCATCAGGTCGAAAGGTAACCGCGGTGGCGTTGCCTGATAGGGGACTGGGAATTAAACCAGCGTCCGCTAAACCCTGAATTTTTGCAAAGTCGGCGCTGCTGCCCGGCAGGTCTTGAAACGCGGGATCGCTGCCAGATGCGGCCCGGATGCGCTTGCCGGACTCGCTGTAAAGGCGATTGTTAGCGTTGAACAGCCAGCGGGCATAAGCGCGCCGCGTGGCGGGCTCATTGGGCTGGAACCGATTGCCCTCAACTCCCTCTAAAATACCCAGGGCGGCCAGGTCGCGAATGTGATTCTGAAGCTCTTCGGGAGCCTCGTCAATGTCGGTGAACGACTGTACAGCGCCGGCAGCCGTGACGCTACCGCGTTCGGCTGCGTTGTCTGAGGCCGCGTCGTTTGAGGTCGCCCTATCCGCATCGCCCACGGCATCACCTGTTGGGGCCTCATCAGCCTGAGCTGCGTCAGTCTGCGCCCTCGCGGTCGGCCGATAGCTTACCGTAAAGGGCAGTCGCGGGCTATCTGCATCTGCGCCATCTGCGCCAGATCGACCCGAGGGTTGATTAGCGATCGCCACCTCTACCCGGATGCCATCCTTGACGGCCCTGAGCGCTTCGGTGTCTGCGTCAGCCGGGTTGGTCACCTCCCAATTCGCCTGGGTCAGCACGTCGCGGTAAAACGAGCGCACTTGATCAGCCACATCCATCGTTGACCAGCGGGCCTCTACGGCAGTGCCCTCATCCAAAGCAGTCTCTGTGACCTGCAGCAGGTCGGCGCTGGGGTAGCACAGGGCATCCGGGAAGGCGCTGGGCAGGCGCGATCGCGCTACTTGCTCACAGCGACCGGCTGCTTGACCCGCTGCACTGGGCTGACCGGCGGGGTCAAGCCCCTCGGGCTGCAGATTGGGGTCGGGCTGGAGCACCTGATCTAGCGACTGGCCGCAGGCGGCAGACAGCACCGCGACCAAACCCAAGAGAGGGCCCAAGAAAAGAGGGAAGAGACGTCGCCGCACAGTAAGTGAGCCCAGTGTAGACGTTTACATAGACATCTACTTTATACGCTAGCGTAACCCGCGCAAAACCTTGGCGATCGCCGGCAGCCTCTACCCATTGACGCCCTTAAAACTTGCGGATATGGATTAGCATAATTAAAACGCACCAGCGGGTTTCGATACGTCCTATGCTCGATTTGCTCCCTTTCCGCATCTCAGTCGATCGCGTGGCTTTGGCTGGTGCGGCGCTCTGGTCTTTAGCGCTCTACCTAGGGCTATCCCCCGTTGCGGACTGGGTGACCCTGCAGCTCAACCGCTGGTTTAACTTCGCCGAGCAATTTCTCTACACTTCAAAAGAGGAGCTTGAGAAGGCCCGCAAGGGGTGGGAATCTCAAAACGCGTTTTTAGCCTCTCTATTGAGTATTGTGCCGTTTTTGATCGCGGGCGGTCTGCTCAACACCTTAATCAACGTTGGCCTGGGCCGCAGCTGGGGCATCAGCACGGGTATCTTGGCGGCCATGGCCTGCGGCATCTATGAGCTCGGGCGGCGCACCAGTCAGGCGTCCGAGTAGCCGAATTGCTGGAGTAATGGCTGTGGAGATTGCCTCAAGTCCGCTCTATATTAGACTTCTGCCGATTGCAGCCTGGCTAGGGCTTGTGGTGGCGATCGCCGTCGGGGTCAACCGCAGCGATCGCGGCTCGGAAGCGGTGCGCAAGGTGGTGCACATCGGTACGGGCAACGTGATTTTGCTGGCCTGGTGGCTCAACATTCCCGCTTGGGTCGGCGTCGGGGCCTCTGCCCTCGCCAGCGGCGTGACGCTGCTGTCTTACTGGCGTCCTGTTCTACCCGTAATCAACAGCGTCGGTCGCCGCAGCTTTGGCACCTGCTTCTATTCCCTCAGCATCGGCGTACTGATTGCCATATTTTGGCCCCTTGGGTATCCAGAATACGCTGCGCTAGGGGTGCTGGTCATGGCCTGGGGGGACGGCATGGCGGCGCTGGTGGGTCAGCGGTTTGGGGCGCATCCCTACGAGCTCTGGGGCATGAAGAAGAGCTGGGAGGGCTCAGCGGCCATGGCTCTGGTGAGCGGCGTGGCCAGTTTGGCCGTGCTTTGGGCCGCCCGAGGAGACTTCGCAGCGTGGCCGGTGGCGGCGGCGATCGCGGTGCTGGCCACAGCGCTAGAGGCCATTTCCGCTCTGGGTATTGATAACCTAACGGTGCCGCTGGGAAGTGCGATCGCCGCCTGGCAGCTGGGCCAGCTGATTTAGCTCAGGTTTACGCTAGCGACTGCGCCCCGTATTCTCAGCGGCGCTGACCCTAAAGTTGGCAAAGTCGGCATGCACGTCCTTCGGCGTAGACCAGGAGCGATCGCCGCCGCCAAAGAAGGTAGAGAAGAAAATGCCGTCCAGCTTTAGCTTATCGGTGGTGCGGAAAGTAAGATCGCGCTCCTCTAGCACCAGCTTGTCGTCGAGCCAAACGCGCACCTGCCCGTCCGCTTTGCCTGGCTGATTGAGCACCACCTCTTGCTCCAAATCGTGCCACTCCCCCGGCGTAAAGGTCCAGGCCCCACGCCCGATGGAGGTGCCGTAGCCTTCGCTCGTCGGCAGGTAGGCGTAGACTTCCCCTTGGCCGTCCCGCCGCCACATCAGCCGGGCCGAGAAACCATCGGTGCCGTCGGGAATGTTGCCGCCGCTGGCTCCCTCGCCGCCAAACAGCCCCGGCAGCTTGCCGCCTTTGACAAACTCAAAGTCTTCAGAAAAGCGGACCGAGTAGCCTAGACGCAGGCTATCTTGGGGCGGTAGGTCTAAGTCGGCGTAGAATTGCCCACCGCCGATGGGTACACCCTCTTTGCGGCTGACGGAGGGCGCAGCGGAGCCTTTGGGGTAGTGGACCCGGAGCACGTCGGACTGCTGACCAGGCAGGACCTCGAAGTTATCAAATCCCCAGGCGCCTTTCTGCCGGAGGTCCCACTGCGCCTGCCAGTCTCCTGAGAAGTCGTCGCGCCAGTGGGCAGATTTCGCTGTAGGCACAGGGGCCGCATCGACCGCTGGACCGGTGTGGTCGGAATCCTCTGACTGACGCTTATCTAAGGTAGGGCTGTCTGGCCCAAGGTCGTCGGTTCTGTCAGCCAGCGCATCTTGGCCCCTGTCGCCGGTTTTAGCGTCGCCTGCCTCAGCGTCGCCCGCCTCAGTGGGGGAATCTGCCTCAGCCGGCCCGCGAAGGTCTGAAGGTGAAGTAGACACAAAGGCAGTCTCGCCCAGCTCTGCGATGTCAACTTCTTTCAGCAGCGCCAGCCGCTCACCCGAGGCCCGATCGCCAATCGCGGCGTACCGGCCTGCTTGGGAAAATTCAAGCTGCCCGAAGGTCAGGCCATCGGCGAGCCCGATGCGGTCGATGCCCGCCTGAAAGTCAAAAATGCGGTCGGTGCCGCTATCCGGCGTCAGCACAAATATGTCTCGTCCCTTGTCCCCCGAGGTATCGCCAATCAGGCGGTCGTCCCCCGCGCCGCCCCAGAGCACGTCGTTTCCGGCGTCGCCCCGCAGCCGGTCTTTGCCTGCCTCGCCAAAGAGCAGGTCATCCTCATCGCCGCCCCGCAGGCGATCGCGACCATCTCCGCCAAAAATAACCTCGCTGCGGCCCGCCGACTCGCCGTAGAGGCGATCGTCCTTTGAGCTGCCGTAGACGGGGGAACTAAAGCGATCGCTGGGCAGTAGACCATCTTGAGATGCAGGCGCTGCGGCCGTTAGGCCAGCATCTTCAGAAGCGATCGCGGAAAAGGCAAATGCTGTTGTGAGCATCGGCGTAGAAGATTGAGGGACCACAGTGACGTCTCCTTAAGCAGCTAGATGGAATGGGTTGTCTCTCGTAAACGCAGCTCGAACTGAGGCAGCCTGAAGCTACCCCATAGCAATAGATCTGAATCAGTCGATTAGATAGAAAAAATTAAGCCTGCTCTCGAAAGCCTAGGAATGGCCTAAAGCAGGTGTAGTTGAACCCAAGGGCTGCGCTGCAGAAGGTATACGACAGGACGGCGTCTAGATGCGCTGCCGTGACCCATGAATACGGTTTGTTGCACAGCTATCCCCATTGACCGGCCTGACAGCTGGATGTTCCCAACAAAAAGCAGGGTGCGCTGCAGCGCACCCTGCTGAGGCTGACCTGAGCCTAAATGCTAGGGCGCGGCTGGCGGCAGGGAGGCTACCTCCGGGCCAGCCTCAAACACCACCCGCTCGACCTGAACATTTGTGGTGTCTTCTAGCACTAGGGCATCGACCTGCGATCGCTCGAGCTGAATGCGGGTGATAGACCCACCATTGACCTGGTGCATGGCGATCGCCGTCCCCGCCTCGCCATCGGGGCTACCCGCCCCATAGCGAATCGTGAACCCCTTTAGATGAACCTTCTCCAAGTGCCTTGACTCTGGTGAGGCAGCCTCTGTTTGCGAGGCGTTCGCACCCTGAAGCCGCTCTACGGCTGGGGCAACCACTACTGCCGCCGAATCTCGCGCTGACCCAACGCTATTAAACCGAACCGTGAAGATGGTGCGCTCGGGGCCCTGGCCCTGCAGCGTCAGGCGACTGCGATCGATGGTCAGGGGCTCAAAGAACTCCAGCTCACCGATGGGAAGCTGAATCACCAGCTTGTCCTCTCTGTGGGTCTGAATGAGCTGGTTGAGGGCCTCCGCGTCATCCCGTCCATCATTGGGCCAGACGCCGTGGTCAATGGCGCTAATGGTCTGCACCGGCAGCGGATCAGCGGTCGTCTGGCGGGTCAGCCGCAGTCCGGCGATGTCCCATAGGGGGTTGAGTATGCCGCTCAGCCAGGCTAGGACAATGACAAATGAAAAGGCCTGAATCCCCAGGAGCGTGTAGGAGGTACTGCGCTTGGCAATGCGGCCCAGCCCCTGGCCGTCGGCGTTAATGCTTTGGTTACCTCGGTTGGTCCAAGACTGCTGGGCGAGGTTCATTTGAGTCCAGATTTTGACCAGCGACGCGGCCCACTGGGTACTCAGCATCAGCGGAAAGTGAATGGTCTTCATGACGGACGGTCGCCCTAGGAATACTAGTCCTAAGGTGAGCGGGCGGCTAAAGGTGACCCAAGACAGGACGATTCCGGCGGCGACCCAGCTGCCCTGAAGTAGGGATATGAGCAAAAAGCCGGGGGTAATCAAGCAGGTCCAAAAGCTAATGCGCTGGTCAATCAGGCTGTACCAGGTGAACCAGCCCGTCTTCCGAGGGCCTAGGGCGATCGCCCGTCCGTTGTTGCGCAGCATGTTGCCGTACCAGCGGCGCATGTTGCTGTAGGCCCGGTCTACCACCGAGCCGGAGACGGTCTCAATGGAGTAGACCATGGCGTCGGGGATGTAGAGCATGTCATACCCCCGCCTCAGGAGCCAAAACCAGGTGCTCTTGTCGTCCCCCGACAGAAACTTGAACCGCCCCCAGAGCCAGTCGTCCACGGCGTCGTGCTCCAGCCGATCGGCAAAGCTAGGGTCTAGGGCCGCCTCTGCGCGAAATAGGGAGAAGCGCCCCGTCAAACACATGACTTTGCGGGCTAGGGCGTCGGAGCACATCTGCACGTGACGCTGGGCAAAGCGCAGGTGAAACCACTCTGAGAAGAGATAGGAACCCTGAACCATAGGCAGCTCGTCGGTGGTCAGCGCCCCCATTTTAGGGAACAGCCGAAAGAAGGGAAGACACTGGCGCAGCACGCCGGGGGCTAGCTCCGAGTCGCCGTCCATCAGCGCCACCACCGTATCGGCAGGCAGGTCAAGCTGGGCCAGCTCCCGCAGGGCGTCCGCCATCGCCTTACGCTTGCCGTCCTTCTGAACCATGAAGCGGGTGCGCATGGTGGTCAGACCGGGGTCCTCTTGCTCCAGCAGAGCGCGGATTGCCTCGTTTTCGGCATCGCTGCTGCTGTTGACGAGCAGAGTAATGGGCTGGGCCAGGGTCTTCGCCTCCCGGGCGATCGCCTTGAACACCCGCTCGGTGATCCAGGGCTCTTCCTGGTAGCTGGGCACCAAGAAGCACATATGGGGCAGCGCCTCTACGGGAACGCGGTGGGCCTGTCTGCGCCAGCGGGGAAACACCCCATGCAGGTAAATGCGCGATCGCACCACTCGGTAAAAGAACCACAGCCATCGCCAGACGCCGATGATGCCAAGGCCAAGGAGGCTAAACACCTCCCAAAATGAGAGGTAGCCTGGATTTTGCAGGACAAATAGCCCCGTCAATCCGCATAGAGAGAGCGCGACTAGAAGAATGCTATTGATCCGGGCGCTGGGCGATCGGGTCGCGTTTTGAGCTTGTGCCATGGTAGTTATGCTTGTGAAATAGTTGGGCTTAGATCGCTACAGCGCCTTCCAGGCGTGCATTCCAAAGGTGATTTGGGCGTTTTGACCTAGACCACAAAACTGATTGGCCTCTGGCTGGCTGCCGGAGGTGGGAATGTTCACCCGCACGCGGGCCAGAGGCTGGTTAATTAGGTTAGATGGCACAGCGGGAAGAAGGGCCTCAGCGCGATCTTTCGTCAGCTCTCCAGCGCTGACGGCTTCGATGATGGCCACCTGCCCGACGATGGTCTGCTCACTCCCCGTCAGCTTGACGCGCACGGGTTTTTCGGTATCTACCCGGTTCGCCTGATTGGCGTTGATAATCGTCTCAATCCAGAGGTCGTTACAGTCCAGCAGGGTAAGCAGCGTTTCGGGTCGGCTGACCTGCTCACCGGCCTCGTGGCGCGTGGTGTAAACGACGCCGGCGAAGGGGGCCGTAACCTGCACCAGGTCTTCTTGATCGCTCTGATTATCAATCCCCTCGGCCTCCTCGATCTCGGCCTGCTGATTGGCGAGCTCAACGGTCAGCATCTCAACCGCAGTCTCCTGGGCCTGGATTTCTTGCGCCAGTGCCTCCTGACGCTCCTGAAGATCATCAATCGACGCGTCGACCGGCACGCTGGTGCGGGCGGCAGCTAGCATGGTGCGGCCCGACTCAAGCTGGGCTTTTGCTTCATTTACGGCGGCCTGGGCCGCTTGCCACGTCGCCTTGAGCTGGTCGACCTGCTGGGCCGAGACAGCGCCTTCTGTCAGAAGCGACTGAAAGCGAGCGTAGTCGGCCTGGGCGGCGCTCTCCTGAGCGATCGCCGCGTCCAGGGCCGCCTGGTAGCGGCTGAGATCGTCAGCGGCGACCGATTGGGTGGCCTGCTGGACCTGAAGATCTTTTTTTGTCAGGCTGCTCTGCTGCTGGTTGAGCAGAGCTAGGGCCTGTCGCGCCTGCGCTAGCGCCATCGTCGTCGTTTTCACCTGGCGCTCCATCTGGGGGACGCGGCTTCGCTCGCCCGCCTGGGTCATTGGCTTGAGCTGCGCCAAAACTTGGCTGGCCTGTACCGAAGCGCCCGCCTGCCCGTAAAAATCTCGCAGGGTGCCGTCGACGGGGGCCTGAATACGCACGGTGCGGCCATTGACGATACCGGTCCTAACCGTCATATGGGTTAGCCGGTAATACACCGACGTCAGTCCGATGCCGGCCGCCCCTAGCCCCAAAGCTAGGCAAAGCCCGCCTACGGCCATGCGCCTCAAAGGGTTGGAAGAGGCCGAGTCTTTGAACGCGTAATTACGGTCTAGGACAGCCGCAGGGGGCTGAGTAGACGGGGCTTCGCGCAGAGTTTTAGTCATGGGAAGGGCGATGTAAAAGGTAGAGGACTTGGTTTTGAACTAAGCAGATTCCGCAGCAGGGCAAACAAACCACCTTCGGCACTTGCCAATCGCGACCTATGGAAGGGGTCAGCTGCGACCTATGGAAGGAAATGCCACCCTTTTGAGACTTCCGATGCAATATTCAGCGTCGCTTTTCGCATTACACGTATATGCAAAAGCAATCTTTTAGATAGAGAAATATCGCAGCGCCAGCCTATCAGATTATTCCTCAGGAAAATAGGAGTATGAAAAATTACGCTTACTTCGGAGACATACTTAGAGGTGCGTTTAAGTGCATGCCTTTGAGCGAGTAAAATAGGCTACTCAACTCATTCGGAAAGCCAGAAAGAGGCATGAAACACAGACCTGATGGGAAACCCGGACTTTCGTGTATCATTTTTTACACGAACAGCAAGGACTCAAACTATTAGCGACTTTGGCCTATAAGCTGCAGTCTACAAAGCGCTACTTTTAATCAAACCCTTGAGAAAACACCTGACGAGATCCCTCATTCGAAGGGGCTCTTAATCGAAATTACCAGTATTAACGCGAACATAGCAACTCTCTGCGCCAGCAAATGCGTAAAGCTTCATCTCAATTTCGCAAATGTTTTTTCTACTTCATTTGAGCTTCAATCTGGAAGTTTCAGCGGTTTTATGCTTGCGCAACTAGACTGTGGGGGCCTTATTTCTCTGCATTCTCTTGATTACTATCTCGATAATATCGACCGAGATATCGCCTATGGCCATTCGCCTATTTCCCTAAGTTAGGATAAAGATAGCTCCTGCAGAACCAGATAATATGAAACGCGTTTATTCGAGTCAATCAGGTCTACAGAGCCTAAGATTTGCCGCGCTGACAGCGGGTTTTGGGGTGGTCAGTTTGGCCTGTAGCTCAGCCCCGGAGGAGGCTTTTCAAGCACATCAGAGTGCAGAGGGCGCAGCAGTAGAACAGCAGCAAAACCTAAGCTCCGAAAGAGATATAGGCCTTAATGCCGAGGCGATCGCCCGCTGGCTCAGCCATTCGGCTGCCGATAAACAGGCGAGTTCCTTTCAGCTTCGGGCTGATAAATCTTGGGGTTTTGAAAATTTAGAACTCGTTTCAGACGCTACTTCTAGTGAAGAAGTTCCCGTTTTGAGAGTATATTATCCAGCCGGCTCTGCAAGCCCTTCCGTTTCGCGCGGGGGTGGGGTGGCTTTAGGCGGTGCGCAGTTCTATGCCGATGTGGAGGCTGACTTAGCCGACCAGGCCCAGCAAGAGCGCCTGCATTTAAGCTATCGGGTCCGCTTTTCTGAAAATTTTGACTTTGTCAAAGGCGGCAAGCTGCCGGGGCTGTTTGGCGGCGAAGGGGCCAGCGGCGGGAATATTCCCGACGGCACCGACGGCTTCTCGGCCCGGCTAATGTGGCGGCGGGACGGCCAGGGGGAGGTCTATGCCTACTTACCCACTAGCGAAACCTACGGCACCTCGATTGGTCAGGGGAGCTGGCGCTTCCGTCCGGGGGAATGGACAAGAGTCGAGCAAGAGGTCACCCTCAATCGGCCGGGGGAGGCGGACGGGCGCATTCGGCTCTGGATAAATGGTGACTTGGCGGTTGACGAGGCGGGGTTGACCTTTCGTACCGATGACGCGCTGCGGCTCGACGGGCTGTTTTTCTCGACTTTTTTCGGCGGCGGCGACGCGTCTTGGGCCACCCCGCAAGACGTATACGCTGACTTTGCGGACTTCACCATAGGGCACGTCTCCGAGAGGTGACTCAGTTGGGGTCAACGCGTGATGGCTACAGAGCCTACGGGTTTTAAGGACCTGTTCTAGGCCTTAAATTATGCGCAATTCGATAGCGCGCTGGCCTACGGCGGTAGCCTGGAGTGAGAGGACGATAGCGAAAGAACAACTAAAAGAGCAACTATGGCAACTTACGTCATCACTGGGGCAAATCGAGGTATCGGGCTGGAGTATTGCCGCCAGCTCAAGTCGCGGGGCGACAGCGTAATTGCGGTCTGCCGCTCGCCTTCGGATGAGCTGAAGGCTTTGGGGATGCGCATTGAAGATGAAGTCGATATTACCTCGGACGCTGACGTAGATGATCTGGTAGACCGGCTCAAGGGTACGGAAATTGACGTGCTGATCAACAACGCCGGCATCATTGAGCGGGTGGGGCTAGACACTTTGGATTTCGACAGCATTCTTCGGCAGTTTCAGGTAAATGCTATGGGGGCGCTGCGGATAACCAGCCGGCTGCTTCCCAACCTAAGCCCTGGGTCAAAGGTGGTACTCATGACGAGCCGCATGGGGTCGATTGAGGACAATACTTCGGGCAGCGCCTATGGCTACCGGATGTCGAAAGCGGCCATGTCGATGGGGGGTAAGTCGCTGTCGCTAGACCTGAAGCCGCGGGGGATTGCGGTGGCGATTTTGCATCCCGGTATGGTGCAGACGCGGATGACGGGCTATAGCGGCATTAAGACTGAGGAGTCGGTCAGTAACCTACTGCAGCGCATCGACGAGCTGGATTTATCGAATACGGGGACGTTTTGGCACGCGAAGGGGGAGGTGCTGCCCTGGTAGCGCTTTTGGACTACAGCCCGCCGAACGTCGCCATCCCTAGCCATGCGCCAATTTTTAGCACGATCGGCCGCGCCGTCTGCCAAAAGGTCTTGCCGGCCTCCACCGTTTTACTCGCCTCACTCAGGGTCTCCGTCATCGTCTCTAGATTCGCCTTCACGGCGTCCGGCTTGCCCTTTTTCGTCGCCACCTTTGCCGCCTTGAGGTAGGTCGTGGCCTCGTCTTTAGCCGCTTCTGGCAGGCGCGATCGCTGAATCAGCTCCCCCAGCTCGGCGAACAGGCCGAGCACCTCGTCCTGGGTCAGGGCGGCTGCTTCTCCCTGCTGAACTTGGCTGTGGTCGCCCATCGCGGCCTGATTGTGGTCCCCCTGCAGGTTGCGATCGCCCTTGGCAATATTGACCCCAGAGCTGCTGGAAATCGAAATGTGGCTAGAATCATGGGTCATGGTGCCGACCTGCTCGACGTGGGAATAAAAGCTGGGGCGCTGCAGCGCCGTCTCCACCATATTCTCTAATCGCTGCGCCCGCACGTACTGGTCTGCCAGCAGGGTACGCACCTGGTCCTCCGGCAGCGATCGCACCTGGTTGTAGGTGTCAAAATAGGTGGCGCTCAGGGCCGATTTATTCGCCGCGCTGGCCGTTCTGGCCCGCAGCAAAAACTTATCCTCCCCCTTTACCTCCATTGCCATAATGCGCAGGTCGGCTTCGGGATGCGCTTCGGCCAGCTTTTTGAAGGAGATGGCGATCGCTCGGGGGTCGACGCCTTGGTTATGGTATAGATCCAACGTTTGAATAATGGGGCGGATGAAGTCAGCAAAGTCACCGTTTTGAAAGACGTCTTGGTGGTTGTCGGGCTTGCGCAGCGGGTCGGGTGCGTCCTTAGTGGGGACGCGCATGTAGACGTATTCACACTGTACGTCGTCTAGCTGGGTATCTGCCGTAATGCCCCAGTCTTCAATGTAGGCCCCCGTCAGGGTTGCGCCGCTTAAGTCGGCGGCGTCGAGCTGCGCCTGTTTTAAGACGGTCCGCGAGAGGTCAGCCGACCGTAGACTAGCGCGGCTGAGGTCAGCGCCGATGAAGCTCGCGTCCCGCAGGTCAGCAGACTCGAGATTGACGCCTGCCAGGCTGAGGGAGTCGAACCGCTGACCATTCCCGCGCCTAGTAGACACCACCTGCCGAATCAGGGGGTGCTTGAGATAGCTTGTCCCTGGCCGCACTAGCTCAAGGCCAGCCGCTTTAGCCCACAGCGTCCGGTCCAAGTCGGCATCCCTAAGGTCGGCGTTGCTCAGCACCGCTCGACTAAAGTCGGCGCCAGACAGGTCCGCGCCGTAAAACTGGGTGCCGCTGCTCGCCGCGATCGCCACGGCCAGATCCTCTAAGACCACGAGCGCCGGCTCTCGGTTTACGAGCAGCTGCCAACTGCCGTATACCGCGATCGCGGCAAGCAGGCTGACCCACATCAAAATCCACAGAAAATCCACCCAGGCCCAAGTCCAAGCCCAAATCGGCTGAAGAAGTAAGTCATCTGCCCCGCCGCGAACCGTAACTCGAAACACAGCCCCAATCACGCTACCCGCTAGGGCGCTGATCACAATCAGAATGGTGGGGACGCGGGAGGCCCGCATGAGCTTGTGGGCGAGAATAATGGCTTCGGTGAGAGTAGCCGAGATGATGAGTCCGATGGTCAGCACCGCCACGGTCGCTCTAACCCAGACATAAAATGTATTAGCTTCTGGCAATTGAATCACCTGGCAGATACCCGCCAATGCGCCCGTAACCATAATCAAGCCCAGCCAGGTCTTTAAGCAGACAGAAATATTTTTGGCCAGGCTGATTAGCAGCAGCAGCGTAAACAATGCCGCCGTGGACACGCCAAACCAGGCTGCATAGGCCTGAAATGAGTCGCTACCGAAGCGCCACCAGGTCATACTATTGGTCGAAGCTGAGGCAAAGGTGACCACCAGCGTAAACGCGCAGAGGGTAAAGAGCCAGAGGAGCTGAAATCTTTTCTGCAGGCCGGCTCTGGCTCCCGTGAAGTTAGCCTGCCGCAGCATAGCGCGGCTAAAATCCGTCCCGCGAATATCTGCCCCGCGAAAATCCGCTCCGGCCAAATCCTGGCGTTTGAAGCTGCGCCCGCGCAGGTTTTGGTTAGAGAAATCGTGGGGCATGGTGGCGCTTAGGGCAGTGGGGGCAGTAAAATCTTCTTAGGCTTAGCACGAAATTCTGGAAAGATTGCGATCGCCAATTGATTTTCCAACAGGCGACCTAGACGACTACTTCAGCCCAGCAATCACGCTCTCATAAAACCGCGTCAGCGCCGCCTCATCCAGCGCCGCCGTCTTCGAATTCCAGGTGGCCGACACGCAGTAGGTTTTTCCCGCGCTGGTTCGCAGCTGCGTCGTGAGGTTTAACACCCCCAGCTCCGAGCCGCCCTTAAAGCTCACCGTCCCCCAGTCAGCAGGGCGAGCCACCCCTGGATTGATCTGCATCAGCGGCAGATCCGCAACGGCGCTCATTAAGCCACACAGCTCGCGGGCCGTAAAGAACCACTCCACATCCAGGGCGACAGGCACGCCAGAAAATAGGCTTTTGCCGGGCAGCGGACGACTTCCCAGCTCACCCACCACCTGACGCCGCGCCGCCTCATCCCCGCGCCGGTAGCGCTCTAACCACGCTGAGTTGGCAGGGTTTTTGAGGATAAACGCCTCTTTTGTGGTTAGAAAAGGTCGATTGTGCGGGGCTAGAGCTTCGATTGCCTCCCGGCCCACCACATCTATGAGCGCGTCGGTGGCTGTATTGTCGCTGATAGAAATCATCAGCGCCGCTAGCGTCTCTAGGGTCAAGCGAGCGCCGCTGGGCCAGTCCTGCAGCATACCGCTAGACAAGCTTTTCCACTCGGGCCGTAGGGCAACAACGGCGTCCCACCCCTGCTGACCCGCGCCGACCTGCTGCTTCAGCGCCGCGAGCACCGCTATTTTAAACGTCGAGCCCACGGCAAGGGGCGCATCTGCGTTAACCGCCGCTAGCGCCGCGCCATCTTCTATTACCAGCAGACTGGTCTCTAAAGGAGACGCCCTCATTGCTGCGATCGCCTCTTCCAGCGCCATGGGCACCGACGGCGGCTGAAACAGCAGCTCTGCAATTTGCCCCTCGGCGTTCAGGCGGATTTGGGTCGGCACGCTCCCGCCGCTGAAGCGCACCTCAAACCCGTCATCGGTCTGCCGCACGGCCTGATAGTCTCCCAGCGGTTCCACCATTTGGGTCAGCACCGCCTGAATCTGCTGGGGCGGCACGTGCTGTAAAAAGGCGGGAGCGAACCAGTCGCGCTGAAACGGTTCGGTAAACAAGCGGGCTATGGCCTGCTGGGGGGTGGGGTTAGACATGGGTGCCTGTGCCGCCAAGATGGGAGCTGCGCTAGCAATTAGCGGGCCGGGGCTGGGCACGAGCAGCAGCACACACAGCCCCACAATAATCTGAACCAGCCCTTGACTAAGCCCCGCCGCAAAACGCAGTCTCACGGTGGGTTAGGCCCCAGCGGCTTAGTCATCGCCGCAGATTCGGGGGGGCTGCGGCACGTCAGCCTGCCGAAACGCCGACAAATAGTTCTCTAAGGCCAAGAGCTGGTCGAGGTTGAGGCTGTAATACACCCACTTGCCCTGCTGCTTCGAATGGAGCAGACCGGCCTCCTTTAAGGTTTTGAGGTGGAACGACAGCTTTGACTGACGGACGTTGAGGCGATCGCACAGGTCGCAGACGCACATCTCTTGCTTTCGCAATATCTGCAGCACCTGCAGCCGCAGCGGATCTGAGAGGGCATGGAAGCCCCGCTCGAAGGAAGTTGACGGGGGCGATACGCTAATCATGTGAGTTATCCCTGCAGCGCTTCTGTCGCCACGGGCTCGGTCTGACCGCCGTCTGACGCTTCAGCAGCCTGACGTTCGCGGTCCAGACGCCGCTTGCGGGCGTAGAACTGAATTGACGCTGCCATCAAGACTATCAGGCCAACGATCAGGTAAGAAGTAATATTCGTGGGGAAGCTGTTCTTGAAGATCGCCAGCAAGACGATCGCCACCAGCAGCAGGGTCGGTAGCTCGTTGAGGGCGCGCATCTGCTTACTGCCCCATTGGCATTCACCAGCAGCGAGCTTCTTCATCAGCCGACTACAGTAGTGGTGGTAGCCCATCAGTCCGACCACCAAAGCCAGCTTGGTGTGAAGCCACCACTCATGGAGTACGGCGGGCTCCTGGGACACAATGCCCACCGCCATCACCAGCGTGACGACCATACCCGGGGTGGCGATAATCCTGAGCAGTCGCTTCTCCATTACCGCGTACTGATTCTGCAGGATGCTGCGGGCAGGTTCGGGCTGCTCTTGAGCTTCAATGTGGTAGACAAACAGGCGCACAAGGTAAAACAGCCCCGCAAACCAGACGACAACGCCGACAAGATGAAACGCCTTAAACCAAAGATAGGCCATGGGATTTAGCTCGAAGAAGATTTTAAACTAGGTTTACGAAGTAGGCATGGACAAGAAATCTTTGCCGTCGGACTTACGTTTTAGGGTCCCCCCGCCTCCGGCACCCCCCTTATCAAGGGGGCCAGGGGGGATCACACTGCTCTTTAGCCCAGCCAGCGAGCCACGTCCTTAGCGTGGTAGGTCAAAATCAGGTCAGCGCCGGCCCGCTTAAAGCTAGTCATGGTCTCGAGCACCACCTTGCGCTCGTCCACCCAGCCGTTGAGGGCGGCAGCCTTTACCATGGAGTATTCGCCCGAGACGTTGTACGCCGCCACCGGCCTGCGGCTCGCCTGCTTCACCTGCCAGATGATATCCATGTAGGCTAGAGCGGGCTTCACCATCAGCATGTCCGCCCCTTCCGCCACGTCCAGCTCAATTTCTTTGATGGCCTCGCGAGAGTTTGCCGGGTCCATCTGGTAGGTGCGGCGATCGCCAAACTGCGGGGCCGACTCAGCCGCGTCGCGAAAGGGACCGTAGTAGGACGAGGAGTATTTGGCCGCATAGGACAAAATCGGCAGGTCGGCGAACCCGGCCTCGTCCAGCCCCTGACGAATGGCCTGCACAAACCCATCCATCATGCCGGAGGGCGCGATGATATCGGCTCCCGCATTGGCCTGAGACACCGCGGTTTTCTTCAGCAGCTCTAGGGTCGGGTCATTGAGCACCCGGCCCGATAGGTCGCCGGTTTCAAGGTAGCCGCAGTGGCCGTGGGCGGTATACTCGCACAGGCAGGTGTCTACGATAACCACCAGGTCGGGCACCGCCTCCTTGATGGCCCGCGACGCCTGCTGCACAATACCGTGGTCGTGCCAGGCCCCCGTGGCTTCGTTGTCTTTTTCCTCCGGGATGCCAAACAGAATTACGGCAGGAATGCCGAGGTCGTAGACCTCTTTGGCTTCATCCACCAGCTTATCGATGGAGAGCTGATAGACCCCGGGCATGGAGGACACTTCTTTAGCGACGCCGCTGCCGTCAACAGCAAACAACGGGTAGACTAGGTCGCTAGTATTGACCACCGTCTCCTGCACCATGCGGCGCAGCTGGGGGTGGTTGCGTAACCTGCGGGGGCGGTGAACGGGAAACATAGGGCGCTATCTGTGAGAGGTCAGTCGCGAGTCAGTCGCAGCTCAGAGGAATTATCTCTATATTTAACGTCTCGGCGGGTTACCCGCTCACGGGCTGTAACATTCTTTGACTAATACGCCTAGCTAATACGCCGTAGCAGCTGAAGAAAACAGGCTGACAGCGTCTTCAGCGATGGCCACCTTGACGCGATCGCCCGCCAAAAACTGCTGCTCTGCCGGCAGCCGGGCTACGACTTCACGCCCCGAAGGCAGCTGCAGCCGGTAGCGGTTTTCCCGGCCTAAAAACTGGCAATCGCGCACAACGATGTCGGCAGCGCTGTCTGCCCGTAGGCTAATGCCATCTTGGCGAATCATCACTTCGGTGTCACCTCCGCCAGCGAGCGGCATCGCCGCGTCTTGGTCATTGATAATCCGCGGCGATGCAAACGCGCCCAGCTCCGTGACCCAGCCGAGCTGCGGGTAGCGCCGAGCCGGTAAGAAGTTGGCCTGGGTCACAAATTCAGCAACGAACCGCGAGGCCGGGAAATTGTAGAGATCCTGCGGGCTGCCCACCTGCACCAGCCGCCCGCTGTGCATTACCGCCACGCGATCGCAAACCGACAGCGCCTCCTCCTGGTCGTGGGTGACAAAAATGCCCGATACGCCGGCGGCCTTAAAAATATCCCGCAGGTCCTGACGAAGCTGCAGCCGCACCCTCGCATCAAGGTTGCTCAAGGGCTCATCGAGCAGCACGATGGGCGGATGGGGAGCCAGCGCCCGAGCTAAAGACACCCGCTGCTGCTGTCCGCCGGAGAGCTGGTGGGGAAATCGATTTTCTAGCCCCTCTAGGCCAACAAGCGCCAGCACTTCAGCAATGCGACGCTGCTTATCCTGCCGGCGCTGACGTCGCGTCGAGAGACCAAAGGCGATGTTTTTCGCCACGGTGAGGTGGGGGAAAAGCGCATAGTCCTGAAACACCATGCCGATGCCGCGCTTCTCAGGAGCCAGCCACCGCTCTCCCGCAACGGGCTGACCCGATAGGTGAATGCTGCCTGACTGGGGCCGCTCAAACCCAGCAATCAGCCGCAGCAGAGTGGTTTTACCGCAGCCCGACGGCCCCAGCAGCCCCAGCAGCTCGCCTTTGTTGAGCGTTAGCGATACGGCGCAAACGGCCGATACAGTGTCTGAAAACTGCCGCGTAATGTCGCTGACCTGCAGAATAGGAGATTTTAGCTCGGCTGAGGTTGAGAGCGGTTGTCGTTTTAGAAGCCTATCAGCGGCTGGTGTCATAGGAGTTTTAGTACTGGCGAGGCCGGTAATAGGGTTAGACTTCCCCGGCTGCCCCTACTCTTTAACTTATCTGAGCGGGCTCTGCTTTTGCAACTTTCTCTCAATTACCAGGGAAATATTTAAAAAAAGCGATCGCCTCATTAAGAAGCGATCGCCTGCCAATCCTATAGGGCCATGGCAGTGCCACGGCCTCGATTGCTGACGCAGTTAATAATCGAAATCACCCATGCCGCCACCGGCGCCAGCCGCAGGAGCACCGTCCTTAGGCTCGGGCTTGTCGGCCACGATACATTCGGTAGTGAGCACCATGCCCGCGATAGAAGCCGCGTTCTGCAGCGCAGAGCGGGTTACCTTAGCCGGGTCCACAATCCCCGCCTCGAACATATCGACGAACTCGTTGTCAGCCGCGTTATAGCCGACGTTGAAGTCCTTCTCTTTGACGCGCTCGGCGATTACCGCACCGTTTTGGCCGGCGTTCTCAGCGATACGCTTTAGGGGAGCGGTCAGCGCCCGGGCGACGATCATCGCGCCCAAGAGCTGCTCGTCCACTAGGTTACCCTCTGCCCAGGAAGACAGGTCCGGGCCGAGGTGCGCGAGGGTAGTTCCGCCACCGGGGACGATGCCCTCTTCAACCGCCGCCTTGGTGGCGTTGATGGCGTCTTCCAGGCGCAGCTTACGGTCCTTCATCTCGGTCTCGGTGGCCGCACCCACCTTCACGACAGCCACGCCGCCGGAGAGCTTAGCCAGGCGCTCCTGCAGCTTCTCCTTGTCGTAGGAGGATTCGGTCTCGTCAATTTGACGGCGAATCTGCTCGCAGCGGGCCTTGACGTCCGCCTCGTTGCCTTCGGCAACGATGGTGGTGTTGTCCTTGGTGATGGTGATGCGGCGAGCTTTGCCCAGCATGTCCACCTTGGTGGCATCCAGCTTCAGGCCAGCGTCCTCGGTGATCACCTGACCGCCGGTGAGCACGGCCATGTCCTCTAGCATCGCTTTACGGCGATCGCCAAAGCCAGGAGCCTTAACGGCAGCCACGTTGAGCACGCCCCGCAGGCGGTTGACCACCAGGGTTGCCAGGGCTTCCTTCTCGATATCCTCAGCGATGATCATCAGGGGACGACCGGCGCGGGCCACCTGCTCCAGCACGGGAACTAGGTCCTGCACTAGGGCAATCTTCTTGTCGGTGAGCAGGATAAAGGGCTCGTCGAGCACCGCTTCCATGCGCTCGGTGTCGGTGGCGAAGTAGGGGGAGATATAGCCTTTGTCAAAGCGCATGCCCTCAGTGACCTCCAGCTCGGTCACCATGGATTTGCCCTCTTCCAGGGAAATGACGCCTTCGCGGCCCACCTTGTCCATGGCCTCGGCGATCATCTTGCCCACTTCTTCGTCGTTACCGGCGGAAATGGAACCCACTTGAGCAATGGCGCTGGAGTCTTCTACGGCGCGGGCGCTGTCGGCGATCTTGCCCACTAGGTAAGCCGTCGCCTTATCGATGCCGCGCTTCAGAGCGATGGAGTTAGCGCCTGCTGCTACGTTGCGCAGACCCTCTTTTACCATGGCGTGGGCCAGAACGGTCGCCGTCGTGGTACCGTCGCCAGCTGCGTCGTTGGTTTTAGAAGCCGCCTGACGAATCAGAGATACGCCAGTGTTCTCGATGTGGTCCTCAAGCTCAATTTCCTTGGCGATGGTGACGCCGTCATTGACAATCTGAGGAGCCCCAAACTTTTTCTCTAGCACCACGTTGCGCCCCTTAGGCCCAAGAGTGACGGCAACGGCCTCTGCCAAAATATCCATGCCCTTCTCCAGGGCGCGACGAGCATTCTCGTTGTAAATGATGCGTTTAGCCATGTTTTCTCCAATTAATTCTTTAAAGCGAGCCTTATCGAGCAGCCATTAGATGGGTGCGCCGTAACCCTAAGCAACGATGGCCAAAATGTCCTTCTCGGACAGCAGGACATACTCGTCGCCGCCGAGCTTGATGTCAGTACCGGCATACTTGGAGTAAAGAACCTTGTCGCCAACCTTGACCTCTAGCTCTTGACGAGCGCCGTCGTCTCCCCGCTTGCCGGGTCCGATCTGAACGATTTCACCAATCTGAGGCTTCTCCTTTGCCGTCTCAGGAAGCAGAATGCCGCCGGCGGTCTTTTCTTCAGACTGGGACACTTTTACAAAGACGCGATCGCCTAGGGGCTTAACGGTGGAAACGCTAAGGGATATAGCTGCCATCTAAAATACACTCCAACAAACTAGTAACGAGTTCTGTGATCAATAGTCGCGCCGTCGATATTTCATTAGCGGGTGCGATCGCACCTGGGCATGAAGGCGTCTAGAACAAGCCATCAGGGCTAGAGGCCTTGAAGGGATGCCACAGGTTTAGAGGACTCTGCTTGAGAGGCCCTGCACCAGAGCTCAATGAGCTATCTCCGGCAAGCCAAGCACAAGTTTAGCACTCTCGGCTTACGAGTGCTAACTTAGCGAACTGTGCTAGGGCCTGGCAATATTCAAGGCTGTACGGGTTTCCGAACGAAAGCTACCGTAGTTTTGGGTAGCGGCCTACGGCGCAGGATGGGGCGAACGAAGCAAAACCTTTTCCTAAGCGATAGGGTCGACGCGACAGTAGCGTCGGATAAGTAAGCTCAAGAATGCCGCCGCAGTTGTCTGCTGCTGCGGCGCTGAGGGTGCGACGCACTGGCCACTGACCCTGTGTGGCGATCGCCATAGCTCTAGATGAGCAACAGGCGGGTCGGCGTAAAAGTGGTCTCCGCCTTGGGGACCGAGCAGTAGGGATGTCCTGTGGGTAAACTCGTCGTGGCTGAGGCGATGAACCGGAAACGGCTCTATCAGGGGAACCCCCCAACCGTCTATCGCAATCAGGCCGCGAACGGGCTGATGGCCACTGCGGTAGAGCTGACGCGCCGCACCTAGAGCCCCCACGGTACCAGCGCTGAAGGCGACAAAACATAGGCCACTTTCCCAGCGCCGCTGTGGCAGCAGCCACTCCAAAACGTGATTAGGGGAGTAGGCGGGATAGCGATGGGCGGGGAAAACTAAGCGGTGAGGAAACGAGGGCAGGCTTTGCAGAAAAGCCTGCGTGCTGGCCTCATCGTGAACTCCGGGACAAACAATTAGAGGCATTTTCTACTCAATCAGCAAGCACTTCGACCTTCGCAACCTTCTAAGCATTTGACTGAGTAGATATACTGCTGCCGGGCCGACATTGGCCGTCTACATCGGCGCTATGTTGCCCTCAGAAATCAGCGGGCGGTATTCTTACCACTGAAAGTTATTTAAAAAACGCCGCATTGCACAATAGAGCATACCTTAAAATGAGCTGCATTTACACATTTGAGCAGTACAGGAGCAACAGACTGAAGGACCCGGCGTATCTTTAACGGCTTTTGCCGAAACGCTCTTTTAGCTGTGCCCTAACGCTACAAATTTTCTCGAATATTACATCCGCTTACTCCCTCGACACCCAGGCAGTACGAGCCTTAGAAAATCTGCCGTCCCGTAGTACTGTCGACCTGATCAAGCAGTGTAATCTAGGTAGCATTCTAAATGGTTAATTTACATTAAACTGTACGTCGAGGTACAGAATGGAGGCTCCAAAAACCTTGCCCTGAGCGGTCTTACCCCCCTTGCGCTAGTGGCAGATGACCTATAGATTTGTTGCCAATGGATTCGAGTTTGGTCTGGTTCAGGTGTGCATACTCAAAAAATTTGCTGCGAATAACCTCAGTCATCCGGCAGTATTGCCGATGGCGATCGCGCTAGCAACAACTGCGCTGACAACGTCATTCACGTATTACTTACTGCGACAACCTTGGTGCATTCAAGTTAATGCAGATCAAAGTCAGCAAATTGTTTACGGCAACGTCAGCTGTGGTTACCCCAGCTTTAACACCAACCTTCCACAGTCGAACGCCAAGCTAGAGCTTTAGGCTCTAGTTTATGGGTAAGAACAGACTGTCTTCAATAGCCGAAAGGGGAAACAGCTGAAAGGGGACAAAAGCACAAGTCCGAATTATTCTACCATTCGGTACTGGGGCAGCGCCACATTCGAATCTTTCCACGAGCCATCAGGTTACAGAGGCGATTTACATCGCACTGACTTAAGTTGCATCTACCAAGGACAAAACTATGAAGCTTTCACTCATACTTTTCGTATCCCTAATGCTGTCCGTCGCCAAGGCGGCTGTGCCGGACGTCAGTAGCACAGTTGCGAAGAGTCCTGGGTGTGATCCCGAAATTCACGTGTGCACCTATGCGGCCCCCACTGACAGACAGTCTTAAGGGCATAAAGCCAGTGCAATCTGACAGATTTCAGGCTGAAGCCCTGGTTTAGGCTCAATTCGTTTCGATGAATCGGGCCTAAGTCAGAGCTTCAGCCGTGCTCCGGCGTCCAAGCATCTCAAAAAGACGTGAGCGACGGAAAGGTCAGGAGTAGGTTGGGCTAGCTTTGCTCAACCGCTAGCCCAATGGGGCAAGCGACGCCGGTTCCACCCAGGCCGCAATAGCCCCCCGGATTTTTGGCAAGGTACTGCTGGTGGTAGTCTTCGGCAAAGTAGAACTCTGGTGCCTCCACAATTTCAGTGGTGATTGTGCCGTGGCCAGCAGCGTTGAGCTGCTCTTGGTAAGTGGCTTTGGAGGCCTCTGCAAGCTGACGCTGCTCCTCTGAATAGGTATAGATACCAGAGCGATATTGAGTGCCCGAATCGTTGCCCTGACGCATGCCTTGGGTAGGGTTGTGGCTTTCCCAAAACACTTTCAGTAAGTCGGCGTAGCTAATTGCGCTGGGGTCGAAGACGACGCGGACCACTTCGTTGTGGCCAGTGGCCCCTGAGCAAACTTCTCGGTACGTTGGGTTGGGCGTGTAGCCCGCCGCGTACCCAACCGCCGTGGTGTAGACCCCCTCCTGTTGCCAAAAGCAGCGCTCAGCGCCCCAAAAGCAGCCGAGCCCAAACATTGCCAGCTTCATGCCGTCTGGATAAGGCGGCTTTAGAGCTGCTCCGTTTACAAAGTGCTTTTCTGGAACCGGCATTGCTGCATCACGCCCGGGAAGCGCGTTTTCCGGAGCCGGCATTTCTGCCTTTTTCCCAAGTCCAAATAGTGCCATGATCAAAAATAGTCCTGCTAAGCGTGCTGTGCTTGAGCTACCGAGCCGCGCTGATCTGGCAGCCTACCGCTCAATGGGCAAGACGTCCTTTTCATCAGCGTCAGGCGTAGCTGAGGCGAGAGCGTTCCTCAAAGTAAGCTCTATCTCTATTTTAAGGGATGAGCGTGCTTACCACGCGTCGAGCTTATGGCGTATATCTGTCATAAATCGTTAGGCTATCCCCACTTTGGTGTGGGCAATCCGGCAACATCCTGGGCAATTACCATAGCCTGCCCCACGCTGAAGAGACCCGCCTACTCAAGCGCCCCGCCCTCCGCCTGCGATCGCCCCCGCACGTTTTCCATCGCCGCCAAGCAGGCGCGGGAGGCCGCCAAAATATCCTGCTCCTCGCCGCCGAGGTAGAGCCGCCCAAAGCTCCCCACCGCAGAAATGCGCAGGATGTTGATCAGGGCAGCTTTTTCGGCCTCGTTGGCCGCTAGGGCAGCCCAGGCCGCAGGCTCCACCTCAAGTACGTAGAGGGTCTGCCCCGCCACAATCATGTTGCCTCGGCGGGCGCGGTTGATCAGCTGCGTATGGTGGGGGTCGATATTGCGGATGATCTGGCTGGAGACGACGTTGGGCTTCAGGCAGTCGCTAGCTTTGGCCCCAATGGCGTCTAAGATGGCCCGCCCTGCCGCCTTAGTGTCACTCTGCCGGGAGGAGTGCACTTCTAATAGCCCGTATAGGCGCTCAATCATCAGGATTGCCGGACGGACAGAGGCCGACTTGAGGGCTACGTCCATCAGCCGGTTGACTTCGATGCCAGGGGAGATCTCCACCCAGAGGGAGGAATCTCCGGGGAGCGGCAAGAAACCCTGCGCTTCGGTGCCGAGGTAGGCGGCGTGCTGGGGCTGGAGATTATCGATGTATACGTAGCTGCGGAGATCGACGCCCAAGGTAAGTCTTAGCCTCTATATTTAGCCGCACAATTTAGCCGCACAGGTATCCACGCGGTGAGCCAAGCTTCAGTATACGGGGTGGGGGGATACCCTGGCTATTGTTCTGCCTGAGGCGAATCAGATATCGTTCATCCAGACCCACCAGAATTACATCCGCGAGCGAATAAAGTCGTTTCCATTATCAAATCGTGGAATCATTCGACAGTGAAGTCGATTCAGTTCATCAACAATGTCGGGACTGTCGAAGTCTTTCGAGTTTCGATTCAAAAAACACGCCTGCTTTGGCTGAAAACGCCGTAGATGGTCTACTACTGATGAGTAGACTAAAGCATCCTGAGGTGCGAGGTCGTAGATCATTTCAGAAGATGCTGCCTCTACAAGAATACCAGCAGTAAGAGCGACGATTTCCCCAGCTTTGAATATCCGCTCTCGACACTGAATGAAGCGATTTCTCTCTTCTTCATTGCTTTGTACCATCAAGCTAGCAAGATCTTGAATACTCCTGATCCGATCGACATAAGGCGCTGTGCGTAGTAGCTGACGTAGCTCAATATCTAAGGACTGTTGAAGTTCCTGACGGCTCTTTGCTTGACGCCTCAATTTCTCATGGGGCTCAGCAAGACTGTAGGCCGGAATGATCAGCTTTGCTCGGTCTGCTTCGCAAAGTTGCAAAATTTTCTCGCAGCTAGCGGCTTGCTCTTGCTCAAAGGTTAGCTCCAAAACAAAATTCGTTTCAACATAGATATTCACGCAGCTTGCTCTTGCTCAAATCTCCCGCCAGCTAAAGCCTCATACAAACCTGAATCGACTAACCAACGCTGGGAGTTACGAATTTCGTCAAGAGGGCTTTCAACGTGAATGATCTCCCCGAGCCAAGACGCAATGATTAACTCTAGGCTATGTCCACTGATCTGATCTGCCGTTACCCCTGCTCGCTCAAAGTAAGGCTGAAGTATAGAGCGGGCGTCTATGGTATATGCAGGTTGACTGTGCTCTAGCTTTGTCTCACTACCAATCCACAAATAGAATTTATCTGGAAAAACCATTAAAAAGTATGGAGCCTTTGGGAAAGCACCATGGGCAAGGATATTGCGTCGCAGTCTTGTTGCCCAATCAGAGGATACGTTGATTTTAGTCTTGACCTCAACGATAAGGGCACGTTGACCGTTTCGGTCATCAACGGACAGATCCCAGCGAGAATCAGGGCTAGTAGTCATAGTGAGCTCCACTAGATGATTGTCTACACGACTATCTTGGCTCAAAAATGCTCAGACGTTAACTAAAGCGCTTTTGTCTATTAGGTTAGTGGGGAAGATGCGCAGGTGTCGCAACTCCGTGACAGCTCGATCTCAGTATCTTATAGCTCGGCTTCGAAGAGTGTGACGGTTCGACAGCGTCCTCTTCTCCCATAGCGCTGCACTGGAGTCTCTAAATCCCCTAGCTATTATCAAAAAGGGGCAAGCGCCCTCGATTTGTAACTCTAGAGGGAGACATGGCGATCGCATCCAATATCTACCAGCGGTTTTTCAGGCTCTCTTTCTTCAATATCGCCAGCAACCTAATGGTGCCAATCGCGGGCCTCGTGGATACGGCCTTTTTAGGCCACCTCGACGACATCCGCTACTTGGCAGGCGTGGCGATCGCTACCGTAATTTTCAACTACCTCTACTGGTCCTTCGGCTTTTTGCGCATGGCCACTACCGGCCTCGTAGCCCAGGCCAGTGGCCGAGGGGATGTCCAAGAGATGTTCACCATTGGAATGCGCCACGGGGCGATCGCGCTGGGACTGGGGCTGGGGCTGGTCTTGCTTCAGGTGCCGCTGCGGGAGCTGGGCTTTTGGATTTTTCAAGTCGCTCCCGACATTCGTCAGGCGGGCATCGAATTCTACAATGCCCGCATCTGGGGTGCCCCAGCAGTGCTGATCAACTTCGTGCTCATCGGCTGGTTTCTGGGGCGAGAGGCCGGGCGCAGCGTGCTGCTGCTGTCGGTGGTGGGCAACAGCGCCAACGTGGTGCTGGACTACCTGACCATCTACCGGCTGGGGTGGGGCAGCGCTGGCGCGGGAGCGGCCACTGCAGCGAGCCAGTACGCCATGCTAATTGTCGGCGTGGGGTTGCTGTGGCCCCACCGCCGCCACCTGCCGGTCCAGTGGCGGCTGCTCTTGAATGGTGCGGCGCTAAAGCGGGTCTTTCAGCTCAACGGCAATATTTTGCTGCGCACCTTCGCCCTGCTGACGGCGTTTGGGCTCTTCACCAACCTCAGCGCGACGCTGGGGAAGAATGTTTTAGCGGCCAACACGCTGCTGCTACAGGTGGTGAGTCTGGCAGCTTACTTTATTGACGGGTTTGCCTTTGCTACCGAAAGCCTGGTAGGGAGTCTAATAGGCCAGGCGCAGGGCGAGTTAGCTCCAGATAAGCTAGGGGTACGCTCCGGGCTTTTGGCGCTGATTTATGGCGCAGGTGGCGTGAGTTTGGTCATGGGCCTGCTGTTTGCCCTAGCCTTTAACCTCTTTCCAGAGCCGCTCTTCGGCCTGCTCACAAACCACACAGATGTTTTAGCCCAGCTGCAAACCACGACCCCCTGGCTGCTGCCCGTGCTTGGCTTCGGGGCGATCGCCTTTATGCTAGACGGCTATTTTCTGGGGCTAACCGCGGGGCGGGTGCTGCGCAATTCCAGCATCGCGGCGGTGGCGGTGGGATTTTTGCCGGCGGCGATCGTCGCCCAGCAGCTACAGAATGTCCACCTGCTTTGGCTAGCGCTGACGCTCTTTATGGTGGGCCGCGCCATAACCCTGGCGCTGCAAATTCCCGTGACCCTCAAAAGGCTAGGATTATCTCAGCGGTAAGCTTAGGAGGAGGTCCTGCAGGAAGTCTCTCCAAGGGCCACCAGGCGAGGATTGCATTGGCCCAGTTGCTTGAGACAGTGCAATCGGCTAAAACCTTGACGTTTCTTAGGCAACTGGGCGCACAAATGTCCTAATGCATCAGGACATTTGCTATATGTTAAAACTTACAACTAATAGAAGGAGACATCGCAATGGAAGACTGTTTGCGGGTTGGTCAGGAGGCTCCTGACTTCACGGCTACAGCGGTTTATGACCAAACGTTTAAGACCATCAAGCTATCAGACTATCGCGGCAAGTACGTCGTGCTGTTCTTCTATCCGCTCAACTTCACGTTTGTCTGCCCTACGGAGGTGATCGCTTTTAGCGATCGCTTTGAAGAATTTAAGCAGCTCAACACTGAAATTCTTGCCGTATCGGTCGACAGCGAATTCTCTCACTTAGCCTGGATTCAAACTGAGCGTAAGCAGGGCGGCGTCGGCGATATCAGCTACCCACTCGTTTCCGACATCCGTAAAGACATCAGCACCGCCTACAACGTCCTAGAGCCGGAGGCAGGCATCGCGCTCCGGGGTCTATTTATCATCGACAACGAAGGCATTCTGCAGCACATCACGGTCAACAACCTCTCCTTTGGCCGCAACGTAGACGAAACCCTGCGCACCCTACAGGCCGTTCAATACGTGCAGTCTCACCCCGATGAGGTTTGCCCGGCAGACTGGCAGCCGGGGGAAAAGACGCTAATTCCTGACCCGGTGCGGGCAAAAGAATTCTTTAAAGGCGGATTTCTCTCTCAAAGAAATTCAGAGAAGGCCCCCGAGTAGCGCCTGCGGGTTACGCCTAGCCTACTTCACACAGACTAGTTTTGTTCAGACTGTCGCTGCGCTAAAGTCTGACTGAGCGCCTGGGCTTTTAAGTAGGCCTGCTGATAGTCTTCCCCGCCCAGCATCACGTCGCCGTAGTAGGCATAGGGCATGTTGCCATAGACCGGCAGCGGGTCATCCTCAGGGTAGTCCTCTTTAGCCACTTCGATAGCCGATGCTAGCTTAGACGCGCTGAGGGTTTGGGCCGCAAAGTAGCATAGGGCAGCGGCAGGCTGTCCTAAATGGGGCAGCGAGGGCTCAACAATGGCATCGTCTGTCTCGATCCAGGCGTGCTCGTGGGGGTTGAACGGGCTGCCGCTAATCACGAGAAAGCCCTGCACGTAGGAGCCCTGCTCGACGTGCTGCAGGGCTTGATAGGCATTCTGAAAGGGTTGACGCGCTTTACTTTTAATAGCGCTAGCCACTTGGGTAGAGCGCGCGTCATCGACTGGCTTATTCACCTCAGTCTCCACAGTTAACAAGACCAGCTAACGAGAATTGTAGGGGCATAGCAGTCGGCTTGCCCCTACAGAATTTAGATAGAACTAGACGCAGGGCCTACGAATAGGCCGGTTCAGCGACGGAAGCGCTGTCCGACATGCCCTCTTCCTCTTCCACAAATTCTTGTACGTGGGTGCGGTAGTTGCGTAGGGTAGCGTCCACCCACTGGCGATCGCTGCTGTTGACATAGAGGTGGACCAAGGGCTCTCCGGCATCCGGCAGCACCAAAATCCAGCTCTCCCGGTCTTCCTCAGACCTGAAGATCTTGACGCCATCGGTCAAGTCCAGCATCTCGCTGGGGTTGTTCTCCACCAGGTGGCGCATCAGCGCCCCCTTCACCATCCAGGGACAGCGGACGCTGGCGCTGCGGTAGGCAACGCGGGGCAGCTCGGAGCGAATCTGGCCTAGGGAGCGCTCCTGCAGGGTCAGCAGCTCGATGAGCTTAGCGATGCAGTACATGGCGTCAAAGCCGGGGTGCAGCTCGGGGAAGATAAAGCCGATGTCGGCGCTGCCCCCCAGGACAACGTTCGAGTTTTCATGGCAGGCCTGCATCAAGGCCGTGGGATTGACCTTAGTGCGAATCACGCTGGCGTCGTGGCGACGAGCAATTTGCTCAATGGCGCTGGATGCGTTGACGGGCACGACTACCGTACCGCGCGGCTGCACCGTCAAGAACATGTGGGCAATCAGCGCCGTCAGCCGCTCCCCGCGAATGGGGCTGCCGGTTTCGTCTACAAGCACGAGCTGCTCGCCGTTGGCGGACACCTGCACGCCTAGGTTAGCCTTAAGGGCCTCAATCACCTGACCGAGCTGGTTGAGCAGCTGCTCTCGCTCTTCTGTGGAGGGCATAATCTGGCTCAAGCTGGCGTTAAGAACTACCGCGTCGCAGCCAAACTTGTTGAGCAGGCGGGGCAGCACCGCGCCAGAGACGGCGTAGGCGTAGTCAATGATGACTTTTGTTTTGCTGTTGCGGACGGCCTCGATGTCCAGGTGCTTCTCGAAGGCGGTGCTGTAGGCGTCTATCACCTCGCTGGGGTAGACCATGTTGCCGATTTCCTGGATGGGCACCCGGCGGAAGTCTTCCTTGAAGTAAGAGCCCTCGATCTTCTTCTCGCGGCTCTTAGAGAGATCAATGCCGTTGCTGTCGAAGAACTCGATCAAGATGTGGTCGTGGCGATCGGGGTGGATGCGCACGTGGATACCGCCGTCAACGTCCATGGAGGAGGCGACCACCCGGGCAATGGGAATGGCGGTTGCTTCTAAGTTGCGGACGTTGACGCCCACCGACATTAGGCCCGCAATCAGCGATCGCGACACCATGCGAGAGATGCTGCGCTGATCGCGAGAGACCGTCACATCGACCCCGGCTTTGAGCGTTGAGCCGTAGGCTGTCCCGAGGCGGACAGCAAATTCAGGGGTAATGTCTACATTAGCTAGTCCAGATACCCCGCGTTGACCAAATAGATTTCGTCGAGCCACTTGTCCCCAAATTAAGTTCATGTTTAGCGTTGCACCCGGCTCAATTTTCTTGCTCGGCCAGATTCTGACCTCGGGTGTGATGTGGGCCTCTTCGCCCACGGTGGACAGCGAGCCGACAATCGCGCCCTCTAAAACGTTGGCTCGCCGGTCGATTCGGGTCCCCCGACCGGTGACGCAAGCCCGCAGCTGAGCTTCATCTCCGATGATGGAACCATTCCAGACAATGGGCCGCTTCAAGTCGGCGTCCGCTCCAATGGTGACGTTATCACCAATGACGCTACCGGCTTCAATTTTTGCCCGCGGTCCAATGCGAACGTTATCGCCAATCATCACGGGGGGCTCGATGATAGCCTCAGGGTCAATGGTAGAGTTTTGGCCCACCCAGATTCCTGGAGATTTCTCGTCGTAGTAGTCCAGATCAAGCTTTACCTTGCGCTCTAGCCCGTCGTACTGCGCCTCTCGGTAAGCCAGAAGGTGACCGACGTCGCACCAGTAGCCGTCGGCAACGTAGCCGTACATAGGCTCTCCTTCTGCCAGCAGCCTAGGGAACAGGTCTTTAGAAAAGTCAGACTCTTCGTTTTCAGGCAAATATTTCAGGACGTCTGGCTCTAGGATGTAGGTCCCGGTGTTCACCGTGTCAGAGAAAATCTCGCTCGTAGAGGGCTTCTCCAAGAAACGCTGAATGCGCTGGTTTTCGTCGGTGATCACGACGCCAAACTCAACGGGGTTGGGCACGCGGGCCAGCACCAGCGTCGCCTTAGCCCCCCGCGACTTGTGAAATTTGACCGCCTGGGTGAGATCAAAGTCAGTAATACTGTCACCGCTAATGACCAAGAAGGTTTCATCGAGCAGTTCGCTGACGTTTTTAACGCAGCCGGCCGTTCCTAGGGGCTGGTCTTCCTCTACCGCGTAGGTTATCTGCACGCCGAAGCCGCTGCCGTCCTGGAAATAGTCACGCATGACGTCTGGCAGGTAAAACAGAGTCGCGATCACTTCGTTGATGCCGTGCCGCTTCAGCAAATTAATGATGTGCTCAGAAATTGGCCGGTTCAATATAGGCACCATTGGTTTGGGGAGATCGCAGGTGAGCGGCCGGAGCCGTGTCCCTGAACCACCTGCCATAAGTACTGCTCGCATAAATCCTCCTTGGCGGTCAACGGTTTAGTGGTTAACAGTCGCCGTATTTGCTGCGTTCTATCTCTAAAGGCTAATTTATAGAGATTATCTAAGTTTGTTGGACGTTAGCACTCTACCTAACGTCATAGACCCATCTGCTAGGGTCCGTCGCTGCCGGCAGGCCAACTCGCTTGCCAACTTGGCAGATTCTTACAGCCCAAGGGGCCGATCGCCTGGCTACCAAGACCTAGCCTATCAGACCAGGGAATCCCCTTCTGTAGTTTTATGCCCCTTCGAAGAATTCTCTCATCGGCGTCATGATGACCCAATGTCTGCTGGCGTCTGACTTTGATTGCCGAGCGCGAGCGCCAGCCTTGCGCCGGCATTACGAGACGTTTGGACGCTTTGATCGGGGCGTTAGCGCTCGACATGAAGCGTAGTCTATCTACGCCGGGGTGTTAGGCATAATGAAGTTGGGATCAGTTTTCAACTGGTCAGCTCTAGACCACAGAAAAAGGAGAGAGCGCAATGCTCAACTTAATTGGATTGCTCGCCCTGGTTGTCTATGCCGGCGGCATCTGGAAGTTCTGGACGGGGTTTCGGCGCACTAATTTCAGTCAGGGAAAGCTCTATTTGTCCCTGCTGTGGCCAGTTTTACTCGTAAATAAGTCCTATCGACGCAACTTTAACCGGGCACTAAAAGGCTGATGAATCAACGCTCAGCACAATCGCCAGACTGGATGAATACGGGAGTAGGTCAGGTGGGGCGGACGGCCCAGGAGGTGGCCGACGCCATCACCGCCGTCGCCCGCCGCTACGACCAGGCCTACCGGGGGGACGCCTTCGACCTGCCCGAAGAAGTCGAAGCGATGCCCATTTTTCACGACTGGTCGTCGGGCCGGCTGGCGCCGCGCCTGGCCTCCCCATTTTGGGAGCTCGCCCAGCCAAAGAAGGGGCAGCGGTGCCTCGATATCGGCTGCGGCGTCAGCTTTTTGATCTACCCCTGGTGCGAGTGGAACGCCTTCTTCTACGGCCACGAGATCAGCGGCGTGGCCCAGCAAATTCTCAACACCCGCAGCCCCCAGCTCAACTCAAAGCTGTTTAAGGGGGTTACCCAGGCTCCGGCCCACCGGCTAGAGTACGAGCCCGACCAGTTTGATATGGCGATCGCCACGGGGGTGAGCTGCTACTATCCACTTGAATATTGGGGAACGGTGCTGGCGGCGGTAAAGCGGGTGCTGAAACCCGGCGGCGTTTTTGTGTTTGATGTGGTCAATGCCGACGAGGAGGTGGCCGAGAACTGGGCGATTTTAGAGACCTATATGGGGGCCGAAGTGCTGCTGGAGACGGCGGCAGACTGGGAAAACTTAGTTCGGCAAAGCGGTATGGCGCTGCTAGATCAGCGCTCTGGCAGCATTTTTGATCTCTACAAAGTCGGCCTTAAGTGAGCAAGTTTTCTTAGCTTGCGGCAGCGAGCTGTGCATTCCCGCTAGAGCTAGCCCAGTGTCATCGGTCCAGCGGCTAGCATCACACACCGGGGCGTCTACTGATTGCTTAACCAACAGTTAGAACTTTAGGATTCAACCTATGACAGCGCGCATTTGGCTCATTGGCGGCACCCAGGAGAGTGCCCAGCTTGTTCGCATGGTGGCAGGTCAGCAGATTTCTTCGGCGGTCAGCGTCACAACAGAGGCAGCCCGCGCCCTCTACCCCATGCTGCCCTCGATTCACCTGCGGGTTGGGGCCCTCGACGAGGCTCAGGCCTCTCGCTTCATCGAGCAAGAGAAAATCGCAGCCATATTAGATGCTTCGCACCCCTACGCCGTAGAGATTTCAAAGCTGGCGATTGCCATGGCCCAGGCGCACAACCTACCCTACCTACGCTACGAGCGACCGCCGCTTAAAGCCGCCTCCCACCTCGAAGTCGACAATATTGAGGCCCTGATAGGCAACGACTATCTCGCTGGGCAGCGAGTGCTGCTGACCGTAGGCTACCGGCTCTTATCTCGGTTTGAGCCCTGGCAGGGCAAGGCTACCCTGTTCGCCCGCATTCTGCCGTCCCAGGTTGCGCTAGAGTCAGCCCTAGAGGCCGGCTTTACCCCCGACCGCCTAGTGGCTCTACGCCCTCCCCTTTCAGCTGGCTTAGAAAAAGCCCTATGGCAGCACTGGCAGATTTCCATGGTAGTCACTAAAGCCTCAGGGGCCGCGGGGGGAGAGCTGGTCAAGCAACAGGTAGCCCAGTCCTTAGGCGTGAAGCTGGTGACCATTCGTCGACCGGTGGTAGACTACCCGCACCAAACCAGCCGGCTCGACGAGGCGATCGCCTTTTGCGATCGGTACTGCGCCCCCGGTCGCACGTTAGCAGAGGCGTAAAGCTAGGCCTGGGGGGGGCTAAAGCGCCTGAATCCATTCCTTCACCTGATACTCAGTCCAGATCTGATTTTGCCAGTAGGGGTCGTTCTCAATCAGCTGGATAACGGCGGCTTCGGTGTCAGCGTCATAGATCGAAAAGAAGAGGGACAGATCCTGGGTCGGTCCGATGGTCACCAGGGTACCCGATGCCTTTTGACTTTTCAAACCGTCTAGGTGAGCCTGACGGTAAGGAGCGCGCTTTTCAAGGACGTTGTCGCAGTAGCGGCCCCAGGCGATGTACTTTGGCATAGTTATTGAGCGTTTATAGAATCGAGCGTTTACAAGATTAAGCGTTTGTCTCAAGCGCTAGTCCCAGCGCAATATAAGTTTACGGGTCGTCGCTGAGGATGCAATCGGCTAGTATTTAGGCGTGACTACTGGGTCTTTGACCTCTAGAGCACTGCATGACTGCTTCGCCGACTAAATCCCGCGTTCAACAGCTCATCGCCTGGTTTGAGTCATCAGAGCGCTACCTGCTGGCTGGCGCTGGGCTGCTAATTTTGCTGGGTGCGACGGGGCTTGGCCTCACCCTCGTGCGGCGATCGCTGGTGCCCTACCGGGTAGAGCTAGCAGCGGGCAAAGATACGGGAGAAAGCTACATCCTCAGCAGCGCTCTAGCCCAGGTGCTGCGCAACGAAACCAATCTACGAATAGACGTCTGCGAAACCGGCGGCACCGACGACAACATTCGCAGCCTGTCCCGAGAGCCGCTCGTCCGTTCCGCCGTCTGTCAGGCGGGACAATCCACAGACGCGCTGGAGGCCGAAATCGGCACCGCGCAGGCCGATCGCCCCTCAGGCGCGTCTATTCTACCCATTGCCCTGCTGTACCAGGACCAGTTCCAGCTTTTGATCAAGCCCGAGCGCTTCAACCAGCCGGCGAGCTTTGATCCAACTACCTTTCAGTTCAGCGATCTCAATGGAAAAATCGTCGGTACACCCGAAGGCGGCGGGCAGCGAGAATCTTTTCTAGCGCTGGCCCGGCATTACAACATCAGTTTTCGAGAGCTAGACGTTGATGAAGACCCCCAGCGCTTCGAGCAGGTCGACGCTATCTTTCGCGTCCGCAACCTGGGTAATGCTCAGATTCAGGGCTGGGTGAGTCGAGGGCTTCAGCTTGTCCCAATCGCCCAGGCCGAGGCGCTGCAGAGTACGCGCTACCCAAATTATCGGGCCTCCCAGATTCCCAGAGGCGTCTATCGCGGCGCGCCCCCTGCGCCTCCGGTGGATGTGGACACCATCGCGGTAGACCGACTGCTGGTGGTCCGCGAAGATCTGCCCGATTGGGTGACAGAAAAGGTTACGGCTGCTCTAGTGGAAGAGCGTCAGGCCATCAAAGACGCCGTGGTCGCGATCGCAGCCGAGCGCGAGGGGACATCCAAAGCGTTTGACCCGGCTCCCGTGACGGCGCTGGTAGACCGCTTCATTCGCCCCGACGCTGACGCCGATCGCCCTATCCACACCGGCGCGCGGCGATACTACGAGCGTACCCAGCCGTCCTTTGTGCAGCAAAACGCCGACTTTTTAGCCCTGCTGCTGACCTTAGCCCTCTTGACCAGCTCCTGGAGCTGGCGGCTGGTGGCCTGGCGCAATCGCCGCAGGGCAGAGCAGCAAAGCCAGACGCTAGAGGCAATGCGAGATTTGGCGAGCGACTATGTGGAGAATGCCGTCGCCATCATGCAGCTCGATAGCCTCACTGGCGAAGTCAAGGAAGACCTGGGAGACCTGTTTGCCCGCTTAGAGCAGCTCAACTCTGTTTTTCAGCAAGCGAGCCATTCCCTAGACCAAGAGCTGATCTCTCCAGAGGGGTTTCGCGCCTTTAGCGAGGCGTATAAGTCGGTTCGAGAGGTGATAGAGCGGGCGATCGAAGACCGGCAGCGCAAGTTTCTGTCTTTCTATGTGGCGCAGGTCATGGCGCTGCTGACGCGACTCCGCAAAGGGGAAAACCCGGCCAACCTAGCCGATGAGCTAGAGGAGCTGTTTAGCACTTCTGCCCTTAACTTAACTCGGGACAACATTTTTTCGCGGGAGTCTTTTCGGACCTTCACCGAAGCCTATAGCGTGGTGCGCGAGGCGATTGAGCGGCATAAGCAGCGCTACCGCTCAAGCCATCCGACCCGCGTCTAGACGTGAGCCCCGCGAAAAATCAGGCCTACGCGCCTCGCTGTAGCGCTGCCTCAACTTGCCTGAACTCCTGATCTAGCCGCTGCTTCATCTTCTCTGGCACAGGCCGATTGGGGTAGGAGCTGTAGTGCCCCGCCAGCGAGTTGAGCGCCGTGCGCATAGTGGTATAAGAGCCAAGACTGTCCAGACTGTCGTTGCGGCGGTAAAAAGCCGAGAAATCGTTGATGACCTGGCGGGCTCGGGCCTGGCTGCTCGGGCGCTCGGGGGAATCATCTGGGAGATTGATTGCGTTCCGCAGCGTTTCAACAACCGTCAGCGTATCCTCTTGATAGTTGCCGGTAAAGCCTTCTGGCGGAGGTGTCGAGCAGCCAGCTAGACCAACGACAACCACCAGCAGCAAAGCAAGCAGACGAGAAAAGAGCGTTTTCATATAACCTCGAGAATCCTTCAAATACCTGTGGCTATCTATCCCTATATGCAGTTATGCATTAAGCCAAGACCCCACAGAACCTGGTGAATCGTGGGTTAGTCTTTGCGCGCTGAGCCTAATACATCGAGTCCAAGTATACATAACTTTGCTGCCTGGCTCTGAACTGTCACCCCGCTTTATTTCTAAAGGAAGAGCATCATTCGGCCATGGCGGCCACAGCCTCTTGGCGGTGCTTTGCCAACGTCGCCGTCGGCAGCGGTCCCTGGAGGTGGCCCCAGGGTAGCGGCGCGTCGCTAGACCAGTCGCTGTGGACGTAGAACTCAAGCGGCGGCAGCTGGCCTTTGAGGTCTTTGAAGCCCCGCCGATAGCTGCCCAGGGAGTCGCCGTAGTGGCGCACCCGCTCTAGAAGATAGGATACGCGGCGATCGCCCCGGGAAATCAGCGCCTGAATCACCGACCATTTGTAGCTCTCGGGTCGAAAATCGATGCCCAAGGGCCGCAGCTGTTTCTGCAGGCGCTTCAGCCGCTTGTCCCCCTGGTCACTGACGCCAAACCACTGAAACGGCGTGTGGGATTTAGGGACAAAGGTGCTGCAGCCAAGGGTGAGCCGCAGGCCCGGGGCAGCCTGCTTCAGAGTTTTCATCAGCGCCACGGTTTGGCCTAGGTCGGCTTCGGTTTCTCCCGGAATGCCCACCATACCGTAGAGCTTCAGGCTAGAAAGCCCCCCGGCCTTCGCGTTGACGGCGGCCTGCACAATTTCCTCGGTGTCGAGTTTCTTGTTGACAATCTGCCTCACCCGCTCAGAGCCGCTCTCAACGGCGATCGTAATCGAGCGGGTACCGTGCTTGACTAGGGTCTCAGTGAGGCGCTGGGTAACGGTGTTGGTGCGCACCGAGGCAATACTGATGCGCACGTCGTCGTACTGCGGTCGGTTGAGATGGGCCAGCAGGTCGTCAAACTCAGGGTGCTGGGTGACAGAGGCTCCCAGCAGGCCCAGACGCTGGGTCACCTTGAGACCACGCTCAATGGCGGGGAGCAGGGAGCCTTCTAAGCTAGCGGTGCGAAAAGGCAAGGTTAGGTAGCTGGCCAGACAAAAGCGACAGAGCTCCGGACAGCTGCGCACCACCTCCACCATGTAGATATTCTCCCAGGCCGCCTTCTCCGTCACTACGGTGGAGGCCGAGAGCCGATTTTCTCGGTACGTCTGCTTGGTCACCTCGGCAGGGACGGCGGCGATCGCAGGCGCGATACCCGTAAAGGGACCATCTGCACCGCTGTAGGCTGGCGCGTACAGGCTGGGAATATAGAGGCCAGGGACCTGAGCAAGGTGCTGCAAGACGGCATGGCGAGCTTTCCCACGCACCGCCTGATAGGCATCGATAAAGGCATCTAGCAGCAGTTCTCCGTCTCCCAGCAAAATGACGTCGAAGAAGTCGGCGAATGGCTCCGGATTAGCCGTCAGCACCGGACCACCGCCGAAAACGAGGGGATGGTCGGCGGTGCGTTCGGCGGCGCGAACGGGGACGTCGAGCCGCTCAAGCAGCGAGAGAATATTGGCATAGTCGAGCTCCCAGGACAGCGAGAATCCCAGCAGCTCGGGGCGCGGGGGCAGCGGTTCAGAGACGTCGGTGAACAGGCGACTCACGTCTAAATCGCTGCGGGCTGCCAGGGTGGCCCACACCACCTGATAGCCAAGACTCGTGATGCCAACGCTGTATTCATTAGGAAAGGCGAAAGTCAGCGGCACCGCGCTGCGAGCGGGCGCGGCGGGCGTAAAGAGAAGCCGCTCAGCGTCAAAGGGCGTCACAAAAGTTGGGAAGAATAGGTCTTCTTCAGGCTAGCACGGGACTCCCGCGGCAGCTTGGATGGCAAAGCGCTCTAAATGCCCCGAACGCGGCGGCGGAAGTCGACGCGGGAGTCGAGGTCGAGGGACCGCAGCCTTAAGGACAGATTCTCTGCTGACGAGCGAGACTGGAAGCCCCCCGCATACACATAAGATCCTAAGCGAGAGCTGGCAAAACAGGCCCGGGGCACCTCGCTGCGCACCAGCCTTAGGGTCTCCAAATCTTCACGGTTGGCGGGTACGACGACCGCATAGGGGCCCAGATTTGTGAGGGGTTGCTCATCCCCTACAATCAGTAATCCAAGGAGCCTAGCCGTCTCCTCAGTGACCACGCCGTCGGCGGGCTCTAGATCTTGCGACTGCTGAAACAGCCTCACTGCCCGCTCTGTATTAGCGCCAAAGATGCCGTCGACGCCCTGCGTATCAAATCCCAGCTCGGTGAGGCGCTCTTGCACAATCCTAACGCTGTCACCGGCATCGCCCCGCTGAATGGTGCCCGCGTCGGCCAAACCACCGCCTGAATTACCCACGAATACGCTGCAGGATGCCGTCGAGGGATCGGGGACCTGGGCCAATAGCCCGTCGTCGGTATTGTCGGTAATCAAAGGCCGGTTTCCCGTGACGGGCGGCAGGACGGTGATGATCTCAGGGTCCGCGGGCACAGGCGCGAAGACCTGTGTCCCGGTAGGTCTATTGAACAATACGTCTTCTGAGCGCGGACCGAAGACGCCATCCGGCGTCAGGCCGCTTTGCTGCTGTAGCCGAATTACGGCCTCTCGGGTCAGCTCTAGATATTGTCCTGTGACTGGTCCATTAAAAAAGCCCTGGCGCTGTAGCTCGGTCTGTAGCCGCTGCACCTCAGCCCCTTGGTCACCAAAGGAGAGCACCCCGCCGGCGGGTAAAATCTGGGCGATCGCGCTACTCGCCAGCGCCACGACGCTTCCTGCTGCAATCAGCATTACCAAAAGACCTCGCCGAATCGCAGCTCTTGGTCCTCTGAAGCTTGATTGAGGCAGATTTAAATTTTGTTCAGGGTTCTGTTTAGCAGATCGAGACATAATGTGCGAACAATCTAAACTCAGCTAGGGTAACTTGCATGCGGTGCACCCCCAAAAGCGCTACAGGCGGCAGCCCCGGACCTGCGGCTACCGCCTACTGTATCCTATATTCGGGAAAATATTGACAAATCACTCAAAATAATCCAGCAGCGTCAAACCTCACCGGTGGATCTGCTCCTTTGGCGAACTGCTTCGTATAAAACCAGCGCCGTCGCGACAGCAACATTTAAAGACTCGACATCGGCGGCGACGGGAATGCTCACCTGGGTATCGGCAAGCGCCAAGGCGGCAGACGAGAGGCCTGCCCCTTCATTGCCGACGAGAACCAGCGTAGGCTGGGTGAGGTCAATGTCCCAGTAGCTCAGCGGTGCCGTCGGATAGGTCGCCACGATTTGCAGCTTGCCCTGCAGTCGTTCAACATCCCCATGCCAATCGACCCGCCGCTCCATCGGCAGGCGAAACCATTGCCCAGCCGAGGCGCGCAGCACTTTGGGGTGCTCTAAGTCGACGCTGTCTTCGCTCAGCCAGACGCTATCGACGCTGGCGGCGGCGGCGGTGCGAATGATGGTGCCCAAATTTCCAGGGTCCTGCAGGGTTTCAATGACGAGGCCTAAAGATAGCGGCACTGCGGGCCGGGCCGAGCCCTGCCGCACCGCCGAGGCGACGACGCCGTCAGGATGGGCCGTGGTGGCGATCGCCTCAAGCACCGCTTCATTGACTAGCTCAATACGCTGGGCCTGTTGGGCGGCCCGCCCCCAAAGATCAGGATTATCGCGCTGCCAGGCTGCTGTATGGCACACCGCATCGAGAGGCCAGCCGGCGATGCAGGCCTCCTCAATCAGATGGGTACCTTCTAAAAGAAAGCAGCCTTGCCTGTGGCGCTCTTTAGCGCGGTGCAGCTTTCGAAGCTGCTTGACGAGGGGATTTTGTAGGCTGCTGAGCATGGCCCAAAAATTCAGTATGCGGAACCCGGGACTTGAACCCGGAAGTCCTTATCGGACACTAGAACCTGAATCTAGCGCGTCTACCAATTCCGCCAGTTCCGCAAGCGTTTATAGATTGTCTTGACTCAGCATTTCAGCCAAGGTCATTTATCATGACCTACATTTGCCAACAAGTCAACTCCTTTTATCAATCGACATTGTTCAGTTTGGAAATTGGCCCTATCGCGTCCTTACCATGGCGCTGTGAATACCCACTAACGATATCTGCTAACCACGCTGCAGATGCTGAAACCAAGCGGCTACAGACGAAATGGAGCGAACCACTAAGATAGGCAAAAATCCTATCCTGTCGGCAGATAATTAAACGGTTTATAAAGAGAAAGCAAGGAGTAGATATCTTTGTCGAGCGGCAATTATGCTGTAAAGCGATGCAGACCTTGACGAACCATGTAGAATCTTTACAAGTGAAATTTAGGGGATACGCTGTAACTGCTCAGTATTACTCCGCCAAACGTCATCTTGCCTCATAAGTGAGAGGCCGTAAATAAGCGACGCTACTTTGGGGTTAGCCCCACGCCGCGGGGGGGACCCCAAAACCGTTTAGATGTGGGCTAGTTCTTGGGCGTTTTGTGCGATTGTTTTTATGGGAGGGC
>JBHJHD010000135.1:0-11572 GCA_050331115.1 Elainellaceae cyanobacterium
CCCCCCCCCCCTCCTCTCACTTCACAGTTCACGAGCGATCTAGGATCGCTATACATTGCATGTATATCATGGAGTCTTGGACTTCCGCCGATCTAATACTTGGGACCAAAAGGCTCCGAAAATCTGTGTACTTCGGGCCATAGTAGTTTGCGACAATCAAGTTCTGTAACCCAATACCACCGTCACGACCGCCAAAACACATAAATCCATCACCAATCGCCCCAACCACGGTAGGGACATGGCATGCCATGTCCAACCAAAACGCACCGCCACACCACGCATCGCCAGCAATTAGGCAATAACGCGATCGCTTATCTCTACGATAATTACCAACTACCGGTTGCAAAATCATCCAAAATCAAAGAATTTTCCTATGCCAGAATTGAGGACATAGCAGTGCCATGTTCCTGCGGGGCTTGGATGGAAATTACGGGTTTTGTAGCCGTAGGGTGCGTTGACCGACGCACCTTACTTCAACCCACCGGATTTACCGAAGTGGATTGAAGTAAGACGTTCCGAACGGTGCATCGTGACGCACCCTACCCGATCGCATACCGCTCCACCGCTGCCATCAGCCGCTGAACCCAACGTTCCACCAGCGCCGCACTAGCCGCCTCCACCATCACCCGAATCACCGGTTCCGTACCCGAAGCGCGAATCAGCACCCGGCCATCCTTACCCATCGCCGCCTCAGCCTCAGCGATCGCCCGCTGCAGCCCCTCATCCTCACTCCAAGCTCGGCGGCGATCGCAGCTCTCCACCCGCACGTTTCGCAGCACCTGCGGATAGGTGCGGAAGCTCTGATCCACCAGCGTCGACAGGGTCTGACCCGACTGCTGCACCAGCGCCGCCAGGTGAAGCGCCGTCAGCGTCCCGTCACCAGAGACCCCGTAGTGGGGGCAAAGGATATGTCCCGACTGCTCGCCGCCCAGGTAGACGCCCCGCCGCGTCATCTCCGCCTGCACGTGCTGGTCGCCCACTTTCGTGCGCACAAAGGTGCCGCCCTGGGCCTTCCACGTCCGCTCAAACCCCAGGTTCGCCATCACCGTAGTGACGATGGTGTTGTCGGCTAGCTTACCTGCCTGCCGCAGGGCATTCCCCCAGAGATACAGGATGTAGTCGCCATCCACCAAACGCCCTTGATTGTCCACTGCAATCACCCGGTCGGCGTCGCCGTCGAAGGCAAAGCCCATGTCGCTGCCGGTCTCCTGCACGGCGGCCATCAGGGCGGCGGGGTGGGTGGAGCCGCAGTGGACGTTGATGCGATCGCCATCGGCCTGGTCGTGCAGGCAGTGCACCTGGGCCCCGAGGTGGCGAAAAGCCGCCGGAGCGGTCTGTACTGCCGCACCCCAGGCTAGGTCGAGCACGACTTTGACGCCCTGCAGGCTGGGCAGCGGCTGGCAGAGGGCCGACAGGTAATCCTCAACTAGGTCAGGGCGCTGACTGTACTGTCCCCACTGAGGCAGCGGCGTAATGTCATGCCCCCCGCGAGCGGCATCCCTCAGGGCGTCCTCGATTTGAGTCTGCTGCTGGGTCGCCAGCTTTGCGCCCCCAGGGCCGAAGAACTTGATGCCGTTATCCTGCGGGGGGTTATGGCTTGCCGAAATCACAACGCCGCCCAGGGCCGCGCTCTGGCGGGCTAGGCAGGCCACCGCCGGCGTAGGGCAGAGGCCCAAATCCCAAACCTCTAAACCGGCAGCGGTTAAACCAGCAGCCAGGGCCGTAGCCAGAGCTTCTCCCGAGTTACGGGAATCGCGCCCGAGAATGATGGGGGCCATCGTCGAAAGGGGCGCTGCTGGCTGCTCAGCGTTACCCAATAGGACGCGCCCGGCCCAAAAGCCCACCTGGGCGGCCAAGGACAGCGTTAGCACATCCCCATAGCGACCTCGAATACCATCGGTGCCGAACAAGCGAGAGTTGGGAAGCTGAAGCGGAGCCCAGAGCTGACTGGCTTCGGCATCTGTCAGTTCGGGCTGCAAACTTGGCGGCGTTAGCGACAAAATCATTGAGAATCACACTCCACACATCACACAGTGGAGCATATCACTTTGGTAAATAATTCTTAAAGACTCCGACTAAAATTCAGCACCGTGCTGTGAGAACTGTGCTGCGAGAACTGTGCTGCAAAATTACGAGCAGAGCTTGAAGAGAGTACAGCGCCGCCGCGATCGCATCCGGACTCAAACCCCAACCTGCGCCAAAAGCGGCTCGATCTGCTCGCGGGTCAGTCCGCCCTCAATCAGCTTTGGATTTGACGGGTCGTAGGGGCCTTCTAGGCGATCGATGGCGAGAATATCGGCGGTGGGGGGGAGAATGGGCACGTCGGGGTCGAACGCTGTGGGGCGCATGAGAGAACTAGAGAACCCCCGAAAGACAACGATCGCATCGTCTTCCCCGTCGACTTTGGCGTTGACGAGCAGCACTTCCTGGGGACGCTTGAGGGTGTATTGCTCTAGTCGGGTAATTAAGCTCACGGAACGCTCACAAGACTGTCTCGAACAAAAATGAACTACAGGGCTGCCTAACCGCTAACGGACCTAGCGCTCTAGCGCCGATCGCCCCTGCTTGCCGAGCCGGACGAAGACAAAATAGCCCATGCACAGCAGATAGACAATCAGGCCTGCTATTCCCAAAAAGCCCAAGAAGCCCCGGTTCAAGTTGGCGTGGAAGTATTCACGAAACACCAGCGGCGCTTCAAACCAGACCTTGCAAAAGTCGGTGGCGAACACCTGCCGATCGAAGGCGCAGGGCAAAAACGGCACCATGGCGATCGCCCCCAGCACGCCGTAAAGGCTAACGCCCCACCGCCAGCTGGTAAAAGCGGTTTTTAGGGTGGACTCGGGCTGCTCGGCGATTTCCTCGTTGATATCGACCCAGAACCAGAGGCACACCGGAATTAGGACTCTCGACGCCATTCCCGTGAGCAGGCTAAAGGGGAACCCGCCAATCATCAGGTAGACGGTAATCGCCAGCAGGCTCAGCACCCGCCAGTAGATAATCAGCAGCCGCACCATGGCGTCCTGCTTGCTTACGAAGGTCCACACCAGCAGCACTAGGGGAGCCACCACGGTGCCCAAAACCGCTAGGCGATAATCCATCCAGACGAGCGATCGCAATAGCTCTTGGCTCATGACCCGTATCTATCCTTTAGTGTGGCCTTCACTTGAATCGGTGTAATTAGTGGCCTTTATTATCCTAATGGCGACTGTACCACCGCATGAGCACCCCTGCCAGCCGATCAGAGCTATGGCGCACCTGTCCGTCGGCTCGCTCCGTCATCACGTTGGCGATAATCGTCCGCCGCCCAAGCTGGCTCACCGACTGGCGGTCAAACGCTACAGAGGAGGCCCCCACGCTGCGGTAGCGCTCTAAAACGGTATCTGAGGGCAATCGCCCCTGCACCAGCACCGCGTCAAAGAGCCGAACGCCGCAGGCTCCGTCGATGGCGCGGATGTGGTCTGCCACGGTGTAATTATCGGTTTCACCGGGCTCCGTCATGATATTACAGACGTAGACCCGCGGGGCGGTGGAGGCGGCAATGGCGCTGACGATATCGGGCACCAGCAAGTTGGGGATAATGCTGGTGTAGAGGCTGCCAGGACCGATGACGATGAAATCAGCCTCGCCGATGGCCTGTAGCGCCTTGGGCAGGGCCGGCGGGTTAGCCGGGCTGCAGCCGACTCTCACCACCTTGCCCCGGGCCTTAGCAATATTCGACTCCCCCTTAATGCGCTGCCCGTCCGCCATCTCGGCCCACAGCTCCACGTCGCTGAGGGTCGCGGGAAGCACTTGCCCCCGCACCGCCAAAACCCTAGAGCTTGCGGCGATCGCCTGCTCTAGGTCGCCCGTCACCTCCCCCATCGCGGTAATAAACAGGTTGCCAAAGCTGTGGCCCTCCAGCCCGTTGCCCGCCTTAAATCGATACTGAAACAGCTCTGTAAGCAGCTTTTCCTCGTCCGCCAAAGCCGCCAGGCAACTGCGAATATCCCCCGGCGGCAGCACCCCAATCTCTCGCCGCAGCCGCCCCGAAGAGCCGCCGTCATCGGCCACGGTCACCACCGCCGTGATGTTGGCGCTAAAGTGCTTCAGGCCCCGCAATAGGGTAGAGAGGCCCGTCCCCCCGCCAATCACCACCACCTTGGGGCCACGGTACAGGCGGCGGTGGGTGGAGAGCAGGTCGACAAGGTCTTCGTCGCCGTGGGGCAGCAGCACCTCTGTTATAGAGCTGAGGGTGCGCGACTGGCCAAGGAAAATCAGCAGGATACCGAGGAGCAGCACCACCGGACCGCTGACGTAGTTGGGGATGAGGTCGGTGATCGTAGAGAGGGCGTCACCGATGAATCGAGTAATGTAAAACACCGGCGTGCGCTTGGCCCAGATGGCCACCCCCAGCGCCGTGAAGAACACGCCCACGGCGCTGATGAACAGCCACCGCTTAATAAACAGGCCTGGGGCAAGCCACCGGAACCAGCGGCTGCTCTGGCCGGACAAGCGGAGAGGCCGCTGAAGCTGTTGAACCTGACGATAGCGTTTACCGTATCGGTACCGCTTCATCTTAGGTCTAGAAATCGGCTTTGAAAACTTGAATGGCATAGACCAGTGGCGTAGGCCGAAGGATAGAGAATCAACTGCTGAATACAGGTGAGTGCTGGTTTACGTGAGCGGACTGCGGCCATACCCGTCACAGCATTGATGATATCGAACCTAGGCTTAGCGCGCGCGCCAATCTAAGTCAGCACAAGTCTAAGCAGGTGCTTATAAGACCATTGATAAATGATGTAAAAAATTAACACTTCTAGACTGTGACAGTAACCATACCTATCTCATCCCAATAAGGGCCCCTTTATGAGTCTTCGACTGCTCGAAATCGTCATTTCCGACCGTCAACATGACGCCATAGCCGACTTTCTTGAAAAGAACCAATTCTTAGGGACCTGGTGTGGGCCGCTAGAGCAGCAGCGGCTGCTGGTAAGAATTTTGCTGTACGCCAAGGAGGCCGAAGAGGTCATTGACCAGCTCGACGAAGCATTTTCTGAGCTGCAGGACTTTAACTTAATGCTGCTTGAGGTAGAGGCCGCCTTGCCTAGACCCGACCTGCTCGGCCCCCAAGACTCCCGAAGCCTACCGTCCTGGCGTAAAGGGGAGCAGCCCCAATCTCGCGTCAATAGAGAAGAGCTCTACACCGACATCATCGAGGGCATCAGCATTTCTTGGCGGCAGAACATCATGGTGATTTTATCGACTCTGATTGCAGCGGTGGGGCTACTGCAGAACAGTCAGGCCGCAATTATTGGCGCGATGGTGATCGCCCCGCTGCTAAAGCCCAACATGGCCCTGGCCGTAGCCACCACTTTGGGGGACCTGTCGCTGGGGGTGAAGACCCTCAGGACTGGCCTGCTGGGCATTGGGCTCGCGATCGCCCTATCGGCGGCGATTGGCTACGCCTTTCCCGTCGATCCCAGCCTCTCTGAAATTTCGATGCGCACCGACGTTCAGCTTACGGATGTCATCTTGGCCTTGGCGTCGGGGGCGGCTGGGTCTCTGGCACTCACCATGGGGGAGGCGATCGCCGTTGTTGGAGTGATGGTCTCCGTGGCGCTGCTGCCGCCGCTGGTGGTATTTGGGCTGCTGATCGGGTCGGGGCAGTGGCAGTGGCTCTTGGGCTCTGGGCTGCTAGTGTTGACCAACTTGGTATGCCTCAACTTGGCCGCGGTGATCGTCATGTGGGTTCAAGATATCGAGCCCAGGCAGGAGAACCAGGCCGATAAGGCCGAGAAGGCAACGGGCGTCGCCTTTGCCGGGTGGGCGCTGCTGCTTGCCGGTCTGGTAACGGCTATCACCCTCTGGAAATATCAGGTACCATAAATGGCAGCCGCCCCCTTTAGATTTCCCTATGTACGGGCACGGCATGCTGTGCCCCTATGCCCCAAAACGCCCATGACCAGCCTGCTCTCCTCTCCCACCCTCACCTCCGAACACCCCGGCGATCGCTTTTTGATAACGGCGCAGCCCCTGTCGCTGGAGGCAGTCTATGGCCAGGCCGACGACCCCGCCAACGGGGCCATTGTGGTGATGAGCGGCATGGTGCGTAACCAGACCGGCGGCAGGCCGGTGGTGGCCCTAGACTACCAGGCCTATGAACCTATGGCGCTGCAGGTGTTTCGTCAAATCGCGGAGCAAATTCGACAGCGCTGGTCTGGGGTCACCCAGGTCGTTATTCATCACCGCACCGGTCGGTTGACGGTGGGTGAGATCAGCGTCCTGCTGGCGGTAGGCTGTCCCCACCGGGGCGAGGCGTTTGAGGCCTGCCAGTACGCCATCGACACGCTAAAGCACAATGCGCCCATTTGGAAGCAGGAGTGCTACCGCGACGGCAGCCATAGCTGGGTGAAGTGCTGTTGAATATTGGGTCAGCGTCAGCGCTAGAGGCAGCGCTGAGACCCGCTCAAGAGGGCAGCAAAATTCAGCTCGAACACATTGCCAAGCCAGACTATATCGATTAGATTAGAGCCGAAACCTAAGGGCATAGGTATTGCTGCTCATTAGGCGACGCATTTCAAAGGAATATGGTCAACAGCTGCCAATCGTTCAAGATGGTTAAATACGACGTTACGCTTCAGCTTACGACGCGAAAATGTAGCGCCCACGCTATACTGGCGACGGTTCGCCGCGAGCTTCGCACGGCTGGATGTCCCGAACATGACATTCGTCGGTTTACTGAAGAGGCCACCCAAAAAGACTATACTCACCTCCTGAAGACCTGTCGCCGGTGGGTCGTCCTCCGAGACGCATGCTAAGGCTTGCCCTGCCCCTATGATTACCGTTACCGTCAAGCTGTTCGCAGCTTATCAGGAGGCCTGTGAGCGATCAGAGTTGATGCTCGAGCTGCCAGAGCAAGCGTCGGTTCGGAGCGTTGCCGATCGCCTAATTGCTGAGCATCCTGAACTAGAGCCCTGGCGATCGCAGACGCGCTACGGCATCAACCTGCAGTTTGTGGAGCCCGATACGGCGCTTCAGCAGGGGGACGAGGTGGTTTTGATTCCCCCCGTCAGTGGGGGATGATAGGGCTGAGCTAGTTCAGCCCTATCATCCCGAAACTGCTATGCCGTCACGACGAAACCTGCTCACCGCCACCGCCGCCGGGTTGCTCGCACTGGCTCCCCGAAGGGCCCAAGGGCAAGCCCTTTCGGTGCTTCGTCCCCCTCGCCTACAGCCCGGAGACCAGGTCGGCATTATCAGCCCCGCTGGCGTCACCCTGCAGCAGCGCAGCCTAGATATTGTTGTTGACGCCACCTTGAAGCTGGGTCTCGTGCCTCGACTCGGTCCCCACCTCCGCGATCGCTACGGCTATTTAGCGGGAAGAGACCGCGATCGCGCCGCCGACGTGAATCAATTTTTTGCCGACCCTGCCATCAAGGCGCTGCTGCCGATTCGCGGCGACTGGGGTAGCGCCCGCATTCTGCCCTACCTAGACTATGGGGTGATTCGCCAAAACCCCAAGGTTGTGGTGGGCTTTAGCGATATTACGGCCCTGCTGCTGGGGATTCATGCCCAAACCGGCCTGGTTACTTTTCACGGCCCCCACGGGCTGACCTCCTGGCTGCCCAACCAGGCCATTCCCTTTCAGCGCGTGCTCTTTGATGGGGAAACCGTGGCGCTGGGCGACGCGGCGCTAGCGGCGGGCACCAGGCAGGCCGCGGACCGTCCCACCCCTCGTCCTACCCCTCGGGGGCTCATTACCCCTGGGCAGGCGCGCGGGCGGCTCATAGGCGGCAATCTATCGGTGATCGCGGGCATCGCGGGCTCCCAGTACATGCCAGATCTCAGCGGCGCAGTGCTATTTCTCGAGGACGTCGGAGAAGACGTCTACCGCATCGACCGTATGATCACCCAGCTCAAGCTGGCGGGAGTGCTCGACAGCCTAGCGGGATTCATTTTCGGGCAGTGCACCCGCTGCTCGGCGGAGGGCGATTCGCTGACCCTAGAGCAGGTGCTGCAGGACCACATCCAGCCCCTGGGTATCCCGGCCTGGTCAGGGGCGCTGATCGGCCATGTAGAGCCGATTCTGACCCTGCCCCTGGGAATAGAGGTAGCCATCGACGCGGAGCAGGGCGTGATTCAAATGCTGCAGCCTGCCGTCGCCTAGGCGTTGCCCTAGTTTTTAAAGTCTCGCGGCCCGGCGTAGCCGGAGAGATCCGCTAGCTGGTTTAAAGGAATGGTTCCTGAGTAGAGCTCGCCGTTGATTTCCCAGCTCGGGAAGCCCTCCACCCCGGCGTCGCGGCACATCTGCGGCTTGGCGTTGTAGCCGTCGGGGGCGCACTCAACGTAGTCGACGTACTCGAAGGCCTCCTGGCCAAATAGACGCTGCTGCTCGTGGCAGTGGGGGCACCAGTAGGCGCTGTATTTCTTGGCGCCGATATCGCTCAGGTGCTTCGCTAACGCGATCTCCGATGCGCCAGAGGTAGTCTCAATCGGCGGGGGCAGCTCGCCAATCTGCTCGATACCGGTTTCATCGGTAGAATTCACGTCGCTGTAGACAATGCCCGTGCCTACCAGCGTCACCACAGCCACCAGCACCCCCGTAAAGGCGAGCTGGCCGACGTCATCCCAGTAGCGCCCCAGCAGCGTGACTACCAGCAGGCTGAGGCTGGAGACCGCGGAAACGATGCAGTAGGGACACACCGCCCGGATATCGGTGGTCAGCACGTACATTAGGTAGCCGCTGAACAGGGTCATGGCAAGCGAGCCCACGAACAGCAGCAGCCAGCTCCACTGCTCTAGGTTTGTCCTCAGCTCTTTGTTGTCGTCTACCTTGATGGCGAGCGGCCCCAAAGCCAGTACCATCATCGCGCCGTAGGCCAAAAAGCCGAACAGGGTGAGCGGTAGGCCAAACACGCTGGCATAGGGACTGGAAAGTACGGTGTCGCAGCCGCCCACAGGGCAAGCCGCATCGTCCCCGAACAGTTTAGACACGGTCAGGTAACCGGTGAGGACAGCGCCCACGGCCGCGATCGCCCCTAAGATATAGCGGGAGCGGCGATGGAGCCACGGCGTTTGCTGACGGCGTCGATTCATAGACCTACTGCTCATATCTCAATCCCTGTGGCTAATCTCTATGGGTTTAACTTAGGCGTACCGATCTAAATTTCAAACAGACATTCATTCCCCCATTCTGCCCCATGCGCCTATACTTTGCGATGGGTTTTTCTGAAAACTTGCTGAGACAAACAGCTGCTCGGGGCTCGCACAGGCCTTTGATAATTAGAGCGGCCTTAACTACTTTAGAAGGAGAATAGAAGACGATGAGCTACCAGATTGTCGGGGTAATGGGGCCAGACGAGAACGCCACCGTCATCGACTGCGATCGCGCTTACGCCCTTGGGGCCGGTATCGCGGCGGCAGGCTGGGTATTGCTGACCGGAGGCCGCGCCGTGGGGGTGATGGAGGCCGCTAGGCGGGGCGCGAAGGCGGGCGGTGGCCTGACTGTGAAGATTTTGCCCGACGGCGGGGAATCGCGATCGCCCTACTCTCGAATCTCTTGGACAAGTCACAGCCAGATCGGGAATAGTTACAATACAGTACTGCGCGGGACGGATGACAGCCGTCTCAAGTTAGCTTTTACTGTAAGCCCGTGGGTTGATGCTGACCTTCTACCAAAACTCTGAGGTATTACGCTGGTGCCTGACGATCGCGCTAAAGACGATTTTCTCCATCCCCGAAGCCGCTACCGCGGCGAATTTTCGCCTCAGACACTGACATTCAACTCCAATCTGCAGGAGTTTGCTCAGCAGGTTTCACTGATCTGCGGTTTGGAAACAGGCGGCAAGATCTCTTCTGATGACGCCTACCAGCGCATCAGAGCCCTCTGGAAATCCCTCAAGCGGTCCAAGAAAGAGCTGCTAGATCAGCCGCCACCCGACGTGGAGCTGCCGCCCGAATAAGATTCGGATTAGGGATTGGCGATAGGCCGACCCGCGATCGCGCCGCAGACCGCTAGAAGCAAGCAAAACCGCTCAGCCCGCAGCCCCCGCAACGCCGAAAAACTGCTCCACCCTCGTTAAGATTCGCTGCGATGCCCTTCCGTCTCCAAAGGGGTTGATTGCCGTTGCCATCTGGTCGTAGAGACTGTCGTCCTGCAGCAGCTGCAGCGTCTCTTGAAAAATGCGCTCCGAGTCAGTGCCAATCAGCTTAGCCGTCCCGGCGCTCACGGCCTCGCCGCGCTCCGTCGTCTCCCGCAGCACCAGCACGGGCTTACCCAGGCTCGGCGCTTCCTCCTGCAAGCCACCAGAGTCGGTGAGCAGCAAGTCGCAGCGCTGGATAGCGCCCACCAGAGTCGTATAGTCGAGGGGTTCTGTGAGAAAGATGCGCGGGTGAGCGCCCAAAGTCTTCTGCAGCGGCTCGCGCACCGTCGGATTGCGGTGCAGCGGCAGCAAAATTGCCGCATCTGCCTGCGCTTCAACAATGCGTAAAAATCCCTGGGCGATCGCCTCCAGAGGGGCTCCCCAGTTTTCCCGGCGGTGCACCGTGGAGAGCAGCACGCGGTAGCGCGACCAGTCGAGCCCCGCAATATCGCACTCCGGCTGACGATTGGCGACCGTCAGCAGGGCATCAATAACGGTGTTTCCGGTGTGATGGACGTTTTCGAAAACGCCAGATCGATGCAGGTTCTCGACGGCTTGCTCAGTGGGGGCGAAGTGGAGGCGCGCAATCTGAGAAACAAGCCGGCGGTTGGCCTCCTCCGGGTAGGGGTCCATCAGCTGGTTGGTGCGCAGCCCTGCCTCTACGTGGCCCACCGGAATTCTGTGATAGAAGGCCGCCAAAGCCGCCGCAAACGCCGTTGTCGTATCGCCCTGAACTAAAACCAGATGGGGACATCGCTGCTCGAACACGTGCTCTAGGCCCTGGAGGGTGCGGCAGGTAATGTCGGCTAGGGTTTGCTGCCGCTTCATGATTTCAAGGTCGACATCGGCCTGCAGATCAAAAATTGCCATTACCTGGGCCACCATTTCGCGGTGTTGCCCGGTCAGCACGACTTGGGTATCTAAGGCAGACGACTGCTGAAATAGACGAATGACCGGAGCAAGCTTAATCGCCTCAGGGCGAGTTCCCAGAATGATGCAGACAGGAATCGGAGCAGGTGGCATAGCGTTGGCGTAAACAGTTGAAGATAGACCGATTCGGCATTAATCATAGCTGACGCCCTGACAAATGTCGAAACCAGGTTTGAGAACGGTAGCGCTTTTAGACAATAATAAGCTAGGCGCTTGTGCAGCATGGCGGATGTTTGACAGGCGTTTTAGGCAACAAAAAACTGAAAACATAAAAGACTATTTTTGTATAAAAACGAGAATTCACCCCTTTAAAGCCCTTTGACTTTGGTTTTCTCAACTTCAAGGCGCAAGCCAGCCTAACACCAACAAACCCAACCATAAATCGAACTTGGAAAGCAAACTTAAACTTACTGCCTCAATGAAAACTGAATTTTAATAGTCAGCTCAAACCCATTACAGCGGTTTTCACGCTGGTGAAGTATGGGGATTGGTGGGGCGGGGGGGCACCCCCCCCCAAATAC
>JBHJHD010000136.1:0-34484 GCA_050331115.1 Elainellaceae cyanobacterium
GCGGTCATCATCATACACCGAGATACCTAGAACAGCATTGGTGTCAGTGAACTGGCCGATCCAATCGGCGGAGTAAGCAGGATACGACATGGGGGGTAACTTAGAGTGATCGATTGGGCCAAACGTGAGGGGGAGCCACGAATGAATGCGAATGCCGATCTTAAAGGCAGATCTGCCTTAGTCGACGGCACCCAATAAGCCCCTGATGTGAAGGCGGCCGACGTCTGCTGACCTATCTCTAATGATGCTGCAACAGTTAATGCTGCAATAATGCTCCCCTTAGTCTAGCTTTAACAGACTGGCTCTGGTACTCACAGGTGCCTTGAGCTTTGGGCTAGTAGGCAATTTGCGTCATGTAGTCACCCCAGAGTTGAGCGGCCTGGGCGCTGCTGCCCCCCGTGGGGGTGTTGTCGTCATTGCCGAGCCAGACCCCCGTTATAACTGCCTGAGCTGGAATGTAGCCGACAAACCACGAGTCGACGTTGTCATTTGTCGTCCCCGTTTTTCCCGCCTCGCCAGCGCCAATGTATGCCGACTGTCCCGTCCCGCCTTGGATAACGCCCTGGAGCAGCCCCGTCATCTGCGCCGCGAGCTCTGGTGCGATCGCGGCGCGGACCGCGGCGGTGTCGCTGCTGTAGTCGTAGATCACGCGGCAGCTGCTGCGATCGCTGGCGTCACAGGTGCTGCCGTCTAGGACCCGCTGAATCAGGTGGGGCCTCTGATAGACGCCGCCGTTAGCCAGGGTGGCAAACGCCCCGACCAGCTCCAGCAGCGTCACCTCGCTCTGCCCCAGGACCAGCCCTGGCACGCGGCTCAGCTCCGAGCGAATGCCCAGCCGCTTGGCCATCTGGGCTACGGCATCGAGGCCGACATCCTGCGCTACCCGTAAGGCAATAACGTTTTCTGAAAGGGCGAGGCCGTCATAAATGTTGAGCTGAGCCGCTCCCGTACGGCAGCCTTCGTAATATTGGCCCTGCCAGGTGAGCGGTGCGCAAGAATAGGCGGTGGCGGGTGAGATGCCCTGCTCTAGGGCCGCTAGGTAGGCAAAAACCTTGAAGGTGGAGCCGGGCTGCCTGAGGGCTTGGGTGGCCCGGTTAAACTGGCTCTGCTCGTAGTCGCGCCCCCCCACCACCGCCAGCACGCCTCCGGTTTGGGTATTGAGGGTGGCTATTGCCCCCTGCGAGATGCCCAGCGCCGCTCCCGTATTGATCAAGTCTGTCTCTAGGGCAGCTTCCGCCGCTGACTGCACCGAAGCGGCCAGCGTACTCTCAACGATAAAGTTGCCTTCCTGGGCCAGCTCGCGCCCCAGCAGCGTTTCCAGCTCGTTGAACACCTGGGCGTAGAAATAGGGCGCTAGGGTGCCCCGCAGCTCTTCTAGGGCAGCCGGGTTGATGGTTAGCCGCGATCGCCGCGCCTCTTGGGCTTCTGCCGAACTCACCATGCCCAGCACCACCATGCGGTTGAGCACCCGATTGCGGTAGTCGATCGCCGACTCGTAATCTTCGATGGGGTTGAAGCTGTTGGGAGCGGGCAGGATGCCCACCAGGGTAGCCGCTTCCGACAGCGTCAGCTCTCCCGCCGGTTTACCAAAGTAGAAGCGGGCCGCGTCCTCAAACCCGTAGTTGCCGTTGCCCAGATAGACCCGGTTGAGGTAGGTCAGCATCAGGGCATCTTTGCTGTAGAACGCCTCCATCTTCAGGGCGACGATCGCCTCCCGCAGCTTCCGGGCCGCCGAGTCCTCAGTCCCGACGTAATCCCGGAAAATGCTGCGCGCCAGCTGCTGGGTGAGCGTACTGCCCCCCTCGCGAATGCTGCCCCCCTGAATATTGGTCACTAGGGCTCTGAGAATCCCCAGCGGGTCTACCCCCAGATGCCAGTAGTAGCGGGAATCTTCCGAAGCAATTACCGCATCCTGCAGATACCGCGGATATTGGGAGAGCCGCACAAATACGATGTGGGCTTGGGTGGTCGCCTGGCGCAGGGGCGTCTCGCCGTCGCGGGCGTAGATGATCACCGGACCTTGCACCGACAGCGGCAGCGGCCTTACCGAAAATCGCTGCCACTCCACCAAAATCCCTAGGGCGATCAGCGCCGTCGCTCCCGTAAACCCATAGAGCCCGTAGCGCACCGCTTTCACATACCAGGGCGGTGGATTCTGGTACTTGAGCAGCACCGCGTCGGCTAGATCGGGTGGACCAAGGGTGAGGGTATCGCCGTGGCGCAGCGCTAGAGTCTTGATGCGGCGCTTGCCGATATAGACCCCGTTGGTAGACTTTTCATCGCGAATCGTGAAGTTATCGCCCGGCTGCTTGCTGTCTCGAACCAAAGAGCCATGCACCTGACTCACAATCGGGGTCTGCATGACGATGTCGCACTGCTTTGAGCTGCGGCCCACCAGATAGCGATCGCCCAGCAGCGGATAGGCCCGTGCCTGGGGCATGTCGGCCTCCTGCACGAGCAGGTGGGGCACGCGGGCGTTGGGCTTAAGCGCCAGCCGAGAAAAATCAACGCGATCGCGGACGGCACCGATCGCCTGCGTCAGCGTATTAAGGAGCGTCTTAGGACGGTCGGGTGGAGGAGCCATAGGGAAAATACCGGGCGCGTACCGCCATTTTAAGGGTTGGACTGGGGGCTTGCCCCTAAATCGAGCCAGATATTGGGCCAGATAAACTACTGGAACTGAGGCCGTGCTCACCAGCGGCGGGTTCGCTGGATGATATCGATGATGGCGGCCCCTATGGTCGCGAGCAGCAGGAGCCACAGCAGCCCACCGGGGACAAAGGTCAGCAGCCCAAAACCGCGCCCAGCCCAGACCAAAAGCGTCAGACCGAGGCAAATAAGAAAGGCGGCTGTTTGGGGGACAGTTTTAAGCATAGAAACTCTGACTTATGCACAATAGCCTGGAAATTTACGGTGTAAATGATTACCTTTTATAGCTCAGTTAAAGCACACTTAAGTGTATCGACGGTGGCAGTGAAATGTCCATTTCAAGACAATTAAATCATTCTGTGAAAAAGCTATACCTTAAGGTAGACCAGTGGAACAGAAGCTTATTCCAAACTTCATCCTAGAAATTACTTAGTTCACCAAGACTTTTCTATCAGCTTGATATGGTTGTGTCGTAAGGTTCTAGATCTGGGTTTAATTTGGTCCCTCCATCTTCAGAATCATTTAGTCGCGATGAACGGTTAACTCCTATGACAGCACTCACCGCTAACACAGCTCGTCCCGGTTCATTCGTATCTAGCTCAGCTTACTCTAAAGAGAGTTCTGCCCTTATCGGTGGAGACGTTCTGCTCCAAACCCACGACCACTCCGCTTGGGGTGGTGCCGTTACAGCCCAGATGTTTCTGCCACGGCATCGCAATGCCGTCTGGGAGCAAATCACCAACTACTCCCGGTGGGTTGAGTTTTTTCCGGATGTGGTTCGCAGTGAAGTGATTGGCGTCAGCCAGGGCAAGAAGCGCCTCTACCAGCTTGCCCGCAAGGCTTTCCTCTTCTTCAGCGCTGAGGCAGAAGTTCACCTGACCGTGGCCGAGCTCATGAACCAGACCAGCCAGCGGCTGCAGTTCATCATGGAGCGGGGCACCTTCAAAGATTTTTCCGCCACGCTAGATCTGCAGGACTATGGCGACGGCACCCTGCTCACGTATTCCGTCAAGGCGACCCCCAGCTTCCCGGTGCCCGGTGCCGTGATTCAGCAGGCCATGCGCCTCGACCTGCCCGCCAACATGCGGCAGATGCGTCGCGTCATCTGTGGCCGGTAGCGCGCAGCGGGAGACCCACCGTACCGCTTTAATGCCTCGCGCTGGGCTCCCCCGCCCAGTACAATAGCTCCAGATCGAACTATCACTGTGGGGGAAGGCGCATGCGGCTATTGGTTATGGGAGGCACTCGCTTCATCGGCTTGTACCTCGTGAGGCGACTGCTCGATCTCAACCACGAGGTCGTCCTGTTCAATCGCGGCAACATGCCGTCGCCAAGCCCGGATGTAAAGCAGATTCACGGCGATCGCAAGGACGCTGAGCAGGTGGCGAAGCTGGCCGGCGAGCGATTCGACGCCGTCTTTGACAACAATGGCCGCAGCCTTAGCGATACCCAGATGCTTGTCGAGGCCCTTGACGGCGGCTTTCAGCAGCTCGTCTACGTCAGCTCCGCCGGGGTATACCCCAAGTCGGACCAAATGCCCCACGTTGAGGGGGATGCTATCGATCCCAAGAGTCGCCACTTCGGTAAGCATGAGACCGAGGAATACTTAGCCGCCCAAAAGATTCCCTTTACCTCCCTGCGGCCGGTCTATATCTACGGGCCGCAGAACTACAACGATGTGGAGGCCTGGTTCTTTGACCGCATTCTGCGCGATCGCCCCGTGCCCATCCCGGGCAACGGCATGCACCTCACCCAGATGGGCCACGTCGATGACCTGGCGGCGGCGATGGTAGCCGCGCTGGGGTGCGAAAAAGCCCGTGGTCAAATCTATAACGTTTCGGGAGAGCGGGCGGTGACCTTCGACGGCTTGGCGCGGGCCTGCGCTCTAGCGGTGGGTAAGTCTCCCGAGGCGCTGCAGCTGGTGCACTACGATCCCAGCCAGTTCGACTTCGGCAAGCGCAAGGCATTCCCGCTCAGGGTTCAGCACTTCTTCACCGATATTCATAAGGCTCAGCAAGATCTGGGCTGGACGCCAGGCTACAGCCTGGTCTCTGGCCTTAAAGACTCACTCCAGCGCGACTACCTAGCCTCCGGTCGCGATAAAGCTGAGGTCGACTTCTCTCTAGATGAGATGATCTTGAGCGCCTAGCCGAGGGTCTAACGCTCTAGCCCGGCGCTTCCGCCTGGGCTGAGGGCTGGGGCAGCACGTAGATGATGCCAGAAACTACCGTCAGCGCTACGGCACCCCAAAAGGCGATCGCCGCAATGGTGCTGCCCAAGGGGGGCAGCGGCGCGACCAAGAGGGCGATCGCCCCGATTTGGCTCACCGTTTTCAGCTTCCCCCAAATGTTGGCGCCGGTAATTTTGGGGCGACTGACCCGCCAGCCGGCAATGGCGAGCTCCCGGGCCAAAATAACGCTTACCCCCCAGGCGGGAACGCTGCCGAGCTCGATCAGCGCCATCAGGACGCAGAGCACCAGCAGCTTATCCACCAGTGGATCTAAAAACTTGCCCAGATCGGTGACCTGATTGAATCTGCGGGCGACGTATCCATCTAGCCAGTCGGTGGCCGCCACCACCAGAAAAATTACAGCGCTCCACCAGCGGGCAGCCGGCGTGGGCTGCTGAAGCAAGACCAAGATGATGGGAATGCCAATCAGCCTTGAGATTGTGATCCAGGTGGCAGGGGTGATCGCTGAAACAGCCATAGCGTACCTTAGCGTACAGATTGTTCCTCATTGTGCCGCAGTAGCCACAGCAAGAAACCTGCTACAGGTTAGAGATTACGCTGAAGCGGTTCGTGGCCAGAAGACAATTCAGCGAGCCCATGATCTGGTCGACGCTGAAGGGCTTAATCAAATACTCGTCTACCCCAGCGCGATAGGCCATCCGCCGCTTATCGGGGTCGTCGTATGCGGTCATCATGACGATCAGGGCGCGATCGCACCACATCCGCAGCCGTTCGCAGATGGCGAGTCCGGAGAGCTGAGGCAAGTTCCAGTCTAGGACCACGAGGTCAAACGGCTGAGCCATAAGCAGCTCTATTCCGGTCAGCCCGCTGTGGGCCATGGTGACGTCATATCCGGCGTCTTGAAATTCTAGGTAGAGGTATTGAGCAAGTTTGAATTCGTCCTCGATGAGCAGGACACGGGGTTGTTTGATAGACATGTTGTGGCGAAAATTAGGGTGGGATGGTGCTGGACCGCGATGGGGGCAGTGACTGCTCTCCTCGATTGCTTTTATCGTGGCCGAACAGGCTGAATCTTATCCAACGCCAGCCTGAGAAGACGCTAAGAATATGGGATTGGAGCCGCCAATTGGCGGTAGAAGTGGCTTAAGTACCAGAGGTCAAATAGGGAACTACAGCGAGAAGATATCAATCTGTAAATTGGTCACGCCGCTGAGCCATGGGTCAAACAACTCTTGCTACAGTCGGTAGATAAACGGCCTAATTCTTCGAGTTACCTATGAATGCTGCTGACCTTACCGCGCTGACCGCTCTAGAACAGGCACAGCTTATTCGTACCGGGCAAGTCTCTCCCCTTGACCTCACCCAGCACTACCTCGATCGGATTGAGCGCATCGACGGTGGGGTCCATAGCTACGTCACGGTAATAGCAGAGCAGGCCCTTGACCAGGCGAGGTCCGCAACAGAGTACCTAAGCTCAGCGTCAGATTTGCCCCCCTTCTTCGGGGTCCCCATCGCCGTCAAAGATCTCTTCCCAGTGGAGGGGGTGCGGTTTATGCTAGGCAGCGCCGCGCTCAAGGAGAATGTAGCGACGCATGACAGCGCCATTGTGGCTCACCTGAAGCGGGCTGGATTTACTATCCTAGGCAAGACGGCCACGCCAGAGCTGGGGACGCTGCCCTTCACTGAGCCCCCTGGCTTTCCGCCGACCCGCAACCCATGGAATCTCGACTATACGCCCGGCGGCGGCGCGGCGGCGGCGGTGGCGGCGGGGCTGTCTCCCCTGGCTCAGGGGTCTGACGGGGGTGGTGCTATCCGAGGGCCGGCGCACTGCTGCGGACTAGTCGGCATTAAGCCTGCTAGAGGGCGGGTGTCCGCCGCGCCGCTGGGCTACACCCCCGGCAGCATCACCACGGGTGGACCGCTGGCCCGCACGGTGGCGGACGCCGCGGCACTCCTGGACGTTGTTGAGGGCTATGTCCCGGGTGACCCCTACTGGCTACCGTCTCCAAAGACCGCCTTTGAGGCGATCGCTCGCCGGGGTGCCCAGGGAGACCTCGCCCCTAAGCGCGTGGGCCTGATTACGGAATTTAAGGACGTCGGACCCACCCATCCAGACTGCTTAAAACCCATCCTTAGGACCGCAGGCCGCCTAGCGGCTTTAGGCCACAGCGTTGAGCCCGTCGATACAGAACTGCTGGGCTACTGCGACCTCATAGAGCCCTTCATGGCGGTGTTTCGCGCCGGCGTTGGTGCGGCGGACATACCGGCTGAGGCCCTTAGCCCAATGAATCAGTGGTTTTTGAGCCATCAGGACTCAGCAGGCGCGTTCCTAAAAGCCGAGTGGAAGATGCAAGGCTTTGCGCGCCGGCTGGTGAAGCAGCTAAGTCGCTTTGACGTGGTGCTGCTGCCGACCTATCTGCACCCAACCATTCGGGTGGGCGAATGGGCCGATCTAGAGCCAAAAGCCGTGCTCGATCGGGTTCTGAAGTGGATCTTCCCTTGCCCACTGTTCAACGCTGCGGGGCAGCCCGTAGTCAACCTGCCAATAGATTTCGATAGTAATGGTTTACCCGTGGGGGTGCAGCTGGTAGGTCGACCGGCGGATGAAGCGACTATTATTGCGATCGCCGCCCAGCTAGAGGCGGCACATCCATGGCCCCACTGTTCTGGAATGTTTGAAGCTGCTTAATAGAGCGACGGGGCTTAGCGGCCTACGGCCCTGGCATGATCGGTGATTTGACCCCCGAGGACATTGCGATCGCTAGATAAGTCGTCTAAAGTTAAAGAGAATATTAAATTAAGGGCATTCGCTACAATACTATGCTTATTAATGCCTCAACCTTGCGGCTGGTCTGGACTGTGATTGAAAGCACGCCGACCAAAAATCTGCTCTCTCCATCGGACACGGCCCTGGTTTCAACCGTGGTTGAGCAAACTTCAGGTCAAACTTACCTCAGCGAGGATGAAATCAACTCACTTTCTAAGTACGTTCGCTCAAAGCTTTCGCTAATCCGAGATATCGCCGATACCCGCTGTTCTTGCTAAATCCCATCGGGCGGAACCAGTACCCTATCGATGAGGTGAATGACCCCGTTAGCGGCCTCGATGTCTGGTTCTAGTACATCAGCGCCATTGACGTAGATGTCGCCGCCGCGCAGCCGTAGGTTGACGTCAGGGCGCGCTAGGGTGCGCTGTGCGGCGGTGCGGCTGCCCAAGACGCTCGCGAAGTTATCGGTCGTAATTGGCTCTGCCCTGGCGATGACGTGATAGGACAGCAGCATCGCGAGCTGGTCACGCTGGAGGCCGGTTAGCTCGTCCTGAAACTGGGGGTTGGCTAAGAAAAAGTTAGTGAGGGCGCTGTCAGAAGGCGCAAATACCGTGAAGCGACCGTAGCCCCGCAGATCCTCGGCAATGCCTAGCTCCTTCAGTAGGGAGACAAAGATTGAGAGACCCTGCCGTTCAGCCGCATCGACGATATCGAGCTGGGCATCAGCGATGTAGCTTGGGTTTGTGGCATCGAGGGCCATCTGTGCTGGAATAGTCGTATGAGCTATCGCCAAAGGGGCCATCGCTCTAGCCCCGATCGCCGCTCTCCCTGGCAGCGCTGCCGCCGCGCCCAAAATCAGACCCGCTGCACCGATCGCGATCGCCCGCTTCATGTCTCAGCTCCCACCATTATTAAAGCTATGCTTCACATCGTATCGCAACCGTATAGGAGGGACGCTGGTTGGCCTCGCGGCGGCTCTTGACGAGGCGAAAGTCGCGGTCGATGTAGAGATGCTCGAGCTGCGGCTGGGAGCGGAATACGGTCTCAAAGCGCTTTGCCGTGCGGGCGTCCATTCCGGTGAGGTTCGGGCTAGCAAGATTTGAGTCAGCGAGATTTGGGCCAGCGAGATTAGCCTGATTCGTCGCGCTGGTCTGGTTTTGGTCAACATGCTGACCAGCCTTATTTTCAGCATCCGCGATCGCTTTCGCTGCTGCTTGATCAAACCAGCGCCGTGCCGCATCGCCGGTAAAGGGCTGTGCCCCAAGCCTTACCGCCTGGTCAATGCCTACATTCTCAATCCGCCAGCCGTCGGGACCCGCATCGTAGGTTTGTAAAATCATCAGGTCCAGACTGACGAGCCACCGCGACACCTGATTGAGCAGGGGCAGGTCGCTGCCGGGTTTATAGCGGGCTGAGTTGGCGTAGTAGCCGTTGTCAGCAAAGACCTGGTAGGACTGCTCCCGAAGCCGTCCGGGCAACATGTCTTGAAAGGGAATCGTAGACCAAAGCGATCGCCAGGTGCCGAGCACTAGGGGCACTTGCTCTCGGGGGTCAGGCGTTGGGTTGCGGCGGGAAAGCTCGTTAAACAGCGGAGAGAGCTGCTTGGCGAGCTTGGTCTTCTTGCCAATAGGGTCGGTGTCAGCGTTCTGCGTAAAGTTTAGGAGGGTTTGCTTGAGGGCATCGGTGCTGGCCCTGGCGAGGGCAGCGGAGTCCAGCAGATCAGCGGGTGCAGATTGGGTCATAGGGACAGCGGCTAGCGGCAGATACTCTCGATTTTATCTCGCGATTTACCTGCCGCTATTCCGGGGGTAGACTATAGGGGCAAACTACAGGGTCAGGGCGTTTGACCGTTTTCAGGCGTCTGGCCACCAGATGCCTGGCCATTCAGCGACCGCATTTGCTGCTCCGACGGCTCCGAATCGGGCTTTGGCGCGATCGCCTGATCCTGAGCGCTACCCAGCGCCGGGCGCGGCGCCTCGGCTAGCCCAATCAGCCGTTGAATAACCTGTTTCTCTGACTCGTCTAAGGGCTTCCCCTCCACGCCGCTGTCCTCAGTCGCCGCCTTTAAGATGCCCAGCTTTTTCTGCAGGGCCGCCTGGGGCTGCTCGCCGAGCAGCCGCGACACCGTCGCCATATCTTCGGGGTTCTGCGAGAGCTGCAGCGCCAGCAGGCCCAAGCTTCCCGTCTCCAGCAGCCTAGAATAGAGCCCCACCTTTCGCTCTAGCCGCTGCTGCCGCGCCGTATCTAGCCGCGATCGCACGTGCTCCATCTCGATGGTTTGCTCCAGCGAGGTGCGCTCTAGGTTGGCGGTCTCTGCCATTAGGGTCACCTGCTTGCGGGACGAGAGCTGAATGAGCGTCCGCTCTCGAATCATATCGGTGATTGGCGCTTCGGACGACAGCTTCAGCGAGACCAGCTTGATCGCAAAGCCCGCTTCTAGGGTTGCCTGCTCCAGCCGCTGACGAACTGCCGCTGCGGCGCTGTTGTCCTCGTGAATGTCGTAGTCACAGCTCACGCTCTCCAGAACCTCAAACGTGCGGCGCTGTAAAAATTGGCAGATGTCGGTTTGCCCCGCGTGCTGCTGAATCACGACCACCGGATCGTCGACGCTGCAGCTCAGCGTCACCTCAGCCTGAAAGCTAAACCCAGCTGTTTTAGAGCGCAGCTCGCAGGGAAAGCTCCAGACGTATTGACCGGTGTTGACTTTATAGAGGCAGCGATAGTGGCCAAAAAGGAGGTCGGTGCGGCTAGGCACTTTATCCATCGACCGAATCACTAGCGGCGCTTGACTGTCCCGGTATAGGACAATAGCAGCGTTTCCATCGGGGACCAGACGGCGCTGCAGCAGCGATCGCGGCCCGACATCTTCTTTGAGAACAATAGGCTGATAGGTCTCGACCATGGCGCAGGAAAGTAGGGCTAGCTCGACAGTTACCGCTACGCCTGCCAGCGGCGCTTTCAGGAGAACTGGACGAGAGTTTCTCTAGGCTTCACAAGGCTTGAGCGCTGAACCTGTACTACGCTGCCCCAGCCTGAAACACCCGGCCAATTACCTCTTCCACCGGCGGGTCCGTCACCGTCAAATCGACTACCGCCAGCTCCGCCAGCAGCCGGGCCACCACATCGGTGAGGCGATCGCGCCGCACGATGAAGCGGGCCACGCAGCCGTCTAAGGCCTCTAGTTCGCCGTAGGTCTCTAGCTGCTGGCGAGAGCACCCCGCCTCTAGCTCCACCTTCACCTCCCGGTAGGGGGCAAAGCGCTCCAGCAGATCGTGCAGCCCGCCGTCGTAGATCAGCTCTCCCTGGTAGATGAGCATGACGCGATCGCACAGCGCCGTAATATCGGCCATGTAGTGGCTGGTGAGCAGCACCGTGGCCCTATACTGCTGGTTGTACTGCTTGAGAAACGCCCGCACGCTCGCCTGAGCGTTGACGTCTAGGCCTAGGGTAGGTTCGTCGAGGAACAGCACCTTGGGGTGATGCAGCAGCGCCGCCAGCAGCTCTGCTTTCATGCGCTCTCCTAAAGAGAGCTTGCGCACCGGCTGGTTGAGTTTCGCGCCCAGGTCCAGCATCTCCGTCAGCTCTCCCAGCCGCCGCCGGAATTCTTGGTCTGAAATATCGTAGATAGCGGCGTTGATGCGCAGGGAATCTAGGGTAGGTAAATCCCAAATGAGCTGCTGCTTCTGCCCCATAACAAGGGTAATGTTGTGCAGAAAGCTGGTGGTGCGGCGAAAAGGCACCTGGCCCGCCACCTGGACGCGGCCTCCGGAGGGGTGAACCAGCCCCGTGAGCATTTTGAGGGTAGTGGTTTTGCCGGCGCCGTTGGGTCCGAGAAAGCCCACCACCTCTCCCGGCTCGATGGAGAAGGAGACCTGCTTTACCGCCTGCACCTGGCGGTAGCGACGCTTGAAGAAATGGGCTAGCGTCCCCTTGAGGCCAGGCTCCTTTATGGGAACAGGATAGGTCTTGCTGAGCTGCTCAACCTCAATCATGGCCATGTCGATGCGTCCTGGAGGTGGTTATTTAGATGATAGCCAAGTGAGGTTAGCGGCGCGATCGCTCCCGACGGCGCTGGGCGGCGTAGATATGCTGCAGCCGATGCGCTACGATACACATCCTGCCAACATAAAGTTCGATCTCTGAACCAATGACTCAAAACGATGTCCTCCTGGGCTCTAAGCTATCGACAATCAGCGGTGTCCTTGGCGTCTTAGGTAGTTTTCTTTCAGTGGCTACTAATCTTATCGGCATCATCGTTGTGGAGCAGCACAACCCGATTAGCGAGACGATTAGCATGCTTGCGATTGGAGAGTATGCTTGGCTGCAGGATTTTGGCCTTGACGCGCTCGCGCTGGGGCTTGCCGCGATCGCAGTTGCCCTGATTCGGTGGAACTTAGGCGGGCTTGAGTGGCAGGCGGGCGCTACGTTGGTGATGCTCTTGAGCTTGGACATCCTTTTGATTGCGGAGCACAACCAGTACGTGGGACGAGAAGGCGTGGGAGCCGCTATCCACATCTACTGCGTCTATGCACTGGGCCTGCTGGTTGCCCTAATGACCTGGTTTTTGAGCAGGGGTTTGGGCAAGGTTGGTCGCGGGTGGCGGCGCTTTAGCCGAACTATTTCGCTGGTTTGGACGGTCTTTGGGCCGATATTCTTTTTTGTGCCCGACGGGTGGAACGGAGCCTATGAAAGGTTTGTAGCTTTAATTCTATTGACTTGGGTGGTGGCGGTGTCTTGGCTTTTGATTCGGCACGGCGACAGAGCGAGGTCTGAGGTGGCTACATAGGTTGGCCACTTGCCCTCTAGCGCCCTCTAACGTACGGCCGAGCTGCGCAAACTTGAGCCGCGCAAACTTGAGGATAGGATAAAGTTATGGTGAATGTAGGCCATACTTTTAGCCCCAGATGCGCATACTTCTTGTTGACGACGACGAAGCGCTTATGGAGACGTTGGCAGGGTCTCTCGTTCAGCAGCGCTACGCCGTAGATATTGCCGTCGATGGAGAAACCGCGCGTGAATTCTTGGCGCTCTTTACCTACGACGTCATTGTTCTAGATATGCTGCTCCCCGATGTGGAGGGAATTTCCCTCTGCCGTCAGTTCCGGGAAGCGGGCACAGATACCCCTATTTTGATACTGACCGCTAAAGATACCAGCTCGGATAAGGTGCGAGCCTTAGACGCAGGGGCCGACGACTATGTGATTAAGCCGTTTGACTTTGATGAGCTCTGCGCCCGCATCCGAGCGCTGCTGCGTCGGGAGAGCCACGGCGCGACGGCGCTTTTGCGCTGGGGCGATTTGAGCCTGAGGCCAGAGACCTTTGAAGTCTTTTATGGGGAGCATGAGCTCCACGCGACCCCAAAAGAATATGCGCTGCTGGAGCTGATGCTGCGCCATCCCAGCCGGGTCTTCAGCCTCGGCGCAATTATTGACAATCTCTGGTCGTTTCAGGAGCCCCCCAGCGAAGACGCAGTCAGAACCCACGTCAAGGGCCTGCGCCAAAAGCTCAAGGCTGGGGGAGCCCCAAAAGACTTCATCGAAACAATCTACGGCGTGGGCTACCGCCTCAGGCCGCTTGGCTGTGAGGTTACCGATGGTATCACCGGTAATGTTGTCCAGGCCGCTTCCACATTGGAGCCCTGCATCCCCACGAAATCAGACATTGCCGCCGCCGTTGCCAACGCTTGGGATGCCCACAAGGAGACAATGCAGGAGCGGCTGCGCGTCTTAGAAGCCGTGGCGGCGGCTCTGGACGCCGGGGGCCTCAGCGCGGAGCTGCAGAAGTCAGGGCGCTCTCAGGCCCACAAGCTGGCCGGAGCGCTGGGCTGCTATGGGTTTCCGGAGGGATCTCGCCTAGCGTGCGAGCTAGAGCACCTGCTTCAGCTCGCGCCGCTGGACCACCGGCACTCTTCTGAGGTCTCAGCCGCGGTACGGCAGCTGCGTCAGCGCTTGGACCATAGGATGGATCAGGGTTCGAGCGACCGCGCCGCTGCGCTGGCGATCGCCCATCCTGCGCCCGAACCGGTGGACGAGTCGAGGGCCAGCGCTCCCGAAATTTGGATTGTGGGAGCCAGCAAGTCTTTTGGCAAAGCCCTAGAGGCGGCCGCGATCGCCGCCGGATTGTGCAGCCTGGTGATACCCGATGCCAGCGAGGCCGGCTACCGGCTGCAGAGCCACTCCCCAGGCGGGGTATTGCTGTGGCTAGAGGCAGTACAGTTCGAAGCGTCGATGGCGCTGCTTGAGGCTATGCCCCACGCAGACTATGAACTAGACTCCTCTGGGCCAAATCACGAGCCAAATCGTGGGCCGATCGTCGTCATAACCGACAGCCAAGATTTTCACCAGCGGCTGCAAATTGTTCAGCACGGGGTAGATCGAATCCTCTCCTCTACCGTGTCCCCTGAGGGGGCGATCGCGGTGATGCAGCAGCTTCTACAGCGCGATCGGACTGACATTAAAGTAATGATTCTTGACGACGATCCCCAGATTCTCGACTTGCTGAAGGCCCTCCTGTCGCCTTGGGGATTTCAGCTAACTACCCTAGACAATCCTGCCAACCTTCAGTCGCTTTTGGCGGTGGTGCAGCCGGATTTGCTGGTGCTAGACGTGGAGATGCCAACGGTCAGCGGTCTAGAAATTTGCCAAGTCTTGCGGGCCGATGAAGACTGGCGACGGCTGCCGATTTTGTTTCTGACGGTCCACGAAGAAACGAGCGTGCGGCGCCAAGCCTTTGACGTCGGGGCCGACGACTTTATCAGCAAATCGACCATGGCGAGCGATCTGCCCGTTCGCATTTTGAATCGGCTGAAGCGCTGAAACTTGCAGGGCTAGGCCAAGCTCGGCGGGCAGTAGCCCAGCCCCATGGCGAAATGTGCCTGGAAATGCTCAATTTCTCCAGGGATAGGCGCACCGTGGGACACAATAGCAATCCGATGGCGATTCATGGCGGCCGTCACGCCAAGGCCCGCGTCGAGGTCGCTAAAGACGGAAATAAGATCTGAAGTAGGGCGATGGGGTATGCCATTCTCGCTGAGAAAAGCCAGAGCGCTATCGCGGTGTTCAATCTTGATGGCGGGTCGCAGCTGCAGCCGCACAATCCAGCGATCGTTTAAGAAAATCACCGTGACGCAGGTCAACCGCGATCGCATCTTCTGCTGCAGATAGAAGAGCACCCGCTGGGTTAAGCTAGCGTTTGCGAAACAGTAGAGAACTTCCATTATGGCTGTGGTCGCTCCGTCATAGGTGTCTTCAGCTCTAAGCCTAGGGTGGAAATCTGAGGAAAACGTGAAGGCCTTTCCCCATCTTTGTCGCCATATTCCCCGTATGCGAGGTTGCTAGACTGCTAGAGTGAATCCGACTCGCCCTTAGATTGCCATCTAACCCCCATTTCAGCATGCCGGCAGCCCATCGACGATCGCTTCAATTCCTCAGGCTTGAGCAAATTCTTAACCCCGAGCCGCTGACGGTTGCGCCAGACCTAGCGGTTGCTGCGGTAGTCGATCGCATGGGGCAGGTCACCGGGCAAGAGTGTAGCCTCAACGCTGAGGCAGACGCGCCGCAGCCCGAAGCGCACTCGGCGGGCTGCGCTCTGATTGTGGGCCAGCGGCTGCTCGGCATCTTCACAGAGCGGGATCTAGTTCAGCTGCTGTCTGAAGGCGTGGATCTAGACCAAACCAGCATTTTTGAGGTGATGACTCAGCCCGTCATCACCCTAAAGTATTCAGAAGCAGAGAATACGACCAACGTGCTATCGGCCTTGAGGCAGCATAAAATTCGCCAGCTGCCCATAGTCAACGACGACGGAGAGCTGCTGGGGCTTGTGACTCAAACCGATATCCGCAGGGCAATGCAGCCTTTCAACTTCCTCAAGTTCAGGCGAATTAAAGACGTCATGATCCGACAGGTGGTTCAAGCCGGGCCATCGGAGAGCTTGCTTTCGCTGACCCGGCTTATGGCCCAGAACAAAGTCAGCTGCACTGTCATCACGAAGCGTGGGCGATACGGGGCAAGCGTGCCCATTGGTATCCTTACGGAGCGGGATATGCTTCAGTTTCGGGCCTTGGGACTTTCCCTATCCCAGACGTCGGCGCAGGCTGTCATGAGTACGCCGCTGTTCCTAGTGCGTCCACAAGATACGCTCTGGACGGCCTATCAGCAAATGCAGCAGCGCCATATTCGCCGCCTAGTCGTGGCCAGCGACGCCGGGGACCTGGCGGGAATTGTCACCCAAACCAGCCTGCTGCAGCTGCTCGACCCAATGGAAATGCTAGAGGACATTGAGCAGCTGCAGCAGGTGAGCGAGGCGCAGGCGGCGGGCCTAACCCGAGTAAACCAGCAGCTCCATCAGGTGAACGATAGGCTACAGTCCGAAATCACCGAGCGCCAGCGCCTCGAAGCGGCGCTGCAAAATGCCAATCGCATTCTAGAGGAACGGATTGGGGTGCAGGCCGCCCAGCTTGTGAAAGCTAATGAAGCCCTCAAGCAAGAAGTGAATGAGCGTCAGCAGGTCCAAGAGCAGCTTGAGAAATTTTTTGCCGTGGCCCCTAGCCTGCTGTGCATCGCCGGTCTTGACGGCTATTTCAAGCGCGTCAACAACAGCTTTGAGAAAGTTTTGGGCTACAGCGCAGCAGAATTATCGGCCACGCCCTTCCTCAACTTCGTGCACCCGGAGGACCGCCTGGCGACCCAAACCGAAGTGGAGCGGCTGGCGCGAGGGCAGACCACAGTTGCGTTCGAAAACCGCTATCGCGCCAAAGACGGCGGCTATCGATGGCTGAGCTGGTATTCAACCGCGTCTCTAAGCGAGCAGCGAATCTATGCTGCCGCCCGCGACATCACCGCCCGTAAATTTGCAGAACAGGCCCTAGCCCGTCAGTACCAGCAGAAGCAGCTGCTCAGCGATATTATCCGCAGGATTCGCGAATCGCTAGAGATAGACGACGTTCTACACACCGCCGTCCTAGAGGTGCGAACTTTGCTGGACTGTAGCCACGTGCTGATTGTCGAGCGGCAGCAGAGCACGGCGGGACGGGTTATTAAAGAGTCCATGGCTTGTGAAGATGCCGCTGATGCCGCCAGCCAGGTTGGGCTGAGCTTAAGGCTGATGCCTTTTAGCGCGGATCTCGCTTTCTCGGCCTGTGCCTGCGCGGATCTCGACTCGGCACCCTGCACCCCCCTGACGCTTGAGTTCTTGAGGCGCTATGGCACCCGCTCCTGCATTGAGGTTCCCATTTGCATTGGCAATCAGCTTTGGGGTCTAATCGTAGCTGGCCAGGGCGATCGCACTCGGCGCTGGCAGGGTTTTGAAGTTGAGCTGATGCAGCAGCTTGCCAACCACATCGGCGTGGCCATCTCCCACGCCCGGCTGCTCAACGATTTAGAAGCGCAGGTGGTTCAGCGCACCCGCCAGCTCACCGAAGCCAACGGCCAGCTCAAGCAGGAAATTGAAGAGCGCATCCGCATTGAAACTGCCCTGCTGCGCAGCGAAGCTCGGCTGCAGCTGACGACCGACACCCTGCCGGCGCTAATTTGTTACATCGATACCGGGCAGCGCTATTGCTTCAATAACCAGACCTACGAGCATTGGTTTAAGCAGTCTGCCGCTGACCTGCAGGGGAAACATATCCGAGAGGTTTTAGGCGAAGCCTACTACGGGCGGATTAAGCCCCACGTTGAGGCGGCGCTGTCGGGTCAGCAGCGCAGCTTCGAGACGGAAATCACGACGCCAGACGGCAAAACCCGCGCCTTGATGGCAACCTACATCCCTGAATTTGACCCTGAGGGAATGGTCATGGGGTTCTTCGCGATGATCAACGACATCAGCGATCGCAAGGCGAGCGAGCGCATGAAGGACGAATTTGTCTCGGTGGTGGGGCACGAGCTGAGAACGCCGCTGACCTCAATTCAGGGCGCTCTGCGGCTCCTAAGCAGCGGACACTTCGAACCACTGGGCCCCCAGGCGAGTGAATTTGTGGACATTGCGCTTAGAAACACCCAGCGGCTGACCCGCCTCGTCAACGATGTCCTAGATCTAGAGCGCATCGAGTCAGGCCAAGTGATGATGCCAATGGCTTCATCTGATCTGGCGGAGCTAATGCAGCAGGCCTGTGAGGCAATGAGGACCATGGCTGATGGGCACCGTCTACAGATTGAGGTTGATCCCTTGGCGGTGAGCGTCTGGGTTAACGCAGACGCCATCATCCAGGTCCTGACGAATCTGCTGAGCAATGCCATCAAGTTCTCGCCCCCCAGGTCGGTTATTAAGCTGAGTGCAGAGAAGCGCAAAGATGATACGTTAGTGCAAGTCGTCGATTGCGGACGAGGTATCCCCCCCGACAAGCTAGAAACCGTCTTCGAGCGCTTTCAGCAAGTAGATGCCTCAGACTCTCGACAGCTCGGGGGAACCGGGCTGGGCCTGGCGATTTGTAGAAATATTGTGCAGCGCCACGGCGGCAAGATATGGGTCAAGAGCGTGCTGGGTGTGGGCAGCGCATTCTACTTTACGCTGCCGGATATTGAGTAGCCTTTAAGGAAAGAGTCTTGTGAGCAAGCACATTTTGCTAATTGACGATGAAGCGGATATACATAAAATTATTCAGGTCAGCCTGACCCTGCAGAAGGACTGGAAATTATTGACCGCGCTTACCAGTGATTGCGGTATCGAGCTTGCTAAGGACAAGCAGCCAGACGCTATCTTGCTCGACGTTATGATGCCTGAGCGTGACGGGGTTGAAACGCTGAAGATTTTGAAGCGATCGCCAGAGACCAAGGCGATTCCGATCATTTTTTTAACCGCCAAGGCCCAGGCTGCCGATAGACGTCGGTTTTACACTCTGGGTGCGAAAGGCGTCATTACAAAACCCTTCGATCCGATTACCCTAGTGAGCCAAATGACGGGCTTTTTGGCTTGGCGGGACGATGAGCTATAGCGCTAGCCTCTAACCTCATAATTTCCTCAAACTCTTGATCTATAACTAGCTTGGCTGATAAAGCTACTCGTTAGGCAAGGGCACAGTTAAGGAGATTTATCGTGACAAATGTTAGAGACGTTATGACCAGGCCTGTGGTCATTCACAGCTCGGATACCATTGAAAACGCCATCCGGCTGATGCAGGCAAATCAGGTGCGATCGCTCGTTGTTGAGAAGTGCCACGAAGACGGATGCCACGGCATCTTAATTGAACAGGATATTGTCCATAAGGTGGTGGCCTTGGGCAAAGACCCGCAGCATGTCCGAGTGGGCAGCGTTATGTGGCAAGCCTGCACGCCGGTATCCCTCAACGCCACGCTGCAAGAGGCTGCGCGGGCGCTTGCGGACGCGGAAATTAGTCATGCCCCAGTGATCGAAGGCCACAGGCTACTGGGGGTCATTTCCGTCACTGACATCCTTGCCCACTTGGGTGGCGCTGATCTAAGTTGTGGTCCGGAACTGTTTTGGGGAAGGACTCAGCAGCCCCAGTCGCTAGAGGAGCGAACGGCCCAGATCATGCAGCGAGATCAAAACGCTTTGGCGACGTTCGAAGATGATATGCGGTACGGCTGTAAAACGGTCTTTTAGCGGGCTATGGCTCGCTGCCCTCAGAAGAGACGGAAGCTAGGCTAGAATATCAAACCCTGCCGGTAGGCTGTTGCATTCAAGCAGCAGCCTACCGTTGCTGTGTGCTCCTGCTGATGCATTTCAGCTAAAAGCACGACTTTATCTACCAGACCTTGTGCGCCGTAGCGTCCGGTTTCTTCAAGGCCATAGTGGCGCGTCTGGTCAGAAGATTTCATTGCGGGATATTGAGGGCGATCGCGATTAGAGAGAGCTAAGCAGTCTGAAGGCACAAAATCCAGCGCGTCAAACTGATTCCTCAATTTTCAGTAAAATGCGATACATTTTTCACATGCATTTGCAGCTTCTAATATTTTTAGATGGAAAAAGACGGGCTGCCGGCGTTAAATCTTAGAGAAATTTACGCGTTTTGCGAAAAAATAGGAATAGCGACTGAAGAAATCTGCAGTGCCGATTACCTTAACCTATGACCCAGAAACATTACCGCATCGTGGCGCTTCCAGGAGAAGACGCCGATCTTCAACTTATCGATGCGAGCTTGACCATCCTGCGGGCGATCGCCGCCGCTGAAGATTTTACGGTTGCCGTCGAGTACGGCACGATTGGAGCAGCCGCCCAAGCGCAGCTGGGGACGGCCTTACCAGAAAAATCCCTGCAGCTCTGTGAAGGGGCTGACGGCGCCGTCATTGGCCCTGTAGGCGAAGACGTCATGCAGGGCCTTTGCCGACATTTTGGTCTCGTTATGGATCTCTGTTCAATGCGGCTATCGCCAACGCTACTCAAGGCTTCACCCCTAAAACTAGATCAGGCGCAAGCGGTAGACCTGCTTATCTTGCGTGAGCTCGTGAGCACCGTCTCCGCCCCCGATTCTGGGCGCGGCGTTGACGGAAAAGGCACCTATGGCTTCCAGACCCTCCGCTTTGATGATGCCGATATTCGCCAGATTGCAAAGCTTTCCCTAGCGCTGGCCGAAACCCGCCAGCGGCATCTCACCATTGTCCACAAGGAAAATATTTTGCCCTACATTCCCTGGACGCGGCTGATTCGGGCGGAGGCCGAAGCCTTCTCGGCAGTCACTGTTGAGTCCATGCTGGTGGATGATTTAGCGACGGAGCTCGTGGTTCGACCGCAGGACTTTGACGTTATTTTGACCTGCAACCTATTCGGCGGCATTTTGAGCAACCTCGCCGAGGCGATCGTGGGCTCTAGCGAACTGTTAGGCTCAACGAGCCTCAACATAGACCGCTTTGGCCTTTACGATGTTGTCAGTAGGGCGACCGACAGCGTGGAACAAAGGATTGCGGCCCTGCTCGGCACGCTGTCGAGCCTCAATATCATGCTAGAGCAGTGGGGAGAGCGGCCTGCCGCTCAGCGGCTAGCGTCGGCCCAAGAGCGCTTTTTAGCCCAAAACTACGCTGCAGCAGAGCTATGGGGCGACGCTGCTCCCCTACAAAAAGACGTTGGACTCGGCGAGCTCGCAGCGCGATTTGTGCAAACGATAGCGCCTTAGTAGTAGCGCCTGCCCAATGCGTCCTATGGGGCAATCGCCTTGGGCTATCTTGGCGCTAGGAGGCTGTACGACGCTCACTTTCCTGCTTCAGCGCCGCCAGCGTGTCTTCCAGCACGTTCCGGTAGGTATTAAAAAATAGACCCCGAATCGCGCCGCTGCCCTTCGGCGCCACCGCCACTTCGTGGGTGATCAGCACTTGCTCACCAGCGGCGGAGGAGACAGTTTCCAGCCGCCAGCTGCCCTGCAGCTCGTCCAAATCGCCTTCTACTAAGCTGAAATTAATCTGTTGCGGATAGCTTAGAGTGGAGGCGATTACAACGCGGCTGCGGCGGGTGATTGGGAAGAAGCGCACCACGTTCACCTGCTCGAATACGCGGCGATCGCCCGTCGATTCTAGCAGCTGGCTGTCTTCAATGTTGGGTAGGAACTGATCAAAGTTGTCGTAATCCGTCAGCACCTGCCACGCTGTAGCCACAGATGCGTCTATTAGCACGCGACCCGTGAACTGTCCGTCGCTGCCCGACACCGACACCTGTCCGTCCTGGAGCGCCGACTGCTCTTGAGCCGTAAGCTGGGTTAAAAGGCTGCTGGTCTGCCCTGAAGCGGGCCCCGATAGCGAGGTGAGCACGACGGCGATCGCCGCTAGGCTGCCTAGGGCGCTGTAAAATCTGCGGTAGCGGAAGGGCATGGTACCTCGCGTTTGGCTGAAAAGGACGCATTTCGCTGAAGCAGGCTCTCGGCTGCGCTAGAGCCCGCGCTCAATTTTATACAAGTTTTTTGCAGGTGGCAGCGTGGGGCGGGGCCACATTGCAAACTGGTGCAGCTTCACCTAAAGCGAATTCTGTTTGCAGTAAGGCCAGCATATTTCTTCCCTGCGGATGTGTTGTAGGTCCATAGAGTTAAATAAAATTGACCCAACGTTACCGTGCTTCAACGCAATCGCGCGTTGGCGCAATTAAACTCTATAGAGATAATATTTCACCATGAATATAAGCGATCGCTGGCGGCGTATTCTGCTGCCTATCTGCCTGAGCGTTGTGCTATTTGCCACAGCCTGCAGCGCCAGTGAACCGTCTCCCTACGCACAGGTCCAAGAAGAGACGACTGGTAGAGGCGCTGAGGTCGCCGTTGATAAATCCGCCGAAAACGGATCTACGTTCAATCAGTTTTTTCCCAAGAAAGTGTCGGGATACAACGTCACCCCCACCCAGGAAAAGCGAGGCTTTGCTGAGTACAAGGTGGGCCAGGACGGAACTACCGTTGCTATGCTGTCGATTAGCGACACCATCAGCAACCCATCGGCGGCAGACAAGTACCAGGCGAGCGACCTGACGGTTGCCAAGTACCCCGCCGTAGACCAGGGCACGACCGGCACCGGCCTCTTGGTCAACAACCGCTATCAGGTGAAGGTGCTCTCCCGCGACCCGTCCTTCACCCGCGACGATCGCATCTCCTGGCTGCAAAAATTTGACCTTAACGGGCTGGCCCAGCTTGAGTCAAGGCATGGCATGGCCGTTCCTTCAAAGTCGCCCTCAGCCGCTTCAAAAAAGGCTTCGAAAGATCTGCCCACTATGCGGGTCAGGTCGACGCCTCTTCCTCAGCCAGCGACCTGACCAATAGGCCATTCTAATGGCCCATTGGTTGAGCAGCAGTTGATCGACGCAATACTAAGGAGCATGCTATGAGCAAGCCAATTTATGACGTGGTAGATGATCTACCCAAGGGCGGCCTGACGGTGACGGCGCTGAAGACGCTGGACTTCCTCGTCCCAGGACAGTGGGATAACCTAGTCGGGTTTGACAACACCATTCGCGCGGTGACCGGAGAAACTGACGAGGCCCTTGTCAGGCAGATTGGAGAGCGGGCCGTGGCGCTTTTCAACGACAAGTCCCAGGGCTACCAGCGCGCCCTGTGGCTATATGAGACCGTGGACTCGGCCTCTGGCGTCCTGGGGACAGCGGCTTTGACTAACCGCGTCGGCCAGGACACTTTCTTGGGCTTTTTGAAGCGCTTTACCCCAAAACCCGAAAAGGCCCAGAGCATTGATCTGTGCATCAAGCTGGTTACCGAGCTGGTGGCGTTTTGCCAGATTAACGGTATTCCGGGGGACAGCATTGGCGAGTTCGTCTCATCTCTCAAAGACTACAGCGGCGAATCTCTGATGCGCATGGCGGCGCTGGTCAGCTTCGACGGTCTGATTCCCTTGGGGCCCACCTTTGCAGATCAGGCCATGTCTACGCTGCAGGGTATCCAGCCCTCTGACCTAGAGAAAAACCCGACGTTTAAGGGCGTTAAGGAGCTGATTCCAGGCCGCAGCAGCGCCGACCAGCTCGACTTTGTGAAGCAGAGCTTTAACTCTACCGAGGGCTGGATGAAGAGCTTCGTGGCCGAGAAGAATGTCACCCAGCGGGGCCTGCTCGATCGCCTCAAGCGGTTTATCGAGTTTAGCGACGACAAAGTGGACTATGTGGGGGCGCTGCTGGACATGAACGTCAAGTACTACCGGCACACCGGCGTCCAAACCCTAACCCGCCGCCTCGTGGAGCGGGCGGTCGCCGAAATCTAGCCGGTAAACGCCTGCAGCGATATCAGCTCAATCCGCTCGTTCTCCTGGGCTCGCTGGCGGTCCGCCGCTAGGTTATAGCCCCAGTCTGCCAGCAGCAGCCGCACCTGGCCTAGGTCCGGCTGCTGCGCCGTTGCCAGCAGGGCCTTCAGCCGATCCTCAATAAACCAGGCTGACCGGGCCTGATGTGCTGCAATCAGGTCCCGCAGAATTTCGTACTTGGGCCGCTTCACCGCTTTGCCAAAAATCTGCTCGGCGGGCATCGTCACCCCCGACTGGGCCAAAAGCTGCTCAACAAAGCGTCCCTCTTTGGTCGTAATAATTACGGTGTGGCAATCGGACTGGAGCGATCGCCCTAGATAGTCCACTAGGCCGGGGTAAAATCGGTGCTGGGCTAGCCAGCCGTCTAAATCCTCGCGAATCCACGCGTCGCGCACCCCGTCTACCGCCGCCGCCAGCGGCTTTGCCTCGAGCCCATCTGAAGCGAGCTGCGCGCGGGCCACCGTCGGCCAGTCGGCCACAATGCGCTCCTCAGGGGTGCCGAGCAAAAGCGATCGCAGCAGCACCGGCATTTCCCAACCGGTCTCGATCACGGGGCGCAGGGGGTAGAATCGCTCGGCTAGGCCCCCAGGCGGCGTCTGGTTTTCAGGCCGCCAAATTTGGCAGTATGCCCGCCAGGCGGTCTGAAAGTACTCCAATAAGCCGTCGCAGACTACGCCGTCGAAGTCGAAGGCCAAAAGGTCGGGGGGTACACTATTTTTCATGGTGGGGATCATCCTCATAAAAGCGATAGAACAAATAGTCATCCATAAAAGAGTGCTCGTCGGTGACGTGATGGATGATGCAGCGCTCTACCATCTGCTGTCCGATGGCCACCGCCTGCTCGCGGGTGGTCTTTTGGGTTCGCACCAGCCAAGTCACCGCCTCGCTGCCCACAAAGCAGTTTGGGTAAAGCCTCAGTCGGTAGCGGCGATCGCGCCGCTCGATGCCGTCGCTGCCGCGCATCTCCTTGGACAGGCCCCGAAGCTCCGACTCTGATAGACTCTCCTGCTGCTGAATCAGCAGGGTACAGTCCGCCAAGTCAACTAGATCGGCCAGCAGGTCTGTGGGGATGGCGTCTTCAAAGGGGGCATCTCCTGTGGGCAGGCTCACCTCCTGAGACAGCGCAGTTCTGATGTCGTCTAGCTGGGGTGAGCGCAGGTGAAGGTCCCGCTGAGGAAAAGGAATCTCGATGCGGTAGCGCCGCAGATTGGCCTCCAGCAGGTAGTAGAGGTCGCTGCGCACCTGAAACTGGTGGCGCGGGTCCCGCACCCACACGAGCAGGTCAAAGTCGAGGGAGCTGTCGCCAAAGCCTTGAAACCACAGCTGGGGCTTTGGGTAACGCAGCACCTCAGGGTGGGTGTGGGCCGCTTCTAAGGCCGCCGTCCGCAGCTGCTTAATGTGGGTTCCGTAGGCTACGCCCAGCGGAATGTGAAGCCGCGAGACGGGGTGACCATGGCTCCAGTTGATGACCTTACTCTCGATGAACTCTGAGTTGGGCACGATGATGGTGACTAGATCCAAGGTACGAATCTCGGTGCTGCGCGCGCCAATGCGCTCAACGGTGCCCACCAAATCCCCAAGATTGACGAAGTCCCCCGCCTGAATAGGCCGCTCTAGCAGAATAATAGCGCCACTGATGAAGTTATTGGCGACGTTTTGCAGCCCAAAGCCGATGCCCACTCCCAAAACGCTGGCCACGATCGCGAGGGAGCTAATATCAATGCCCACGGCCTGAAGTAAAACAATCAGCCCTAGCGCGGTGAGGGCAATCTGTAAAAACACCGCCAGAGGCCCTGAGAAACTCTCCTGGCCGCTCTTCGAGCGCAGCTGGGTGGTGAGAAACAGCGTCAGCGCCCTAACCAGGAGCCACAGGCCGATCCCTAGGGCAACTAGATTAAGGGTGTCCAGTAGGGAGTAGCCTTCGTCCTCCAGCGTAAACAACGGCTCGGTGAAGGTGCGCTCCAGCACACCCAGCACCCGGTAGCGCCAGATGCGGGTTTCTGGAAACTGTCCCGTCCCGTAGAACAAGGCAGCGGCCCACAGCCCGATTTGCAGCAGGGCTACGGCAATTTTCACAATCCAGGCCCCGGCCGCACCGCGCCGCTCCATGCGGTCGAGACGCCGCTGCCACAGGCTGACCGCGAGCGAAAACGCGATCGCCACCGCAGCTGCCGTCAAGCTGCGCATCAGGGCCCGCCGTCGGTAGAGCTGCGATCGCTGGGTGAGCGCCTGGTTCAGGGCCGACTCTAGGCGAGCGACCCAGACCCTAGCCTGCTCGCGATCGCCAACTCCCATCACTGCGTCAGCGTCCGTGACGGTGAGCAAGTGACGGCCCTGAAGCCGCAGGGTAATCAGGCTATCGCGCTGAGATATCCAGACCCGTAGCGATCGCGATGAATCCGCCGCCTTTTGGTCGGCAATCGCCGCCGACAGCAGACGGCTGGTGCTATTGGCCCTGAGCTGAGCTGAGAAGCCGTCGATGCCCTCCAAAAAGAATAGCTCCCGGCCGTCAAGCATTACCGGAGCGCGATCGCCTTGGTCGCGTCCCATGTCAGCCGGAAGCCAGCCAATGCCGATCACAATCAGCCCAATCCCCAGCAGGGCCGAAAGCACGACGCCAAAATCAGCCCGTCGATTCACGGCGTTTCCCGGAACGGCGCTGCCGGCAGGCCGCAAACGCCGGCCTCAAAGGTAAACAAGTCGCCGGAGAAAAAGCTTTGCTCAATTTCGGCTTCGCTGAGGCCGACAGAGGCCGACGTAATGTAGAGAGTCTGCAGGTTCTTCCCCCCAAAGGTACAGGAGGTGGGGCGCTGCACCGGCACGGGAATCTTTGCCAGGGGCTGACCCTCTGGGTCAAAACGCTGCACCCGCCATCCGTCCCACATTGCCACCCAGAGGCAGCCCTCAGCGTCTACGGTAAGGCCGTCTGGGAAAAAGGACTCCGCCGTCAGGTCGATATGCACTCGGCGGTTGGCGATCGCGCCACTGACCGCGTCGTAGTCGTATCTATAGATGTGCTGCAGCGATGAATCAGCGAGGTAAAAGTAGCGCTGATCCGGGCTCCAGCCCAGCCCGTTGGAAATCGTAAGCCCGGTTTCCATCTGATGGAGTGCGCCGTCGGGGTCGTAGCGGTAGAGGCTACCCTTGGGTCCCTCAGTGCACATAGACCCGAACCAAAAGCGCCCCTGGGCGTCGCACTTGCCGTCGTTAAACCGGTTGTGGGGCAGGTCTGCCTCAATGTCTCGAATGGGGTCGACGCGCCCGGTTCCTGGGTTTAAGAACGCCAGCCGGTGGCGCTGGGCCATAATCAGTCGGCCGGCTGTTGTTGTCGCGATCGCCCCTACGGTGTGGCCCACGTCGTAAAATTTAGTCCCTCGGGTGGCTGGATTGAACCAGTGGACGCGGTGGTTATAGATATCGACCCAATAGAGCCGCGATGAGGCACTGTCCCATATTGGACCCTCGCCCAATCGAGCCCGCGCTTGTAAAACATTTTGAACTGGGGTCATGGCTCAGCTTTTAAGGGCGCTCAAACCTGCTTAGCAGGGAGCTGTGATTCACGGAAATAAGGTTTAAGAGCAGTCTTGGCCAGAAATATTTAGAAACATTACCGCTGGGGCTCGCGGTGTTACACAGTATAGCCTGCTAAGTATTACGAAATATTAGACTGACTGAGCTGAGTGTTCTTCATAACTAAATCGGCTAGAAATATTTGCCATAATTGATTTAGAAATGCGGCAGCAATAGGCGCTATAAAAGCGTTACGAAACAACCTTTAGACCGGTTGAGAGGCTAGGCTGAGCTGCTCACCTGTAACGCCTTTGACGAGGCCCTCTGTCTACGGCGATGGTTTATCGCGACTGACTAAAAGCCACCGTTCTTGTCTGTGGCTGTAGCCCTGCGCTGTAGCCCTGCGGCTCCAGAGGGCGTCTCCTCAACAAAACTCAATTCAATCTCATAAGTAACTCAGGCGAGCTAACTACAGTAATACTTGAGCTCGGTTTTCTGACCTCGCACACCTCACATACAGTAAGCCATGACTTCTCTATCATTTCGACCTTTTATCCCTCGCGCTATAGCCTCTGCCGTATTGGGCACGGGCATAGGATTGAGCGCGACGCTAGCGATCGCAACTGTAGCTCTGGGGGCCGATGAATCTGTCCAGGGGAATGCGGCTAGGCCGCCGATCGCTCCTAGTAGTGAAGTTTTAGTCACCCAGCCCGCCCAAATCTCAACAGACGAGCTGCTAGGTTCTCAGCGCGACGGCATTGATATCTCAGAGGAGCCCACGCTGATCTTTGTTCTCGAAGACAGCGTCATCAGCCCGCGCGAGCAGATTGAAGAAAACAAGCCGGCAAACTCGAATGCAATTCACTTCCCGCTGGGGAATTAGCCTAATCGTGGTGGGGGTCCACATGGGGCACTAGGGAATGGGGCTTTTCTAGACCGTGGGCCAGCATCAAATCCACGTTGCCCATGATTTCCCTTGGGTCACCATCGGCAATGATTTGACCCTCGTCCAGCAGCAAAACCCGATCGCACACCTCCAGCAAGAACTCCAGATCGTGGGACGAAATCAGCATCGTCTCCGGGGCCTGCTGCAGGAACTGAATCAGCCGTCGTCTGGCCCGCATGTCTAGGCTGGCTGAGGGCTCGTCGTAGATAATCAGTCGCGGCTGCATGGCGAGCACCGCGGCGATCGCGACCATGCGCTTTTCGCCGCCGGACAGGTGATAGGGGTTGCGATCGATATAGTCGGTCATGCCCGTAATGCGAAGCGCATCGTGGACGCGAGGGGCTACTTCCTCGGGGGTGAGCCCCATGTTCTCAGGGCCAAAGGCTACGTCTTCGCGCACCGAAGCGCAAAAGAGCTGGTCATTGGGGTTTTGAAATACGAGCCCAATCTCCGGACGAAACGCGCCTGTTTCAACCAGCTTATCGAACAGGACCGCCTCGCCCCCGGTGGGCGTTAGAATACCGCACAGCGACATGAAAAACGTCGTTTTCCCTGCTCCGTTGGGGCCGATCACCCCGACGCGCTCTCCGGCGCTCACCATTACCGATAGCGACTTGAGGATGGGCGAATGGTTGGGGTAGGAAAACCACAGGTTGCGGGCCGCGATCGCCAGCGTCGGTGTGACGATCGGCTGTGAGATGAGATCAGGTGGGGGAATGAAATCGGACTGCGTCATAGATGCAATAGGAGTGGGTAAATTAAAAGCTTGGCGCGCCGGTGCGCTAGACGGTGAACTCTAGAATCACTAGCGCTGCGGCGATCGCAACCATAGCGACGGTGATGGCGATATTCCACCGGGGCGATAGTTCAGCGGCCGCCGCCAGGCGCAAGCCTGTATAGGGAAGGCGGGGACGGCTGCCGTAGCCCCGCAGCTTCATTGCGGTATAGATACGCTCTGACTGCTCGTAGCTGCGGATAAACAGCACGCCTGTGAGAGACGCTAGACGGTTCGCGTCTCGGAGCGTGGGCAAGCGGCGCTGATGGATGGGCCGATGGCGATGGGGAGAATGCCCTGATTTTCGCCCCAGTTTTCGCCCTGATGGCTTATGCCGGTGAGGCTGCCCAGGGGCAAACCCCCGCAGCCGCATGGCCCGCTGCATCGTGCGCAGGTTGTCGGTGACCTCAAACAGGTAGCGATAGGTCAGCAGGGTCATATCTGACAGCACCCTGGGCAGACCTAGGACGCGCATGGCCTTGATGGTCGTCAGAAACGACATCGTACCCAATAGCACCAGCCCGGCGGTGATGATGCACAGGAAGCGGCAGGCAATCAGCACGACAGCCATCAGTCCTTCCTGGCGCAGGGCTAGAGCGCCCCACTGCCACACCACCGTCTCCCCCGCTTGCCAGGGCAGCAGCAGCACGATCCCCAGCAGGAAGATGCCGGGGTAGCGCAGCCGCTGCCCCAGAAACGACGCCGGCAGCCGTGAGCTGATGTAGAGCCCCACCGTAACCCCAATCATCAGCGGCAGAAGCCAGAGGCTCTCAACCCAGGCAAAGGCAAAGATCAAGCAGGCGATCGCGACGAGCTTGTAGCGGGGGTCCCAGCGGTGAACCCAAGAGTCGAGGTGGGCATATTCGTCGATTTGAATTTGCATAAATGCGGGGTATCTCGCTGAGGGATCAACGCAGTGCAGGCGTGATAACGACTGCGGCAGAGAACGCTAACGTCCGTTTCTACTTCGACACCCAGGAGCGCTGCAGCTCACAGCTCGGGTAAGGTCGGTGGTCCTGCAGCATCTCTGGCTTTGCGCGCTGTAAAAACAGCACCAGCATGGCCGTGAATCCCCCTTCAATCAGGGCCAGCGGAATGTGCGCCACGGTCAGTCCGTAGATGGCCCGCTGCTCAGTCAGGGTGTCAAACCCGGCTGGAAGCGTCGTGACAATCAGGGTGAAGAAAATCAGGGCCGCAAGGCCTAAGCCCACTGCACCTGCCAGAAAACCGCAGATGCCGTCTGAGAGCCGCTCGCTGATCGAGCCTCGCAGCCGGTGGCGCAGGGTAAAGATTTGGTAGGCCACCAGAGCCGGTACCCCCATCATGACTGCGCCAACGCCTAAGGTCGTTAGCCCGCCGTGGCCCAGCATCACCGCCTGAAAAAATAGCCCGACTAGAATCGCGGGAAACGCATAATAGCCCAGCACCGCCCCCAAAAGGCCGTTGAACACCAGGTGAACGCTGGCGGGCGGTAGGGGAATGTGAATCGAGGACGCGACAAAAAAGGCGGCGGTGAGCAGGGACGCTTTAGGAATGCCTGCAGTCGGGTCGCCCTGGCGGTTGATTTTCCGCAGGGAGTACCAGGCCACGGGAGTCGCGATCGCATATCCGGCGACGCAGACTTGGGCGGGTAAAATTCCGTCGGGAATGTGCATTCTAGTAAAAGATCCTTAGTTCGAAGGTCGCGTTCGGGCCGAGAAGAATAGCGCCGTCCCCAGGCAGCCCCAGAACACCGAGCCAATCATCAGACCCTTTTGCAGGGGGGACTGCAGGTTAGAGGAGGCGACCGCGCTTCCGGCTGGGCTCGCCGCATTTGGGACCGGCGCGCTTGGATTCACTGCGCTTGGGTCCGCTGCATTTGGGCTGGCTGATAGGGGGACCGACACGATGTTGCCGTGGCCGGCCTGCCTCACCTGAATCCCCCAGTCGCCTTCGATGGCGGGGTCTGGGGTAAACGTGAAATAGCCCTGAGCATCGGTTGCTCCACGGACCCAGGGCTCGGCTGGGTCGTCCGGTGCGTAGACCACCACCGCGGCATCAGCCATCGGGTCGCCGGAATCATAGGTCGCCCGGACCCGCAGCGCCTGCGTAGGTTCGACCACCAGATCAACCCCGTGGGCGATCGCGGCTGGGCTGAGGGCGGCGATCGCAGCCATCCCTAGGGAAAAAACGGCATATCGTCTCATAACGGTTTGCTACTGTCCTTTGACCTCATATTCTAGAGACGGATGCTCCTATCGATACGAAGTTAACGCTATCCATCATGCTCATGGTCATGAGCTGCCGACACTTCAGAACAGTGTCCTTCCCCGACGTGGCCGAGACCCACCAAGGCCTCCTCAAGCCGGCTATAGTCTTGGGGTGAGAGGCCTTGCTTCAGCGCCGTCATATCGGCCATCAGCGCACCGTCGCTGGCCAAAGCAGCCATGGGCTCAAAGCCAACCGCGCCGGTATTAATCGGGTCATCCGCCGCGGCTTCGCCATCCCCAAAAATATGGTCGAAGTGAAACGTCGCTTCCACATCAGCCAGGTCATTAGCGCTCAAGAGGCCCTTGCGCCCGTCGCCGACATATTCGCCGCAGCTGTAGGCATACTCGGGATCAAGCTGAACCGTAAACGGAATGGTTTCGTTGCCCTTGGTAGCATTGCCCACCAGCTTCAGGGTGCTGCCCGCCGCTGGCCCTGAGGCGGCAGGGACCATCTCCCAGGAGAGGGCGTTGTATTGACCCACCGGGGCTTCTACCGCCGCGACTAAGACCGGGTCGGCCTGCTCGCCCCCCGCCGCCAGATCGACCGTAGTCTGCTCCGGCACTTCGACCACCTGCGAGACGTCTGCCTCCTTGGCCTCTGGGTCGTCAGGCGAGTCAGCCTGATAGGCTTTGACCTCGGAAAGCGTGACGTAGAGGTGGTCAAAATCTATCTGCCAGCCGTCTTTGCTGACGAAGCCCTGGCGCACAAAATCCTCACCATTGGCGCGAAATTCTAGCGTTCCGGTTTCTGTGGGTTGGGCTGTTTCCACGCTTTGAGGCGCGCTCGCCTCACGGGGCTCGGTGCAGCCCGCCGCGGATAGGCCGGCAAAACCGATAGCGATCGCCATAGTCGTTAGCCTGCCGCAGTCCTGTTCGAATAGCTTTCTCATTAAAACCTAGCCAATTATCGTGTAAAGGACGTTCCCGCTATGGGTCAAGGTCTTTCGCGCCACTGTAGCCATCAGCCCACTAACCACCAGCCCACTAGCCACCAGCCCGCCGCATCGAGGAGCACCTCAAAGTCAGCTAGGGGCAATACAGTCCGGGGAGGAATTGGGGCATCTGGGGCGCAAGCGTTACGAAAACCCAAGCTGACGCGTCGTCCGTCCATAGAACATAAAACGTTACTTTCCAAATAAATTCAATCCTGTGGGGGGGGATGGTGGGCTAAGTTTTAAGGGTTGCTTAAGCATTAAAAGCGGCGAGGTCGGGCGAAAACGGGGCCATTCTTGGGAAATTTGAAGCGATCGCCCCTTGGGCGTTGCCTCCCAAAGCCTAGGATTTTGATCGGTGCGGCGCTAGATGCAGCTAAAATATTTAGAATAAACGCTATATTTGTGACGAGGCCCCTCAGCGCGTAGAGCTGTCGTCAGCCGTTGGACCCGCTATCCTCGCCCTGCTGGCCCCGCTGCCGCCTCAAATTGAGTTATCGTCATCCTTAGAAGCACCAGATGGTTTCCCAGCTTTCTCGATTGCGCCCTCCTACTCCGCGCCATCTCCACGTGATTGACGGCCAGATTCAGGTTTTTACCTGCACCTGCCGCAGCTTTTTTACAGACGTTATGGCTCAGGCTTTGCGGGCGGCGGGGCAGGGTACGCCGGTGCTCGTCGTGCAGTTTCTCAAGGGGGGGATAGGCCAGGGCCCTGAACACCCGGTTCAGCTGGGGCAGCATTTAGACTGGCTCCGCTGCGGCCTGACCCGCCGCGTCGATGCGCTCCAGCTAGCCGATGCTCAAGCTGAGGTCCAGTCTGATGCCCAAATTGACGGGGCCGACGCTGACGCCCTGCGGCATCTGTGGCAGCATACCCAGACTATTGTGGGGCAGGGCCGCTATTCTCTCGTAGTTTTGGACGAGCTGAGCCTAGCGATTAAGTTCAATCTGGTCTCGGCTGATGAAGTGCTTGCGTTTCTCAACCAGCGCCCGCCCCACGTTGACGTGGTGCTGACGGGCCCCGAGATGCCCAGCGCGATTTTACAGGTAGCCGACCAGGTGACTGAACTGCGCCGCAGCCATCGGTTTTAGCGTGAGCCGCGATCGCGGTCTGCTTGAGGCTAATCTAAGATTGTCAAGCCAAGACCGCAAACTAAGACCGTCGAATCATAATTGCTAAACCAAGACGGCGCAGGCTTACCGCTACGCTGCTGACCACCATCTCACCCAAAAGGGGACCCCTATGATAAAAAATGACGCCTGGATCACGCAAAGGGCGCGCTCAGGGATGATTGATCCATTCGAGCCCGCCCTCGTGCGGCGGCTGTCGCCTCAAGATATTTCGCGGGGGGCTGAATCGCGCCCCGTCATCAGCTACGGCCTCTCGTCCTACGGCTACGATATCCGGCTCTCCCCTGCTGAGTTTCGCATCTTTCGGCACATTCCCGGTACGGTGGTCGATCCAAAATGCTTCAACCCCGCTAACCTCGTGCAAACGGAGCTGCACCAGGATGAGCAGGGCGAGTTTTTCATCTTGCCGGCTCACTCCTACGGGCTGGGGGTGGCCCTAGAGCACCTGAGCATTCCCGAAAATATCAGCGTGATCTGCATCGGCAAGAGCACCTACGCCCGCTGCGGCATCATCGCTAACCTCACCCCAGCAGAGGCCGCCTGGCGCGGCCACCTAACCCTAGAGTTCTCTAATTCTTCTAGCGCCGACTGCCGAATTTATGCTGGGGAGGGCATCGTGCAGCTCCTATTTTTGGAGGGAGAACCCTGTGAGGTGAGCTACGAGCAGCGGCGCGGCAAGTACCAAGATCAGCCCCAGGCGGTTACCCTAGCGAAGGTTTAGACCCCTAAGCCAGGTAACCAGCGGGCTTAAATAAACTGCGTTGCGCGGCTGGTCAAATCTAAATCGGCGGCCCCTTCCACCACGGCAATCAGCTCGTCGTTTTGGCGACCGGCCCGATTGAGAAAAATGCCCACATCTTCAGAGCCGGTGCCGCGCAGGGGCGATCGCCGCAGCAGGTAGTCCTCCGCATCCCCCCGCAGAACCAGCACGTCCTGACGCAGGTTAAAGTCTTGGATGAGCGCGTAGTCCCCGCGCCCACCGCCCTGGCGGCCGTCGTCGTAGAAGACGTCGGTGCGGCTGCCCAGCACGAAGCGATCGCGGCCGCGGCCGCCGGTCAGCTCGTCGATTTCCCTCTGGCCCGGCCTGCCGTCGCTGTCGTCGACGCCCACCAGCACGTCGCTGCCGTTGCCGCCAATAAGCTCGTCGCGGCCGCTGTCGCCTTCAAGGCGATCGCGACCGCCGCCGCCGAAAAGCACGTCGCGGCCGCCGCCGCCCTCAAGGCGATCCTGCCCGCCGTCACCCCGCAGCAGGTCTCTCCCCGCCTCGCCAAACAGGCTATCCTGCTGACCGCCCCCCGGCAGCTCGTCATCGCCGCTGCCGCCAAATAGCTCGTCGTTGCCGCCGCCCCCCAGCAGGCGATCGTCGTCGTCATCGCCCCGCAGGATGTCATTACCGCCGCCGCCGTTGAGGAAGTCGTCGCCGTCATCGCCAGAGAGGTCATCCGTACCGGCATCGCCCATGAGGGTATCGTCCCCATCGCCGCCGTCTAGCTCATCGTCATCGGTGCCGCCCTTGAGGACATCGTCGCCGTCCCCTCCCTCTATCTCGTCGTCGCCTTCTTCTCCAGAGAGCGAGTCGTCCCCGTCGTATCCCTCTATCTAGTCGTCGACTTCGCCCCCCTATATAAAATCGTCGACCTCGCCGCCAAACAGCTCTTAATCACCC
>JBHJHD010000137.1:0-19478 GCA_050331115.1 Elainellaceae cyanobacterium
CGTCCGTCCGTCAGCGACTCCCCCGTGCCCGGGTTCACCGGATAGGCCGGGAAGCAGGCCCCGCTGAGGCTGAGGCGTAGACTGTGACCAGCAGCAATGCAGGCCGCCGTAGGCTGTAGGGAAATGCTCACGGCATCGTCATCTCGATGTCCCTGTACGCGCCGGTAGCCCTGGGCGAGGGGGTAGACCTTGCCGTTTGGGTGCATATCCGACAGCACGGCGCAGAGGTCGAAGCTGGGAGACTCGGAGCGACAGCTGACCTGCACCGTCGCAGCGCCTGCAATGTGCAGGTCTTCTTCCAGCAGTGTCGTATAGGTCAGCACGTCGGCGCGGCTGTCCATGGCGGCTCTATCGAATGCGCCTGCCGGGAACACAGCGTGGCCCCCGACTGCCCCGACCGGTCGCCACGGATCGTGCACAATGCTATCCATGGCAGCTTGGTCACCCTCTGACGAGTCTAGCGTCAGCCTGCCGCTGCGCTCGTTGATCGCAGCGAGCCCGCCAGAAACGAGCCAGTAGGTCACCGGCTCAGGGTCGGGAAACTGGGAGCGCGATCGCCAGCGGTTGCTGCCCATCTCAAACAGGTGCACCGGCTTCTCGTCTAGCAGCCCCGTGTCCTTCCCCTTGAGAAACTGATCAAACCAGCGAATCTGCAGCCGGTCTATGGGGCTAACCGCCTCCGGGCCAAAGTCGAGCTCCCCCACCCGACGCCCCCAGGGAATGTGGGGCCAGGGCCCTACCCAAAGGTGCTGGGGCTGAGCGCTGCGGACCGCCATCTCTCGGTAAAGCCGCAGGGTGCCGCGCATGTAGGTGTCGTACCAGCCCCCAATGTGCAGCATGGGTAACTCCATCTGGGCGATCGCGTCGATGTAGTGGCGAGGCGATCGCTGCTGCCAGTACTCCTTTGAGGGTGGAATGAGCCAGTCGTGGTAGAAAGAATCGCGGGCAATCTGATTGAGCAGGGCTGAGCGGGCGCAGATTGGATCGCAGGACAGGGGCGTGCGCGCGGCGGTGTAGAGGGTTTTGTAGGCGTCCCGGTGGCCCTGGCGGCGAGCGGTCTCGGCGGCGAGCTGCACGGCCCAGCCAAAGCTGGCCTGCAGGCAAAAGGCGTCTCCCTCATAGGCCCAGTCGTCCCGCAGGTCGTAGGCGACCATGGCCGGGCAGAGGGTTTTCAGGGCAGGGGGCCGAGCGGCGGCGGCAAAGAGCTGGGTCATGCCCTGGTACGAGAAGCCGTACATACCGACCGCTCCGGTACTCTGAGGCAGCGCCGCGGCCCAGGCCACGGCATCTGCCCCGTCTTCTACCTCATGGGCAAATAGATCAAATTCGCCGTCAGAGCTGCCCCGCCCGCGCACGTCCTGAATCACCACGATGTAGCCCTGGGCGGCGTACCACTGGGGATGGGCATAGACCACCGTAGAGGCAATAGCCCGTCCGTAGGGCTGGCGCATCAGCAGGACGGGGAAGCTGCCGCCGGTGTCGGGGGTGTAGATATCGGCATCGAGCCGGGTGCCGTCCTGGGTGAGCAGCGGCTGGGTTTCTTTTTTGACCGGTAGCATTACGGCTTAATGCGCGACCAGCGCGTCGGTACGGCGCAGCACCTTAAGGTCGTCGTCGTCGAGCTCTACCGGCGCGCCGCTGCGAATCAGCTCGGCGAAGTCCTCGTTGGGCACCATAATGCACAGGGCGTACAGCCGCGTCTCGCCGGTGTTGCGAATCACGTGGATACCCTGGGGCGGCACCAAGATGCTGTCCCCCGCCTGAATGCGAACGGTCTTGCCGTCACAGCTCGCTTCCCCTTCCCCCTTGAGGATGAAGAACATTTCTACGGCCAGGTTGTGTCGGTTGGGGGGCGTTTCTCCGCCCACCTCAAAAATCTCTACGCAGTAGGTGAGCGAGACATCCGAGCTGCTGGGGTCAAACACGATAGCCAGCCGGTTGCTGTCCTGGGGGCTGATGCGGAAGGCCTGGTAGTCCTGCGGCCCCTTAAATAGGGGAATGACGCATTTATCAGTCTGGGTCGCGGTCGTCTGGGTCGCGGTCGCGGCAGTTCCCATGGTGACTCCTAAAGTATGGCGGTAGTGCTTATAGCAGCGGGGCTGATAAGGCGTACCCCTCCAATACAACAGACATTACCCTCGATAGGCCAGAACTTTTAGGAAAGGTTTAGACTAGCTCTGCCGAAACGCCAGGAAGTGCTGAGGCGATCGCCTCAGAAGTGGCCACAAATCCAAAGCACTGGCTGACGTTATAGAGCGTTGCCTTTAGACAGTAGTCCGGAGAGGTGGTGGCGGTACAGTCTTCCACCAGGATGCAGTCGTAGCCGTGGAAGTTCGCATCCTGTAGAGTGGCCATGACGCACTGATCGGCGTTGACGCCGGCAAACAGCAGCGTCGTTTTGCCGAGGTTGCGCAGCACGCTGTCCAGCGGCGTATCCCAAAAGCCGCTCATGCGGTACTTGTCGATGCGAATATCTACCGGCTCGGGCACCAGATCATCGACGATGGTGGCACCCCAGCTCTCCTGAGTGAGTACGGGCGCGTTTCGCGGCGGCAGCGGTTCTGCTAGCCCTACCCCTTCCCCGGTTGGGTTGTACACATGGCGCAGTCCGGCGCTGATGTTGAGCAAGTCGGGGCGGTTACCCCAGTTGAGCCAGAGGACGGGCACTTTTACCTGGCGCAGCTGTGGGAGAAGCTTGCTCAGCGGCGCAATGGGGGCTTGGGCGGGAGTAACGTCGATGCCGATATGGGCCAGCCAGCCTTCGGGGTGGCAGAAGTCGTTCTGCATGTCGATCACCAAAATAATTGTTTTGGCCAAGTCGAGGGTGAGGACCTTGGTGTGGGTGGCTAGGGTGACCGGCTGGGGCGGGATGGGCGATCGCGTGATGTCGGCGGTGTCGGCGGTGACGAGCCAGGCATTGGGCGGAACGCCGAGGCGATGGGCAGGCTGGGTCATGGCGCAGTGGGGTCCATATATTCATTGTCCATAGCTAGAATCATTCAACCAGAATCATGACGATTTTACTGCTCTGGGCTGACGCGGCTTTGCGTCAGGCAAAAGCCCTAGGGCGCAATCGGGTGAAGCGCTACGACAGCGGTTCTTGAGCGATACATAACTCAGTTGAGTAGAGGGCCACAGGCAGTCGCCGTCTGGGGAGAGGAGCTCTGGCTACGCGCTTAAGACATATTTGCACAACTCGCTGCCCCGGCAGACCTATAGTTAATGTCAGCTTGAATACGATTGTGCGCTGCGATCGCGCTTACCATCTGCATTACGCAATAACGCTATAGGTTTAGTCCACATCACCTCAGGAGGACAGGGTGCCCAAACCTCGACCCGTCTCACTCAACGCTATTTCCAAACGAATTTTTCAGTCCAGGGCTCCCCGCTGGAGCACCGTCTGTATAGGCACGGCAGCGCTACTCATCGGACCTGCGGCGCTGGTAGCCCGGGCTCAAGGGGCTGGGGAAGCGCCGCCCTATACCTTTCAGGATGTCTTTTGGGCCTTCATTATCCTAGGATTCCTAGTCCTCTTGGGGCGGTGGGTACGCCAGCAGGTGGGCCTCTTCCAGACCTTATTTTTGCCCAGTTCTATTATCGCTGGCGCAATTGCGCTGCTCGCGGGGCCTGGCGTTTTGGGGGCAATTACTGGAGAGAGCTTTCTCCCCAACGGCCTATTCCCCCAGCCTATTCTTGACGTATGGTCAGCGATTCCCGGGGTGTTTATCAACATCGTCTTTGCCACCATCTTCTTGGGAGAGTTCATTCCGCCCCCCGGCGAGATTTGGCGGCGGGCGTCCCCCCAAGTGGCCTTCGGCCAGTCAATCGCCTGGGGGCAGTACGTGGTGGGAATGCTGCTGGCTATTGCGGTGCTCGGCCCCGTATTTGGCCTGCCGCCGATGGCGGGTGCGCTGATTGAAATTGGCTTTGAGGGCGGCCACGGTACGGCAGCGGGCATGGCGGAGGTGTTCAATGAATTGGGCTTTGAGGAGGGCCCTGACCTGGCCGTCGGTATGGCCACGGTGGGCATCGTCAGCGGCATAATCGCTGGGGTTGCTTTGGCGAACTGGGGCCGCGCGAAGGGGCATACTGCAGCCAGTCGACTCGACGACTCGATTCCAGCAGATGCCCAGGACCGCATGCCCGTGGAGCAGGAGCGCCCAGAAGTAACCGAGCGCCGTCAGCGCCACCTCGGCAGCCTGCTGGTGGACCCGCTGACGCTGCAGTTCGGGTTTGTGGGGGTGGCGATCGCCATTGGCTGGGCCATTCTGCAGCTGCTGGTCTTGTTTGAATCTGTCACCTGGAATCGCGGCGGCGAAGGCCTAGAAGTCCTGGGCGGCATTCCGCTGTTTCCCATGTCGCTGGTGGGCGGCATCATCGTTCAAATTTTGCTAGAGCGCTTCGATAAGCAGTATCTCGTCAGTCGCCCTCTGATGGTGCGCATCGGTGGGGTGGCCCTCGACGCTCTTATTGTGGCGGCGCTGGCTACTCTTAGCCTGGCGATTATCGCCCGTAATTTCGGGGCGTTTGCTGTGCTGGCGATCGCCGGCATTGTCTGGAACGTGCTCTCCTTCATCTACCTCGCACCGCGAATGATTCCTACCCACTGGTTTGAGCGGGGCATCGGCGACATGGGACAGTCCATGGGGGTGACGGCGACGGGCATTTTGCTGATGCGCATGGTGGACCCCAAGGACAAGACGGGGGCGTTTGAGAGCTTTGGCTACAAGCAACTGTTTTTCGAGCCGATTGTGGGCGGCGGCCTGTTTACCGGCGCGGCCCCGGTACTGATCAACCGCTTTGGCCCTGTGGCGATGCTGGTGCTGACGGGGGCGCTGCTGGCGTTTTGGGTTATCTTTGGGTTCTGGAACTACAAGAAAATCAGCCAGTCGATAGCGGCTAGCGAGGCTCGGGAGCCGGTGGCTACCCAATAATGCGCTGAGGGCGGGGGATCGTGCTGTGGGGGATTAACGGCAAAGCTCAAGGGTCGAGAATTTTGACTAAGATCCGCAAGAGCTCGCCCAGGTCGGCGGGCACGCGGTAAAGGTCGAGGTCTTGGGTCACGTCGCGAGAGCGGCGATCAAGTTGCCCAAACTGCCAGACGTTGCCTGTCGAGATTGCGCCTGGCAGAATCGTCTGGTCAGATTCGATCCACTGGTCTAAGGCGATTAGCTCGATGGCAAGCTGTACGAACCCTCGCTCTAGGTCTTCGTTTTTGGCTTCAATGACCAGGAACGTCTGGTGGTTCTGCAGAAGATAGTCGAGTGAGCCTTTGAGCTGATTACTTACGGCAACCGGATACTCTACGTTGAGCGTGGCCTGGGTATAGTGCAGCAGGTCGGTTAAAACAGGGGCAATGAGAAACTCTCGCCGCGCCATTTCGCTGGTTAGGCTAAGGCGAGGGAGGCTCTCTTCAATGCGAGCCTTAAGGTCGGCGAGGCGATCGAGGGACCGGTATAGTGGGGCAGCTTTAGGGAACGTCGCTTTAGGGAGACGTTGAAGCAGGCCAGAATGTCTTGCGGGGCGAAATTGAGCTTGAAGTAGTCCGCAAAGGTGTAGGACTGGTTGGGCTGAACGACTGGGGCTCTGGGCATGGCAAGTTGAGGATAAAGGGGACAGCTCGTAGGTCGAGTTGGAAAATGCTGCGGGCAGTAGAGTCTACGGCTCCACCGCGCGAGCGCTAATCACGCCGCGTACCGCCGAGATCGCCACAGTGCGGGGCGACGCCAGATAATTTCGCGCCGTGGGGTCGCCGCTGCGGCCCTTAAAGTTGCGGTTAGTGGCGTAGATGCCTGCCTCCTGCGGCCCGAGCACCCCAAGCCCCGCATTGATGCAGGCCCCGCAGCCCGACTTCAGCACCTGCGCCCCCGCCGCCTCTAGCCAGTCTAGGTAGCCCAGCGCCGCCGCCTGCCGCCGCACTTCCTGAGAAGCAGGCACTACAAACAGGCTTACGGTGTCGGCCACCCGCTGCCCTTTAATGGCGATCGCCGCCTCGGCCAAATCGTGTAGCTTTCCTCCGGTGCAGGAGCCCACAAAGGCTCGGGTAATTGGTACGGCGTCGAGCTGGCTGACCGCTACCACCTGGTCTGGCTTAGGCGGGCAGGCCACCTGGGGCTCTAGCTGACTGAGGTCAAAGCGATGGACCTGGTGATACCGGGCGTCGGGATCAGATGTCACAGCGCCGGACGTCACAGCGTCGGATGTCACAGCGCCGGATATCACAGCGCCGGATATCACAGTATCGGAGGTCACGGCGTCGGATATCACAGCGTCAAGGGGTTCAGCAGTGCGCCCACTTACATACTCACGGGTTGCCCCATCTACCGCCATCAGCCCGCACACCGCCCCGCACTCCACCGCCATATTCGCCAGCGTCATGCGTTCATCCATCGGCAGCCGTTCGATGACCTCACCACAGAACTCAAGCACCTGGCCTCGCGCCCCGTCGCAGCCGAGCTGACCCAGCAAAAACAGCATAATGTCCTTGGCGCTGAGGTGGGAGGAGAGGGTGCCCGACAGCTCGACCCGCAGCGTCGCCGGAACCCGCAGCCACAGATCGCCCATGGCGAAGATATTGGCCATGTCCGTGGTGCCCACCCCAGTGGCGAAGCAGCCAAACGCCCCGTAGGTGCAGCTGTGGGAGTCTGTCCCCGCAATCACCATGCCGGGGCGAATGAAGCCTCGCTCGGGCAGCAGCACGTGACAAATGCCCGCCGCCTCTCCAGGCGAAACGACGTCAAGCAGGTGGCAGCCCTGCCGCTGGGCAAACTCCACCATCTGCCGGTGCATCAGGGGCGCTCTAGGATCGGAACGGATGTCGTTGATATGGATGAAGTGGTCTGCCACGAGCACGATCTTCTTCGGGTCCCAGACCTGGGCCGCTTCTCCAAAGTGCTGGTGAAAGAGCTGCCCCACCGGGCCGGCGATCGCATCGTGGGACATGGCCAGATCAACCCGGGCAAAGACCACGTCCCCCGGCTTGACGTAGGCACTGCCCGAGGCGCGGGCCAGCAGCTTTTCGGCCATCGTCATGGGTCGGGGCGGGGTGGCGACCTTGGGGATAGCGATCCTCCCCTGGCGACGCTGCTGGTTAAAGGGAATCAGGCCGCCCGCCTGCACGATAGCGTCCACAATGGGATGGGGATGGGGCTGATCGACAGTTTCAAGCGCTAGACCAATGTTGATGCTGTTGCGGTAGAAGATGTCGGCAAAGGACTGCGCCCTCACGACGCGAATGCCAGCGGCTTTGATAGCAAGGGGGGCAAACTCCCGACTGGAGCCGCAGCCGAAGTTGCGTCCCGCCTCAATCACGTCGTATTGGGCGAGGTTTCCCGCGCCGATCAGGTGCTCGAAGGCGTAGTGCGCTAGGTGCGCTGGGCTATCGTTGGTGCCGCGCTGGGCAGGGATGATGTCGTCGGTGTTGATGTCGTCGCCGAGATGAAGGATGCGGTCCATGGGGGTTACGGGTAGTCTACTTCAGTCGCGGGTGGCACGACGTAATCTGAACGTTGAGGCAAATGCTCCGCAAGCAGCGCCGCCACCTCATCTATCGAGAAAGAGCGCTTCTCTTCCAGGGCGATCGCCTTGATGACTTCCCGCAGGTGCTCGTACTGCGATCGCCCTAGCGGCTGGCCCAAATGCTGCTCAAATAGGTACTGCAGGTTGCTGGCCCCGCTGCATTTACCAAACCAAATCTCCGGCTGCCCGTAGGGAAACACCGCATAGCTTTGGCGATCGCGCAGCAGCGAACTGACGTGAACGCCGGACTCGTGGCGCTGCGCCTGGGGAGAATAGGGCGGGTGGGGGCGCAGGCTGCGGGCGTGGAGGTAGTCGGTCACCGGGTCTAGCGCATCGTAGTCGATGCCGGCCACTTCCCAGCCAAAGCGAACCCGCAGCCCCCGCAAGAGCTGCTCTAGCGGCACGTTCCCGGCACGCTCCCCAATGCCCCCAAACGTGCCCGAAACGCCTTGCGCGCCCGCCCTTACCGCCTGAATCGCGTTTTCTAGGGCTAGCCCCATGTCGTTGTGAAAGTGGACGACCAAAGGAGCCGAGGTGTATTCCGCAAGGTCGTGAATCCAGACGAAGCTCTTCTCGGGGGTAAGCACGCCAACGGTGTCGCAGAGCAAAATCTGGCTGATGTGGGGGGCCAGGGCGTTGATGCAGTCCACCAGGAAGTAAAAATCGGCCCGGCTCGCGTCTTCAGCGGCAAAGCAGACCCGTAGCCCTTGAGAGACGGCGTAGCGTACGTGCTCTAGGGCGTTGTCTAACATGCGCTGCCGCATAGCCTGAACTACGCCGGCGGGAATGTCGTCGTCGATAGTCTTGTTTTGAAAGGTGGGGTCAGCCGCGATCGCGTCGTCTCGCAAAAACAGGAGGCGGTCTGAAACCGCGTGGAAAAGAATTATCTCCTGAATCCCGCAGGCCTTAGACTGGTCGATGGCCGCCCGCTTCATCATAGTTGAGGCGGCAACTTGGCTTAGCCCTACGGCAGCTAAATCGGTAACGAGCTGTGCTTCACTGGGATGGATGCCGGGCATCACGGCGATTTGATGGACGCCAGTTTGGGCAATTAGATGGGCTAGCGCGGCTTTGTCGTCAATAAATAGACCAACTTGCTGTTCTCCATCTCGTAGAGTTTCGTCGGAAATGAGTAGGTTGAGCGTCTCCATCCGGGCCAGCGCAAGGGTGAACAGCGGCAAACAGTGGATCAAACAAACGGCGAATCAGGCAGGTTACGGCAACACCCCGAAACAATACTCTGCAAAGAATACTCTGCAAAGATCTGTGAAACTCCGCCCATCATCGCATATGTTGCAGCGATGGTCACAGGACCCGCCTTTTGGGGGCGAGCGTCAGCTATAGATCTCGTTCAACCCGCTATCCTACTGCTTCGTACTGAAGCTCGATTAGATCGGCTTGATTTAGACTGGGCTGAGAACTTGACAAGGAGTGGGTATGGAGGAGTCGGGGTTTGAGCAGAGATCCGGGGTTAAGCGTGACGCATCAGCCGCAGCTCAGGCGATCGCCTCAGGGCCGGTCCTCAACGAGACGAATTGGTTAACCTGGCCTCAGGGCTTGGTGCCCGCCCTTCGCCAAGCAGCCCAGACCGAGGCGAGTATCCGCTATCTGAACGCAGACGGCAGGGAAACGGCGCAGTCCTACCGAGCGCTGTGGGACGATGCCCTGCGGATTGGGGCAGGGCTAGCGGCGCAGGGCCTAGGACCTGGAGATTTTGTCGTGCTGCATCTGCAGGCCAGCGCCGATCTGATTACGGCCTTTTGGGGCTGCCTAGTCAGGGGCTGCGTGCCGGTGCCGCTCTCGCCTCAGCCTGCTAACCCAGCGGCCCCTCTATTGTCTGCGCTTCAGCTCTTAGAAGCTCCCGCCATTATTAGCGACGGTCCTCATAGACCAGGCATAGACCAACCTCCCCAACCCGCCACCACAGCGCCGCAGCTCAGCTTGTCCGAGCTGCGGGAGGCCGATGCGCTGGAGGCCATAGACCACCCCCCAAAGGCCATTCCTCCCCATAGCCCCAACCCCAACGATCTAGCCCTGCTGCTACTTACCTCTGGCAGCACCGGCACCCCCAAAGGCGTCATGCTGAGCCACCAAAATCTACGGGTCAGCGCCTACGGGATGGCCACGGCGAACCGCCTCTCAGCAGAGGACGTCACCCTAAACTGGATGCCGCTATCCCACGTGGCTAGCCTAGTGATGTTCCACATTGCAGAGGTGTTTTTGGGCTGCTCCCAGATTCACGTAGCCAACGAATGCGTGCTCAAAGCGCCGCTAGTCTGGCTCGATCTGCTGGCGCGCTACCGCGTCACGGCCACCTGGGCTCCCAACTTCGCCTACGGTCTGGTGAACGATCAGGTAGAAGCGCTCCAGGTAGAAGCGCTTCAGGCCGAGGGCGAGGCACGCTGGGATCTGGCCTCCTTGCGCTGGATGGGCAATGGAGCAGAGGCCGTCGTAGGCAAAACGGCGCGGCGTTTTTTGAAGCTGCTAGCCCCCTACGGACTGGCCCCAACCGTCGTCAGCCCAGGCTATGGCATGTCAGAAACCTGCTCGGGTATCGTCCACTCCCACCGCTTTTGCCTCAATTCGACGAGCGATGACGACGCCTTTGTAGAAGTGGGTGAGCCTATTCCTGGCGTGTCGGTGCGCATCGTGGATGACTTGGATCAGCCTGTCATAGAGGGCGAAGTTGGGCGACTGCAGGTGCGCGGGCTGACGGTGATGCTGGGCTACTATCGTCGCCCAGATTTAAGCGAGGAGGTGTTTACCGAAGCAGGCTGGTTTGACACCGGGGACTTGGGCTTTTTGCGCAATGGACGCCTAACCCTCACGGGGCGGCAGAAGGATGTCGTGATCGTCAACGGGGTCAATATCTACAGCCACGAGGTTGAGGCCGTGGTAGAAGAGCTAGCCGGTGTCGCGCCGTCGTTTACGGCAGCCTGCGGGGTGCGACGGTATCAGCCCGGTCCCGGTGGGCCCGCGTCTGATACAGAGCAGCTCGCCATCTTCTTCCACCCTGTCGATGGGGACGGGGCGGAGCACATTGATGCCCCCCTGATTCGCCAGATTCGCGCCCAGGTGGTCGGCAAGATTGGCGCTGCGCCTGCCTACGTGATTCCGGTGGCTCAGGCGGCTATCCCCAAGACCGCCATCGGCAAGATTCAGCGACGACGGCTCAGCGAGCAGTTTGCGGCAGGGGCGTTTGACGCCCAGGTGGAGCAGGTCGCCCAGGCGTTTCGGGAGCAGGCTGGGTGCGCGCAGGCTGGGCATCATCCCCAAACAGACCTAGAGCAGCGTATCGCTCAGGTCTGGGAGTCGGTGCTTCAGATGGAGGCTGTGGGCAGCCACGACAATTTCTTTGAGCTGGGAGGGACATCGCTGCGCTTGATGCAGGTCCTCCAGCAGCTTCAAAGCGAGGGCGAACTGGGCCTAAGCGCGACAACTTTGAGCGCGACCACGCTATTTGAGTATCCTACGGTGGCCTCGCTGGCGGCTCACCTCAGCCGATCAGCATCATCCCAGGCGCGATCGCCCCAAGAAATTAAAGTGCGGCCGCGATCGCGACCCGTTGGGCAAGGCGATATTGCTGTAGTAGGCATGGCGGGCCGGTTTCCGGGAGCCGCCGACCTGGAAGACTTTTGGCAAAACCTGTGCGATGGCGCGGAGTCTATTGCCCGGTTCACCGACGAAGAGATGCGCGCCACCGGCATCAACCCGGCCTTGATTCAAAACCCGAACTACGTCAACGCCAGCCCCACTTTAGACGGCGTGGAATATTTCGATGCCCCCTTCTTCGGCATTAGCCCCAAGGAGGCCGAGCTGATGGACCCGCAGCAGCGGCTGCTGCTGGAGTGCGCCTGGGAAGCCCTGGAAACCGCAGGCTATGACCCGCTCAGCTACCCCGGCGCAATCGCCCTCTACGCCGGGGCCTCCATGAACACCTACCTGCTCAACCACGTCTACCCCCAGCGCCACCGCCTCGACCCCCAGGATTCGCTGGAGGTGTTCACCCTCAGCGCCCTAGGTGGCTTTCAGGCTACGGTGGCCAACGACAAAGACTACCTCACCACCCGCGTCTCCTACAAGCTGAACTTGCGCGGCCCTAGCGTCAACGTGCAGACGGCCTGGTCCACCTCACTGGTAGCCATTCACCTGGCGGCCCAGAGCCTGCGGCAGGGGGAGTGCGACATGGCTCTAGCGGGCGGGGTATCGGTGGAGACGCCGCAGAAGGCGGGCTACCTCTACCAAGACGGCATGATTTTGTCGCCGGACGGGCACTGCCGCGCCTTTGACAGCAAGGCCCAGGGGACGCTGTTTGGCAGCGGCGTGGGGCTGGTGGTGCTGAAGCCGTTAGAGGCGGCGATCGCCGATCGCGATACCGTTTACGCTGTCATCAAAGGCTCAGCCGTGGGCAACGACGGCGGACAGAAGGTGGGCTATCTGGCCCCCCGCAGCGAGGGGCAGGCCACCGTGGCGGCAGAGGCGCTGGCCATGGCGGACGTCTCGGCGGACAGCATCGGCTATGTAGAGGCCCACGGCACCGGCACCGCCCTAGGAGACCCCATCGAGGTGGCCGGACTCACCCAGGCCTTTCGCCTCAGCACGGCGGCGCGGCAGTTCTGCGCCATCGGCTCGGTAAAGACCAACGTGGGCCACCTCAACATTGCTTCGGGGGTGGTGGGGTTCATTAAGGCGGCGCTGGCGCTGCACCACGGTAAAATTCCCCCTAGCCTCCACTTCACCCAGCCCAACCCCCAGATTGATTTCGATAGCAGTCCGTTCTATGTGAATGCGGTGCTGCAGGACTGGCCTCGGGGAGAGGTGCCTCGCCGCGCGGGGGTTAATTCCCTGGGAATTGGCGGAACGAATGTGCATGTGGTGCTGGAGGAGGCTGGCGTGGAGGAAGCTTCACAGCCTAGTCTTACCCCTTCTAATTCCCCCACCCCCTCTAACTCCCCTGCGTCCGTAGGGCGCGCTTCGCGAATGCTAAGGGGGAGAACTGAGACTTCCCCCCTTAGCAAGGGGGAATTGAGGGGGGTAAATCAAGACGTCGATATCATATCCGAAGCAGGGGCACTTGATAGATCAGGGTCAGAGGACAAATCGCCCCAAGCCAGACTCCTGCCGCTCTCCGCCAAAACGCCCAACGCCTTACGATCGCTAGCCCAGCGCTACCGCGACTACCTAGCCCAGCACCCCGACCTATCCCTAGCAGATCTCTGCTTCACCGCTGCCGTAGGGCGATCGCACTTTTCCCACCGGGCAGCTTTTGTCGTCGATTCTGTAGAAGACCTGGGTGAGAAGCTACAGGACTGGCTTGTTCGCGCCGAAGAGCGAACGCAGCACCCTCCAGAATCGGGGGGCAGGGGAGCCAGCTCGAACCAGTCTCATCGATCTATCGCCTTCCTCTTCACCGGCCAGGGCTCCCAGTGCGTCGGCATGGGGCGCGAACTTTACGACACCCAGCCCGTCTTCCGCGAAGCCCTACAGCGCTGCGCCGATCTGCTGCCTGAGGTGCCCCTGCTGGACCTCCTATATCCCGTCAACAGCGTTTTAGACGCCGAAGAACGACTTAGCCAGACCGCCAACACCCAGCCCGCCCTGTTTTCGTTGGAGTACGCCCTAGCTCAGCTTTGGCTGTCTTGGGGCGTAGGCCCAACAGCGGTGATCGGGCACAGCATTGGAGAATATGTGGCGGCCTGCGTGGCGGGGGTGTTTAGCCTGGAGGACGCCGTGACGCTGGTGGCGGCGCGGGGGCGGCTGATGCAGGCGTTGCCCGCAGGCGGAAAGATGGTCGCGGTTCAGGCTGCGGCCAGCCAGATATCGGAGATTGTCGAAGCGAGTGACGCGGCAATCGCGGCGATTAACGGCCCAGAGAACACGGTGCTTTCGGGAGCGGCAGAGGCGATCGCTGCCGCCGTGGAAAAACTAGAGGCAAGGGGAATGCGCTGCAGACCGCTGAGAACCTCCCACGCCTTCCACTCGCCGCTGATGGAGCCGATGCTGGGCGAGTTTCGCCAGGTGGCCGCGTCAGTGAGCTACAGCGCGCCAACGATAGATATAGTGTCGAACCTGACGGGGTCAATGGCTGATGACGCGATCGCCACCCCCGACTACTGGGTGCGCCACGTCCGAGAGCCGGTGCGGTTCGCCCAAGGCATAGAGACGCTGCACCAGCTAGGCTACGGCACCTTCTTAGAATGCGGACCGCGCCCCGTGCTGCTGACGCTGGCGCAAGCGGCGCTGCCTCCTCAGTCTCAGCAGTGGCACCCCAGCCTGCACCCCAAGCGGTCGGATACGGCGCAAGTTTTAGAGACATTGGCAGCCCTTTACCAGCAGGGCCATCCCGTAGATTGGCAAGCGGTCCACCGGTCCCGGTCCGCTCGCCGCATTCCCCTGCCCACCTACCCCTTTCAGCGGCAGCGCTACTGGCTCGACCGGCCTAAGCCTCAGGCTCAGCCCGCCATGCTCCAGGCTCGCCCTACTGTGCCCCAGGCTCCGCCTATTGCGTCCCATTCCCTGCTCGGGGCCGCAATCCCGACGCCGCTCAGCCAAAAGCTCTTCCAGCAGGCCATCACGCCGCATACCCCGAGCTTCCTGCAGCACCATCAGGTTCAGGGGCAGGTCGTGCTTCCGGGGACGGCGTTCTTCGAGATGGCGCTGGCGGCGGGCGAAGCGGCGCTCAAGACGCCCAACGTGCGCATCCGCACCGTGGCCCTGCTGCGATCGCTCCCCCTATCCGACGTATCTCAAACGCTGCAGACGGTCCTGACGCCAGAGGGGGATGGCTACCGCTTTGGGATCTACAGCAGCGCCGCGCCAGATGCGGAATGGATTTTGCACTGCGAGGGGGTCATCGCTGGGGCTGAACCCGCTGAACCTGAGCCGCTGGATATCGACGCCCTAAAGCAGTCTCGACCTGAAACCTGGTCAGCGGCGGCGCACTATCAACGGTGCGCGCAGCGCGGGCTGGATTACAGCGGGGCTTTTCAATCTGTCCAGGGGATCTGGCGTGTCGACGGCGAAGCGCTGGGGCAAGTCCAGATGTCTAGCCCGATATCTAGCCAGACATCTGGGGAAACTACGTCTGATTTGACGAGCTACCATCTGCATCCGGCCCTGCTCGACGCCTGCTTTCAGGGGGTGCTGGCGGCGTTGCCAGCACGCATCGAACAGGGCGGCTCGGGGACGTATGTCCCCATCGGGGTAGACGACCTGCGGCGCTATCGTCCACTGCCTAGGGCCCAGGGCGCGACCTTGTGGAGCGACGTGCGGCTTCACGCGCCAGCCTCACCTGGCGCTGCGGTGGTGACTGCCGACGTGAGGATTTCGGACGCTGCGGGGCGGCTGGTGGCGTTTGCCTCGGGGCTGTCGGCAAAGCGAATCGAGCCGAGCAGCCTGCCTGCCGGTCAAGGTGCTGAGCGTCAAAGTGCTGGGCGTCAAGGTGCTGAGCCCTGGCGCGACTGGCTCTATCGGGTGAGCTGGCGGCCTACACCGGCTGTGAGTCAGGGCAGGGCAATCGGTCCGTGGCTGGTGGTTGGAGAAGATGCGGCGGTGTTAAAGGCGATCGCCACTCGTCTATCGGCGCAGGGGCAGCGCTGCACCACGGCGCTGCTGCCAGAGTTTGAAGTTGCAGAATTTGAAGGTGCTGAGCTTGAAGGTGCAAAGCTCGAAGGTGCTGAGCCATCGCAAGCGAAGCGCCTGCTGGCGACACTGCCCAAGCTGCAGGGCGTGGCTTACTGCGCTGGCCTGCTTCAGGGAGACCCAGCTGGACGAGACGGCCAGACTCTAGGCGAGAAGCGGCTCGGCTACGCGGTTCAGCAAGGCTGCCAAGGGGCGCTGCATCTGGTTCAAGCCTTGATCCAAGCGGCCTACCCGTCTCCGCCACAGCTCTGGCTGGTGACTAGCGGGGCCCAAGCCGTCTCAGGGCAAGAAACCCTATCGGTGGCCCAATCAACCCTGTGGGGATTGGGAAAAGCGATCGCCCTAGAGCACCCCGAATTCAACAGCGTCTGCCTCGATCTGGACCCTGACGATGACGACGGGCGATCGCTAGAGACGCTGGCCGCTGAACTCCTGGGCCATCCCGCTGGCGGACAGGTTGCCTATCGCGGCGGTATTCGCCATGAATCCCATCTAGAGCGCGACACCCGCTTGGTCGCCGCCGCGCCCGAGGAGACGACCCGCCAGCTCAAAATCCTGACGCGAGGCACCCTAGAGCACCTGAGCTGGGAAAGCACCCCTCGGCGATCGCCCGAACCCAACGAGGTGGAAATTCGAGTGCAGGCGGCGGGGCTCAACTTTCGCGACGTGCTGAACGCCCTGGGGCTGTACCCTGGCGAGGCGGGCGAGCTGGGGCTGGAATGCGCGGGGGATGTGGTGACGGTGGGCGATCGCGTGGGTCACCTATGCGTCGGGGACGCTGTGATGGCGATCGCCCCCGCGAGCTTTAGCCAGCACGTCACGGTGTCTGCTGAGCTGGTTATCCCCAGGCCCAATAAGCTGACCCCTGAGGAAGCCGCGACGATTCCCACAGCGTTTCTGACGGCCTACTACGCCCTCTGTCATTTGGGGCCCTGCCGTTTGGGGCCACTGCTCCAGGCCCCGCCGCTCGGCAGAGCAAGGCGCGTTCTGATTCACGCCGCTGCCGGAGGGGTCGGACAGGCCGCTATTCAGATTGCGCAGCAGTCCGGTGCCGAGGTGTTTGCCACCGCCTCTCGTCCCAAATGGGACTTTCTCAAGCGGCAGGGCGTCCACCACGTCTTTAACTCCCGCAGCCTCAACTTTGCCGAGCAGATTTTGGCGCAGACGGACGGCGCTGGCGTTGACGTGGTGCTTAATTCTCTGACGGGCGAGGCGATTTCCAAGAGCTTGTCGGTGCTCGCTGAAGGCGGCTACTTCCTTGAAATCGGCAAGAAGGGAATTTGGCCTGCGGAGAAGATGGCGCAGCAGCGACCTGACGTGACGTATCGCGTGATTGATTTGGTGGCCGTCACTCACGCGCAGCCCCAGCTCATCCAGGCTATGCTGAGCGACTTGGCCAAGCAGCTCCGAGCGGAAGCACTGCGCCCTCTCCCCGCGCGGACCTTCCCCGCCGACCAGGCCATCGAGGCGTTTCGCTGGATGCAGCAGGCGAAGCACCTGGGCAAAGTCGTCATCTCGCCTCCCCCGCTCCAGACCACGGCGATTCGCCGGGATGCGACCTACCTCATCACGGGGGGAATGGGGGCTTTGGGGCGGCGCGTCGCCCAGTGGCTAGCAGCTCAGGGAGCGCGTCATCTGGCGCTCCTGGGGCGGCGAGAGTTAAAGGCTGCGCCTTCCGATACAGCGCTGCAGGTTATTTCTCGGCTTGAAGACGCTGGGGTTACGGTTTACTGCCTTCAGGCCAACGTTGCGCAGCTTGCCGATTTGGAGTCGGCCCTGTCGCAGCTGCCAGATAGCCCTCCCCTAAAAGGCGTGTTCCATCTGGCAGGGCAGCTAGACGACGGCGTGCTGCAGCAGCAGAGCTGGCTCCGGTTTGAGCGGGTGATGGCGGCGAAAGTTCAGGGCACTTGGCACCTGCATCAGCTCACGCGGCGGCTCGACCTCGACCACTTTGTGATGTTCTCCTCGGCGGCGTCTCTGGTGGGCTCTGCCGGACAGTCAAACTACGCGGCGGCTAATGCGTTTCTAGATGCGATCGCCCATCTGCGCCGCCAAGGAGGGCTGCCCGCCCTGAGCATCAGCTGGGGAGCCTGGTCGGAGGGCGGGCTAGCCGCGACTTCAGCGGTGGCGCAGCGACTCGACCGCGCCGGGGAGCAGCGTATCGACCCAGAAACGGGGCTGGAGATTTTGGGCCGTCTGCTGGCGGCAGATGTGGCGCAGGTGGGGGTTTTGCCGGGGCAGCCTGCGGGGTTGAGCAAAGGGTCTAGGCCGGCTGATGGCGCAACCGCTGCCAATGAGAAAGGGGCTGATACGGCCCTCATTACCCTAATTCAAGCGGCTGAATCGGGCGATCGCCTCGCCTTACTCACTGGCTACCTGCGTCGCCAGGTCGCTATCGTGCTGGGGACTGACGCGGCGCAGCTCGATGCTGACAGCGGCTTCACCGACTTGGGGCTAGATTCCCTCACCGCCGTGGAGCTACGTAACCGGCTTCAGGCTGACTTGGGTCAACCGCTGCCGGCAACGCTGATTTATGACTACCCTACCTTGACAAGGCTTGCAGACCATCTGCTTACGAGGTTAGTTCCTAGAGACCCTGAGATAGCCACACCGCTACAAATCTCCGCTTTGCAGCGAACCTCGCCGCAGTCGATCAGCGTAGCTGACCTTTCTGAGGCGGAAGCAGAGGCGCTGCTGCTGAAAGAATTAGAGCAGCTAGATGAATAGTACGGCATGAAGAGGGAAGTCAAGCTGGTGGGTGGGTAGTCTAATTGCAGAAATGCTCTCCATCAGCATAGCCGCTTACGATAGCCTTCATCGGCTCGGCTGCACCGAGCGTGGTGACTCGGATTTATGCAGTTCACTCACCAGCTTACAAAATCGTTGAACAATAGGTGAATCCACATCGCGGCGGTGGGCGATCGCCAGCTGTAGAGACAGGAAAGTCCCCCGCAAGCTGCGATAGGTCACAGTTGAGTCGAGCGTGTCTTTCAGCGTCTCTGGCACTAGGGTGATGCCCATCCCTGCTGCGACCAGTCCGATTCTGGTTTGGCTTGCCACGGCCTCTTGCACAACACGGGGGCGAAACCCCGCCTGCTCGCAGCGCTGAATAATTTGGTCGTAGAGATGGGGCCCTTCAGCGCGGGGGTGCAAAATCATGGATTCGTTGGCAAGCTCGCTGAGCTTCAGCGCCTCGTGCCGCGTTAGAGGATGATCTTGAGGGAGGGCCACCACCAAGGTTTCTTTCAGTAGCGGGGTTGTCACGAGGCGCTCGTCCGCTAAGGGAGGGTAAAGGAAACCAACGTCAATCTGGTTGGCACGAAAGGCCGCGACCTGATCTTCAGTACATCGCTGCATCATGGTGAGCTGAACGTCGGGATAGCGGTTTCGAAACACCCGCACCACTCTTGGCACAAGCTGCCTCAGCGCTGAAGGAGTAAAGCCGATTCTCAGCTGACCCGTTTCGCCTCGGGCCACGCTTTGGGTCGTCAACACAGCCTGCTCTGCGTGGTGTAGAACCTGTCGCGCTTTTTCCAGAAAAGTTTGACCGGCGAGGGTCAGCTGTACGCTGCGCTTGGTACGTTGAAAAAGCTGCACCCCCAGCTCAGTTTCTAAGGCGCGGATCTGACGGCTGAGGGCTGGCTGGGTGATGTGCAATCGCTCAGCGGCACGGCCAAAGTGCAGGGTCTCTGCCACTGCGACAAAGTAGCGGAGTTCGCGGAGTTCCATGACGTTGTAATAACCTCAGAGCATTAATTGCGCATAAGAAGGCATTGGACAGCATTAGTGCCTGCTCCTATGGTAGGAGATGTGAACACTTGTTCATTGCGATGAGTTATGGGTCGCGCATTGAGGCCGGGCAGCCTTTGCCGGACAGCACCCTGATTTTGATGGAAACCTGGTACTCTCGGGCAGCGCCAAGCATTGTGTTTATCAAACAAGAGCTCAATGGCCGCTGGCAGTACGGCGCTTTCAGCCCAAGCGCGCCCGACTACCGCGTCAGCGATCGCCAGAGCTGCCACCAGTGCCACGCACCGTTCCCGAGACCGACTTTACGCTGACCAAGCCGCTGCTTGAGGCGGCGCTGCACCGGCAGCAGGTGCAAACGGCCCACTGCGATCGCCCGGGGCGCAGCCCCTGTGGGCCTGAGGTCTACCTGCCTGAAACCTTTTGAACTGGGAGAAATCATGAGCTATAGGCGTCGGGATATGGTTTTGGGAGGTGTGGCCACTACGGCGGCAGCGATCGCTCTAGGACCTGTGAATCGGGCTGCCAAAGCCCAGCATGCCCCCATTCAATGGCGGCTGGTGTCCCGCTGG
>JBHJHD010000138.1:0-10104 GCA_050331115.1 Elainellaceae cyanobacterium
TGTGCTTGAACATCCTCGCCCTCTAGCCAGCCCACTATGTTTAGCGTTACACTCATCTCATCATTTTTGGTTCGGGTACAGGGTCTATTGTCCCTGGCCCGTTTTTTCTTTGGTGGCCTCCCCTAAACTTTGGCTACGCCCGTACGATGGTTTAGATGCCACGTTGCCCTTTTCTAATCTAGAGTTTTCGATTTCCCTTCGCGGTCTCTACAACAAGATTCAGTTCGAGGCTGGTGACGGTGATCCGGTGATGGATAACCCAAGCTGAGAAAATGCATCCCTGAACGCCCGATACAACGGGAAAGCGATCGCACTATAAAATCCCCCCATTGTGAAAGCTTACGAACTCGATACTACTGTGACAGCCGATGGGCAAATTGAGTGGCCTGATTTCTGCCTATCCGCTGACTTGGCCCGCCCTACAACGGTTAAGGTGCTCGTTCTTGTTGCACAATCAGCATAACGTCCTGCCCTAGGTGGATTTGCATGAAGACTATAATGTTAGCCAGAGGCGTTCTAAGAAAGAGGCCTACGCTGACCGTCTTGTTACCCCTAGCATCGCGCCAATCTATCTGGGTGCGCGATTAAGGCTGCATCTTCTCGTGTGAACTCATCGCGTTTGAGGGTTAGGCTCTTAGACGCTTAGAAAACGGCTATGAGAAGCAGCATGCGATGGCGGTGATGGCGCTAAATTTCCTTCAGTCTTTCCGCTCAGGGCGAACCCTAGGAGGGCGCTATATCCTGCTTAAACAGCTTGGGATAGGCGGGTTTGGCCACACTTTTCTAGCCCAAGATCTACACCTGCCAGGTCAGCCCCAGTGCGTGATTAAGCAGCTCAAACCTCACGATCAAAGCGACCAGCACCTGCAACTTGCCCGGCGGCTATTTGATACCGAGGCCCGTGCCCTTTACGAACTTGGGGCGCACCCCCACATTCCCCGCCTGCTTGCTCACTTTGAGGATGCGGACGAGTTTTACTTGGCCCAGGAGCTGATCGAAGGCCACTCCCTCGTATACGAGTTCAAGGTAACGCCCTGGAATGAGGCTAAGGTGGTTGCTTTTCTGGGGGATGTGCTGGGAACGCTCACCTTTGTTCACGATCGCCGGGTGATTCACCGAGATCTGAAGCCGTCTAACTTGATTCGCAGGCACAGCGACGGCCGCATTGTGCTGATTGACTTTGGAGCGGTAAAGCAGGCGAGCACGCAGCTCACCAGCGCTGAGCCTGGCCAAGAGCGCACCATTGCCATCGGGACCCAGGGCTACATGGCCAATGAGCAGCTCGCGGGGCAGCCCCGCTACAGCAGTGACATCTATGCCGTAGGGATTATGGCGATTCAGGCCGCCACAGGCCAGCACCCGGCGGAGCTAGCGCGCGACCCCCATACCAGCGAAATCGACTGGCATGACTGTGCCCCGGACGTATCCGCTGCCCTCAAGTCGGTGGTCGATACCATGGTGTGCTACGACTTTCGCGCCCGCTATCCCACAGCCCAAAAGGCTAGTGCTGCCTTAGAAGCCCTGCCGCCTGAGCTCAGCCAACACCTCCCATCGCAGGTCAGCGATTCGCAGATTGGCGTTTCTCATAGTCCCAGTGGGGCTCGCACTGCAGAGGCAGACGGTAGCCTGCCGCTCACAACGCCTCAACCGAAGACAGAGGCCTGGCGGCTGGAGGGCACTATGGAGGGCTATTCGCAGCCTCTGGCCAGTGCTATGGCCGCTCCTGGAGCCAATTCTAGAGCCAATTCTGGCGCTATCCGCAAACGCTCGGGCATCCGCGCCGCAGCAGCGTGGGTGTCATTAAAGCCTCGCCGTAGTCTCACGGCGCTTATGGCCTTCACCGCTGTGGTTGGCACGGGAATTGGGATCTGGCGAGCCCGCACACCTGTCCTGTCAGGCTTGCCGACCGTTTCGGAACAGGTCATCGAGACAGATGAACCGACGACTGAAGCAGACGAACCGGCAACTGAGGCAGACGAACTAACTTCTCAAGTCAGCGAGCCAGTCATTCGAGTGCGCGAGATCACCCCGGACTTAGCTCTGGCGACAATCACCGAGTTCTATAGCCAGGTCTCTGCGCAGTCGTGGGATGGTGCCCGTGCCTTGACCGCTGGAGCGCTCGCTGAGGAGTTCGATCCTGCCTTCTTTGAACAGTTTCAGGAGGTGTCGGTGGAGAATTTGCGTGTGGTGGAGCAAACGGGACGGATTGTGCTGCTATCGGGACAAAATACCTACTTCTACAGCGATGGCTCCTCGCAGCGGGAGGCGCGGATGTTCACCATTCAGCTTGTGGATGGTCAACCGCGGGTCATCGGGTCGGATTTTGTACGGATTATTCGGCAGCGATCGTAGGTAACGATCGGCTACATCACTTTGATTCACGGCGGTGACATGGCGGGGCTGCCCATCCTGCAGGGCTAGACCATTAGGGGGCAGCGGCCCTCTAACGCTAGCTTGCGAATGAAGGGGGGCGGACCTATTGCCCGCCCCGTCCCGCTAGATACGAACAGTATTACCGCCAATGCCTCGGAAGCAAAACTCTCCCACTTGCTCGCGGTAAGTGCGCTTCGTATCGCGCAGCATACTGATGGCTAGCGTCTCGCCCAGCAGGTTGCCGCCGGTCTCGATGTTGATCTCAGAGCAGCCGATACTGGCCGTAGGGGCGATCGCCGTTCCGTCCGTGCGCCAGTGCATGCCGGCCCCATCGCGGAACAGGGTGATGTTAGCGATCAGCTTGTTCAGTTCGCCGTGGACCGTCAGCCTAGGCGTCGGGCAGCCGCCAATCTGGTAGGGCTGGTAGTGGGGCTGGGGCTGCCGGAAGTCTCCGAGCCGCTCACCGCCGTCCACCGGGACCTTGGGGCAGGGATACTCCGCATCGGCGAAAAAGGCCTTGGCCACAGTCGCCGCTGCGGCGATGAACACCGAGTGGCCGCCGGGGTAGGCGGGGTGGGTGGGTGAGCCTTCGGGATAGGCGATGGGCAACAGCCAAGTTCCCTCGCCACCGCGGCTTTGAGCAACGTTTTGCTGGCGGTTATGCTCGAAGATGCGATCGAGAACGGTGGTCTGCTTCCAGACCTGGGCCCCGTCGCCAAACAGCTGCTCAAAGGTCGCGTCCTCAAGCGGATCTCCACAGTCGCCCAGCGCACCGCGGCGGAATAGCTCTAGCCGCTGCGCGTAGACCTCGGGCCGCAGACGACGGTGCACGCACCACTTCTGGAACCAGGCGTGCTTTAGTCCGTAGACCCCGGCTAGCCCGCTCTGGATGGTGACGTCGGGGCCGCCTAAGCTGCCAAACGGCTCGGCGGTCGTAATCGCGCCGCTAGCGTAGGGGCTGGCGCTGGTGATATCAATTCCTAAGCCCAGCAGAATAATCGTGGCCCAGAGCCCAGACTGGTGGGGGAAATCGAGGTGTACCCACTGGCCTGCATCCCGTAGGGTGGTAATGTAGCGGGTGCCGTCGATGATGTCGGTGCCAGTGGGGTCAATGTCGCCATTGTTAACGCGGCTCCAGCTCTCTAGATCCGTCAGGTAGTCTAAACCGGGGCGGGGGTAGCGCTGCATTTGGGCGATGGGCTGGTTGCCAAACTGAAAGTCCTGCAGCAGAAACTGGGAGACGTGGGGGCCGACGTCGCAGCCTTGGTAGGGGCCCCGAAAGATGTTGTCCGGGGTCACCTTGAAGCCAAACTCTTGCTCGAAGCCCAAGTTATTGAGGTCGGCGCAGGCCTCGGCAATCAGGCCGCTGTTGGCGTATTGATCAAAGCGCACGTCGCGGCACAGGGCCATCCAGTAGCGCTCTACCATATCTACGGCAGTGTTTCGGCTGGCAAAGGCTGGTGCGGCAGCCATGCGGGCCCCGTTGGAATCATTACCAATCGCCTGAAAAGCGTAGGCGTTGAGGGGGTTGGCCAGCAGGCGATCGCCGCCGCCAAGCGTCACCTCGTTAAGGGCCTCCTGGGTGCCGGCCTGCACCGCCGTCAGCAGTGACTCAAAGGAGGCCGCATCGACGAGCCCGTTCTGGTCGTGGCTCAGCGCCTTAGTGAAAGAGGCAAAGCCGGGTCGGTTGAGCGCCTTGAACCGCGCCTCGTCTCCGTTGGCTGCTGGCTGGTCGGTTACAAAGGCGTTAAACGCATCGTCGCGCGTCGCATCGCGAACTTCCGCGGCGGCGCTTCGGCGGGCTTCGAAATCCCGCTGTTGACTGGTGTGAGTGTGTTGCTGATAGCTGACCATAAAAAATCCTGAGTAACTGCTAAAGTCCAGCGGGGTTTGGCCCGTGGCTTTTCACGGGTGGGAAAGAATGTGCGAATGCGAAGAAAACTGCTGTGTGGCCAATGTCCTAATGCATTGGGACATTGGCGCGTCCTGTCGTTTAAGGCTGTTATTCTGCGGTTAGAGCACCTTGGGACACAAGCGGACAGAAGCGCGCGGTCTCGAATTCTTTTGAGAATTTAATTTTCGAATATTTACCGAAATATTCATCCCCGAATACTTACTAAGCTAAGCCAGCTGTTTAGAAGGTGCCATTACCCACGCGGGTAATCTTTACTTTCTGTAAACGAATATCTTGACGGTTTGAGATGATGGCTTGCGATCGGGCGCTTGCGCCTCGCGAGGCTATTTCTACACCTGCTATGGCAGATCTATATTTAGCGTCCTGACGCTCAGCGCCCCTGGGCAAGCATCTGTCGCCGCTGCTGCGCGATCGCCCTTCAAACATCGACTACAGCATTACAAATCAAAACCATATTCAAATCCAGCCAAAATACGGATATACTACGCTATATGTAGTTTAGAGCGCTGCGCCGCTAGACCTTCCCGCCCATGGACGTGCCTCGCCTCCACCCCGACACCATCGAGCAGGTCAAAGAGCGGGCCGACATCGTTGATGTGGTCTCCGAACACGTCGTCCTCAAGAAGCGAGGTAAGGACTTCGTCGGTCTGTGCCCCTTCCACGACGATCGCTCCCCCAGCTTCACCGTCAGCCCCAGCAAGCAGTTTTACTACTGCTTCAGCTGCGGCGCGGGGGGCAACGCCATTAAGTTTCTCATGGAGCACGAGCAGCGCTCTTTCAGCGAGGTGGTGCTGGGGCTAGGGCGGCGCTTTGGCGTCACCGTGCAAACCCTAGAGCCGGCCCAGCGGCAGGCGTTTCAAAAGCAGCTCTCCCGCCGAGAGAAGCTCTACGAAATCTTGGCGATCGCCACCAGCTTTTTTCAGCACGCCCTGCACCAGAGCGAAGGCCGTGCGGCCCTGGACTACCTCACGGCGCGGGGCCTGGATGCGGCTACCGCGCAAAAATTTCAGCTGGGCTACGCCCCCGGCGGCTGGCAGACCCTCTACGGCTACATGGTGGAGCAAAAGCGCTACCCCGTCGCCCTAATTGAGCAGGCGGGACTGATTGTGCCTCGCTCTGAAAATAAGGGCTACTACGACCGCTTCCGCGATCGCCTGATGATTCCCATTTGCGATCCGCAGGGCCGGGTAATCGGCTTTGGGGGTCGCACCCTGACAGATGAGCAGCCCAAGTACCTAAACTCCCCGGAAACCGAGCTGTTCGACAAGGGACAAACCCTGTTTGGCCTCGACAAAGCCCGCGCCGCCATTAGCAAAGCCGACGCCGCCATCGTGGTGGAAGGCTACTTCGACGTCATTGCCCTGCATACTGCAGGCATCACCCATGCTGTGGCCTCCCTGGGCACCGCCCTAAATCTGCAGCAGGTAAAGCAGCTTCTGCGCTACACCGAATCGAAGCAGGTGATTCTCAACTTTGACGACGACGGGGCCGGCACGCGGGCCACCGAGCGGGCTATTGAAGAAGTGACGGCCCTGGCCTATCGCGGAGATGCCCAGCTTCGGGTGCTCAACCTGCCGTCGGGAAAAGACCCGGACGAGTTTTTGCGCGCCCACAGCCCTGATGCATACCGCGATTTGGTTCAAAACGCTCCCCTGTGGCTCGACTGGCAAATTGACCAGGCGTTCACGGGCCACGACCTCAGCCAGGCCCAAGACGTGCAGCAGGTGACCCAGCAGCTCGTCACATTCCTGGGTCAGGTCACCAACGCCACGACGCGCACCCACTACGGCCGCGTCTGTGCCGAGCGCCTCAGCCAGGGAGACCCTCGGCTTGTGCCGCTGCTGGTGGAAAACTTGCTGGCCCAGGTGCGGCGGCAGCGGCGGCGATCGCCCAAAGGGGACGAGATGCCCCGTCTGCAGGTGCAGCCCACAAAAAGCCTGGACTGCGCCGAGGCGACGCTGCTGCGCATCTATATCCACGCCAGCTCTCACCGCAGCGCCATTGTCGATGCCTTAGAGCAGCGGGACCTGCAGTTTAGTCTGTCTCACCATCGGCTGCTGTGGCGCAAGATCTTGGAGCTAGAGGAGCAGACGCCAGAGCAGATACCCGAGCAGACACTAGAGGCCTCAGTATCGGACAATCCGGCCTCACTGGACCCGCCGACCAATGCTCAAATTCCCTTGCTCACCTGCCTGCGGGACACGGCGGCAGAGACCGACGGTCTGCTGGACGCCGTTAGCCATCTGCTGCAGCTCGACGAGAAGACGAAGCGAGATGTGCTGAGGGCCCCGCTGGTGATCAGCCGCGCCGTGGACCGGCTGGAGCGAATCATGTGCGAAAAGCGCTGTCAGCACTTTCAGCGGCTTTGGGAGCAGACGGATTTGGCCACGGAGCCGGCGATGGCCCAGCACTACCAGGAGCAAATTGAGGCGGAGAAGCGGCGCATGCAGCAGCTTGACGAGCAGTATTCGGCCACCTTCGAAGATTTGGCGAATGTGCCTTGGGTGGGGGAATACTATGCGGAACTAGAGCGGTTGTCCTAATGTCGTCTAAACGCTAAAAGACCGGCGATCGCTCCGCCCTCTACCCACACGTAAGCCCATGCCTAGCCCCAAACGCCAGCGCGCCCTGCAGCGGGGTCAGCAGGGAGAAGCCTTTGTGGCCCGCGTGCTGGAAAGCTGGGGCTGGAGCGTGCTGCATCGCCGCTGGCACTGCCGCTGGGGCGAGATTGACCTGGTGGCTCAGGATCTCGACAGCACGCCCGATGCTGCAGCGACCCTAGTCTTTGTCGAAGTCAAGGTCCGCTCGTCCGGCGCGTGGGATGACCAGGGACTGGCGGTCACCTGGCGCAAGCAGCAGCGCCTCTGGCAGGCCGCCCGGCATTTTTTGATGACCCACGAAGCCACCGCTCACCTGCCCTGTCGGTTCGACGTGGCGCTGGTGCAGTGCCGTCCGGCGCGGCGCGGCAGCCCCGATGCCCCAGATGGGTATTCGCTGCAGCGCTATATTAAGGGAGCCTTTGACGTCGGATGAAGCGGGCCCTACTCCACAACGGTGACCACCGCCGCTGGCTTAGCATCCGTCACGTTCGACTCTAGCTCAGGCCCCGCCCCGCTTACAGTCGTGACTAGCAAAATTGCCCCCATGATGGCCATGATGGCGTTTTCCGTAAAGCTAACGACTCCCAGCGGCGTTCTAGAGTCGCCGCCTACGCAGGCGCAGTTGAGGTCTTTTTTGTCGATGTAGACCGCTTTGAATACGGAAACGCCCCCGCTCAGCCCGACGGCAAGCGACGCCACCCCGGTTGCTAAGGGGGCAATGCCCGATAAAAAGCCTAGCCCGATGGCGAGCTCGGCAAAGGGATAGACCTTTCCGTAGGGCCGAAAGCGCTGGGTCACCAGGTCGTACTTCTCAAAGCCCTCAGTAAAGGCGTCGATATCCATCAGCTTCAGCGACGCCAGCATCGACAGCGCAACCCCCATGAACCCAGAGATACCTAAGGCGGCGGCGAGAGAGACCAGCGCTGCCGTAGAGAAGACTGCGGCAACCGGCGCGTAGGAGGTCTCCACTTCGTCGGCATCCGTCGACTCACCGAGGCGAGCGGCTAGGTCGGTGTAGCCCCCGAGGCGATCGCCGCCCAAGAAAATCTGCGGCGTGGTGTCGACGTCGTGCTTTACTTTGAACGCGTTGACCTGGTCTGGCGATCGCAGCAGGTGGTCTTCAAACGCAATATCTTTCTGGTTTAGCAGGTCCACGGCGCGCTGTCCCCACGGGCAGCTGGGCTTGCGATAGAGCCTCACCGGCGCTTCTATAACCGGCGCTCCTGCAGATGTAGATGCTGTCATGGTCTCCCCCTGGCTCAAAGCTGCGCAAATGGTGTAGCGATTTGCACAACTTCATTGTAAACTCTACAGCCGGCTAGAGAGTCAAGGCTGTTCTTTGCGCCTATTTCGTCTTCTCACTTTGTTTTCTCCAGGTAGTCTAGCCGCAGCTGATGGGGCACCAGCAGCGTATTAAACGCCAGCAGCACCACGCCAAACGTCCCTAGAGCGGTACCTGACGCAATCATAAACATGATGATGATCTGATAGCGCACCGCATCAATTGGGTCCGCCCCCGCCAAAATCTGGCCCGTCATCATCCCCGGCAGGCTCACCAGCCCCACCACCATCATCGAGTTCAAAATCGGCACCATCCCTGTGCGCACCGCGTCGCGCACCTGCGCGTGGGCCGCCTCCCACCGCGTTGCCCCCAGGGTGAGCAGGGTCTCGATCTGCTGCTGCTGGTCTACTAGGCTGGTCATGAAGCGGTCTAGCCCCAGGGAAATGCCGTTGAGGGTGTTGCCTAAAATCATGCCCAGCAGGGGAATCAGGTACTGGGGGTCGTACCAGGGGTCGACCTGGATAATGCCGGTGAGAGACAGGCCGGTCACTAGCCCCGCTGAGACCAAGACAGACAGGAGACTATCCCAATAGATGCCGGTGAAGCGCCGCTGGGTACGGTTGACGGCGGCGATCGCTGCAATCGTAGTCATGATCAGCGCAATCATCAGCACCACCCAGGGGTTCTCCTGGCTGAACAGCCACTCCAGCACAAAGCCGATCAGCAGCAGCTGCACCACGGAGCGCACCGTGGCGATGAACAGCGATCGCTCTAGCCCCAGGCTCAGCGCCAGGGAAATCCCCAAGTTCACCACAATTAGCAGCGCCGCCAGGGCGAGCTGCCCGTAGCCCAAAACAATGTAGTCCTGCATTAGCCCGCCTCCTTCAGGTCAATTTGCCGGTCCGTCACCCGGGTAATCTGCTGGGGGTCGTGGCTGGTCCACAGGCAGGCCCGCTGGTCTTTTTCTTCCATCCACTGGCCAACCAGCTCCTCTACCTGTTGGGTGGCGTCTGGGTCGAGGGATGCGGTAGGTTCGTCGAGCAGCAGCACCTGGGGCTGCAGCTGCAGGGCGCGCAGTAGGGCCAAAATTTGACTCTCGCCGCCGGAGAGCCGCCGGATGGGCTGGTCAAGGAAGTCTGGGGAGCGCTCCAGGGCGCTGAGGTAGTGCTCGATGCGCGATCGCTGATAGCTGCCTGTCTGGGCTTTGAGGGAGAACGCCCGCTTGAGGTTGTCTTCGACGGTGCCGTCAAAGGCGGCGGGGCGCTGGGGGAGGTAGATGACCTGGGTGCGGTATTGGGTGATGCGCTGGCTTTTGAGGGGGTGGCTTTGGAAGGTGATTTGTCCCTGCTGGAGCGGGTCTAGGAGGACTAGGGTGCGCAGCAGCAGGGTTTTGCCGGAGCCGGATGGCCCCACAAGGCCAATGCGCTCTTGGGGGCGCAGCTCAAGGCTAAGGTCTTTCCAAAGCCAGCGGCTATCAAGCTTGCGCCCTAACCCTTTGGCGACAAGAAGAGGGTGATTCATAACGTGATGGATGCAGGCTTTGTTATACCTCTACCTTATAGTTCAACGTCAACTCATCGGCTGGAATTCCGCGAATGCCCCAATTGGCGCGGGGCGTCTCGGAAACGGAAATGCTTCGTAGACCTCCTATAGCAGCTGTCCTGATGCATTAGGACAGTTGCGTGCACAGTTGCCTACGGAATTTCAAGGCTCCTAACCAATCGCATTGTCCTAAGCAACTGTGCCAACGCAATAGAATAAAAAAGACTCCCACCGACCCAATCATTTTGGCTAAATGGTTTAACACCGCCGGCCCCTGCAAAGCCGATATCCACTACCGGCTCCCGCCTCTGGGCCGCCTGCCTCAGGTCAATCGGCTCGTAGCGCAGCAGGGGTACTTCGTGCTGCACGCCCCTCGGCAGACCGGGAAAACC
>JBHJHD010000139.1:0-10543 GCA_050331115.1 Elainellaceae cyanobacterium
CCTAATCACGCTCGCTTCCATCGCCACCGGCAGATCCTTAACACGGCTCTATCAAGCGCTGGCTTTTGTCGCCATCGGCAGGAGTGGTGGCACTTCTCCTATGGCGACCAGATGTGGGCCTGGTTCACCAATCAGGAGCAGCTTGGCGCGATCGCCCGCTATGGCGGCGCATAGCGTTAGTTTAAGACAGCGCTACCATAGCGCTAGTTTAAGACAGCGCTACCATAGCGCTAGTTTAAGACAGCGCTACCATAGCGCTAGTTTAAGACAGCGCTACCATAGCGCTAGTACAAGACAGCGCTATGGCGATTCGCTGCTCAAAACCGCCGCTTCCACCACCCGAAAGCTGCCGCTGCCGCCGACGCGATCGCCCGTGCGCACCCCGTTGGCCACCGACCCCGAATAGTATCCCTGCCCCGGCAGCCGCTGCACCACAATCGGACCGCCCTGCAGGGTAATCTGGCCGGCGTGGACGGCGGCGGTGCACAGCGAAGAGTCTTGACTATAGGCCCCACTGCCCCAGACGGGCTCAACCCCTCCAGCGGGGCAGTGGTAGGCCTCCAGCGTAGAGGTCTGTCGCCAGGAGGGGCTGGCAGTGGTGGACCAGGTAATGGGGTGTAGCGGCAGATCGCCAAAGGCCGTGGGCAGCACATCTGCCACAAAGTCGCGTGGGTTGGTGAAGGTGAAGCTGGCGGCGGTAGCGCCCCGGCTCGCGGTGGAGATTTCGTTGCGATCGCTCCCCGTAGCAGCTTCCCCCGGCGTGATGCGAATGGCGATCGCCCCGCCCTCTTCTAGGGTGATTAGGCCCGCATGCACGGCGGCGGTGCACACCGAGGAGGTGCTGCTGTAGCGATCGCTGCCCCAGGTGGGAGCGGGGGTGCCTGCGGGCGGGCAAAAGAGGGTGACGTCTTCGCCGACCCGGTCTTCGTAGGGGACGGCGGTGTCAGACCAGGTGACGGTGGGGATGCTGGGGATGGCTGAGGCGGGTAAGGCTAGGCTCAGCAGTACCGCTAAGGAGGGCGTTAGAGAACGCGTTAGGAGACGCATTGGACGGAGAGATTGGGGCATGGGGCGAGCGTAAGTGATTCCAGTAATTCCCATTGTGGTCAAGTAGGCTAGCCTCAACTTTGAAGATTGATTGCGATCGCAAGCAGAATCGACAGAATTCAGTACAATTGAACCATTGAAATTGGCGGTTGCTGAAGACAAGCTGCTGAGGGCAATACAAAAGGGCGATTATCCTGCGGACACCCTATGCGATCGCTGCTAGGGCTCAAGTGGTGATGCCGCTCAAGGATGAAGACTAAGGCGGATGCGTCTCTTCCTGCCGAGATCCGGAAGGCTTTTTGTGGAATTTTGGCACCTACCGTCCGCGGAGTGCTATTTAGTTTGTTCGGTCAGTGGATGTTCACTGCGCGCGTGGTCAGCAGCAAAGTTGTAACCCTATATTCACTTATTCAATTAACCCGTAGCCCAGGAGGGCACTATGCAACTGAGTCCCTATTTGTCTTTTGACGGTCGATGTGAAGCCGCGTTTAAGTTCTATGAAAAATGTCTAGGCGGCAACGTTGAGTTTATGATGCCCTACAAGGGATCGCCTATGGAAGGCGAGATTCCTGCTGACTGGCACAGTAAGGTCATGCATGCTGAGATTAAGCTGGGCGATCGCGTTTTGATGGGGGTAGACTCCCCGCCGGAGCAATACGAGAAGCCCCAGGGAACGTCAATCATGCTTGCCATCAACGACGTAGAAGAGGCAGAGCGCACGTTTGCGGCCCTGTCAGAAAACGGAACCGTTAAAATGCCCATCCAGGAGACCTTCTGGGCGGCGCGATTTGGCATGTTGGTCGATCAGTTTGGGGTTCCCTGGATGATTAACTGCGACAAGCCTGCTGAAGAAAATCAAAGCTAAAGCTGTCCTGCAGTCGAATGCAAGGTGAGCAAAGATGTGAGTGCATTCTAGTTGAGGATGTGGATGCGATCTATGAAAAGGCGATCGCTGCTGGGGCTACTTCAGTGCAAGCGCCCGTCAAGAAGGAGGATGAGGATAAGCGGGGCGGGGTTAAGAATGCTGGTGGGACGACCTGGTGGATTGCGACCAAGGTTGACTAGCCTGCGTATAAGAGCTTAATCACTAGGTCGAGCAATCGCCTCATCAATGCAAGCGATCGCCTCAATCGCAGGATGCATTTCCCCACTTTCGGCTGCTATCTTTAGCCTAAGACGCTGATGTAGACAACGCCTCCATCACCACAGGACGTAAACATCATGACCGCGACGCAGCTAGTCACCTATGAGGAATACCAGCAGCAGCCCTACGACGGACGGCGCACCGAACTGGTTAAAGGGAGAGTCATCGAGTTGAATGACCCTACAGCAGCTCACGCCGACGTCGTGGAAAACTTCCAAGAGGCGCTAAAAGCGCATATCAAAGCAATTCAAGAGCCCTACCTAGTACGCTCCAAAGTCGGCGTCCAGAGGTGCTGCGGCTTATCGAGGGTAAGTACGGGGTAGAGCGGTTCACGGGCGCGGAACCGCTTAAAAGCGCTAAGCTACCTGAGCTAGGGCTGACCGTCGAGCAGGTCTTCGCTCCGCCAGGGCTGCCGTGGCGGTAGGGCCGTCCAGACGCATGACCCATGCACTCGCCCGCCAAACGCGGTTTAATGAGGAAGAGACTTAACATTCCTTAACCACTTCCACCCAACCGCAACCATGGCCAGAGACTTACGGGGTTTTCTAAAGCAGCTCGAAGAGCGCGATCGCCTGCACCGCATCACCGCCCCTGTCAACCCAGACCTAGAGGTCGCCGAGATTGCCAACCGGGTGCTGCAGGCCGGTGGGCCGGCCCTGCTGTTCGAAAACGTCATCGGCTCCCCCTATTCCATTGCCATCAACACCCTGGGCACCGTGGAGCGGGCCTGCTGGTCTATGAATATGGAAGCGCCCGAGGAGCTAGAGACCCTAGGTAAAAAGCTGGGCATGCTGCAGCAGCCCAAGCCCCCCAAGAAAATTGGCCAGGCTGTCGAGTTTGGCAAGCTGCTGTTTGACGTGGTGAAGGCCAAGCCGGGGCGCGATTTGCTGCCACCCTGCCATCAGGTGGTGGTGAAGGAGGGGCTAGATCTGAACAAAATTCCCATGATTCGCCCCTACTCTGGCGACGCGGGCAAGATTATCACCCTAGGGCTAGTGATTACTAAAGACTGCGAAACCGGCACCCCCAACGTGGGCGTCTACCGGCTGCAGCTGCAGTCTGCCACCACCATGGCGGTGCACTGGCTCTCGGTGCGGGGCGGGGCGCGGCACCTGCGTAAGGCGGCAGAGCAGGGGAAAAAGCTGGAGATAGCGATCGCCTTGGGGGTAGACCCGCTGATCATTATGGCGGCGGCGACGCCCATTCCGGTGGACCTGTCGGAGTGGCTGTTTGCGGGGCTCTACGGCGGCAGCGGCGTGAATTTGGGCAAGTGTAAGACGGTAGACCTAGAGGTGCCCGCCGACTCGGTTTTTGTGCTGGAGGGCACCATCACCCCCGGCGAGGCGCTGCCCGACGGCCCCTTTGGTGACCACATGGGCTACTACGGCGGCGTGGAAGATTCGCCCCTGGTACGCTTCCACTGCATGACCCACCGCCGCGACCCCATCTACCTCACCACCTTTAGCGGTCGCCCGCCGAAAGAAGAGGCGATTATGGCGATCGCCTTGAACCGTATTTATACCCCCATTCTTCGGCAGCAGGTGTCGGAGATTGTGGACTTCTTTTTGCCCATGGAGGCGCTGAGCTACAAGGCGGCCATCATTTCCATCGACAAGGCCTACCCCGGTCAGGCGCGGCGGGCGGCGCTGGCGTTTTGGAGTGCGCTGCCCCAGTTCACCTACACCAAGTTTGTGATTGTGGTAGATAAGGACATCAATATCCGCGACCCACGTCAGGTGGTGTGGGCGATTACCTCAAAGGTGGACCCAGTGCGGGACGTGTTCATTTTGCCGGAGACGCCATTCGACACCCTAGATTTTGCCAGTGAGCGGCTGGGGCTGGGGGGACGGATGGGCATTGACGCTACAACAAAGGTGGCCCCGGAGACGGATCATCCTTGGGGCGAGCCTTTGGCCTCTGACCCGGAGATGGCCCAAAAGGTGAGTCAGCGGTGGGCGGAGTATGGCTTGGGGGAGCTGAGCGATGTGATAGACCCGAATTTATTTGGGTATGAGGTTCGCTAAGGCAGATGGGCTTTGGGCAAATCTATCTGTGCTCTTGGGGAGGTCTTAGTGACGATAATTGCTGGTGGGATGGTGGGAGCGAAAAGACGAGCCAAAACAGCTCGAACGACTGCGCAAGATAACCACATAAATAAAAAGGAATGAGAATGGCAACAGCTGTCAACTAGCCACTGCATCGATGAATAGACTATCGCCTTGGATTTTTTGTCCACAACCCAAACCCAATGCCTCCCTGCGCTTGTTCTGTATTCCATATGCTGGCGCTGGCGCGTCAGTGTTTCGCGGCTGGTCTTTTGAGAAACTTACAGGCGATGATATCGAGGTGTGCGCCCTTCGTCTGCCTGGGCGCGAAATTCGGCTGCGAGAGCCTGTATTCAATAGCCTTCAGCCTCTTATAGCGTCAATAACGTCTAACGTTTTGCCCTACCTAGATCGGCCATATGTTTGCTTTGGCCATAGTGTAGGCGCACTGATTTGCTTTGAGTGGATGCGATCGCTTCGTGATCAGGGAGTTCCTCTGCCGCTCCGACTGTTTGTATCTGCTCGCCAAGCGCCACAGATTCCAATGCACCCTCCCTGGAGCTATTCACTCTGCGACCATGACCTAAAAATGGAGCTACGGCGCTACAGCGGTACACCAGAAGCAGTTCTTCAAAATGATGAGCTGATGAGTGCAATATTACCGACGCTGCGAGCGGATCTTGAAATCAACGAGACCTATATCTATACGGCTGAGGAGCCCTTAGACTGTCCAATATCCGCGTTTGGAGGGTTGCTAGACGAAAAGGTCAACCCGCAGAGCATTGAGGCTTGGAGATCACAGACGTCTCAAGCATTTAAAGCGCGTTTTTTTCGTGAAGGTCACTTTTTTATTAAACAAGAGACTGACAGTATTTTAGAAGCCATCGTCCATGACATCGCCTGGAGCGGGTAACGACGTTATCAGCGCAGGGCGCGGGCGCGACACCGCTGAAGCCGGAGCGGGTAATGATCGGGTGATTGGCCAATCTGGACAGCGACAGCAGTTTTTAAGCAATAAACCTCGCCTGGGATGGGACGGGCGTATCTAGGAGCTCGTCTTCTCCAAAAAGCGTTCCGAGTGTCGGCGCTATTGTTCTCTGATACTCTATTGCGTTGGCGTATTGCGTTGGCGCTGCTGCTTAGGACAATACGGGCCGCGTGAAAGCCTCAAGTATTGTAGGCAACAGCGCGCGCAATTGTCATAATGCATCAGAACAATTGCTATAGTTCCTTGATAGCTCTGATCGTCACCTCACGCCTCAAAGCAAGATTGCCTGGGCGCTCAATTGCCATAACAACCCCCATGATTACTGGAACTACCCAACTGCTGGGCGTCATCGGCCACCCCATCGCCCATTCTCTCTCCCCTGTGATGCATAACGCGGCGATCGCCCACTTGGGAGCCGATTTCGTCTATCTCCCCTTTCCCATCGCGCCAGATTACCTCAAGCAGGCTATCCAGGGCTTTGATGCCGTCGGGTTAAAGGGCTTCAACGTCACAATTCCCCACAAGCAGGCGATCATGCCACTGCTCAACAAGGTGAGTGACCTGGCGATTTCGGTGGGGGCAGTGAACACCGTGTGGCGCACAGAGACGGGTTGGAGCGGCACTAATACCGACGTAGCCGGCTTTGTCGCACCGCTGACGCCAATGGAGCGCGACTGGGGCGAGGCGCTAATTTTAGGCCACGGCGGAGCCGCTCGCGCTGTGGTGGCAGGCTGCGTACAGCTCGGCTGTAAGACCATTCGCGCTGTAGGTCGGCGGCCCGAGGCGCTGGACCTGTTTCAGCGCAGCTGGCAGCTTACGCCTCCGGCAACGCTGTCGGTGCATTCCTGGGCAGAGGTGCCGCAGCTTTTGCCCAGCAGCGATTTGGTGGTCAACGCTACCCCCATCGGCATGCATCCCCACGAAGAAGCCTCTCCCCTCGATGATCACTGGCAGGCGCTGCCTGCTGACTGCGTCGCCTACGACCTGATCTATAACCCCAGCCCCACCCGGTTTCTGCAGCAGGCCAAAGAACGAGGGGCGATCGCCGTCGATGGCTTAGAGATGCTGGTTCGGCAGGGGGCAGTGGCCCTAGAGCTGTGGCTGCAGCAGCCTGCCCCGGTAGAGGTGATGCGGCGATCGCTGCAGACGGCGTTGGGATTGCCATCCCCACACCCTACAACAACCCAAACGTCGTACCAATAAACCAGGCGTAAATGATGAAAAACAGCCAGCCCTCCCAAGAGGACAGCTGCTTATCCTGGGTGGCAAAAAACATCAGTATGGTACCCGCAATCATTGTGGGTAGCCCCGTCGTCACGGTGGCGTCAGACACCGGCAGGCCGCCTATCAGTCCCGGCCCGCCCATCACCACAAACGTATTGAAGATATTCGAGCCGAGGACGTTGCCCACGGCAATCTCGGCCTGCCCCTTACGCGCTGCATTGATGGTTACCAGCAGCTCCGGCAGCGAAGTTCCCAGAGCGACCGCCGTCACGGCAATAATATCGCGCCCAATCTGAAGCGTATCTGAAATTTGAATCAGAGAACTGATGGTGTAGCGCGCGCCTAGAAAAATAAACAGGGCGCTGCCGACGACCAACAGGCCGTTGCGCAATAGGGCGGCCTGCCGGCGTGAGGGCGGCGGCGGCAGGTCGTCATGATCGTCACCAGCCCCGTTGGCAGGATTATCCTCCAACCGGCTGCCAAGGGTCACGTAGATGGTATAGACCATATAGCCCAGCAAAAAAAGCACCGCTTCCCCTTGGGAAAAGCGCCGGTCGAGAGCGACAAGGCCCAGCAGAAAAGCTGACCCGACGAATAAGGGCAGGTCCACGTTGACCAGGTCATAGGTGATGGTCAACCGCCCTTTGCACAGAATAGCGGCAGTGCCAATCACCAGAAATATATTGACGATATTGGAGCCCACCGCGTTACTAACCACCACTTCGGGGGCGCCTTCAAAAACGGCAAACAGCGATGAGATCAGCTCTGGTAGGGAGGTGCCGATGGAAACAATGGTGACACCGATAATGAAGGGAGGCAGCCCTAAAGAGAGCCCGAGCCGCTCAGCGGCGTCGGTAAATACATCTGAGGCTTTAACTAAAACGGCTAAACTGACAATAAATAGAGCAAAATAGCCGACAAGTTCCATGACCAAGCGCGCCGCGAGTGAAGCTTTCTGAGGCCAGTGTATCAGGCCAGCGCTCGGGCCAGCCTACGGCACAAGATCCGGTCGCGCAGTGGATTTGAGCGCCTGACATCGCAGCAGCTCATCTGCCGTGCTCACCCGCCCGTCAATCTTGGGCAGCGCCTTAATGCCCGCTATTAGGTGCTGCGCCGCCTCTGCCTCCCCATATCCGCGCCGGGTCGCAACCCGTATCGCATGGGCATCGGCGTTCATCTCTGCCTGAACGCTGTGAACCGATCGCCAGATTTGCCGGGCCGCCAGCGCACTGATCCCGCCAAACACCACGATACCTGCCGCATCTCCGCGAACCGCCTCCACCAGCAGCACCGCCAGCCCAACGCCTAGCCCCCCCTGATACAGCCCTGGTTCTATCCAGCGAACCGCCGTACCCCGGCAGGCGGCGTGCAGCAGCAGCAGGTCGCGCTGAGCCTGGGGCAGCTTGTGCCATAGGTCAAGATTGATGGTAATGGTGCAGATGCGGCTCCAGAGCTTGGGCAAGTTTGCTGCGATCGCCTGCCGCTGGTTAGGCTGGCTCACCAGCTTGCACCACATGCGCCCCGACGCAGGCAATAGATCTGACAGCCGGCCTAGCTCGGCATCGCGGGCGGGCGGTCTGACCTTAGTCCTCTTGGCGCTGGGTTGGGGGCTTGCGGCGTTAGTCATAGGTTATAAAGCGCAGGTTGTAAGGCTATAGCTTATAAAGCTATAGATTATAAAGCGCTGCTTGTAAAGCGCTCAGTACAGCGGACAAATAGCTCTACGCCCATGGCCAAAGCGGACTCGTCAAAGTCAAACCGGGGATGATGGTGGGGGTAGTCCAGCCCTCGTTCAGCGTTGGCGGCCCCCAGGAAAAAGTAGCAGCCCGGCACTTGCTGAAGGAAGAACGACATGTCCTCCCCGCCCATAGTCTGACAGTTGGGCACCACGCCCGCCGGGGTTTCCACCGCCGTCTCCGCCACCGATCGCACCAGCTCCGCCATGGCCGCATCGTTGATGGTTGCCGGGTAGAGCTGCCAGTAGTCTAGCGCGCAAGTGGCGCCGTATCCCTGACAAATTCCGGCGATGGTCTGCTCAATCTGCCGCTGGAAGAAGCCGTCTAGGGCGGCATCAAAGTAGCGCACCGTGCCGCTTAGGGTTGCAGAATCGGCAATGACGTTGTGGGCCTTACCGGCATGAAACGAACCCACGGTGACTACGCCCGCCTTGAGGGGGTCTAGGTTGCGAGCCACGATCGCCTGCAGCGCCGTCACCACTTGGGACGCGACCACGATGGAGTCCACGGTCTGGTGGGGAATGGCCCCATGACCGCCCTTGCCGCGAATCGTGCAGTCAAACAGTTCAACAGCGGCCATCAGCGGCCCAGAGCGTACGCCCACAGTACCCAGCGGCAGGTTGTTCCACAGGTGCAGGCCGATGATGCCGTCGACTTTGGGGTTTTCCAGCACCCCCGCCTCAATCATGGGCTTCGCGCCGCCGCCGTCTACGCCCTCCTCAGCCGGCTGAAAAATCAGCTTTACCGTTCCCGATAGCTCGCGGCGGTGCTGCTGCAGATAGTAGGCCGTGCCCAGGGCGATCGCCGTGTGCCCGTCGTGACCGCAAGCGTGCATGACCCCGTCGTGCTGAGAGCGGTACGGGACTGAGTTAGCCTCTTGGATAGGGAGCGCGTCCATATCGGCGCGAATGGCCAGCACCGGTCCAGGGCGATCGCCTCTAATTTGGGCTACAACTCCAGTACGGGCTACCTCCGCCTGGTGAGGGATGCCCCATTCCGCTAGTTTTTGGGTCACAAAGCTGGCCGTCAGGTGCTCACAAAAGCCAAGTTCAGGCTTTTGGTGAAACCCGCGCCGCCACTGCACAATCTGCGACTGCAGCGCCTGAATTGCCGGCCGAATGGGAGAGCTGAGACGCTTAGGAGCAGTAACCATAGGACGTTGCAGCAGTGGGGTAAGGGGTAGGAGCTGGCGCTGAGCAGCGCGGGCTGGGTATATGCCTACGATTTTAGCGTCTTCGCTTTAGCATCTTCGCTGCGGCCGCTCTAGATCTGCCGTGTCGCAAAAGCCCGCGATCAGCTTGTGATTGCTAGCCTCGACGCCAGCACCGACATGGGGAACAGACGCTCTAGGTCGAGCTGAGCCGCCGCCGCCGCGAGCGCAGCGGAGTCTGTAGGGTCTGTGAGGTAGGGGAGCGTCCCAAGGATGGGAATCTGGGTGAGGGACTGAATTAGCGCCCCCTGAGCAGCCGCTTCTGGGGCGGGCCCGCGGTGGTTGAGCACGATGCCCTTGAGATGCACCCGAGACTGGCGGGCCAGCGCCACATGGGCGATCGCCTGCGCCACCATTCCGCCAGCGACAGGAACCACTAACACCGTCGGCAGCCGCCAGTCCCAGGCCAGGTCTGCCACCGTCACCTCCGGCGTCAGGGGAGTGCCCAGCTCACCCGGCAGCTCCAGCAGCACAAAACCGTCATCACGCGATCGATCGCTAGAAGCCTCATTATTGCCGGACAGCTCGCCAAGCTGTCGCCAGGTCTGGGCCAAGTCTAGCCACGCAGCGCTTTCGTCAGACGATTCATCAAAGGGTGCAGCTGGGCTAAATAAGGTCAGCGATCGCCCTGCCGAACGGGTCTGCCAGTAGGCGTTTAAAGCAGCAGCCAGCGTACTTTTCCCCGCCTTTGCAGCTGCCCCAGCAATCAGTAGCGTACTCAAGGATTAGTTTAGGTTAACGATGCTTAAATCTACCATGAACGGACCGGGGGCCTCCGGCACAACGTCGACCTGATAGTCTCCGGCTCGGGGAATTCTCGTCTCAATCGCGCTCACGCCGCTAGCGCCGCTGAGGATAGTTCCATCTGGGCTGCGCACTGTGAGCACAACGTCACCCCGCAGCACCTCCGCCTGAAGCACTTGATTGGCAGCGGCTCTCAACCGATAGCGCTGAATTTGATTGGGCGCGCCGCGCCCTGACACGATCGTTCCTGTCGCGTTTGGGGGGAAAAGAACGTTTTGAGAAGTGACCTCGGGCTCGGGTTCGGGCTCCGGCTGCGGTTCGGGCTGAGGGTGGGGATCGGGTTCCGGGTGTGGGTCGGGTGCGGGGTGTGGGGCGGGGTCCGGGTCCGGGTCGGGGGCGGGCTGC
>JBHJHD010000140.1:0-11606 GCA_050331115.1 Elainellaceae cyanobacterium
CGCAGCATCATTCGGGTCGAGGCGAGGCGCGATGAGTGGAAAGGCGACGTCCTATTTGTCGGTCAGCCTCAAGTGCGCTACTACATCTCATCGCTGTCGGAATCTGCAAAATGCTTTGCTGAGCGTATCCGCAGCTACTGGGGAGTTGAGAACAAGGTGCATTATGTACGAGATGTAACTCAAGGGGAAGATGCTTGCCGAATACGGACGGTGCCACTACCTCAAATTTGGACGTTGGCCCGAAACTTGGCCCTGAACCTCTATCGAGAGTTTGGGTTTGGTAATATGGCTCAGGCACAGCGTCTGTGCGGCTTTTGCCTTGACCGTCTCAGCAAACTCTTTAGAATGAAATAGCCCTGGGGCTGAACCATAGTAAACTGTTGTATTTTGAACGCTGAGGACTGTTCTAGGGGGTGCTATTGTTGCCTGTTGAGATGTCATATTCAGAATCTTTATTGTGGAGATTGTTTGAGTTAATTAGCGATCTCTCTTGCTCAATACAGAGTGATTTAGGGTAGAAGGTATCTACTGCCCGTATGCCTTAAACTCTAAATACAAATATTGGGGAACTTATGATGATGCTTACGCTTATCGCAGCCACTGCTTATTTTGGCGAGCGGCGGTAATGAAGCTGAGCTGGTCGCGATCGCGCTCCATTTCGCCCGCCGTGCTCCCGCGATGAAATAGCGCCCCCGTTGGGCAGGCATTGACGCATTTGCCGCAGGACGTACAGCTCGACGCCTCCCCCCAGGGCTGGCTGAGATCGCTGATGACGTGGGAGGTCGCCCCGCGACCGGCCATATCCCAAGTGTGAGCGCCCTCTAGCTCGTCGCAAGCCCGGATGCAGCGGGTGCAGAGTACGCAGCGGTTATGGTCGAGGCCAAAGCGATCGTGGGATATATCAACCGACCGCTGGGGAAATTGATAAGCCACTGTTACATGGTCAACCCCCATCTCTACTGCCAGATCTTGGAGCTCGCAGCTGCCGTTAGAGACGCAGACCGCGCAGACGTGATTGCCCTCGGCGAGCAGCAGCTCCACAATCATGTGGCGGTAAGCGTTCAGTCGTTCGGTGTGGGTCTGGACCACCATCCCTTCTTCCACAGCGGTAACGCAGGCGGGTAGCAATTTAGACTGACCTTCTACCTCTACAAGGCAGAGGCGGCAAGCCCCCACAGTGGAAACCCCATCTAGATAGCAGAGGGTAGGGATATGAATGCCCGCCGCTGTCGCCGCATCCAGCAAGGTTTCCTCGGCGCGAGCGCTGACAAGCTGGTCATTGATAGTTAGAGTTTTGACGGCCATACTGTATCAAGCTCCTGTTGGCTCTAGAGCACCTTTGGATTGCGATCGCGCCGGTAGCCTTCCAGCATGGGGCTGATAGTGGCTAAAATCGTGACGAATAGAACGATTAGAAGCTGCCCGATATTGAGCTGCACCAGCACCTCACCCACGGTTCGGGGCAAATTGATGGCAACCTTTCCAAGGGCAATATAGGCGGCGTTGCACGCCAGGGAGGTCCAAAAATCAAGGGCGATCGCTACAACCCAAGCGATTTTGAGGGGGAGTGCTTCTCCGGGCCTGAGGCCCCCTCGTCCCCAGATCGCCTTTGTCGAGAAGTTGAACGCTCCAACGGCTGAGGTGCCTACGATACTGAGCCCCAGAGCAATGAAGCCCATACTGCCAAGTACGATTAGCATCCCTAGGAAGGTCGTGATCAGATCCCACGCAATGGCGAGGCGAAACGCATTGGTCAATGCGATTTGTTGAAGATTGTTGCTACCGGATGATTCTGGTCTAGCGTCGTATCTCATGGTAGACATGTCCTCGGACTATGATGCATTAACTGGATGGCTTAGCGATGTCGGTGCTTCAGTCATAGCGGCCAAATACTCATCTCGGAAATAGCGCAGGGTGCTCAAAACAGGGTTAGGCGCCGCCTGCCCCAAGCCGCAGAGGCTGGTGTGCTTGACCATGTCGCATAGGGCTTCTAGCTGCTCTAGGTCGGCTGGTGTTGCCTGGTGAGTCTTGAACTTAGTTAAAAGCTGGTAGAGCTGCACCGTACCGGCCCGACAGGGGATGCACTTGCCGCAGGACTCATCCATGCAAAATTCCATGAAAAACTGAGCCACGTCCACCATGCGCGTGGTCTCGTCCATCACAATCATGCCGCCCGAACCCATGGTGGAGCCCAGCACCTTCAGCGACTCGTAGTCCACGGGGGTGTCGAAGGCCACAGTCGGCACGCAGCCCCCCGACGGTCCCCCGGTCTGAATCGCTTTCACCAACGCTCCGTCCGGCGCTCCCTGCCCGATGTCCTCCACGATTTCCCGCAGGGTAATGCCCATGGGCACTTCAATCAGCCCAGCGTGCGTCACCTTACCTGTAAGGGAAAAAACCTTAGTGCCCTTACTGTTCTCCGTACCAATGGCGGTAAACCAGTCGGCTCCATTCCGAACGATAGGGGCAATATTGGCAAAGGTTTCCACATTATTAATCAACGTCGGGCAACCCCATAGACCAGACTCCGCTGGGTAGGGAGGCCGCGGACGAGGAATGCCGCGCTTCCCCTCAATGGAAGCCATGAGGGCGGTTTCCTCCCCACAGACAAAGGCTCCCGCCCCAATGCGCAGATCAATCCGAAAGTTGAAAGGAGAGTCAAAAATTTGGCTACCCAGTAAGCCATGGTGCTTGGCCTGACGAATCGCCGTTTTCAGGTGGCTGATGGCCAAGGGATATTCTCCACGAACGTAGATATAACCCTGGCTGGCTCCCACGGCATAGGCGGCGATCGCCATCCCCTCCAGCACTCGGTGGGGGTCACTCTCTAGAACGCTGCGGTCCATGTAGGCTCCGGGGTCGCCTTCGTCGGCGTTGCACACCACGTACTTTTGCCCCGGCGGCATCTTCGCCACCGTAGACCACTTCAGCCCGGTGGGATAACCCGCGCCGCCTCGGCCCCGTAGGCCGCTTCGGGTGATTACCTCGACCACCTCTTGGGGCTGCATCTCCCGCAGGGAGTGGTACAGGGCCTCGTAGCCCTGGGCGGCGATATAGTCTTCGATGCACTCTGGGTCGATGTGGCCGCTATTTTCTAGCACAATGCGCTGCTGGCGGGTGAAGAAGGGTAAATCGGAGGATAAGGGGGTGGCAGGAGGTACAGAGGCGATCGCCGAGGGAGCAGGATTAGCGGAGGGATTAGCGGAGACAGCAGCTAAAATCTGCGGCGCTTGCTCGGGGGTGACGCGGCAGTAAAGATCGCGGGTGGGGTCGATCTGCACGAGCGGTCCCTGGCTACACAGCCCCAAACACCCCACGCTACTCACTGCAACGTGATCCTCAAGGCCAGCCTCACTGACGGCGGCGTCAAGCTGGGTTTTGACGGCGAGACTATTGGCGGCAAGGCACCCGCCGACAGTGCAGCAGCGGATGCGATAGGGCGTTTGTGAGGGAGTCACAAGCTGGCGGAGGTTCTGTAGATCCATGGGCCGTTAGCCGTTATCTTCTAGGTCGTTAGTTCTTTAGGCTGTTAGTTCTCTAGGCCGTGAGTTCTCCAAACAGTGGCGGAGGCGATCGCCCACAGTGGTGGGGGTCTGATGCCCCTCTAGCTGGTCATCGAATACCACCGCCGGGGCTATTCCACAGGCCCCGAGGCAGCGGGCCGTTATCAAGGAGAGCTGACCATCTGGGGTCGTCTCGCCGGGCTGAACGCCAGTGGTTTGCTCCAGCGTGCTGAGGAGCTGCGCCGCCCCCTTGACGTAGCAGGCCGTACCCATGCAGACGATGCAGCTGTGGACCCCCTTAGGCGCTAGGGAGAAGAAATGGTAGAAGGTGGCCACGCCATACACTTGGCTGGGGGGCAATCGCATGCTTTGGGCAATGTGCAGCAGGCAGTCCGTATCGAGATAGCCAAACAGCTCTTGGGCGGTGTGCAGCACTTCGATCAGCGCGTCGGGTTGATGCTGGTAGCGCTTTAAGGTGGCTTCTAGCTTCCGTAGCCGCTTATCGGCTGCGTGAGCGTCACTTGTCATAGCAGTCGTCATGACTCAGCTGCGGTGGCTAGATCGGTGGCTTGAGCAGAAGCTTGATCAGGGGCTTGAGCGTCCGGCTGGCGCGCTACAGCCTTGTGGGCTACGAGTACTGAGCAGGGGGCGTGGTGCATGACGTAGTTGCTGACGCTGCCGAGCAACAGTTCGCCTAGCCCTTTGCGCCCGTGACTACCTACTATAATCAGGTCAGCATTCCAGTCCTTGGCCGCGTCGCAGATTTGCCGCCCCGGACTGCCCACCACCTGATCCGACTGAGTGGGTACCCCAGCCTCTGTAGCTTGAGCCTTAAACTTGTGCAGCAGCTTCCGCCCAGCAGTCTCTTCCGCTTGATAGCGCTCCTTGTAAATATTCCAAACGCTGTCGTCAACATCTATCGGCGAGTAGGTGAGCCCATAGAATTGTGGCGGGTACATGCTGCCAGCATTGTCCAGGGTCAATACGCTTATCAACATTAGCTCTGCTCCCGTTGCTTGAGCTAGCGCTAAGGCTTTTTCAAAAAGAGGGGCACAGGACTCTTTACTGTCTAGAGCGACAAGGATCTTTTGAAACATAATCTCTCCTTTGAAGATTCAAAGTTTTAAGGGGAATAGGCAGGATCAAAGGGGGTAGCAGCCCTGAGTGCTGACTCCGCCTGTGGGAGTTGGTGGCGAACGTCATTGGCATGGACCACCATCACGGAGCAGGGCGCGTGATGCATGAGGTAGCTGCTGATGCTGGTGAGAATAAGCTCCCTCAAGCCCGAGCGATCGCGGCTACCCACGATAACCAAGTCGGCGTCGCTTACCCGAGCCGCTTCACAGATTGCAGAACCTGGGCAACCGTAAGGCTGGATGTAGCTGGTGCTCACGCCTGCCGCCTCGGCCTCTTCCTGGTATTGCTTTAGCAGCGCGTCGTAGTGAGCTACAAACTCAGCCCAGCGCTGTTCATAGTTTTTTCGCAGCATCTCATCGAGCTGGATGGAGTAGCTTGTTGCCGAGATTGCCGGACGCTCAGGGCTGGCCGGGTCGAATACGTCTAGTGCATGAACCAGGACAAGTTCAGCTTTCAACGCTTGGGTCAGCTCTAGGGCAGTCTCAAAAGCCCTAGAGCTAGCGGCTGAGTTATCAATAGCCACGAGAATTTTAGCTAGCATTTGAAGTCCCTCCTGCAGATTCGGTAAGGCTCTGCTCGATGGCGGCGACGGCCAGCGTGGTTTTCAGTACAGAGTCGGGGTTGAGGCTAATAGAGTCGATGCCCTGCTCCACCAGAAACTGAGCAAACTCCGGATAGTCGCTGGGGGCCTGGCCGCAGATGCCGATTTTGCGCTGGCACCGCTTCACCCGCTTAATGGCCGTGCGAATAACGCTTTTGACGCCGCTGCTGCGCTCGTCGAACAGGTGGGCCACCAGAGCCGAGTCGCGGTCCAGCCCTAGGGTGAGCTGGGTGAGGTCGTTAGAGCCGATAGAAAACCCGTCAAAGATTTCGCTGAATTCCTCCGCTAAAATCACGTTGTTGGGAATCTCACACATGACGTAGACCTGCAGTTCATCCTCACCGCGCACTAGCCCGTGACGGGCCATCTCCGCCAGCACCTGCCGCCCCTCGTCCGGGGTACGGCAGAAAGGCACCATGGGGACGACGTTGGTGAGGCCCATATCCTCCCGCACCCGCCGCAGGGCTCGGCATTCCAGCGCAAAGGCGTCGCGGTAGCGTGGGTCAGCGTAGCGAGACGCGCCGCGCCAGCCCAGCATGGGGTTCTCCTCCACTGGCTCAAAGTCTTTCCCCCCCAGCAGGTTGGCGTACTCGTTGCTTTTGAAGTCTGAGAGGCGAATCACCACGGGCTTGGGATAAAAGGCGGCGGCGATGGTGCCCAGGCCCTGGCTGAGCTGCTCGATGAAGTAGTCGGGTTTGTGGTCATAGAGCCTTGTTAGGGCGGTGATATTCCGCTTAGCGGCAGTGTCGCCAAGCTGGTCAAAGTTCAGCAGCGCCAGAGGGTGCACCTTGATATGGTTCGCAATAATGAACTCCATCCGGGCTAGCCCGACCCCGTCGCAGGGGATGGCGGCCAGGCGCAGCGCCTCTTCTGGGTTGCCGACGTTCATTAAGATTTGGGTGCGGGTATGGGGCAGATTGTCGACGGTGGTTTCCTCGACGTGGAACGGCAGCAGGCCCCCGTAGACGCTGCCCACTTCCCCAGCGGCACAGGTCACCGTCACGGTCTGGCCTGCGGGCACTCTCTTGGTGGCGTCACCGCACCCCACAATTGCTGGAATACCCAGCTCCCGGGCAATGATGGCGGCGTGGCAGGTGCGGCCCCCTTGGTCCGTAACGATGGCGCTCGCCTGCTTCATAATCGGCTCCCAGTCCGGGTCAGTGCGCTGAGTGATCAGCACCTCACCCGCCTGGAAATTCGCAATGTTTTGCGCAGACTGGATGACGCGGGCTTTGCCCTGACCGATCATCTCCCCGACGGCCTGCCCCGTGGTCAGGGGCGTCAGCGCTTTAACGTCGGCTTGGAGAGAGTAGCGCCGCAGCACCGCGTCCGACTTCTGGGACTGCACGGTTTCTGGGCGAGCCTGCACGATAAACAGCTCACCGCTGAGGCCGTCTTTGGCCCACTCAATATCCATAGGGGTGTAGGTGCCCCGCACCGCGGAGTAATGGTCTTCGATGATGCAGGCCCAGCGGGCAAGCGTGAGAATTTCGTCGTCGCTGAGGGCATGCCGCTGGCGATCGCCCTTGGACACGGGCACGTTGCGGGTGAGCTTGCTGCCCCCCTCGTCGTAGATCATTTTGATCTCTTTACTGCCCAGCCGCTTCTTCAAAATGGGGCGGTAGCCCTGCTGCAGCGTCGGCTTAAACACCAGATACTCGTCGGGGTTAACGGCCCCTTGCACCACGTTCTCGCCGAGGCCATAGGCGGCGGTGACTAGCGCCGCATTCTTGAAGCCCGTTTCCGTATCGATGGAGAAGGTAACGCCAGAGGTGGCCAAATCAGAGCGCACCATCTGCTGCACCCCGACGGAAAGGGCAATGCTGAAGTGGTCGAAGCCTTTGAGGGTGCGGTAGGAAATGGCGCGATCGGTAAACAGGGAGGCGAAGCACTTGTGGCAGGCCTCTAGGACCCCTTTAACGCCGTGCACGTTGAGGTAGGTCTCCTGCTGACCGGCAAAGCTGGCGTCGGGAAGATCTTCAGCTGTGGCGCTAGAGCGCACTGCCACGTCGGTAGCCCCGTTGGGTCGGTCGGCACAAAGCCGCTCATAGGCTTGGGCAATAGCCTCCTGCAGCTCTTTAGAAAAGGGCGTTTCCAAAATCAAAGCCCGAGCCCGACGCCCGCAGTGCCGCAGCGCGCCCACGTCTTCTGTATTGAGGCCAATGAAGAGCGATCGCAGCTTTTCTTCCAGGCCCGCCTGCTGAATGAAGTGACGGTAGGCGAAGGCCGTGGTCGCAAAGCCTGTGGGAACCCGAATCCCTCGCGGGCTGAGCTGCTGGATCATTTCTCCGAGGGAGGCGTTTTTGCCCCCAACCCGAGGAATATCGGCAATGCCGATGGCCTCAAACCTAAGGACGAGGTCAGCTTCGGTGCTGGTCGTAGACGGGCTTAGAGAAGTTGTTTGTACCATAAGAACCAAACTTGAGTAGAGAACTTTTTGTTGCCTCTAGTCTGGTTGTAAATCAATAGTTTGAGGAAGTTATGAGTATGCTGGACGGCATACTGGGTAACTAATTATGGGTTAAGACTAATCGCCCGAAAGGGCTTCAAATCCCGAGATAATATCCAGTAGCTCCTCGGTGATTATGTCTTGACGCTGCTGCTGAAACGCCGCTTTGAGATCAAACAAGCGCTCTTCGATATTCTTTTCTGCAGTCTGCATTGAAATGAGACGGGTTATATTTTCGCTTGCTAAAGATTCAGCGCAAGCGCGATAGAGACCGATAAAGAAATGCTGTTGAAACAGCGCCGAGAATAGTTTTCTGATGTCCGTGAGAAGTTGGGGACGACAGCGAGACGGCCAGGCCTGCTGGGCGAGCTTCTGCAGGTAGAGCGTGCTGAGCGGAAAGAGCTGCCGTAAGATCGGGTGCGGTACTGCCCCAGTGCCGGGACGGTTGTAAATTGTCCAAATGTGGTCGATGTGGTTGGCGGTTTGCCAGGCTTCGAGCTGGAGCACCAGGGTTTGAACGAGAGGCGTAACCCCGTTTAGAGACCCTGGAATAGAGAGGCCGCGGGCAATGGGCCAACCAGTAGCGGTTAGCCTATCGGCGAGGCGATCGCCAACGGCAATAATAGCAGGGGTATGGGGGTCGTTCTGCTTTTCGAGTCGGGTGGCGATAAACTCTGCAAGCCTCTCGTTGAACTGACCACACATGCCCTGATCGCTACCAAAGGCGACAATGCCGATCCGGCGCGGCGGCACGGGCTGGGTGGCAATCGCCTTGGGGTAATTAATCATCACGATCTGTAATGCCAGATCGAGCGCGTGGCTGTGCTTTTTTAGAGCGACAACGGCATTCTCGTACTGGCGAATATTGGTCGCCGCCAGAGCCTTCATGGTTTTAACAATAGACTGCAGGTCTTCGGCGCTTTGAATTTTGCGGTGCAGGCTAGCGGGGGTCGGCATGACGTCTTTTGGAAAAAGGGCTATAGATCTTGGCCTAACGTGGCGCATAGCGCCAGCACCGCAGTGCGATCGCGCTCAGTTAGAGGCTCTCCTAGCACAACGCGCTGGCAAATGTCGGGAAGCTGCGCCTCCACGGCTTGCGCCAGGGAGGCTTCCAGCTGGGCAATCTGCTCTACGGGCTGCGCGTCCAGTAGACCGCTGTTGACCGCCAGCAGCAGCGCAATCTGCTGGCTCACCGTCAGGGGATGGAGTTGGTCTTGACGCAGCACCGCACGGATGCGGCGACCGCGCTCTAGGGTCTGCAGGGTGGCGTCATCCAAGCGGGTGCCAAAGCGGGCAAAGGATTCCAGCTCTTGGAATTGGGAGTAGGCTAGCCGCAGGTCTCCTGCTACGGCGCGGTAGGCCGGGAGCTGCGCCTTTCCCCCCACCCGCGACACCGAGCGGCCCACGTCCACTGCTGGTAGGATTCCTTTTTGAAACAGAGACGGCGTGAGGTAGATCTGCCCGTCAGTAATGGAAACCAGGTTAGTGGGGATGTAGGCCGACAGATTACCGGCCTCGGTCTCCACGATGGGGAGGGCCGTCAAGGAGCCGCCCCCCAGATTCGTCCGCAGACAGGTCGCCCGCTCTAGCAGACGGGCGTGGAGGTAGAAGATGTCTCCCGGAAAGGCTTCGCGACCGGCGGGGCGACGCAGCAGCAGCGATAGCTCCCGGTAGGCGCGCGCATGGTGAATCAGGTCGTCGTAGACGATGAGCACGTCTCGGCCCTGAGTCATGAAATATTCGGCCATCGTGGTGGCGGCGTAGGGTGTGATGTACTGCAGGCCAGGGGCATCTTCGCCGCTGGCCACCACCACGATGCAGTAGCGCATTGCGTCGTGGTAGCGCAGCGTCGCGATCAGCTGGGCAGTGCTATCGCTCCGCTGGCCAATGGCGCAGTAGAGGCAAACCATGCCGCTGCCCTTTTGATTGAGTATCGTATCCAGGGCGATCGCCGTTTTGCCGGTTTGGCGATCGCCCAAGATCAGCTGGCGCTGCCCTCGTCCAATGGGGATTAGAGCGTCAATCACCTTGATGCCCGTCTGCAGCGGCACCGTCACCGGAGCTCGGTCCATGATGGCGGGCGCAGGCTGCTCGACAGCTCGGCGCTCGAGTCCCACAAGGGGCTCTCCCCCATCGAGCACCCGTCCAGTAGCGTCGAGCACCCGCCCCAGTAGTCGTTCTCCTACGGGCGCATCCATCACTTGACCGGTGCGCTGCACGCGGCTTCCGGCCTGGATGCCCTCACTAGGGTCAAGCAGCACGAGTCCCACCTCCTCTCGGCCTAAGCTGAAAGCTAGCCCCAGAGAACCATCCGCCAAAACCACTCGCTCCTGCGATCGCACGTGGGGTAGCCCTGTCGCTCGGGCAATTCCGCTGCCTAGAAACGTCACGGTGCCCACTTCCTGACAGGCGAGCTGCGGGGTGCTCCGCTCTACCGCCTGGGTGAATCGATTGAGAGTCTGGGTCACTAGGGGGGTGAGGCTTGGGGTCATGGCATTAGGCTGAAAGCGGTATCGAATCGGTATTTGTAGGGGAATCTAGGGCAGCTATCCTGCGCTCCACATCGTTGAGGTAAGCGGCCAGATTCCAGCCCAGCGTATGGCCCGCCACGCTGACGACGATGCCGCAGCCCAGTGCCGGGTCTACCTCAAATGTCGGTTCAGTGGGCTGCTTGCAGAGCCTACGAAGGGCAGCGGTGACGGCCTGCTGAGCTGCCGCTTCAAGCGGAAAGCTGCTGCAAATCCTCGCGGGGCTCTGGTGTAGCGCTGTCTGCAAAATCTGTTGCTCTGACTCTGGCATAGTTTCCAGGCGCTCAAGAAAGGTCTCCACCACCTGCCGCTCTAGCTGGACCGTGGCCAAATCCTTAAGCGCCTGACGCAGCGTTTGGGTCAACACTGCGATCGCCTGCTGCTGGAAACTCCGAAGAACGGTCGCTTTTTGCTGGTCTAGAGATCGATACCAGCGGCGCTTGGTGGCATTGACTTCAGCTTCAGCCTGCTTTAGCAGGGTCAGCCGCTGCTCGTCTAGTTCTGATCGCAGCTGCGCGAGCCGCTGGTCGCGGTGTGCGGCAAAATCCTGCTGCATCTGGGCGAGTCGAGCAGCCTCCTGCTGAGCAAGGGCTTCTTGCTGCTCAGCCCCCATGAGCTGCTCTGCAATTGTTCGCTCTCGCTGGGCCATAGCGCGGGTAATGGGGCCGTAGAGAAAATGCTTTAGCAACAGCACGAGAAGCAAGAAGTTGACAATCTGCGCCAGCACCGTAATGGGATCAATCAGCATGAGCTACCCCCCTGAGTTAGCGGTCACGTAAGCCCAAAATGGGTTAGCAAAAATCAAAATCAGCGTAATCACGAAGCAATAGATCGCGGTCGATTCTACCAGGGCCATGCCCACAAACAGGGTGCGGGTAATCGTATTGCCCTCGTCGGGCTGCTGGGCGATCGCGCTAAGGGCTTGAGATAGGGCGCGGGCTTCTCCCAGGGCCGGGGCGATGGAGCCAATGGCAATGGTAAGCGCCGCCATCACAATCGAGGCCATACCGACAAGCGCAACGTCAGTCATCAGAAGTCTCCGTTAATGTAGTGGATGGGTCATGTTGAAGCGTGTCGGGGGTCTGTACCTCAGTTGCTGCGGCAATAAACACCATCGCCAGCACCGCAAAAATATAGGCCTGAATCAGCCCCGTCAGTAGCCCAAAGGCCTGCATTACCACGGGGAAGAGTAACGGCGCTATGGACAGCAAAATGGCGACGATCATAGTGCCGCTCATCACGTTGCCAAATAGCCGCACCGCCAGCGAAATCGTCCGCGACACGTCACCGATCAGGTTAAAGGGCAGCATGATTGGCTTTGGCTCAATGTACTGGTGCAGATAGGCCCGCCATCCCCGCTGCCGAATGCCAAACAGCGGTACCGCCAC